>NZ_LMMH01000001.1:0-615230 GCF_001422185.1 Sphingomonas sp. Leaf257
GTAAGCGTGGTCGGCAGGCCGCCTTGCGGTAGGGCCTGTGGCTGAGATGCTTGCGGCCTTTGACGAGGGCGCAGGCGGTGCGGGAAGTTGTAGGTTCTACGACCAGTCATACGAGTGCTCGTATGACTGGTCGGATGGAGGTGGTCGGCCGGGTGTCGGGTCGACGGCGATGGTCTGATGCGGAGAAGCTGGAGATCCTAGCCGAGGCGTTCCGGCCGGGGATGCGGGTCTGCGACGTTATCGCCCGTCGCGAGGTGTCGAGCAGCCTGATCTACACGTGGCGCAAGCAGTTGCGGGAGGGCAAGCTGGCGTGCGCGGTGCCGTCGTTGCCGGTGTTTGCCGAAGTGCAGGTGGCGGAACCGGTCGTGCCAGCGCCACAGCCGGCACCATGTTCATCGGGGCTGATCCAGATCGAACTGCCGGGCGGCGTGCGGGTGAATGTCGACGCGGGCGTGGATGCGGACGCGCTTGCACGGGTGCTGTCGGTGCTGCGGTGAACCCGGTGCCGCTGCCGACGCGGGTGTTCCTGGCGTGCGGTGTGACCGACATGCGCAAGGGGTTCGATGGCTTGGCGGTGCTGGTGCAACAGGTGCTGGCGCAGAACCCGCATTCGGGTGCGCTGTTCGCGTTCCGGGGCAAGCGCGGGCATCTGGTCAAGCTGCTGTGGTTCGATGGGCAGGGCCTGTGCCTGTTTTCCAAGCGCCTCGACCGGGGTCGCTTCGTCTGGCCAGTGACAGCGACCGGCACGGTGACGCTGACGCCGGCGCAATTGTCGATGCTGCTGGAGGGCATCGACTGGCGGCGCCCCGAGCGGACGTTCACGCCGACGCTGGCGGGATGAAAACGGCGGTTTTGCGCCACTTTCTCTCGCTCGCCGACCTGCAATCTGCTATGGAGGCAGTGTGTCGGAAGCGCCTGTTTCCCCTGCTGATGCCACCGCGCGGATCGCCGCGCTGGAGGCTTCGCTCGCCCGGGCCAATGCCGCACTGGCTGCCCGCGACCTGCTCATCGATACCCTGCGCGGGCAGATCGCCCGGCTGCGGCGGATGCAGTTCGGCGCGTCGTCCGAGAAGCTCGGCCGTGAGATCGAGCAGCTCGAACTGGCGCTGGAAGAACTCGAGACCGAGCGCGATGCGCCGGGGCCTGAGATGGTTGGCCCTGGCGTGGCGGTTCGGCCGGTGCCCGTCCGCAGTCTGCCCGGACATCTGCCGCGCGAGGAGGTCGTCCATGAGCCGGCGTCGGGTGCCTGCACCTGCCCGGACTGTGGCGGCGCGCTGCGTCCGCTTGGAGCGGACGCGCACGAGATGCTCGACATCGTGCCGGTGCGCTGGCGCGTCATGCGCAACATCCGCCCCAAATACAGCTGCCGGTCCTGTGACAAGATCGTCCAGGCACCGACACCGGTCAGCGCCGTGGCGCGCGGCAAGGCGACCTTCGCCACGCTAGCGCACATCGTCGTCTCCAAGTTCGACCACCATCTGCCGCTCTGCCGCCAGGCAGAGATGATGGCAGCGCAAGGGCTCGACATCGACCGCTCGACGCTGGCGGGCTGGACCGGACAGGCTGCAGCGCTGCTCGACCCCATCGTCAGCCGCATCCGCGACGAAGTCCTCAAGGCCGACAAAATCCATGCCGACGACACGCCGGTGCCGGTACTCGACCCCGGCCGGGGCAAGACCGCGACCGGGCGGCTGTGGGTTTACGCCGTCGACGACCGGGCATCCGGCGGGACGACACCGCGTGCGATCTGGTATCGCTTCACGCCCGACCGCACCGCGGCGCACCCGCTGGCCCATCTCACCGGCTTTCGCGGCTTCCTCCAGGCCGATGCCTATGCCGGCTATGACGGACTCTACCGCAGCGGCGTGACCGAAGTCGCGTGTTGGGCACACTTTCGGCGCAAGGTCTTCGACCTTCACGAGCGGTCGCCCACGCCGCTGACCACCGACATCCTCGAGCGGATCGGCACGCTTTACGCTGTCGAGGCCGAGGTACGCGGTCAACCACCCGACGTGCGATGTCGAGCCCGACAGGAGAAAAGTCGGCCGCTGGTCGACACCTTGCGTGAGGTTCTGGATGCAGCCTTGCGCCGTCTTTCACCCAAATCCGACATGGCTCGGGCCATCGCCTATGGCACCAAGCGCTGGCCGGCGCTGTCGCGCTTTCTCGATAATGGTTCCCTCGAGATCGACAACAATATCGCGGAACGTGCGCTGCGCGGTATAGCCGTGGGAAGGCGCAACTGGCTGTTCGCCGGCTCTCGCCCAGGTGGCGAACGGGCCGCTGCCCTCTACACCGTCATCCAGACCTGCAAGGCCAACGGCATCGACCCTCACGCCTACATCGCCGACGTCATCGCCAAAGTCGCGGGCGACTGGCCTGCCAACCAATGGGACGAACTCATGCCCTGGAACTGGATGCCGTCGGCAGATCGGCCAATCGCGCAAGCCGCATAATCTGCGGCCTCCACACCACGCTTACCGNACCAATGGGACGAACTCATGCCCTGGAACTGGATGCCGTCGGCAGATCGGCCAATCGCGCAAGCCGCATAATCTGCGGCCTCCACACCACGCTTACCGCCAACTACCTGGAGAGCATTCGCCAGCAGCGTAACGCCGAGTTGGCTTATGAGGACGATCAGCTTTTGCCCGAAGCCGAACGAAAGGGCATCCAAAAGCCGGCTGACCTCGATGTTGGTGTACTGGCAATCATCTATAGCGTCATTGATGAAAAGGGCGAATTCATGTTTGCGGAGAGGGATATGCCCCTGTTCAGCACATGGTCCAACAACGCAGTCACCCGCATCTACGAGACGGTCATTGAACTCAACGAGTATGATCGCAGCATGAGCGAGCAGGTAGAGGCCGAAAAAAAAGATTAATAACTGATAGCGTTCGCCGCTTCCAATTCCGCTTGGCACTGGGCCTGGGGAAGACCCTTGCTGAGATTGAGGCCATCGACAAGGACGAGTTGTCCCGTTGAGGATCAGCGCGCCGCCACCGGCCTAGACCTCCTCTATGCAATCAATAGCAAACCCGGAACTAAACACCCTCAGTGGTTTGATCGGGGCGAACGCCGTGTGGAAGTAGGACCGACGCCGGAAGAGACAGAAGAGAACATTCGGGACTTCTTCATGGGCAAGACCATCAAGGTAGCATCCGCTCCTGCCAAAAAGCCTCGTAAGACCCGTTCCGATAAGGGCGGGAAGCGCAGCGAAACCGTCGATCCGAAGCCCCCCAGCTAAGTAGTGAGCAACACTTAGCCGGGAGGCGCAATGGCTCAACAAATCGGGTCACTCTATGCCAGCATGACGCTGGAGAGTGCCAACTTCATCAACGGACTTGAGCGCGCCACCAAGGCTACTGATCGCGCAAGCACTGCAATCGAAAAGGGACTAGGCCGCGCCGGAGCCGCAGTTAAGGGCTTTGTCGCGGTCTATGCTGCCGACAAGGCTATCGATGGCGCAAAGCGGTATCTCGAACTCGCGGACGCTGCCAAGAAGATGGAGGCGCAGCTAAAGCTCGCCACTGCCCAGATGGGCAACATGGGCGCAGCGCAACGCGACGTTCACGACATCGCCAAAGAAACTCGCGCGGGACTACAGGAAACTGTCGACCTCTACGCCAAATTCCTTCCCGCTGCCCGTGACCTGGGCAAGGGCCAAACGGATGCCGCTCGCGCTACCGAGACGTTCGGCAAGGCGCTCAAGATCGGTGGCGCGGACGCGAATGCCGCCGCATCTGCTACCCTACAGTTTGGTCAGGCGCTGGCTTCCGGCGTGCTGCGCGGTGACGAATTCAACAGCGTCAACGAGGCATCCCCCCGCATCATGCGCCTGCTCGCAGAGAGTATGGGTCAGCCCGTTGGCGCGCTCCGTAAGATGGCCGAAGAGGGGAAGCTGACCAGCGACGTGCTGTTCAAAGCCCTGACTGATCCCCGCTTCACCGCTTCCATTGATGCTGAGTTTAAAGAACTGCCGACGACGTTCGAGCAGGCCAAAACCCTCATGGAGAACAGCCTAACGGACCTCATTGGTGCGTTCGACCGTGGCGCGGGCATCAGCGACGCAATAGCTGAGGGCCTGGGCGAAGGCACGACCATGATGGACGATTTGGTCAAGGCCGCAGAGGAAGCAGGTGTCGATATTCGCGCTACCTTCGCCGGTCTGGACAATGCGTTCAATCCGCTTGGCGAGGGCGCAGCCTCCGTATTCGACGCTATCCGCAAGGACAGCGACTACACGCGCGAAACCATCGGCAACCTGCTCCGCTTTATCGACAAGGCGCACAACGCATACGCCGCCGCCGACAATTTCGGCACCCGCATTGAGAATGGCTTTAAGCGTGGACTCAACCGCGCTCAGGATCGTGCTGGCGGCAAGAACATGCCGCACCTCAAAGAGACGCCCCTGATCGCCGATTGGCACATGGGTGACGACTTCGACAAAGGCTACCAGCAGTCTCGCATTACCTCTGCTCGCAAGAAACTGATCCGCAACATCCGCCAGTATGGCACGGATAAGAAATTTGACGGGAAGGGGATGTCTGACCAGCAATTGTTGGATCATTCTCGCACGATGAAGATTGCTGGCCCTACGGCTGGCTCTGGACGCCGCACATACACTCCCAAAGACCCCAAGAAGGAAAAGGAGGCAGCGGTATCGAAGAAGAAAGCTGATCGCGAGGCGGAGAAAGCCGCGCGTGAAGCGGAGCGCGACGCCACTCGTGATCGTCGCAATCAGGAAGCCTTCATTGCCGACAAGAACCGCTCACAAGCCGATGAGCTAGATAGCCGCGCCGCTCTGGCTGCTACCGCCGAGGAACGCTTCGACTTCGAACGTAAGGCTATAGACCAAGACCGCAGGAGCCGCCTCGACCAAATTGATAAGGACGGTCCCAACGGCAACAAGCGTTACAATGCCGCTCAGGTCGAAGAGCTAAAGCAAATTGAGGAGCGCATCACTGCCAACCGCAAGCAGGCATTGACGTTCAAAGAAGCCGAATTTAACGCACAGGAAGAGTTGAAGCTAAAAAGTGCGGGCCTCGCGAATGCCGAGGAAGTGGCAACTCTGGAAGGGAGTCTGGCCCGCACCGCGAAGGACCGCCGCGCCAGCGAACTCCGACTGCTCGGTCTACGCACGCAGCAGGAGAAGTTGGCCTTGGAGGCAATCATCGCTTCCCGTGACGCCACCGAAGCCGAAAAGGAAATCGCGCGTTGTCGCCTTGCCCTTATTCCCACACTGAAGGCTGGCGCGACCAAGCAGATCAATGAGCAAAATCAGGGGCCGCTGGGCCAGTTCCTCAACACAATCCCGCGTACCGCCGACGAGATTAATGAGAGCCTGCAAAACGTTGAGGTAGATGGACTGCGCAACCTCCAGAGCGGCTTGGTCGATACGATCAAGGGAGTTCACAGCCTGGGTGATGCATTCTCCAGCATGGCGGACACCGTGATCGACGGACTGCTCAACATCGCCATCCAGCAGATGCTCATTAAGCCGTTGGGCAACTTTCTGTTCGGCAGTGGCGACAATGGCAGCACCGGCTTGCTTGGCAGCCTTACGAAGGGCTTGACCCAGCTTCTGTCGCCCAAGGTTGGCAAGGCCAACGGGGGCATGGGCAATCGTGGTCGCGTCCTCGTCGGTGAGCATGGACCGGAGGTGCTGGATATGGGCGGACCATACCATGTCACCCCGAACCACAAGCTGGACGCCGTGCGTGGCTCTGGCTCCGGCAGCATCAACGTCACGTTCGGCGCGATCACCAGCAATGAACCAGCAGCCGTGAAAGCGATGGCGATGCAGGCGATTGCCGAAATGGCCCCCATGCTCACGCAGAATTCCAAGAACGCGACGATGGCCGAATTACGTCGTCCGCGCATGTGAATGCGCTTTTTCTTTGCAATTAGATATGGTGGTTCAATGCTTCAGAAACCCGACCTGGATTCACATTGAATCGCTGTGCCACGTCACGTTGATGAAGCCGGGGATTTCGCGTTGCAAAATTTCTGATTTCCTCGGCTAGCTCGGGCGTCAAAGCCGCACTGCGATTTGATGCACGCTTGATAGGTGAAGCCCGGTAGGTCTCATCAGCTAAATCATGCAGCTCATCCAAACCATACTCATCAGCGATTTGACGAAGACGAGCACGAATTTCAGGAATAGTCCGCTTATTAGTCGGCATAAAGACCTCGACTCGGCGATTCGATATTCCATCATCAAATCAAACGCCAAATTATTCAAGCAGATGATTTTTTGCTAAGTATGGGATGGCTATCTACCCCATCCCCTTCCCGACGCGGGCACCCACGCAGGAAATCCTTCGGGTTGCTTTTCAGCAAGCCGCGATGGAAAGCCCTCACACCTTCGCACAACAGACCGTCAGTAAAGCCGATCACTGGCTCCTGGAGTTTCAATGGCCGCGCATGAGCCACAGCGAAGCCGAACGCATTGCGGCCTGGATCGACAGCCTTCGTGGCCAACTGGGTACGTTCACTTATACGCCCCGCAGTAGCGCCAAATCTTCCCTGCAAGGGATTACCGTAGCCCAGATCGCCTACAGCTACAGCAGCACTGTCAGCCTTACGGGATGGGCCGCACAGGGCGTCTCAGGGCTGTCTCTGGGGCAATATTGCCAGATCGGCGAACGCCTGCATCGAATTGTCTCCGCCCCTGCGAATGCCGATGCGAACGGTCGCTGTTTGGTCGAAGTGGTCCCGCAGATCAGGAAAACGAAGGCTGTTGGCACCACCGTCGAATTCCAAAATCCCAAGGGCATGTTCCGCTTCACCAGCGCCGACAGCTATGCCTTCACGCTCGACCCTGACCGCCAGCCTAGCTTCCCAACCATCCAGGCAAAGGAGGCTTTCTAATGCGCGTAGGCATGAACAGCGAAGTGCTTGCCGCATTGGCTGCGCAGGGCATCACCACCGCAATTCTCGGTCGTCTCGATTTTAAGAGCGATACGGTGTGTATCTGGACTGGCGCGGAAAGCCTGACTGTTCAGGGCAGCGCGGATAGCCTGCTCAACAACCAAACTTTCGAACCGCTAGTTCACGGTGTGGTTCTCGACATTGGTGAGAACAACATGAGCATGAGCGGCAGCGATGCGCTCAAAATCGCGCTTGGCATCCCCAACGACCCTAGCGTCTCGATCACAGCGGCAATGGTCTATCCTGACGAATATCAGGCACGTCAGGCAACGCTTTGGCGCGCAATTATGATCACCAGCCCCACACCCGGCGCCCCAGCCACCTGGGCATTCAGACGCATCCGCACGGGTCGCATGGATACACTGGAAATCTCCGACGACGGTACAAGCAGCAAGTTCATTCTGGGCATTGAAGGCCATGCTGGCCTTATCAGCGGGGCGACCAATCAAAGCTACCAGACCCAGAAAGCAATCGACCCCTCGGACACCAGCCAGGATTATGTTCTAACCTGCGCAAACGGTTCACCTGCCCCCACAAAGGCTACCCTGCCCGGAACGTGGGGATTTGGTAGCGCGGGCGTGTCATACGACGGCCAGAGTTGGAACATGGATCAGCAATGAGCTGCCATCTTAGCGCGACCCCCGACGCGCTAAGTATGAGATGTCCAGCACACCTCAGATTGTCCGCGCTCCCGATTGGGAAGACCGTCTTTCCACATATCTAGATCGCGTTGCCGAAGAACCCTTCGTCTGGGGTTCTCACGACTGCGCCCTCCACGCGGCATCAGCGATCCGCGCGATGACGGGTGTGGATCCAGGCGCAGCCTTTCGCGATCAATATGACAGCCGCACCGGCTCGGCCGCAGCCCTTCGCGAGCATGGCCAAGGCACGCTGCTCAAGACCGTCACCGCATGGCTTGGAGCCCCTAAGCACGTCAGCCAGGCCAAGCGCGGCGACATCGTTATGCGCGACCGCTCCACACTGGGCGTCTGTGTTGGTGCCTATTCCTATTTTGTTGGTGAGGAACACGGTCAGGCTGGTCTAGTCTTCCTTCCAACCTCCGACTGTACTCGCGCCTTCACGGTGCCGTTCGTAGCGCTCTCCGACGTGGAGGGCCGCTAATGTCCAAGGTCCTCAAAGTCGTAGCAATCGTCGCCGTTGCGGTTGCTGTCGTCGTCTTTGCCCCTGCGATCGGCGCCGCCCTCGCCCACGTGGCTGGCTCCCTAGGCATAACGGTCACTGGCTCGGCCATCGCCAGCTACCTTGTCGGCATGGCGATCACGACGGCGCTGACCGCCTCGATGACGCTGTTCCGAAAAGCGCCCAGCATGTCCAACTCGATGGCGGACAGGCTCAGCACCTCCGTCAACCCAACCGCACCGCGCAAGATCGTCTTTGGCCTGACCGCCGCCGGTAACGATGTCCGGTTCTTCGAAACCTACGGCAACAAGAAGGACCGCTACGTCCAGGCTATCGCTCTCGCATCGCATCGCATTAATGCCATTCGCGGCTTCTATGTTGAGAATGACCTTGCCTGGAACGGCTCGACGCTCGTCAGCCATAGCGACGGCATTGAGAGCATTCGCGCGGTTCCCGAAGGCCGCCCCGGTAATGGCTTCGCAATCGGCTCGGGTGCCTATTGGAAGTCGTCGGCCTGCTTTACAGGCTGTGCCTACATCGCGATCACCTGGAAGCTCAGCAACGATGCTTGGCCCAGTGGCATTCCAGCGAGCGCCCGAACCGTTGTTGAGGGTTGCCCGGTCTATGACCCGCGCTTGGACAGCGCACGCGGCGGCTCCGGTTCGCATCGCATCGACAACCAGAGCACCTGGGGCTGGCGCAATGGCAGCACGGAGATTGGTCGCAATCCCGCGCTTGCGCTGCTCACCTACCTCATCGGCTGGAAGATCAACGGCAAGCTCGTTTGGGGCATGGGTATTCCTGCCGCCAACATCGATTTCGACAGCTTTAAGACCTACGCGAATATCTGCGAGGAGCAGGTTGCGACCCAAGGCGGAGGCTCCGTCCAACGGTATACCTGCGACGGCATTTTCAGCACCGCTGACGCGCACGATACCGTAATTAACGCCATCACCGCCGCGATGGGATCGACCAAGATGGTCGATGTCGGTGGCGCATACACGCTCATTGGGGGTTATGACGACACGGCAGGTCCCAAGGTCGGCCTAACCCTCAGTGACATTGTTGGCGCAGCTGGCTCCAGCACGCCTTACATCTGGCTTCCCGCTCCGGCGTCACGCGAGCGTTTCAATATCGTCCGCGGTCGTTTTGCCGATCCGTCGAACCTCTACCAGCTCAGCGATTGGGGCGACCCCATCGAGCAACCTACACTTGCCGATGACGTGCCGCGCACGATGAACTTGGACCTGGGATGCGTATCGCGACCCGAAACGTGCCAGCGCATCGCCAAGCAATTCCTGCTGAGGGAGTACCTGACCCCCGGCAAGTTCAGTGCGACGTTCGGCCCAAATGCATTTGCGGCACAGGTTGGCAGCATCGTCACGCTGACCATTCCGCAGTTGGGTTGGAACGCCAAGCTGTTCCGCGTCGAAGAGCAGGCCGAAACCCACGACATGTTCTATCAGATGACGCTGCGTGAAGAGAGCGCGGCCGTCTACGCGTGGGACCGCGAGGAAAAGCCCCTCCCCGCCAATATCCGTCCGACCGGCTACGACCCCAACGACACGCTCTCCCCCGCAGCATTCATTGTCACCAGCCAAAATTATCAGGGGGCAAACAATTACAACGTCTCAGAAGTCCATGTGGGGTGGACACCCGAGACCAGCGGCCGCGTCACCGGCATCCAAATTTACAGCCGCCCCGTTGGGGTCGATGCCTGGACAGAGCAAGCTGCGCTCCACGACGCGCGCACTGGCTCATTCATCTTCACCAGCAATGCGCCCGGCATCGACATTGAGGTGCGTGCGCGCTTCCGCATGTCGAGCGCGGTTTACGGCCCTTGGATCACGACTGGCGTCACAACGGCGCCTGTAGAAACGGTCGACAACAGCGCCCGTGAGAATGCCAAGAACGCTGCTGATAAAGCCGACGTGGCACAGGGCACGGCAAACACGGCAGACGGCAAGGCCGACGCGATCACCAGGAACTTGGTAGGCTCCAAGCTAACAAACCTTCTGCTGTCGAAGATTGACGAACAGGCCGCACTCAGCATCGAATATGGTGCAGCCGCAATCAGTGCCGCAAGCGCTTTAGCTAACACCAATCTTACTGCGATCCAGACACTCCAAACCCGTATTGATGATAACGGCGACAAGGTTGCCGAGGACTTCCTACAACTCACCAGTCGCCTGGACGAGAGCGAGAAGAAACTAGCAGGTATCAATGTCAAGGGTGACATCGAAGCTGGCCTAACAGAACTTCGCAGAACAATCGCTAATGCCAATTACGCCAGCGTCGAGACCGTTGATAAGAAAATCGCCAAATATGGCGAGAACGTATCCGCTTGGCAGGTCCAGGAGGAAAAGGCTCGGGTCGACGCCGATAGTGCAGTTATAAAAACTGTCGACGAAGTGGGTGCCCGCGTGACCAAGGAGGGCACAGTTCGCGAGGCAGCGATTAAGGATTTGCGGGAAATCCTTATCGACAAGGACGGCAACTTAATCGCTCAGCGTATTCAAGGCCTGGGTACGCGCATCACCGTCAATTTCGGTGGAAAGCCGGTGACGCTGGAATCCGCGATCCAGACCATCGACACGTCGTACAAAACTGCGACTGGCACCGTCGCGGAAAGCGTGAAGACACTCGCTTCCCGCATGGATGATGTCGGCGGTGCGACAATTGAAGAAGCGTTCAAAACTGTAGCTGACAAGGTTTCTGGTGTTTCAAGTCAGTATACGCTGAAAGTTCAAACGGACCAGAACGGTCAGAAGTACATCGCTGGCATGGGCATTGCCATTGAGAATGGCGTGTCAGCTATCGCATTCTCTGCTGACAGCTTTCGGATTGTCACGCCGGGTGAAGCCTCACGGCAGTTGTTTTTCGCTGACGCAGACGGCGTTTACATGCCCAACGTCCGCGTTGACAAACTCAAAGCCGGAGCCATCGACTTTGAGTTCCTGAACCGGCAGTCGATGGATAATCCCGCAAGTGGCTATCAGGCTCTCCCCGGTGGCTTGTGGCTGATGTGGGGACAGTATCGGGCCTACATCGCTGAAGAGCGATCAATCACGGTTCAATTTCCAATCTCCTTCCCAAACATCTGCCTGAGCTTCACTGCGACGCCCTACATCAACTACGCATCCAATGCCCGCGACCTTTACATTCAGGTTGTTGGCGATGCCACTGTGAGCGGAGCGACGATCTATACTCAGGGCTACAAGGGCTCTGCCGCATTGGACGGCTTCAACTGGTTCGCCGTAGGCAAATAGTCCCTCCGCATAAGTAGTTGATGGGAACTACAGCGTTTGAACAAAGCGGCACTATCAGCGTAACTCAAGGCTCTCGTGCAGTGACGGGAAGCGGCTCAGCTTGGCTGGCAGGGTATAATGGTCTCGCACTTAATATCGCTGGCGCGACCTATCCTATCGCAAGTGTGGATAGTCCAACTAGACTGACCCTGGTCGAACCATATCCGGGCAAGACGGCATCCCAACTTACCTACTTTCTGCTGCCGATCACCAATGAAAATTATGATCTGGCCAAGAAGGTTTTGGGCCTCATCACCGCTACGGGTCAATTGGCCAATTCGACGGTCCTCAACGGCCCCAAGGGCGATCCGGGCAATCCAGGCGTCGGCATCTCGACGGCCTATATTGACCAGACCACTAGCCACTTGATGGTCCGCAAGACCAACGGCGAACTGATCGATGCCGGAGTGGCTGTTGGTCCTCCCGGCCAGTTCATTGACCTCATCATCCAATGCTTTGCCGATGATGGCATCGTAGCGGTCGGCAGCAAAGTTGCCGCGCTTCGCGCCCCACGCGCACTCAAGCTGACTGGCATTCGCGCCTCACTATTCGCAGCGAGCCAGGGCGCTGGTGAAGCTGGTGGCGTGCGATTGGACGTGAAGCTGCGCGGCAAAACCATTCTCAGCCAGCCCATTGTCATCCCCCAGGGATCGACCACGAGCGCAGTGGTAGGCGCAACGCAGCCCTACCCTACAATCACCGATATTCCCGACGACGCTGAATTGATCGTCGACGTTCTAGCCCCCGGCGTCAATGCGCAGGGCCTGCGTGTGACCTTCACGGGCAATTACGCATGATCGTACAGGCCCCAAAGCAGAGCGAGTACGCCACCCTTTCGTTCGCCACAGGTTCGTATTCCTGGGATCGCCTGCGAACGAGCGATCCAACCAAAATCCCTCAACTGAGTTTCGTGTCACCGGGTGGGATCGCGGTCGCTCCCACGGGCGCGCTGTCCGTGGTCCCGGCTGGTCAACCACGCATCATCCCCAGCTTCGGACTCCTCGTTGAGCCATCGGCCAGGAACGTTCTCGACGGCATGGATAATGTCGCACCCACCAGCACGAGTGGGTGGACGCTACTCAACAGCCGCCCATCGGGCGCAACTATCACACTTGTGGACGACACCACGGCACTGCGCGCCTCGGGTCTGTTCGATGACCTTCTGACGAAGGGGATAATGTCGGGAAAGGTGATCCGTCTCGATAACCCGAGCACGACGACCGAGTTCGCAATTCCTATGTTTGACGCATCGAGCGCCAGGTTTGGGTTCAGCGCCTACGTGCGTTGTATCGCTGGCGCGGGATACCTGGCTGTTACCGGCGGCGGCGGCGTAGGCGACACCTTCACGAATAGCCAATGGCAGCGGGTCGGGCGCGTCCATACCGGGGGTACGCAGGGCCGTATCATCGTCAAGCCCAGCTCTACCGTTTTGGTGATCCTCGCGCAGGCAGAGCCGGACCGGATTACCAGTCCCATCATCCTCAAGGGATCGCCAGTTACGCGAGTGGCGGACAAGCCCGTCATCACCAGCCCTAACATTTTGGGTAAGCCTCACACGCTCATCATCGAGGGTGAGATTGCGCTCCAAAACAACATCGAGCGGACCCTATGCGAACTGAGCAACGATAGTGGACAGGCATTCGTCGTCTCGCGCACTACCGATGGCGCGCTAACCGCCAATCTCACTGGCGGGTACAAAAAGCCCTGCGTCCCTCGCCTGCTCGGCCCAGGTAAATTTCGCGTGGCCCACCGGGTCGGAACACTTGGTCATTCCATCGCTGGCGCGGGCATCAGCGGCCATGCGCCCTATGTGCCGGTCCCTTCCAGCCTGAACAAGCTGACCATCGGTTCGCGCCGTGACGGGTCATTGCCTCTCACTGGCTGGATACGTGAGATCAAACTGGTCGCTGAGGTAGCGAACGACAAGCTGGAAGCGATCACGGCTGGCCCAGCTGATGCATTCCTGCCCGAGACGCGCCGATACGTCAGCCCCAATGGCGACGACACCAACGACGGCCGCACGGTCCAGACGCCGTGGAAGACAATGGCCAATGTCCGCGACCCGCTCCAGTTCTGGCCGGGTACGCACTTCTACTTTGAGCGCGGCGGCACATGGGCTGAAACCCTGCTACCCACCAACAAATGTACCTATCGCCCATATGGCAGCGGCGCAGCACCTCGCATTGGCGTCGGTCAGCAGTATGGCTTGGACGAGAATGCCGCGAACGACTTCCGTGTCACCGGGCTTCATTTCTATGCCGCGAGATCACGCGGCGTAAACTGCTACGGCGCATCCGGCGTCATCCTGGACAATAACGAAGTCTCGAACTGCGGTTCGCTGAAAGACGACAATGCGATTGCCATCGCGATACGCGGCAATACCCGCAAGGCCGAAGCTGAATTGATCGCGGCCCCCGCTGATGTAACGGTCAATGCGTACGCGACAACTGAAGCAGGTCTGACGGGCGAATATGTCATCACCTGTACCGTAGGTGGCAGCGGAGCGGATGCACGATGGCAAGCCAAGCGCCCTGATGGCTCGATCATCGACACAGCAATTGGCGGCACCGAATTCTCTGGCGGCGGCATCAAGTTCACTCTGTCTGGCACGGCCACAGTCGGGGATGTCGTTAAAATCCGCAATAAGGCGTTTGCAGACATCGCGCTTCCCACCAATGCGTTGGCCGAAGACGTGTGGATCGAGAACAATCACGTTCACGACAATGTCGGTCGTGCGGCTGGCGATGCTATCTACGTCGAAGGCGTTGGCGGCATTTGTGGCATTATTGGAAACTTAGTCCCGCCACCTCTCGGTGTTGCCGCCGACTGCATTCAAATCGGTAGAAGCAGTCGCCTTTACGTCGCCCGTCCCGCCCATGCGATCATCCGAGACAATCGGGTGGCCGCGTACAAGGGCGGCGGCAAAGGAGCGATTGTCTGCCTAACGGAGTCCTGCCTTATTGAAGGCAATGTTGTCGAGGGCAACAACTTCTGTATCGGCTTCAACTCCATGACCTATGCCGTCGTGAGGTGGAATGTCTGCTACAACTCCACTCTGTACGATTACTCATGGGCCATCGGCATCGGTACCGACTTCGACTGTGCCAATGTCGAGATATACAGCAACGTCATGAGGAACTGCGCCAGGGGTATCAACCTATCCGGCATAGGCGGATCGACGCTGACCCTGAGTGGTCGCATTGCGCGCCTTCAAAACAGGTCAAACATCAAAGTAATCAACAACCTCATTGAGAATTGTGGGACTGCTCTCTTTGTGGACCGCCCAACGAGCGGCATGTTTGAACGCAACACCATCAAAGTCGCGAATAAGAACTATGATGTAAGAGTCACATCAGGTCCACCGGGCGAGCCGCTTATCGCACTCGTCAACAATACTCTCCAATGAGGCACCAGAGAGTTTCAGGGTAAGTAACAGCGAAGCTGACGAGACAATGCGCCTAGCCGGTCAACACCACTCCAGCAGGAGACTAGAATGAACGATAACGAGACGGTCGATAAGGCTGCACGAACTGATACGAAGCCCGTTAGCAAGTTGGCAAAAGCGGGCGCTCTGGCGGGTAAGGGCTGGGTTGCCGCCAAGTGGGTTTGGAGCATCCCCTTCATCCGTTCGATGATAGGAACACGTCTGGCACAGGCTGGCATCGTTGGTGCTATCGCGCTGGCAGTCGGCGACAAGGCGCTGGGCAACTAACATGAGTGATCCCGCAACGATCATCGACATCGCAGGTCTAAACGTCACAGCGGGATCGCTCGGCATCATGCTAACCGGCATCGTTGGTGCGGTGACGTTCTGGTTTAAGGTGAAGTCTGAAGGACGCGAAACCCGGAAGGAACAGGAGGCCGCACGGGCACTTGCCGAAAAGGCGCTCGATGGGCGCTTTATCCCGATTGAAACGGCAATCTCGACCTTCAAGTCCAAAGACGAACTGGCCAACGACAAAGCCGCGATCATGCGCGAAGTCGATGATTTACGGCATGACCTGAAAGGCGGCCTTCAACAGATCGTGGCATTAGATCACAAGCGCCAGGAAGCTGATCGCTGGGCCGCGAAAGTAGACTTGACGATTGCAAATATCGAAAAGGGACAGGATCGCATCGAGCGCGATATGCGCGACGGCTTCAATCGTATGGAAAAGCTGATTGTTGGAAAGAACAAGCTATCCGACGATTGACGATCACCTATGCGACGAACTGCGTCTCCTTCTGGTCGCAGAACTGTACAGAGAACGTATCGTCTCCTTGTAAGCAGGAGACAGCAAATGAAGATCGTTAGCGTGAAGGACAAGCGGGTTAAGGCACTTGTTGAAAATCCCGGCCGGACTAGCGTTAAGGGGCTCGACGCGCTTGAAACGCGCAAAATTGTTGAAATGATTGCTGCTATTAAGGTGATGACGCACCCTAACCAGTTGCGAGCAATTCCTAGCTGGAAAGCGCATGATTTGGCCCCTAGCCGCCCCGATAGCTGGTCCCTTGTAGTAACGCGCAACTATCGGTTGACTTTTATTGTGCATGTCGAGCGGCAGGAAGTTACTGTTTTGGACTATGAGGATTATCACTGAGGGGCTTCGCGCCCCTCGCTCTTTGCCCTCAGACTTGCTATAAACGCCCTGGAGGTTCCTATGGGCTACAAGATTACCGACCCCGCCGAAATGCTCGTTCAGGACACCGCAGGGGTGATCCATCCCGGCTCGATGATCGCCGGAGAGATTGAGGCAGAAGGTTACACCGTCGAGGAAGCTGCCGACCGGATCGGAGTCGCCGACGATGCGCTGCGCCAAATCGTTCAGGACCAGTCTCCCGTAACCCCTGACGTCGCGGATCGGCTCGGCATTCTGTTTGGCGGTCAGTTCGCTGAAGTTGTGCTTCGCTGGCAGCGGACATACGACGAAAACCGTTGAGCCAGTGCGGACCGGCTCCCATCACACTGTAACGGGCTGGCTCAACATCGACGCGGGACGACTGGTACTCCGGCCAGATGGCGGAGGCCGTTGGCGTCTGGACGTTGGCCTATTGACCCGCTGGCGATGCCGTCACCTGATCGGCAAGCGCGTCTGCGTCACCGGCATACGTGACGAATTCGATCTGCTGGCAGTTCAAGCCATAACGCCCCCGGATGCCGGATAGGCCCTCACTTTCCCTACGGGCGTCCTACAGGGCCATCTGGTCATTTCGGCATACCTGGTAGCTGTTAGCGCAACCCAGGGCCTGCTCCCCTTCCCAGCGATCCCGTGTAACACGGGTATCGTCCGCTCACCTCAATATCGAACCGACTGGCCTAGAATTCTTACCCGCCAACGCGGTCATCAGCAGTGAAGACAAGGGCCCCAACCGGCGCCGCAGGTTGGCCTATTGCTTGGTGCGCGCGACAATAGCGTCATGCCCATGCCCAATCAGGAAATCCCACAAGAGGAAAACCAGATTGGGAAAGCCGAAAGAAGCGTCATGACCATTCGCCATCCCTTTCGCCCCGCACATCAAACCCGCTTCAAAGAAGTGGAAACGGTGAAGATTTTTTTGACATCGGGCCATCCATGGATGGCTTTTGCGGCCCTACTAGTCTGGCGATTGCCGCTGCGCGCGCTGGCGCTTGCAGCAATAGTCTACGCTAAGCACGGGCTTTAACGCTACAAGGCTTCATCCAAGCCACCGACTTCTGCAAGGACAAGCGCAAGTAAGAGGGTGGGCCTTTCGTACGTCAGTGGCGGCGGCTATGCCCTGCTGATGGAGAAGCTAACGCACCGCGACGTTCTGGCAATGATGCATCGCGTCGGGGAAATTACACTCACGACCGAAGCGAGCCTTATAAACAACGACAATCCCGGTTTGGTCTTGAACTGGCTACACGCCAACGTGAAGCTCGAGAATGACGGCCCGTGCGTTTACGCTTGGGCGGAAGAGGAGCCGAACGGGTCGCTGACGGTCCTGTATATAGGCAAGGTCGGCACGACGCTTAAACAGCGGTGCCGAGAGCATGAGGGAGGATTCACAGGCAAAGGAAAGGGATCGGCTCACGCCAAAGCGCTCTGGCCCAAACTGCGGAGTGGATCTCGCGTCCATATCTACGCCCTCAAGCCTCCGCCCGTGCCCTTCATGGGGCATATGATCCCCAGCCATTCGAGCGTTGAGGACTGGCTACTGACTGTCGTTAATCCACGCCCCGCGCAGAACCATCAGCCGAAGGGCAAGAAGGCAGCGACAGTTTGACAAAGCTCTTTGCGGAAGAGTTGGTGGCTTTCCTTTCCCTCGTCCCTGGCAATTACGTATTCAGCAGCGGCTTCCGCGATCGGCCGGAACGGATCGACCGGACCAATCTCGTATGCGGCCCACCAATCCGCATCTCGCTGCGCCGCGTCGGGGATCTCGCTTCGTAGGGCTTCAAAACGGGCCAGCAGCGTGTCGAGGAACGCAGGGTCAGCGGGTTCGCGCTCAATGTCGCTTCGCGTCCTCTCAACCTGTACGATGCCCCGTAGGGCTTTCGGCACGACTGTCGCGCAGCGCGTTACCTGGCCACCCCTAGCGAGAAAATCACGGATAGCGTCAGCCGCGTTCACATCAGCCACCCTGGGTTTTCCAACGCGATCATCGCGGTATCGAGGTCACGAGCATCACGGAACGCGACGAAGACCGTATCGCTGGCCCTGACCTCCAGCACCTTCATACCACCCGGCAGGTCGGCAAAGTCGGCGTTGTACGTCCAGTCGCCGTAGCTGCCGCATTCCAGGTGCGCCATGATGATGCGGACTGCCGCTTCCGGCGATCCCCGATATTCCATCAGGCCCGCAAACGGGTTGCGCGCAGTCAAGGTCGTCAGGTTGGGTTGACCATCGAACGACAGCGCGCGGTTCAGCACCTCTGCCTGTTTGGACGATATGTTCACCGTCTCCGCGTCAAATACCTGCCTGATCGCTAGGAAGGTAGGATGGGTGTTCGACAGCTTGGCCAGCACGGGGCGGATGTTCAGCACGTCCCTGGCCGAGAATGTCACGCGGCTATGCCGCTCGTTAAATTCATATTCCTTCATCACATTGTTCCCTTGAAACGTTCGTCGGTTTCGCGGCGCAGGGTCACTTCCGTGATCTCCTTGCCCTCGATCAAAAATGCGCTGGTCGGCACGTCACCATCCCAGGTCAGGGCAACAGCCTTGTTCTGGAACAGAGGCTCCTTGCGCGCCCATGTGTCCTTGCGACTGTAGAGGCCGGAGAACGTGGCGTTGGCGGCGATGCCGGTTGCGCTGCGCTCTTCGGGCAGGATCGTCGGCCCAACTTGGCGATTGGCAAAACTGTGCCACTCCGCATCACCAGCACCGATCCGCTCCAGGGCGTGATCGAAGCGGGTAAAGCGCAGAGCGAACTTGTCGTCGTCGCGGTCGAAGTAGCCGGTGGCGTGCAGGTCTCCGCGCTGGTCGGCTTTGACCCACAGCGTCAGCGCAGGGCGGCGGGATATTGCGACATGATCGTCTCGGTGAGCTTTGCCGTCCAGGCAATGCGAACCGCCCCCATCGCGATAAGCGCCTTGATCTTCATCCGCCTGGGGCGCATGTAATGCTGCGTCAGCTACTTCCTGGTCATGGAATGCCAGGGCGGGCGAAGCCAAGATCATGTCAGGTTCATGATTAACTTCGTTTACTTCCGTTTCCATTACTTTAGGGTTTTCAGCAGAACAAGATGTTGTGCCAGAACCGCAGTTTTGTGCGGCAAAAGACACAAGATCTTGTGCAAGCGTTAGGGCTTGCTGCGGAAAGAGTGCTGAAAAGCTTCTGAAAAAGTGCTGAATACTCGCTGAAAGGCTGCTGAAAACCTGCTGAAAGGCTGAACCGTCAAGCGGAATGGTTGCTGAAAGATCGGCACTTTTCAGCGGCAATTCAGCAGGCTCGTCCTGCCCAGCCAAACCCAGGTCGAACCATTCGGGGTTGGTTTTGCGGCAATAGGCCATCTGGTTGCGGGTAAGGCGAACAGGTGCGGCAGGAGCCTCGACGGTGAAGCCGGTCCTCATGTTGATGTTGTCGACCAACCGCTCCTGAAGACGCGGGCTAAGGCTCAGCCCAGCGGTCAACCAACTGACGATGCGATCCATCACGCGGCGCGCAGTTGCATCGCCCTGATGTCGGCCAGTATCGAAGCTGTCGTAGACGGCCCGGATCATCTTGGGCCAAGGTGTGGCGTTCTTTGCCATCTCTTTTCTCCTCATCAAAGAAGAACCCGCTTGTGCGGGTCCAATGCACAAGCGGGTCAGAGTTCTTCGTGATGGGAAGAGCATCAGGTATCCGCTGTCATGAGCGACAGCTTTTGGACCCTGCTGCTCACCATATACTTATACGATCACCCCCTAAAGGGCGTCATTATTCGAGATTTTCGATTTGGGGGTGGGCCAAGTGCGACCCTTCCCACCCCCAGACCGTCAAGGCCGCTCAGATACGCGCAGCGGCCTTGAGCCGCTCACTCCTCCTGGTCCATTCCAAGACGATCCCGCGCCACGAACTCGATGACAGCCCGCATTTCTGCGAGTTGCGTCTCGGTGTCGCCGTAGAAGCGGAACCACTCGTCCGCGAGCTTCGCGAGGAGGTCGGCCATCGGGTGCTGGAGTTCGCGGTCCATCACTGCGTCCCCGTTGAGGCGAGCGATGCTCCGTTCAGTGATGCTACCGCCCGTTTCGCGGCATGGTGGCTTGGGAGCCAAATCACGGGCATATTGATGCCGTTCGTCGGCTCAATCGAGACGCCAAAGGCGGGCGCATTACGGTAGGCCCACTCAATCAACTGATAGGGCACCTTGCTGCCGCCAACCGGGCCGTGAGTCAGGAAAAGACCCGCTGCCTCGGTGATGACCATGAACGGCACGTCCTGAGGGACAGCGACTTTAACGCCCTTTTCCTTGACCTTCTTGATGCCTGCCTTGGTGCCAAAGAGGTGCAGCTTTCCATCCGGCCGGATTTCCGTCTGGCTCATGCCTCGCCCTCCGCATCGTCAGCGCGACCCTTGACGGTATAGCCGCCGAGCAGGTGACCAAACTGGTCGGGCTTCAAGGCGTCGTTTTCCAGGAGCTCGATGATCGACCGAACTTCCCGGCCACACTCCTGCGCGAGGTACAAGATGTGGACGAGCGGGTAATGACCCAGGCGCGCAACCGTGCCGTCGCCGAAATTGACCTGCTCGTTAAGCAGCGGAACCAGCCCGTCGACGGTTGAGCTTTCAATAAAGTTTTGCATTTTACACTCCTCATTTCAGGATCGCGTTTCGCTTCCTGGTGAGGAATTGATATGCTGAGGTTATCCCGGTACGTGATTGTCCAGATGGTTTGACAGCTAACGAGACAACCTTTGAGCGACAACCAAGCGCAGAATACGGTATCTCCGCGCCCTAACGGCGGCTGGGCTAGGAGCCGCGACAAAGGGTTCTATCTGTTGTGGTTCGAGTTTTTGAAAATCAGCCCCAGCTACGAGCTTGCCCGACGGTTGCGCGCTGGATCGTGGTCGCCTGCCGATGAAGCGCGAAAGCCAGCGGACTTTGATCGCGTCCTCGATGTCTATGATGACCTTGGCGACATACGCGCGCTGAACTTCCAGGACTGGTGGCAGCAGACGGCGGTCAATTTCTTTGGCTATCGAAGTTTAAAGCCGTCCGTTGCCCGTCTCGGAACGCTGCGCCACAATGCGAACGAACAGGCTCAGCAGCAATTCCGGAACATGCAAAAGTACCTGGACGATCTTTGGAACCGGCAAGGCGAACCCACGTCGGTGGTGCTTTCGGTGCCCTTGGGCTTGACTAAAGCCCAGGTGACACGACAGGTTCTGCAGTGGATAGCCAAGTACCCCGAAGCAGATCGTCTAACAAACACGATGCTACCAAAATATCGTCTTGATGGACAAAAGCTGGATAGCAAAAGCCTGTTTAGATATGTGATGTGCGTATGGGTGAGAGCTCAATTTCCAAAGATGCCGTTATGGCGTGTTGGCGTCTATGCAAACCTTAGCTCGACATACAGCAATCGCCTTAGAGCCGTGGTAAAGCAAGAAACTAACGATCAGCCCGACGATTGCGCAGCCTTAAAAGTGCTGACGAGCCGCGCAGTGTCACGCGCGATTCTAATCGCTGAGAATGCTGCAAGAGGTTGCTTTCCCTCTTACAGAAAACTCGATCACGCCACATCGGTGGACTGGGGTGACATGCGGATAGCCGTCAAGCACAGAATGAATGTCGATGAAGCTACGTACGGCAAACGAATGAAGCCCCGTTCCACAGGTTTAATTGTGGAACAGGGCAACTAATGTTACGGGATTGAGCAGCCCATGTGAGCACCTGTTGCGGTGTAACTTTACTTAGCCAGCCTCATAAAATCGTCCAGCGTCATTACCACAAGCGCTTCCTTCCTGTCTGCTTTGATGACGGCGACCGGCGTAAGGTCATTTTGTGAACGCGCTTGCTCCAGAGCATCGTACACAAGCGCGATCTTTGCTCGCGCCTTACACTCGACGCTGTAGGGAAATGCCGCCTTCGCAGCGGTTGAAAGCTGGATATCCTCTCCGTTGCTCCCCATGGGGCATGAGCGAACGTCGTCCTCAGTTAAAGTAGGATGCTTCGCCAGAATTGCGTCACGCACCTTCTTCTGGAGGTTGCGCCCCTTGGCTTTGGCCGCTGCCGTCGAGATAGCCATCAGGGCTTCACAAACAGCGCAGCTTCGGCCGCACGGCGCTTTGTTAGCCCTGTGAGTACCCTGCCACCGGCCTTGTTCCATCGGGCAAACTGCGCAGCGGCACCCTTGTAGTCGCCCGCATTGAGCAGTCTGAGGAGCGTGCTAGACGCAAGTGCGCCCACACCCAAGTTGTAGGCGAAGCTCACAAGCGCGCCCAGCTGATTGGCGCTTAGTGGGACGGTGACGATCCTGCGCACCCTCGCTTCAAAGGCGTCATACTCGTCAACTACCCAGGCGTCAGCTTGCGTCTGCGTGATAGTCTGTCCCAGCTTGACGCCGGTGGTGCGGCCATAGCCGATAGTGGGGATGCCCGCAGGGCACAGATAAGCGGATAGCTTACAACCCTCGAATTGCTTGATGAGGCCCAAGCCAGCCCTAGTTGATGTTACCATCAACTATCTATCAAAACTGACTACCGCTGTCGGTTAAGTGCTCATTTTAATCGATCCGTAGCCCGATAAGTATCTGCGTAGAGAAAAAAGAGGCTCTCACAGCTAGGGGTACGGATGAAGCCAAAATCGATTAAAACTAAGTTCCGGGCAGAGTATTGCGCATGGAAGAACGCAATCGACCGGTGCGAGCGGAAGTCGCATCCCCAGTATAATGATTATGGCGGTCGCGGCATAAAGGTCGCTGACGAGTTTATATGCCCTGTTACGGGCTTTGTCAGTTGGTTGGTGGATGTGGGCAAAAAGCCCGACCCATCGTTTACCTTAGAACGAGTGTCCAACGACAAGGGCTATGAGGCCAACAATCAGGCGTGGGTGTCGCGCAGAGATAATCAGCTAAACCGCCGCAAGCCAAAGGCCAAAGCTCGCGACTTTGGGTGGGGCGTCGGGCAGTTCCAAACCATCAGCTCAGATGGACACGCGCGCGTCTGCTTTTCGCCAAACATCGAGTTTGACGGCAAACGCCAGACCGTCAAGCGATGGTCCGAAGAAACAGGACTGAACACTAGCACGATCATCCAGCGGCTACAGCGAGGATGGAAGCTAGAGGACGTTCTAAGCCCGATTATGCGCAACCCACACGGTAAGCCCCGCAAGAACCAACCCAATCTATAAGAGGAGGGAAACTCCCGATGAAATACGACGACAAGAACAAACCTGCTGAAGATCGCCTAACCGCACTGGCGCTATCGAATATCACCGCCCGCCTCAACGACGCATACCGTGCAATCGCTGACCTCCGCTGCGTCGTTAACACACTAACAGCGCGCCTTGATGAAGCCGACCACATGACGAGCGAGGAATACGGCAATCAGGTCGTCAAGCAGGTGATGGAAGCCATGCCAACGATCCAAGCCGCTGCGCTTAAGCAGGCTAAACGCGGTGGCCGTCGATGAAGACCGATCTCACCGCACTCAAAGACGCGATCAGTCAGGCACTTGCTGCCATCGAGAAGCTTGAGGATCGACTAGCGAACCATGAGGCAGAGGCTTCCGCAATGCGCGCACAACGGGCCAAGCGCCCCAGATGGCAACTTCCATTCAACAGGCCGCGCCCATGAACGACGGCCCTGAGCTGCGGAACGCGCTTACGGCTGATGAACAGCGCGACATCCTCCGCGAAACGATCATCCACTTCCTCAAACTCGACCCCCACCATCCGTTGGCCAGCTTTTTTAGGCAGGCGCTAGCGGACCTGAACTAATCCTTGTACAGAACATGACTGGGCTTATCCCCGGCCATGGTCGTCAGTTTCGAGCACCACCCACATTTGCTAAGTAAGTGATGCTGGATGCTACTGGAAACATCACCCTTAACAGGGCCGACACGTTCACCTTCGCGCTCGACTATCAGGATGAGAACGGTTCGCCGATCAACCTGACGAATTCGAACATCACCCTCTATGTGGACAAGGTCTTTTCGCTCACGCCGACAGCGGCGAATGGAAAGCTCTACTTCACTTTCACACCCGCCCACGCGGTAGCGCTTCAAAACAAAGAGTATGAATGGATCATTCGTGAGGTGGTCAACGGCGTGCCTGACGTTCTTGTCAGTGGCGGCACCATCAGTGCGGAGGGCTTCGCCGTATGAGCAGCCTGACCGTCCGGAGGGTTCAACAGACGTTGATTGTAATGCGCGGTGCGCCGAGCGTGCTTCGCGTCGCGAACAAATCGTCGAACACTATTACCGTGAAGCCCAGCGGTATTAGGGGGCCGCAGGGTGAGCGAGGCATTCAAGGGGCACAGGGGTCTCGGGGCGAAATCGGTCCTCCAGGTCCGAAGGGTGATCCCGGAGACGTCACACCAGCGTTACAGCAACTCCTAGCAGATACCCGACAGGCCAAGTCGGACGCAGAGACCGCTCTCCAAACCATCACGGCATCTATGAATGCCGTCCCAACCCTGACCTTCGACACCCCCGCGCTTGTCCTGTCTGAACAGGCCGGAAGCACTAACGTTGGCCTGACGGTTCAACGCAACGGTGCCTATGGCGACCTTCGTGTTCTATTGGGCTTCGCAGGCACAGCTACGAATGGCACGGATTATCAGTCACCGCCTAAAAGCGTTACCATTCCAAAGAGTCAGAACAGCACTTCTTTTCCACTGTCGATCATCGATGACGCAGCACTGGAAGCTGACGAAATAATCTCGATCAGCGCCTCACTGTCCGCTTATCCCTTCGCAACGGCAACCGCGAATATCCAGATTGTCGACAATGATGTTTATCGCCCCAAGGCCGGTGATTTAGTATTTGGCCTTTCGCCGTACCGCACCTTGGGCAACGGCAATACGACAGTTGCATACTCGCCCGCGAGCGGCTTCCTTAACGAAACAGCCGACAACTTCATGACGCGCCAGCCTGAGGGTTGGCGAACTGTGTACTTAAATTTTGGCTTCAACAGCGCGGACAGCGCTGGCCCCACTGCGCTTGAAGTCCTCCCTGGCAACACAAACACAATCGACTACTCCGTGACATTCACTGGAGCCAACGGCACAGGAACCCGCCAGCAAGCCACGTTTGGAGGAGCGACCTCCTACACGATGGCGAACGGCGGATTTGCAATTGAGGATAGCCGCCCTGCCTTTCCCGGCGGCTTCCATCGCGTATCGCTGACCACGCCCAGTGGGGGCAAGAGACCAACGGGATGGAACGCAGACACTACCTTTGGTGAGTACCGCCGCCGATCCTCCACCACTAATTCAGCTGCCGCCACAAGTGGGGCCATTCCCGGCAGCGCACCTGACAACCTTCGCGGTTACAAGCCTCACGGCGTGCTCGTTCCGCACGACGGAGCAACGCCTTCGGTCCTGCTGATCGGCGACAGCATCACCGCGCAAAACGACATTCTGCCCGACGCAAGGATGCTGGTTGGCGGTATCGCCAAGGGCCTGGGTAGTCCGGTGAACGGCTCCTTCGGTCTCGGCAACCTGGGCCATCACGGCGCGGCCATGGAAGATTTCATGGACGTGAGCACCGGCAGTTGCCGGTTCAGCCAACGCTTCGCCCTGCTCAAGCACGTCAAGGACAACCTCAACGGCGGCAGATGGCCCTTTACCCACATTTGGTCGCAAGGGCTGAGGAACGACTTCTCGGGCTTTGCCTCGCCGACCACGCCAGACGAAGCCCTCGTCCTAATGAAGCAGCGCGCTTTGGCGTGGTGGACGTTCCTTGCCCAGACTTTCCCTGGCATTCCTATCATCCAGTCCACCGTAAGCACTCGTGTTACCAATGCTCCCGGCATCAATTACACTTTGTTAGAGTCCCAAGAGCCGCGGCCATTCACAGCTGGCGTTGCTCTGGAGCTGTGGAATGATTGGCTTATGACAACGCCCGCACCATTGGCTATGGCGGTGGACCTCCGAAAAGGTCAGCGCGAATTGCGCGCTGATACGCAATTCCCTGGGCAAGCGCCAGTCTGGGCACAGCTCGAATTTGTTAAATCTGGCGGTGGCCGACTATCCACCCCTCTCATGGCGGGCACAGCCACCGCTACGATCAAAATTTTTGCCGGCATAGGCCCGGCGGTAGGCAGCGCCTGCTATTTCGAACCTGGGACGGCATCAGCAGAAATTAAAGGCACTATTTCGAGGGTTTCTAATAATGGCGACGGCAGCTTTACGTGTGGGCTGGCCGCTCCCATTACGTTGAGTTTTTCTCACAATGAAGGCGCCGCTTTTGCCACGGCGCCTTCGACAGACTGGACTCATCCTGAAAGTGTGGTCCATGAAATATGGGCTGAAACGGTTCGATCAGTTAAGTCGCGTATTTCATTTCTTTAACAGTATATGCCTTTTACTACATTATTTTCCTACATGCTACCTGAATCGCTTCGCATGTTTCCTCTCACATCAACAAAAACTTTTATGGCTACGGTTAAGAAACAAAACGCAATGACTGCCGCACCCGCATAATAGTTTATTACGCCGTCTAACGGCTGATAAACTTTCAAATATACAAAAACTGCAAAACTAATAATGGCTATCGAGATCTGCAAATACGCCCTCCTATTGCCACCCAAAGCTACCATTGAAATCATGAATAGCAAAAGTGAGCTTATTACGGTTTCGATAGCCATTCCATTTTCCCTAAAAATCAAACGATTACATTGTACAGGACAGACATGTCATAGGACACAGTGGAGTCGTTAAACGACATCTGCTCTATGGGGACACCCCCTCCACTTCCTACTATTCTGACGTCGGATCCATCTTTGAAACGAACAATGTAGTCATTCCCATTCTTATAGATATCGTTCAAATCAGAGCGAGCATGATTGAGGAAGTGTAGCGTATCGAAGCCACCGGCATCATACACTACATCATGCTGGATTCCTGCATTTTCTACATTTGGCGGCGAGTCAAACAGGTAAACATCATCACCATCTCCGCCAGCCATGTAGTCATTGCCGATTCCTCCAGCGATGACGTCTCTGCCGCCGCTGCCAAAAATAATGTCGTCACCAGCGCTTGCATATATAGCAGAGGACGAAAGCCCACTTGCGTCGATCGTATCTGACGCCTCGCTACCGATAGCGGCCTCAAAACCCCGCGCGTTTAGATAGATCCTCTGACCAACATTCTCGGCAAGCATCAAAACGTCGTAGCCAGAACCACCATTCACATTGCCCGATTCGAAGTCGGCACGATCGGCAACAATAATGTCATCCCCACCATTACCTAAGATAACATCGGCACCATCTCCACCGCTGATGATATTGTTACCTTCGGATCCGTAAATTTGATCAGATCCTCCGCCCATATATGCGTCGGAAAAGTTGCTACTGCCGCCATAATTTAGGTTGGAAAGATTTATGGTAGCGGCGTTATCGGTCTTCCATACCAAAGCGTTTTTATCACCTAAATTAACGACGTCAGCGTTTCCATCGCCGTAGATTGAATTGTACGATGCCTCAATACCTAGGGCCACCCCGTCCCAAGACGAATAGTCATCATTTCCACCAACTTTCGTCCACCCGGTATCCTGGCGGATCACTCCGGGCAACATTTCCTCATTGAGATTATTACCGATATTTGTCACGACCTGGATAGAGTCAAAAAACTCTTCGATGCTATGAAGTTCACCCGCATCGAATTTTCCGTTCCCATTAGCATCAATGCCAATTTTCAACTTCTCGAATTCCTGATCACCGCGATCAATTTTATTGTTGCCATTACTATTGAATGCCAAAAGGGCTTCGTAATCTGACTTTGCACCGGGCACGAATGAGGTGAGGCCCCATTCGTTAGTCTGACCAATGCCATCTTGATTGTGATCGTATACAAGCACACCGTCACTTGATCCCGGCAACGTATAGCGCTCGAACCGACCATCACCATCCAGATCGGCCGAATGCGACTTAGCATTTGTAAACGTCGAACCATCCAGATCGAGGTCGATGGTTATTGGATGCATGCGCTTTACCCAGTGCCCAGGCTGCACATGAATAGTTCCTTGTGAGTCCGTATAGGAATGTCCTCTCTCATAATAGTATGAGAAGGAAGAACTTGGCATATAGCCACCAGAAGATCCGCCATAATAGCTTCCGCCGCCACCCCCAGACGGAGCTTCAACTTTTGGAACGTTATTATTTTGCTGAGCTTTCTCGCGCTGACACGCTTCTTCTAAGCCATCATATTTTGCACGAAAATGGTTTTCCGCATAGCCAAATGCTAAACCAGCCGCACCAGACACTCCCCCAAGAACGGCGAATGCGGCCTTGACGCCAGGATGAGGGGCGACTTTAGCACCCAGACCCAAGCCGAAGGCTATCGTGCCCGCCGCGCTCTGCATACCCCCAAAGCTTTGGTACTGAAACTTAGCAAGCTCTCGTTCCGAACAGGCCGACATTTGCCATCCTTTCTACCAGTAGCCACTAGCTACTCAAAGGGGCGGAAATTTCCCCAGTCCCAAGCCTGATATACTATCATGACGTTAGAATGAATTTGATGTGACACCGCTGTAACTAAGTGACATCAAGCTCTGATTTGAAGAGGGCAGCGATGGCGAGCTTTTTGCCCCGTCAGGGATTTCGCCTTAATATGGATAGGCCGGCGCCCCTTTCGTCCTGCCACAAAAATGACGCTTGCCGAATCGTTCGCCATTTGTTCTCATGTGTACATGGAACGCATCGACCCTCAGCAAATCAGTGATGCGCTGCTTAATTCGGCAGGATGGGCGCGCATTGGCCTAACGGCTCCCGTTCAACGCATCCGCGAGCAAGCGGCAAAGGAACTGGCGCTGACGATCTGCGAAATGCTCGATCCATCGCGCGTGCCTGATCGCAACCAGTTGGCCCTTCCGCTTTGATGTCGGCCATCATGGAAATCCGAAACGGGACGACCTGAAATTTTTCACGTTGCGAAAGGCCAATCTATACGCCGCTTGCGCCAACTGTAGGAGATGCACCGCGCTGGACGTAGAAAAGCTGGGGCGGTATTTTCTGTGTATGCGCTGCGGTACAGACATCCAGTATGTCTACCGCCGCCTCTACTGCATCCGATGCCGCCGCCGTCCCAGTCGCATAGGCCCATGTCGCAAGTTGCCCAACGCCCCGCGCTTCCTACCCGAAACAGAGGATGAATGGAAATCGTTGGTGCGACGCTTGCGTGGCTAAAACCTCGCAAATGCGCGCGCTTTGCACCCGGCGCTTCGGTTTACGTGCATTGCAGGCTTGACCCGCGCGGGGAAGGTCACATGCGCGTTGGCGCGCGCGATGCTGACCGTGCCGGTTTCCAGCGGCTGGCGCAGCGAATCGAGCACGGCACGCTGGAATTCGGGCAGTTCGTCGAGAAAGAGGACGCCCAGATGCGCGAGGCTCACCTCGCCCGGCCTGGCCTTCAACCCGCCGCCGGTCAGCGCGGCCATCGAGGCCGAATGATGCGGCGCGCGGAAAGGTCGCGTGCGGGTCAGACGCCCCTCGGCCAGCGTCCCGGCCACCGACTGGACCATCGAGACTTCCAGCGCCTCGGCCGCATCGAGCGGCGGCAGGATGCCCGGCAGGCAGGCGGCCATCAGCGACTTTCCCGACCCCGGCGGACCGCTCATCAGCAAATTATGGCCGCCAGCCGCCGCGATCTCCAGCGCGCGGCGGGCGTTTTCCTGCCCCTTCACCTGCGACAGGTCAGGGCCGGGCACGCCCTCCTCCACCAGTCCGCCCTCGGCAGTCGGCAGGACGGAATGACCTTTCAGATGGTTGATCAGCGAGAGCAGGTCGGGCGCCGCGATCACCGCGCCACCGCCCGCCCAGCTCGCCTCCGCCCCTTGCGCGGCGGGACAGATCAGCCCCTTTTCGACCGATCCGGCATGGATCGCCGCCAGCAGCACGCCCGGCGACGGGCCGATCCGGCCGTCCAGCGCCAGTTCGCCGACGACGACATGATCGGCGAGCAACTCGGCATCGACCACCCCCATCGCCGCCAGCAGCGCGAGCGCGATGGGCAGGTCGAAATGCGATCCCTCCTTGGGCAGGTCGGCGGGCGACAGGTTCACGGCGATCCGCTTGGGCGGCAAAGCGAGGCCCATAGCGGCGATCGCGGCGCGCACCCGCTCCCTGCTCTCCCCCACCGCCTTGTCGGCCAGCCCGACCAGATTGAAGGCGGGCAGCCCCGCGATCAGTTGCACCTGCACCTCGACGGCACGCGCCTCCAGCCCCAGATAGGCCACCGTGGACACGATCGTCGCCATGCAAATCCCCCTGTACGGGCGCTCCCCTGCCCGCTTATGCTTCCTGCAAAGGATGCCGGCCGACCGCAAGGGGCATAGGCGCGTGTCGGGCGTGCACACCGGATTGACTTGAAAGCCCGCTTTGCGTAAGCGGCTTGCCACCAAGGCCGTCCTCGTGGCGGCCGTTTTTATTCAGACGTATCCAAGGAATGAACGATGAAGCGTACCTTTCAGCCGAGCAATCTGGTGCGCGCTCGCCGTCACGGCTTCCGTTCGCGGATGGCCACGCCGGGCGGCCGTGCCGTGATCCGCGCGCGTCGTGCACGCGGCCGCAAGAAGCTGTCGGCGTAATCACGACGCTGACCCGCCGCCGCGATTTCCTCGCGGCCAATGGCGGGCGACGCGTGGCGATGCCCGGCTTCGTGCTGCAGGTTCGCCCGCGGGATGACGGTGACGCTGCGATTCGCGTCGGCTTCACCGTCACCAAGAAGATCGGAAACGCAGTCGTTCGCAATCGGATGAAACGCCGATTGCGGGCGCTCGCGCGCGATCTGTTGCCGGAAAAGGGCATAGCGGGCGCCGACCATGTCCTGATCGGACGGCAAGGCGGGATCGAGCGCGACTATCAGGCGCTCACCGCCGAGCTGGCCAAGGCGCTGACCCGCGCCGCCTCGCCCGATACCGGCGGCCATGACAAGCCCCGCGAACCGCGCGTGCATCATGGCCGTGGCAAGGGGCGCAGCCCCCGCGGCGGCGCGCACCGCCAGCCCGCATCGCCGACCCAAGAGCCCGCGTGACCCTGTTCGCGCGGGCCTTGATCCTGATCGCGCGAGGCTGGCAACTCGGCCCTTCGCTGATCCTGCCGCCCACTTGTCGCTATCAACCCTCCTGTTCGGCCTATGCAATACAGGCCATTGGCCGCTATGGCGCGGTCAAAGGGGGCTGGTTGGCGCTCAAGCGCATTGCGCGGTGCCATCCCTGGGGCGGGCACGGACCCGACCCGGTCCCCTGACACTAACGGGGTTTCCACGTGAACCAAGACCGCAAGAATTTCGTCGTGTTCGCGGTGATCGCGGCGCTGATCCTGTTCGGATGGCCGCTCATCCAGAGCAAGTTCTTCCCGAGCAATCCGCCCGCGACCAAGATCGAGGGCGGCAAGCAGGTGCCCGTGGCCAACAGCACGGCCAACCCGACCGCCACGACGCCGACCGCGATTCGCGACCGCAAGGTCGTGCTGGCCGAAAGCCCACGCGTGGCGATCGACACGCCGCGCCTGAAGGGTTCGATCAACCTGAAGGGCGCACGGATCGATGACCTCGTCCTGCTCGACTATAAGCAGACGGTCGACAAGAACTCGCCGCCGATCCGCCTGCTGTCGCCGGCGGGTGCCGAGGGTGCCTATTTCGCGGGCTTCGGCTGGCGCACCGACGGGCTGAACCCGCCCGCCGCCGATGCCGTCTGGACCGCCAGCGCGCCGGTGCTGCGTCCGGGCCAGCCGGTCACGCTGAGCGCCGCCAACGCCACCGGCCAGCGTTTCCAGATCACCCTGTCGGTCGACAAGGATTACATGTTCACCGTCCAGCAGACGGTGGCCAATGGCGGCAATGCGGCCGTGCCGGTCGCGGCCTACGGCTATGTCAATCGTGGCATCTCGGCCGATCCCGATACCTGGACGATCCATGTCGGCCCGATGTCGGTCAACAACGGCTCGGCCAATTACGGCCCGAACTGGAAGGATCTCGACAAGGCCCCGACCCGCTTCACCACGACCGGCGGCTGGCTGGGCTTCACTGACAAATATTGGCTGGCGACGCTGATCCCCGATCAGGCGAAGGCGTTCGACGGCCAGTTCCGCGCCGGTGCAGGCCAGACCTATCAGGCCGACTATACGCTTCAGCCGCAGACGCTGGCCCCTGGCAAGCAGCTGACCCAGACCACGCGTTTCTTCGCGGGTGCCAAGGAAGTGGCGCTGCTCGACCGCTATACCGACAAGGAAGGCGCGACGAAGCTCGATTACGCGCTGGACTGGGGCTATCTGCGCGTCCTCGAAAAGCCGATCTTCTATTATCTCGACTGGCTGTTCCGCCTGGTCGGCAATTTCGGCGTCGCGATCATCCTGCTGACCGTCACCATTCGTGCGCTGATGTTCCCGATCGCGCAGCGTCAGTTCGCCTCGATGGCGGCGATGCGGGCGGTGCAGCCCAAGATGAAGGCGCTGCAAGAGCGGTTTAAGGACGACAAGGTCCGAATGCAGCAGGAGGTCATGGCCCTCTACAAGCAGGAGAAGGTCAATCCGCTGGCGGGCTGCCTGCCCACGCTGATCCAGATCCCGATCTTCTATGCACTGTACAAGGTGCTGATGCTGACGATCGAAATGCGGCACCAGCCGTTCGTCGCCTGGATCAAGGACCTGTCCGCGCCCGACCCGCTGACCCCGGTCAACCTGTTCGGCCTGCTGCCCTTCGTGCCGCCGCACTTCATCGCGATCGGCGTCGTGCCGATCCTGCTGGGCATCTCGATGTACTTCCAGTTCAAGATGAACCCGCAGCCGATGGACGATGCGCAGAAGCAGGTCTTTGCGATCCTGCCTTGGGTGCTGATGTTCGTGATGGCGCCGTTCGCGGTCGGCCTGCAGGTCTACTGGATCACGACCAACTGCATCTCGATCCTGCAGCAGCGTCTGCTCTACGCCCGTCATCCGGGCCTGAAGCAGCCGGTCGCCAAGTGAGCGAGCTTCCCACCCCTGCCCCCTCCGAGACGCCCGAAGGCTTCTCGGAGGAATTGGTCGAGTCGGCGCGCAAGCTGTTCGCCGGGCCGGTCACCTTCCTGAAGTCCGCGCCTGCGCTCAAATTCCTGCCCGATCCGATCGTGCCGGAAGTCGCGGTCGCGGGGCGGTCGAACGTCGGCAAGTCGTCGCTGCTCAACGCGCTGACCAACCGTAACGGGCTGGCGCGCACGTCGAACACGCCGGGGCGGACGCAGGAGCTGAACTTCTTCGACGTCGGCACGCCCCCGCTGCTGCGCCTCGTCGACATGCCTGGCTATGGCTTTGCCAAGGCGCCCAAGGACATGGTCAAGCAGTGGCGCTTCCTGGTGAACGACTTCCTGCGCGGACGCCAAGCCCTGAAGCGTGCGCTGGTGCTGATCGACTCGCGCCACGGCATCAAGGAAGTGGATCGTGAGATCCTGGAGATGCTCGACCGTGCGGCGGTCAGCTATCGCATCGTCCTGACCAAGGCGGACAAGGTGAAGGCGACCGAGCTCGCCGACGTCATCGCCCGCACCGAGGTCGAGGCCCGCAAGCGCGCCGCCGCGCACCCCGAAATTCTCGCCACATCCAGTGAGGGCGGCATGGGGATTGCCGACCTGCGCGCCGCCGTGCTCGAAGCCATCGGCTAAGCCGCTGCGGCGGGGACTCGGGCGTCGTGCGCCGAGTCCCCGCCTTTATCGATTCGCGTAAAAACGCGTCTCCAAATTTCGACAAACTGTTGAGGAACCGGCGCAATCCGTGCGGGTTCTGGCATCTCGCAAACGCGGTTGCAGCGAAGACACACAGGTGTCTCTCGCCACTTCGCCATACCCAGCTGATTCACCGCCAACCAACTGATGTTGTTGTATAAAGGTCGCATCACTCCACAAATGTCAGCACATATGACGCTTTTGTTGACGTCCTGACATGCTCAGGAATAGCCCCATGAATACAAATAGATAAAATTGGGGAAAGCGTATCATGTCCCGGAATATCCGCTCGCGCGCGCTGCGCGACGTCAGCGCCGTTGCGCTGCTCACCCTCCTTGCGGCCCCGGTCGCCGCCCAGACCCTGCCGCCGACCGCGCCGGAAAACGCCACCGCGCCGGAAAGCACCGCGCAGGACACCGCAGCGGATCAGAGCGCGGCGGGCGGCCAGGACGTCGTCGTCACCGGCTCGCGCATTGCCCGCCCCGAGTTCGAGACGCTGCAACCGACCCAGGTCGTCGGTGCGGCGCAGATCGCCAATCGCGGCTATACCAATGTCGGCCAGGTGCTGAGCGAAATTCCGGCCTTCGGTCCTCCGGGCAATAGCGGCGTCGGCGCACAGTCGTCCTTCGGCCCGGCCCAGACCTTTGTCGACTTTTTCGGCCTCGGCACGCAGCGCACGCTGGTGCTGGTCAACGGCCGCCGCTTCGTGTCGTCGAACACCGCCAGCATCTTCGGCCCTGTGTCGGCCGGTACGCAGGTCGACCTGAACAACATCCCGACCAGCCTGGTCGAGCGGGTCGAGACCGTCGCCATCGGCGGCGCGCCGATCTATGGTTCGGACGCGATCGCAGGCACCGTCAACATCATCCTGAAGCGCGATTTCGACGGGCTTCAGCTCCAGGGCCAGGCGGGCGTGTCGCAAAAGGGCGATGCCCCCGATCAACGCCTCAGCCTGCTGGCGGGCAAGAACTTCGCCGATGGTCGCGGCAACATCACCATCTCGGGCGAGTATAACCGCGTCACCGGCCTGACCGCCGCCGACCGCGACATCACCGCCGCCGGTTACTTCTTCGGCACCCCCGCCACCGCGGGCGAGTTCCAGCGCGTCCTCTACCCGAACCAGCGCTACAGCGCCTTCACCATCGGCGGCGTTCCGTTCAGCGCGGACGACTTCCTCGCCAGCCGCTCGGGCATCCGCAATGCGGCGGGCCAGCTGCTTCAGTTCGGCGCGAACGGCACGCTGGTGCCGCTCGACCTCGGCACGCCGATGCGTCAGGGCTATATCAGCAGCGGCGGCAACGGCTACAACCTGCCGCTCCAGTCGAACCTGCTGACGACCTCCGAACGCTATATCGCCAGCGCACAGGCCAGCTATCAGTTCAGCGACCGCATCCGCTTCTTCGGCGAGGCATGGTATGTCCGCAGCAAGGGCACGAACCTGATCGATCAGCCCAACTACAACACCGCGCTGTTCGACGATGCCGGGACAGCCGATGGCAACCTGCTGCTCAGCCTCGACAATCCCTATCTGTCGGCCACCGACCGCGCGACCATCGCGGCCAATCTGCCCGCTGGTCAGAACCAGTTCTATGTCGGCCGCGCGCTGGCCGACCTGACCACGGGCCGCGCCGAAGCCACGGTCGAGACGTACCGCTTCGTCGGCGGCTTCGACGGCACGGTGCCGCTGCTGGGTCGCGACTTCAAGTGGGAGGCCTCGGCCGTCTATGGCAAGTCGATCACCAATGGCCGCAACTTCGAGCTGATCCAGCAGAATTTCGCCAACGCCATCGACGCGGTGCGCGACGCTTCGGGCAACATCACCTGCCGTCCGGGCGTGGTGAACGCGACCATCCCGTCGATCGGTGGCGGCGCTTGCGCCCCGCTCAACATCTTCGGCATCGGCCAGGCCAGCCAGGCGGCGCGCGACTACATCTTCACGGTCGCCACGCCGCGTTCGGCCAATGAGCAGCTGGTGTTCAACGCCAACATCAACGGCCCCGTCTTCCAGCTGTTCGGCAACGACGTGTCGCTGTCGCTGGGTTACGAGCATCGCGAGGAAAAGACGCAGTTCGATCCCGGCGCCTATTATTTCGGCGAACCCCAGGCGGACGGCAGCCGCGTGCAATATGGCCGCACCATCCCGATCGACCCGATCCGGGGCAAGTTCCACACCAACGAGGTGTTCGGCGAAGTCGTCGTGCCGTTCGTGTCGAGCAAGAACGAGCTGAGTTGGCTCAAGACGCTCGAGTTCGACGGCGCGGCGCGTTATGTCGACAACTCGCTGTCGGGCGGCGACGTGACCTGGACGGCGGGCGGCCGTGTCGGCTTCTTCCAGGGGCTGACCTTCCGCGGCAACTTCACCCGCTCGATCCGCTCGCCCGCCATCACCGAGGTGTTCAACCCGACGTCGCGGGCGTTCAATTCGGGTCTCGATCCGTGCGACGCACGCTATGTCGGCAATGGCCCCAACCCCGCGACGCGTCGTGCCAATTGCGTCGCGGCCGGGATCAACCCCGCGACGTTCGATTCGAACTTTAGCAACTTCACCATTCCGGTGACGATCGCGGGTAACCCCGATCTGCGCAACGAAAAGGCCAATAGCTGGACCGTAGGCGCCATCGCACAGCCGCGCTTTATCCCCGGCCTGTCGGTCGCGGTCGATTGGGTCAACATCAAGCTGAATGATGCCATCCGCTCGCTGGACGGCACCGACATCCTGAATGCCTGCTATGATTCGAGCAACTATCCCAACCAGTTCTGCGGGCTGTTCACTCGCGGTGCCGATGGCCAGCTGACCACGATCCGCCAGGGCTATTACAACGCAGCATCCTATGAGATGGCCGGTCTGCAATCGACCATTGCGTACCGCCTGCCGCTTAGCCGCGTTGGACTGGAGAATGCAGGTACGGTCGGCCTGTCGGTCAACTATTTCTACCGCGACAAGCTGCAGACCCAGGTGGGTGTGGGCGACATCAACCATGACGCGGGCGAGATCGGCTATCCGCGCCACTCGGGCACCGCGAACCTGACCTATGAGGGCAACACCTTCAACATCCTGTTCCAGGGTCAATACACCGGCAAGGTGAAGTTCAACCTGGACGAAGCCCCCAATGCCCGCAACATCAGCGGCCTGACCGACTGGGTGGTGTTCAACACCACGGTGGGCGTGAAGGTGAACGACCAGTTCAACCTGCGCTTCATCGTCGACAATGTCTTCAACGCGACCGCCCCCTTCCCCGCCACGGCGGTGCCGGGTGGCACCCAGCCCTATTTCTCGGGTCTGATTGGTCGCTTCTTCCGCGTGGCGGCCACCGCCCGCTTCTGATCCGGCGTTCGTTGGAAGCGAAAGGCCCGTCCGGTTCCCCGGGCGGGCCTTTTTTTGTTCGGTTGCGGCCGCCCGGCGGGGCCGTTACCCCTTGGTCCATGAAGCTCATCATCGGCAACAAGGCCTATTCCTCCTGGTCCCTGCGCGGCTGGCTCGCCTGTCGGCAGTCGGGACTTTCGTTCGAGGAGGTGGTCGTGCCGCTTTACGACGCCGACTGGGACAAGCGGCGTGAGGGCGCGGAGTTCGCGCCGTCGTCGGGCAAGGTGCCGATCCTGTGGGACGGCGAGGCGGTGGTCTGGGACAGCCTGGCGATCATCGACTTCCTCGCCGACAAGGTCGGACGCGACCGCTTCTGGCCCGCCGACGATGCCGCGCGCGCCATGGCCCGGTCGATGGCGGCCGAGATGCACTCCAGCTTCGTCGCGCTGCGCCGCAAGCACAGCATGAACATCCGTCAGGTCTATCCCGCCCGGATGCCCGATGACGACGTGATCGTCGACCTGAAGCGCATGATGGAGTTGTGGGCGCAGGCGCGGGCGCGCTTCGGCGGAGGCGGCGATTTCCTGTTCGGAGAATTCGGCGCGGCGGACATCATGTTCGCGCCAGTGGTAACGCGGATCGTCACCTATCAACTGCCCGTCGCACGCTTCGCCGTGCCCTATATGGACGCGGTGCTGCGCCACCCCTTCATGCAGGACTGGATCGCAGGCGCGCAGGAAGAGGAATGGGTGATCGAGAGGTTCGAACAGCCGGTGGGGTGAGGGTCTCCCTTAGCCTTCGACTTCGCTCAGGCTGAACGGACGTTGGTACTAAAACCCGTTCAGCCTGAGCGAAGTCGAAGGCCACGCCCCCTTTGCCCACTTACCGCGCGGCCGGCGGAACGTCGTTCAGGGGCGCCCGCTGGTCGGCCGCCGGTTCGGCGACGCGCGACGTGAAGGTGTAGAGCAGCACCCCGGCGATCCCGAGTGCAATCAGCAACCAGAGCAGCAGTCGCTTTCCGGCCTTGTTGCCGTTGGAATCGGGGTCGTTCATCACATCACTCCTGTTACGCAGAAGTTGGAACGATGTCGGGGCGCATCGGCTCCGTGAGCGTCGTCAATCGCGTGATTGCCGTCCGCGCCCGCGCTGCCTATGCCGCGCGGCATGACCGACACTCTCTCCCTCACCCAGGCCCTGATCCGGGCCGACAGCGTCACGCCCGCGCGTGGCTCCGTGTTCGACGTGCTGGAGGCCGCGCTGGTGCCGCTGGGCTTCGCCGTGGATCGCTTTACCATCGGCGAGGAGCCCGACGGTCCGGTCGAGAATTTGCTGGCCACGCGCGGCGGAACGGGCATGCATCTGGCCTTTGCGGGGCATGTCGATGTCGTGCCCGCCGGTGACGGCTGGCAGGGTTCGCCCTTTTCCGGCGAGGTGCGCGACGGCCTGGTCTTCGGGCGCGGCGCGGTCGATATGAAGGGTGCGGTCGCCGCCTTCGTCGCCGCGATCCCGGCCGAACCGACCATCCCGTTGTCGCTGATCATCACCGGCGACGAGGAAGGCCCCGCCGTCTATGGCACCCGCGCGCTGATCGATCGGATGGCCGGGCGAGGGGTGGGCCCCGACCTGTGCCTGGTCGGCGAGCCGACCTCGGCGCAGCGATTGGGCGACATGATGAAGATCGGGCGGCGCGGCTCGGTCAATATCTGGATCACCGTGCCGGGGCGGCAGGGCCATGTCGCCTATCCGCATCTGGCCGACAATCCGATCACCCCGCTGGTCGCGATGCTGGCCGAGATCGAGGGGATCACGCTCGACACTGGCAATGCCTGGTTCCAGCCGTCCAATATCGAGATCACCGACCTGCATGTCGGCAACCCGGCGACCAACGTCATTCCGGGCGCGGCGCAGGCGCGGCTGTCGATCCGCTTCAACGACGAACAGAACGGCGCGGCGCTGGTCGAGCGGATCACCGCGATCGCCCGCACCCATGCCCCCGCCGCCCAGGTGACGGGCCGCATCTCGGGCGAGGCGTTCCTGACCCAGCCGGGTGCCTTCTCCGCCATGATCGCCGACGCCATCCGTGCCGAGACGGGGATCGAGCCCGAGCTCTCGACCACCGGCGGCACCTCGGACGCACGCTTCCTGTCGAAGCTGTGCCCGACGGTCGAGTTCGGCCTGCTCAACGCGACGATGCACAAGGTCGATGAGGCGGTGGCGGTCGACGACCTTTACGCGCTGACTCGCATCTATGCGGGCGTCATCGCTCGCGCGGGCGCCTGAACACGATATAGAGCGCGCCCTGCCCGCCATGGCGCGGATGGGCACCCCGGATCGCCGCGATCGAATCGGCATGGCGCGAGGCGCCCAGCCAGTCGCTGATCGCCGCGCGAATCGCACCGCGCGCATGGGGGCGCTCGCTTTCGGGCCGCGGCGGCTTGCCCGTCACCAGCAACAGCACCCGGTCGCCCCGAGCGATCGCCCGGCCCAGCCCCTGGTCGAGCAACGCATGCGCCGACGCCAGCGTATGGCCATGCAGGTCGAGCGAGCTGTCGGGCATGACGCTGCCCCGCGACAGGCGCTTGTCCCAGCCGCCATCCAGCGTCTCGCCCGGCCCCTTCTTCGGCGCAGGCGGAGGCGCTGCGGGCTGGCGCAACGGCGGCACGCGGCCCTTCACCCGCACCTTGGGCGCGCCGGGCGTTTCCTGGAACACCGCCTCCATGGTCGGCGGGGGCGGCGCGGGCCTGGCGGGCACGATGGCGGCGCGTAAGGGACGCACCGTTTCCATCACCCGCGCCCAGAGATGCGCTTCGTCAGGGTTGAGGGATCGCACCGACCGTCCCGACAGGAGCCGTAATCCCGGCGCGAGCCAGCGTCCCGACCGGCAGCAGCAGGAAGGCCGTGCCCCGTGCCGACATGCCGCCCGCGACCGCCCGCGCCGTATCGCCCGCACCCCAGAAGGTGTCGAAGCGGTTCGATCCCTTGATCGCGCCGCCCGTGTCCTGCGCCACCCACAGGCCGGTCGCATCCTGCCGGTCCATCGACAGGAAGACGGGCGCGCCCAGCGGCACGAACTTCGGATCCGCCGCCACGCTGACCTGCCCCGTCACCGCATAGCCCATCGCCCCCTGCGGCGCGCCGTTCAACTCGCGGAAGAAGACGAAGCTCTTATTCTCGCGCATGATCGCGCGACCTTCCTCGGGGTGATCGTGCAGCCAGGCGACGATCCCCTGCATCGAGGTCTGCCCCGGCCCCAGCAGTCCGCGCGACTTCATCAGCGCGCCGATGCCGGTATAGTCGCGGCCATTCTGCGTATCATAGCCGATCCGCATGATCCCGCCATCGGGCAACCGCAGCCGCCCCGAGCCTTGGATCTGAAGGAAGAACACCTCGACCGGGTCTGCGCCCCAGGCGAGGATCGGCGCACGCCCCTCCAGCGACCCCTGCTCGATCGCGGTCCGGTCGTCATAGGGGACAAGGTTGGTGCCCTGCAACTTGCCGCGTATCTTCTTGCCCTTCAGGTCGGTCGTGAAGGCGCCAAGATCGACATCGATCAGGTCGCGCGGCCGGGCGTAGATCGGCACCTCATAGCCCGAGCGCCGGTCGCGCGAACCCGCAATCTCGGGCTCGTAATAGCCGGTCGCCAGCGAGCGGCCGTCGCCGACCTGCACCGCCTCGAAATAGCGGGCGAAGAAATCGCGGGCACCCCCGCGCGGCACGCTGGCGGCGGCCTGGCAAGCGGATTGCCAGTCGGCGCCTTGCGTCAGGCCGCTGCCGTCGGTGCGGCGCATCAGGCCGGGACAGGACAGCAGGAAGGCCGCACGCGCCGCCTCCGCCTGCGGTTCGGTGATCGGCAGGGCGGCGACGGGCGGTCCGGCCAGAATGCCTGCCTGTGCCGCCGAGGCCGCGCCGGGGATCGCCGCGACCGGAGTAGCTGGCAACGGCGTCGTGGCCACGATCCGCACCGGACCATCGGCCACGCGCGAGACGCTGGGGCCGCTGGGCTGCACGGACGAGCCGCCCGGCCGGGGGCGGGGTTGCGGTTTGGGCTGGGGCTGTGCTTCCCCACGTGACGGATAGGGGGCCGATGTGCCCGGCGGGACGATCCGCCCGGCACAGGCCGACAGGCTGACCGAAAGCGCGACCATGGTCGCGACGCGATACCCCCTCAATGCGATCATTCCCCCGTCAGACCGGATCAGGCTTCGTCGGTATCGACGAGCTTCCAGTTCGGATCGCCGCTTTTCAGCGTCCGGGCGAAGGTCCAGACGTCATGCGTCTCGACCGCGTCGCTTAGCGAACCGGCGATGACATGGCCCTCGGCATCACGCGTGACGGCCGCGATATCGGCGTCGAAGCGGACGGTGATGCGCGCCTCGCGCCCCTCGACCTGCGCATCGACGATCTTCGCGCTCTCGACCCGGATCAAGCGGTTGTCGAGCGTCTGGCCCGCCTCGCGCCGCTGCTCGATCGCCTCGGCGAAAGCGGCCAGCACGTCGCGCTCGACCAGATCGGCCAGCGCGTCCTCGTCACCCTTCCAAAAGGCTTCCAGCGTCATGCGATAGGCCGCCTGCGCGCCGTTCAGGAACTGCGCCACGTCGAAGCCCGCCTCGCCCGCGATCACCGCGCGCAGGCCCTGTTCGGCACGCGGATCGATGTTGCGGTTGGCGACGGGCGCAGAGGCCTGCGCCGCCTCGGTCGCGCGGGGCAGCGTGACGGGCAGCGGCCGGTCATCGGCGCTGCGCGCCAGCGGCTGCTGTTCATGGCCGGTGCGCTTGCCCAGCACGCTGTACAGCCGCAGTGCGAGGAAGAGCGCGACCATCGCGAGAAGAACGACGTAGAATAACAACACAGGCGCCTTTCACTATCGTGACCGATATAGGCGTACGAGCCGACAATGAAAACCCGGCCTCCCGACGAGGTGGGCAAGGTTGAAACCGTGCCGACCCGCTGCTACGCGCAACGGCTATATGGCCGAACGCGTGAACATGCCGTTTCGGTCCCTTGAGGGTCTATACTCAATCAGGACGGGGTCGTGACGGAGCCGATTTTGGTTCAGGGCAAGAAGCGAGGAGCGGAGCGATGCAATCGCATCGTGACCGACGAGCGACGTCGCCCTGGGCCAAAATCGGCCCGCCGCTTTGGCGGTCGCCCGCTGGAAGGCGCTGGTCGGCGTCGCTTGCTTGCAGGTAGCGCCGCTACCTGCCGCGCCGCGCTCCTTGCCAGCGCCTTCCAGCGGGCGATCACGATCCCCGTCCTGATTGAGTATAGACCCTACCCCCTTTGATCTCACGTAAGAAGGTAGCGACGATGGACGAACAGGGTTTGCCGCAGGGCTTTGAAGCGCCGAACGGCGACGATGCCGGCCCCGCCGCCGGTATGATCTCGCAATATGTGAAGGATCTGTCGTTCGAGAACCCGAACGCGCCCGCCATCTATCAGGCGCAGACCGCCCCCGGCATCGACGTGCAGTTTAACATCTCGGCGGCGCAGGTCGGCGAGGAAGTCCACGAACTGACCCTGAAGATCGAGGTTCGCGCCGAGTCCGAGGGCAAGACTGCCTTCATCGTCGACCTCAGCTATGCCGGTCTCTTCGGTTTCCGCAACGTGCCCGCCGACCAGATCCAGCCCTTCATGCTGGGCGAAGCGCCGCGCCTGCTCTTCCCCTTCGCCCGCCGCGTTCTGGCCGATGCGGTGCGCGACGGCGGCTTCCCGCCCCTGATGCTCGAGCCGATCGACTTTGCGCAGCTCTACCTGCAGCAGGCCGATGCCCAGGCGGGTGCGCAGCCGAACACCCCGGAAACCGGCCACGCCTGATCCGGACTGACAGATGAACCTGACCAAGGCGCTGGGCTCGGTCGGCGGGCTGACTCTGGCCAGCCGCGTGCTTGGTCTGGTTCGCGACTCGCTGTTCTTCCGCTTCGTAGGCGCGAACTTCGCCTCCGACGCGTTCCAGATCGCGTTTCGCCTGCCCAACATGTTCCGCGCCCTCTTTGCGGAGGGCGCCTTTTCCGCCGCCTTCATCCCGATGTTCAACCGCAAGGTCGCAGAAGGGGATAAGGCGGCGGAGGGCACGGGCCTGGCGCACGGCCTGGCTTTTGCCGAAAATGCGCTCTCGGTCCTGCTGCCGGTGCTGATCGTCATGACCGCGATCGTCGAGCTGGCCGCATGGCCCGTCACCTGGGTCCAGACCTTCGGTTACGGCAAGGGCACGGCTGCGCAGTTCGACTATATCGTCCTGCTCAATCGGCTGACCTTTCCCTATCTGCTGTTCATCAGCCTGGTGTCGCTGCTGGGCGGCATCCTCAATTCGCTGCACCGCTTCTGGGTGAATGCCGCTGCGCCGATCCTGCTCAACCTGACGCTGATCGTCGCCCTGCTGTTCTTCCACACGCATGACCCGATGGCGACCGCCCGCAATCAGGCGATCGCGGTCACGGTCGCGGGGATATTGCAGTTCGTCTGGCTCTGGTGGGCGTGCCGCCGCGCGGGCGTCCGGCTCCGGCTGAAGCGGCCAGTGATCAATGACGACGTGAAGCGCCTGATGAAGCTGATCCTGCCTGCCGCCGCCGGGGCGGGCGCGGTGCAGATCAACCTCGTCATCTCGACCGCGCTGGCCGCCCGCTTCCTGCCCGAAGGGTCGGTGTCCTATATCTATGCCGCCGACCGGCTGAACCAGTTGCCGCTGGGGCTGATCGGCATCGGCCTCGGCACCGTCCTCTTGCCCACCGTCTCGCGTCTGCTGGGTGCGGGCAAGGAGGTCGAGGCGATGGAGACGCAGAACCGGGGCATGGAGCTGGCGCTGCTGCTCACCCTGCCCGCCACGGTCGCGCTGATCGTCTGTGGCCAGCCGATCGTCGCCGCGCTGTTCGAGCATGGCAAGTTCACCGCCACCAACAGCTATTACACCGCGCAGGCACTCGCCGCCTTCTCGATCGGCCTGCCTAGCTATATCCTCGTGAAGGTGCTGACGCCCGGCTATTATGCGCGCGCCGATACCCGGACGCCGGTGCGCTATGCGACCTGGTCGATGCTGGTCAATCTGGGGCTCAACCTGATCTTCATCTGGTGGCTGGGCCATATGGGGCCGCCGCTGGCCACCGCCATCGCCTCCACGGTCAATGTCGTGCTGCTCTATCGCACGCTGGCGCGGCGCGGGCATTTCGTGGCGGACGCGCAGTTGCGACGGCGCAGCTGGCGGATGCTGGTCGCCGCGCTCCTGATGGGCGGGGCGATGGCGCTGCTCAATGCGCGGTTCCAGCCCTATGTCACCGGCACCAACGTCGAGCGGTGGGGCGCGCTCATCATACTGGTCGCGACGGGGATGCTGGTCTATGCGGTCGCCACCTTCGCGACGGGCGCCTTCCGTCTCGGGGATATCAAGCGGCTCGTTCGCCGCAACAGTTGAGGACCATCATGCGCGTCGTTTCCGGCATCAAGCCCACGGGCAACCTACATCTCGGCAATTATCTGGGCGCCGTGAAGCAGTGGGTGGCGATGCAGGACGACATCCAGGCCCAGGGCGGCGAAACGATGTACTTCATCGCCGACCTGCACGGCCTGACCGAATGGATCGCGCCCGAGGCGATGGCGGCCAACACCATCGAGATGACCGCGACGCTGATCGCGGCCGGAATCGATCCCGAACGCTCGATCCTGTTCAACCAGACGCGCGTTCCCCAGCATAGCGAGCTTGGCTGGCTGCTGAACAATGTCGCACGCGTCGGCTGGCTGAACCGTATGACCCAGTTCAAGGACAAGGCGGGCAAGAACCGCGAGGGCGCCAGCGTCGGGCTGTACGACTATCCCGTGCTGATGGCGGCCGACGTGCTGCTCTACAACGCCACGCATGTGCCGGTGGGCGAGGACCAGAAGCAGCATCTGGAGCTGGCCCGCGACATCGCGACCAAGTTCAACAACGACTATGGCCGGGAGCTCTTCACCCTGCCCGAGCCGTTCATCAGCAAGGCGGCGCCGCGCATCATGTCGCTTCGCGACGGTACGTCGAAGATGTCCAAGTCGAACCCGTCAGAAATGTCGCTGGTCAAGCTGATCGACACCGATGACCAGATTGCCGAGAAGTTCCGCAAGGCCAAGACCGATGCTGACGTCCTGCCCGACACGATGGAGGGGCTGGACGGCCGCGCCGAGGCGCGCAACCTGATCACCATCTATGCCGCGATGGCCGACCGCGAACCGGCGGACGTGCTGGCGCAGTTCGCGGGCCAGGGCTTCGGCGCGTTCAAGCCCGAGCTGGCCGATCTGGCGGTCGCCACGCTGGGTCCGATTCGCGAACGACTGACCCGGTTGCTGGACGATCGCGGCGAAGTCGGCCGTATTCTGGAACGCGGCGCGGAAAAGGCGCGCGATCTGGCCGCGCCGCTGCTGCTCGACGTGCAGCGGACCATGGGGTTGCAGATCTGATGACCACCCGCCCCGTCACCAAGGTCCCCACCCGGATCATGGTGATGGGGCCACCGGGCAGCGGCAAGTCGACGCTGGCCCGGATGCTGGGCGAGCAGTTGGATTTGCCCGTCTGGCACGCCGATGCTCTGTTCCATGGCCCCGGCTGGGTCGCTCGCCCGCGCGAAGACTTCATCGCCGACATGGCCGCCCTCGCTACCCGGCCCGCCTGGGTGATCGACGGCAATTATTCCAGCGCGCATTACGGCCCCGCAATCACCGACCGGCTCGCCCGTGCCGAACGGATCATCCTTCTCGACCTACCCCGCCGCATCACGATCCCACGCGTCCTGCGGCGCGTGGCCCGCTACCATGGGCAGCAGCGCCCCGACAGTGCACCGGGATGCCCGGAGCGGCTGGACCGAGAATTCCTGCTTTATTGCTGGCACTGGCAACGGGCGGTGCGGCCGGGGATATTGCGGGTGCTGGCGGAGGTGGAGGATCGGGTGATCCGCTATCATGGGACACCGCCGCTCCTGCGCATGCTGGCGGATTAGGGGCGGGCAGATTCCCTTGGCCTTCGACTACGCCCAGGCTGAACGGCGTGAGGGAATGGGGTTCTATCCAAAACCCCGTTCAGGCTGAGCGAAGTCGAAGCCCACGCCCCGCCCCCGCCAGGAAGGCCCTCAGCCCTCCAGTTCCTTCATCAGCACGCGGACCGCATTGTCGATATCGCGGTCGGTATCGCGCAGTTCCTCGATCTTGCGCACCGCATAGATCACCGTCGAGTGATCGCGCCCGCCGAACTTGCGGCCGATTTCTGGCAGCGAGCGGGTGGTCAGGCGCTTGGCGAGGTACATGGCGATCTGGCGCGGGCGGGCAATCGCGCGCGCCCGGCGGGCCGAAACGAGGTCGAGCGGCTTCAGCTCGAAATGACGGCTGACCAGCTTCTGGATTTCGTCGATGGTGATTCGACGTTGCGCGCCCCGCAGCACCTCGCCCAGCGTGGCGACGGCGAATTCCATGTCGATCTTGTCGCCGGTCAGCTGCGCATAGGCGACCACGCGATTCAGCGCGCCTTCCAGCTCGCGGATATTGCCGCGAATCCGTGACGCGAGCAGATCGAGTACATCAATCGGCACCTGAATCTCGGGAAGATCGGCGACCTTGCGATTCAGGATCGTGCGGCGCAGCGTCAGGTCGGGCGCCTTGATGTCGGCGACCAGGCCGGCACCCAGACGACCGATGATGCGCGGCTCCACGCCGTCCAGCGACTGGGGCGAGCGGTCGGCCGAGATGACCAGCCGCTTGCCCGCGCCGACCAGTTCGTTGACCGTGTGGAAGAATTCTTCCTGGGTCGAATCCTTGCCCGCGATGAACTGAAGATCGTCGATCAGCAGCAGATCGGCGGAGCGCAGCCGCGACTTGAAGCTGTGCGTGTCGCGCGCGCGCATCGCGGCGACGAAATCGAACATGAACCGCTCGGCCGACATGCACAGCACGACCGCTTCGGGATGCGATTCGAGAAAGGCATGGGCGATGGCGTGCATCAGGTGGGTCTTGCCCTGCCCCGTGCCGCCATGGAGGAACAACGGGCTGAAACGCGGCGGGCCCGGCTCGGCCAGGGACAGCGCGGCGTTGAAGGCGACCCGGTTCGACGAATCGACCACGAACCGATCGAAGGTCAGGCGCGGGTCGAGCGGCGGCCGGTCGGCGGGAACGCGCAGTGCGGGCGCCGGAGCGGCCACCACCGGGGCCGGAGCCGCCGCCTTGGCGCGCGTCTGACGCGGCGCAGGGGCCGGAGTCAGTGCAGGCCCGCCGAACAGCGAGGGCTGCTCGTCCGCCTCGACCGGCTGCATCGGAGCCGCAGCCACGGCACGCGGAGCGGGCGTGGCATCGAAGGTCTCGACGCTGGTCAGGCGCGCGACCTTGCTGGGCGCACGGGTCTCGATGACGACCGAGCGGACCTCGGGCAGCACGGCCTTGAATTCCAGGTGCAGGCGGTCGGCATAATGGCTGCGCACCCAGTTGGTCGCAAAGGCCGAGGGGAGCGCCAGACGGACCGTATCGGGCTCGTCACCCTCGATCAGCTCCATCGGCTTCAGCCACTGGTCGAACAGCCGGGCTCCTGCCGATTCGCGCAGGTTCGCGCGGACGCGCGCCCAGGCACGGGCCTGGTCCGTCGTCGGTCGCGTTGCCTGCCAATTCGTCACCCGCGCACTCCACTTCTGCCGACCCCCATGATGGGCGGTCGAGCCCCTATTCCACTTGGCGACACGTAGCCCATCGGCGAATCAAACGGATTCGACCCGGTCTGTCACTTCGCGATGTCCATGACGCGGGGCACGAAGCACCGCCGCTGGGAAACCGATTATGAGCGATGACGGGGTCTGATCAAGACCATGTCCGGCCATAAATCTGAAATAAACCGGATTGACAGCCAAAAGCCCGCAGAAACCCGTCCAACTATCTCACAAGTGATTGAAATCGTTGGATATTAACCAAGGCGCGCGCCATCGTTCCGAAAGTCGAATCTCTCGAATCGCGGGCAAAGCTGGCGTTGCGCGAAACGCGGGATTGTTCCCACGGATCACGTTCCGCGAAGCGTTAATGAATGGATGGCGAGCGCACGAAAAAACCCGCCGGGGGACCGCCCCCGGCGGGTTTCATTCGTCGCGAAACCGAGAGGCTTAGGCCAGTGCGGCGATACGCTTGGTCAGGCGCGAGAACTTGCGCGAGACGGTGTTCTTGTGCAGCACGCCCTTGGCGACGCCACGGGCCATTTCCGGCTGCGCCGCGGCCAGAGCGACCGTCGCGGTTTCCTTGTCACCGGCGGCCAGGGCGGCTTCGACCTTCTTCACGAAGGTACGGATGCGGCTGACGCGGTTGCCGTTGATGACGGCGCGACGCTCGTTGCGACGGATACGCTTTTTGGCCTGCGGCGTGTTCGCCATGAAAACCTCTAAATCTCGATCAAAAGGGATAGCGGCGCGACGCACCAGCTTTGAAGCCGCCGCCCTTACCGGCTGACGGCCTTGGCGTCAACCACGCTGGCAGGTCGCACACCAGAAAGTCGAGCGCCCCGAATCGGTTCGCCGCCGGACCATGGTGCCGCATTCGCACGGCTCGCCCTCGCGACCATAGACGCGCCACTCCTTGGAGAAATAGCCCAGTTCGCCGTCCGGCCGCACATAATCGCGAAGCGACGAACCGCCCGCCAGGATCGCGGCCTCCAGTACGGCGCGGATCGACTCGACCAGCCGCGCGAGTCGCGCTTTCGATATCTGCCCTCCCGCCCGGCCCGGCGTGATTCTCGCCATGTGCAGCGCCTCGCACACATAGATATTGCCAAGGCCCGCCACGATCCGCTGATCGAGCAGCATCGCCTTGATCGGCGCAGCCCGCCCTTCCAGCGCCTCGGCCAGATAGGCGGCGGTGAAGTCCGGTCCCAGCGGCTCCGGCCCCATGGCGAGGAACGGCGGGTAGCTTGCCAGGTCGGCGGTCGGCCACAGATCGACGAAACCGAATCGCCGGGGATCGTTCAGCGCCAGCCGCCGCCCCGCCGCCGTCTCCAAGAGCAGATGGTCATGCGTCTGCGGCTCGCCGGGATCGATCCGCCAGCGCCCCGACATGCCGAGGTGGAAGACCATGGTATCGCCGCGATCGGTATCTATCAGGCCGTATTTCGCACGACGACCCAGCGATATGACGGTCGCCCCCGTCATCTGCTGACGCAGGTCGGCCGGAAAGGGATGGCGCAGGTCGGGGCGGCGCGGCTCGACCAAAGTCAGCCGCGCGTCCGCCAGCACCGGGGTCAGGCCGCGGACCGTGGTTTCGACCTCGGGAAGTTCGGGCATCGTTTCTCTGTCTGGGTTTCCTTAGGCAAACAGCTAGGTAGCGTTTGCCCCGCCAGCAAGGCCGGGCTAGGGCATCCCCATGAGCGATACCGTCTCCTTCGGCTATGAAGATGTGCCCCGCGACGAAAAGGTCGCCCGTGTCGGCAGCGTGTTTACGAATGTCGCCGCCAAATATGACCTGATGAACGACGCCATGTCGGGCGGCATGCACCGCCTGTGGAAGGACCGCTTCGTGCGCCGGGTGAAGCCGCGCGCCAGCGACCAGATCCTCGACATGGCGGGCGGCACCGGCGACATCGCGTTCCGCCTGGCCGATTCGGGCGCCAGCATCACGGTGGCCGACATCAATCCGGCGATGCTGGAGGTCGGCATGAAGCGCGCGGCCGAGCGCGGGCTGGACGGGCTGGTCTGGACCGAGGCCAATGCCGAGCAGCTGACCTTCCCCGACAAGTTCTTCGACGCCTATACGATCGCGTTCGGCATTCGGAACGTCACCGACATCCCGGCCGCGCTGAAGGAAGCGCACCGCGTCCTGCGGCGCGGCGGGCGGTTCTTCTGCCTGGAATTCTCGACCACCGTCTGGCCGGGCTTCTCGGAAGTGTATGACGCCTATTCGCACAAGCTGGTGCCCAAGCTGGGCCAGATGCTGGCGGGCGATGCGGACAGCTATCGCTATCTGATCGAGTCGATCCGTCGTTTCCCCGACATGCCGACCTTTGAAGGCATGATCCGCGAAGCCGGTTTCGTCGAGACCAAGGTCGAACCGATCATGGGCGGCCTGGTCGCGATCCATTCGGGCTGGAAGATTTGATGCCGGCAGGCATGGGCGGAAACGCCCTGTGACCCAGCCGGTGGTGCATCTCTGGCGTCTGCTCAAATGGGGGCGGACGCTGGCACGGCATGGCGCGTTGAAGGGCATCGAGCGCGATCCCAACACGCCCGCGCCCGTGCGGCGGCTGGCGCGTGTGGCCCGCTTCGGCGCGCGCGTACCCGCCAAGCCTGCCTATGCCGATGCGTTCCAGGCGATCGGCCCGGCGGCGATCAAGCTGGGCCAGACGCTGGCGACTCGGCCCGATCTGGTCGGCGACGATGCCGCGCACGACCTGTTGCGGCTTCAGGACCAGCTGCCCCCCGTCCCCTTCGCGACGATCTGCGCCGCGATGGAGGCGAGCATGGGTCGCCCGCCCTCGCACTTCTTCTCCTCGATCGAGGAGGTGCCGGTGGGGGCCGCCTCGATCGCGCAGGTGCACCGTGCGGTGACGACCGATGGCCGCACGGTCGCGGTCAAGGTGCTGCGCCCCGGCGTCGAGGAAGACTTCGCCCGCGCCATCGACACCTATCAATGGGCCGCCGCGCAGGTCGAGGGGATGAGCGGCGAGGCCGCGCGCCTGCGCCCGCGCCTGACCGTCGAGAATTTCCGCCGCTGGACGCTGCGCGAGCTGAACTTCCGGCGCGAGGCGGCCTCGGCCTCCGAACTGGCCGAGGCGATGACCGCCGAGCCGGACTTCATGGTGCCGCAGATCGACTGGGCACGGTCCACCGCAAAGGTGCTGACGGTCGAGTGGATCGACGGGATCAAGCTGTCCAACCGGCAGGCGCTGGTCGAGGCGGGCTACGACCTGCCGCATCTGGCGCAGACCCTGGTACGCGCGTTCCTGCGCCAGGCGATCGCGGAGGGTTTCTTCCACGCCGACATGCACCAGGGCAATCTCTTCGCCCTGCCCGGCAACAAGATCGCCGCGATCGACTTCGGCATCATGGGCCGGATCGACCGGCGCGCGCGGGTGTGGCTGGCCGAGATCCTCTATGGCCTGATCACCGGCAATTATAAGCGCGTCGCGGAAATCCATTTCGAGGCGGGCTATGTCCCCGCCCACCATAATGTCGCCGAGTTCGCCACCGCCCTGCGTGCGGTCGGCGAGCCGATGCGGGGCCTGCCGGTCAAGGACATGTCGATCGGCATGATGCTGGACGGCCTGTTCTCGATCACCCGCGATTTCGACATGGTGACGCAGCCGCATTTGCTGCTGCTGCAAAAGACCATGGTGATGGTCGAGGGCGTGGCGACCAGCCTCGATCCCGACATCAACCTGTGGGACTCGGCCGCGCCCTTCGTGCGCGAATGGATTCGCACCGAGCTGGGGCCAGAGGCCAAGATCGCCGACCGGCTGATCGAGGATGTGCAGACGCTCGCCCGCCTGCCCGAACTGGTCCGCCGGATCGAAGCGCGTTACCCCGCGCCGGGTGGCGAGCCGCCCGCGCCGCCGCTCAAGCAGATCGAGGTCGTGCGGATCGGCGGCGGCTGGCGTTATGCGCTGATCTCGATGCTGTCGGCCGCTGCCGGGGTCGCGGCCACCATCGCCGTGCTTCGATAGGATGCTGGGATAGGCATGCCGGGCAGCGCGCCCCCCGTCCCCCTGCGTCGCATCTCGCGGCCGCTCTGGCTGAGCCAGCCGGGGCGGTTGTCGGGTATGACGTCACCGGTCGCGATCGGGATGCTAGCGCTGCTGTTCGTGCTGATCGCGGGGCTGCTTTGGACCGGCGGCGATGCCGATCCGGTGGCCGACCGCCTGACGCCAGTGTCGGCGGCGATCCTCGACCATGTGCGGCACGGGCAGGATTTCTACGCGGCCGCGATCGACGCCCTGCGCGAGAATGGGCGGCCATTGCGCCCCGTGCTGCTGGCGGTGCCGCTACCCGCGCTACCCGTGACGCTGGCGCTGATGCCGCCGTTGGTCGGTCAGTTGCTGCTCATCCTGCTGGGCCTGGCCGTCGTCGCGGGCTGGGCACGGCGCTGCTGGCCGCTGTTCGAGGAGCGCGGCCCCCGCGCATTGGCGATCATCCTGCTCGTCGCCGGGCTTTATCCCGCGCTCGACCGGACAATGGTGTCGGTGCCCGAGGTCTGGGCCGCGCTGCTCATCGCGCTGTCGCTGGTCCAGCGGCGGCCCGACGCCATGCCGACCGCTGTCGCGCTGGGGCTAGCGGCGATGATCCTCAGCCCCGTCGCCTTGCTTCACGCGTTGCTGATGGGTTTTCTCGCCTGGCGCGCAGGGGCCGAGCGTGAGGCGACGGGGTGGATCGGAGCGACCGCCGTTGCGATGATCCTCTATGCCGCCCATGCCCATAGGCTGAATGCGATGGTCGGCCCGATCGACCCCGCCATCGCCTCGCCCATCGCGTTCCAGTCGCCAGGTGCATGGCTGGCGGCAATCGCCTCGGCGAGCGGAGTCGGGGTGCTGCCCATGGCGATCGCGCTGCCGCTGACGGTGCTCGCCGCGCTGGGCTGGGCGCATTGGCGGCAGCCGGTGGCCCGGCGGGCGGGGATCACGCTTGCCGCCTACACGCTGTTCGGCCTTCTGACCGGTGCGCCCGCCTTTGCGCTAGTGATCGCGCCGCTTATCTTCCTCGGCGTCGTCTTCGCCCCCGATGCGGTCCGCGAGCTGATCGCCGCCGCGCGCGACCGGCGACGCATTACCGTGACGCGAGTCGTGCGATGAGCCATATCCTGTTGATCGTCGGGGGCGGGATCGCCGCCTACAAAAGTTGCGAGCTGATCCGCCTGCTGCGCAAGGCCGGGCACAGCGTGCGCTGCGTCCTGACCGAGGGGGGCAGCCATTTCGTCACGCCGATGACCCTGGCCGCGCTGTCGGAGAACCAGGTATTCACCACGCTTTGGGACCTGAAGGACGAGGCGGAGATGGGCCATATCCAGCTCAGCCGCGAGGCCGATCTGGCCGTCGTGGCGCCGGGCACCGCCGACCTGATGGCGCGCATGGCGAACGGCCATGCCGATGATCTGGCGACGACGCTGCTGCTCGCCACCGATACGCCGGTGCTGGTCGCCCCCGCCATGAATGTCCGCATGTGGCTGCACCCCGCGACCCAGCGCAATGTGGCGCAGCTGCGTGCCGATGGGGTCGAGGTGATGGCACCCGATGAAGGCGCGATGGCATGTGGCGAGTTCGGCCCCGGCCGCCTGCCCGAGCCGCCTGCGATCCTCGCCGCGATCGAGGCGAAGCTGACGCCCGCCCATCGCCCGCTGGCGGGGCGGCATGTGCTGGTGACGGCGGGCCCGACTCACGAACCGATCGATCCGGTCCGCTACATCGCCAATCGCTCCTCGGGGCGACAGGGTTTTGCGGTGGCGGGCGCGCTGGCAGCCTTGGGCGCGCGGGTGACGCTGGTCGCCGGGCCGGTGACGTTGCCCACCCCGCCGGGCGTCGACCGGGTCAATGTCGAAACCGCACGCGACATGGCGCAGGCCGTCGCCCAGGCGCTCCCCGCCGATGCCGCCGTCATGGTCGCCGCCGTCGCCGACTGGCGGGTCGAGGCGGCAGGGCAAAAGGTGAAGAAGGACGGCGCCGCCGCCCCTGCACTGACGCTGGTCGAGAATCCCGATATCCTCGCCACCGTCGCCGCCGCGCCCGACCGCCCAACGCTGGTGGTCGGCTTCGCGGCCGAGACCGAGCATGTCATCGACCATGCCGTCGCCAAGCGCCTGCGCAAGCGCGCCGACTGGATCGTCGCCAACGACGTATCGGGCGACGTGTTCGGCGGCGACGCGAACCGCGTCCACCTCGTCACCGCCGATGGCGTCGAGAGTTGGGAACGGATGGGCAAGGACGCGGTGGCCAGGGGGCTCGCGCAACGTATCGCGGATGCGCTACAAGCACGGTCATGACGACCGCACCAATCTCCATTGCCATCAAATATTTGCCCCATGGCGAGGGTCTTCCCCTGCCCGCCTATGCCACCCCCGGCGCGGCGGGCATGGACGTGGTCGCCGCCGAGACGCTGACGCTGGAGCCCGGCAAACGCGCCGCTATCGCCACCGGCTTCGCCATCGCGATCCCGCCGGGCTACGAGGTGCAGGTGCGCCCGCGCTCCGGTCTGGCGCTGAAGCACGGCATCACCTGCCTCAACACGCCCGGCACGATCGACGAGGATTATCGCGGCGAGGTGAAGGTGATCCTCGCCAATCTGGGCGACCAGCCGTTCGAGGTGGTGCGCGGCGAGCGCATCGCCCAGCTCGTCCCCGCCCCCGTCCAGCGCGCAACCCTGGCCCGGGTCGACGAACTCGACTCGACCGAGCGGGGAGATGGCGGCTTCGGATCGACCGGGCGGTGATCGTGGCGCTGATCCTCGCCGCCGCGACGACTCAGGCGATCGCGCCCGCGTCGCCGGTGACGCCCATACCCCGGCTGGCCGCCCCCGGCCCGGCCGAGCCGCCGCATGACTGGTCGACGCTCGGCGTGCTCACCCTGCCGCCTGCCGGACCGGATATGGTCCGTTTCGTCCGTGACGAAGTGGCGGCAGGGCGTTGCACCCGCGCCCGGCAGGACGACGCGCAGATGGTGCTGGTCGTGCCGCTTGCCATCCGGATCAGCGCTGACGGCAACGCCGACAGCGTGGTGCCGCTCGCTATCGGCTGTCCCACGGTCGAACAGTTCAGCGCGGGCGCGGCACAGCGAATGGTGCGCCACCTGGCGCACCGCACCATGATCCCGGGCGATCGCTGGTATCGGACGGTCATCACCTATACTTGGCCGGGTACGGGGCCGGGATGATCCTGAGCGACGACGAACTCGCCCGTTATGCCCGCCACATAGTCCTCCGCGAGTTCGGCGGCGGCGGGCAGCTGAAATTGAAAGAGGCCAAGGTCGCGGTGATCGGCGCGGGCGGCATCGGCTCCCCCGCCATCCAGTATCTGGCCGCAGCGGGCATCGGATCGCTGGTGCTGATCGACGACGATGTGGTCGAGCCGTCCAACCTGCAACGCCAGACCATCTTCACCACCCAGGATCGCGGCACGCCCAAGGTCGAAGCCGCCGCCGCCCATGTCGCGCGGCTGAACCCGCATGTCGCCGTGGCCGTGCACCGCACGCGGGTGACGCCGGACAATGCCGCCGCCCTGATCGAGGGGGCTGACGTGGTGCTGGACGGCTGCGACAATTTCGCGACCCGGCTGGCGGTGGCCGATGCCGCGCTGGCCCTGCGCATCCCGCTCGTCTCGGCGGCGGTCGGGCAGTTCGAGGGGCAGCTGGCGGTCTATCGCGGCTGGGAAGCGGACAAGCCCTGTTATCGCTGCTTCGTCGGCGAGGCGGCCGACCAGGCCGGGCTGACCTGCGCCGATGACGGCGTGCTGGGGCCGGTGACGGGGGTGATGGGCAGCCTTGCGGCGCTGGAGGCTCTACGCGCCGCCGCACCGTTCGGGCGGGACAGTGCGGGAAGCATCCTGATCGCCGACATGCTGACCATGCGCTTCCGGACGCTCGCCTTGCCCAAGGACCCCGGCTGTCGTTGCGCTCACATGGTCGCGGTGGCGGCATGAGCGCGCGGCCGACGCCGCCGTCGGGCTGGCTCGACTGGACGGGTGACAAAGGCTGGATCGGGCAGGTCACCGGCCTGCCCGACAGTACGCTCCACGCCTATGCAGGGATGGCGATCCTCACTCTTTCGGCCTTGGTCCTACGGCGCAAGCCCTGGGACTGGCGCTGCTGGCTGACCGTGTTGGTGATCGAGACGGTCAACGAAGCCTATGACCTGCTTCAGCCCTTCTACGCCACGGATGAAGGCAATCTGCCCGCCAGCTGGTTCGACATCTGGAACACGATGCTATGCCCGACGGTGATCCTGCTGACCTTCGGCTGGCTCGCGCGGCGGGGTGACGGGCGGGAGCGTTAATGCTCATTCCTCCCCTTGCAGGGGAGGTGGCAGGCCGAAGGCCTGACGGAGGGGTGTCCCGCTCGGCAAGAGCGGGTCTCACTCGCAACCGGCTACACCCCTCCACCAGCTTCGCTGGTCCCCCTCCGCTTGCAGGGGAGGAATGAAAAAGGGGCGGTGGCCTTTCGGCCCCGCCCCCTTCGTCAACTCGAAAAACTGAAATCAGCCGAGCAGCTTCGTCGCGAACTCGCGCACCGCCGGACCGATGTCCTCGCGCGCCAGCCCCAGCGCCAGGTTGGCCGTCAGCCAGCCCGCCTTGTCGCCGCAGTCGTAACGCTGCCCGTCGAAGGTGAAGCCATGGAAGGGCTGGTTGCCGATCAGCTTGGCCATCGCGTCGGTCAGCTGGATTTCGCCGCCCGCGCCCGGCTCCTGCGCGTCGAGGATCTCCATGACCTCGGGCTGCAGGATGTAGCGGCCGGGGATCATCAGGTTCGACGGCGCCTTGCCCTTGGGCTTCTCGACCAGCGCGGTCACTTCGGTCAGACGACCGTCCTGCTTGCCCGGCGAGATGATGCCGTACTTGTCCGTTTCGCTGTCGGGCACTTCCAGTGCGCCGATGACGTTGCCGCCGACCTGGTCATAGGCCTCGACCATCTGCTTCATGAAGCCGCCGACCATCAGTTCGTCGGGCAGCAGCACCGCGAAGGGCTCGTCGCCGACGATCTCACGCGCGCACCACACCGCATGGCCCAGGCCCAGCGGTTCCTGCTGGCGGACATAGACGGGGCTGCCCGGCTTCTGGCGGATGCCCTCGATCACGGCGAGGCTTTTGCCGCGCGCCTTCATCGTGGCTTCGAGTTCGTAGGAGATATCGAAATGATCCTCCAGAGCACCCTTGCCGCGGCCGGTGACGAAGATGATCTGCTCGATCCCCGCTTCCAGCGCTTCCTCGACGGCATACTGGATCAACGGCTTGTCGACGACGGTCAGCATTTCCTTCGGCATCGACTTGGTCGCGGGCAGAAAGCGCGTCCCCAGACCGGCCACCGGAAAAACAGCCTTGCGAACCTTCTTGATCGTCATGAAACACTCCCTGAATCAATCTGCTTCTAGCCGCATCGTGCAGCGCAACATAGCCTCGCGCCAGCGGGATGCGGTTAGGATGTCCTTAAAAGCGACAGGTTACGAATCGCACGATGACGCGCCCCCCGATCCTCATCATCTTCGGCACAAGGCCGGAAGCGATCAAACTGTTCCCTGTTGTCAGGGCCTTGCGTGATTCGGGCGCGGTGCCGGTCCGGGTCTGCGTGACCGCGCAGCATCGCGGGATGCTGGACCAGGTGCTGGATATCGCCGGGCTCGTCCCGGATCACGATCTGGACCTGATGGAACCGGGCCAGTCGCTCGACCGGCTGACCGCGCGGCTGCTGACCGGGCTGGGCGAGGTGATGGATAGCGAGCGTCCCGCCATGGTCGTCGTGCAGGGCGATACCGCGACCGCCATGGCCGGTGCGCTGGCCGCCTATTACCGCAAGATCCCGGTCGCCCATGTCGAGGCGGGGCTGCGCTCGGGGGATATCTATCAGCCCTGGCCCGAAGAGGTGAACCGGCGGATGATCGCTCCGATCGCCGAACTGCACTTCGCGCCGACCGAAACCGCCGCCGCCGCCCTGCGCGCCGAGGGGATCGATCCGGCCCGGGTCCATGTGACGGGCAACAGCGTGATCGATGCCCTCCACTGGACCAGGGCACGGATCGCCGCCGATCCGATGCTGGCGTCGGGCCTCGATCCCGTACTGACGCGGCTCGCGGGCAAGCGGATCCTGCTGGTCACGACCCATCGGCGCGAGAATTTCGGTGACGGCATGGCCGCGATCGCCCGTGCACTGCGCCGGATCGCCGAGCGGGAGGATGTCGGCATCCTCTTCCCGATGCATCCCAACCCCAATGTCGTGGCGGTGATGGACGAGATATTGGGCGACCATCCCGCCATCGCGCGCATTGCGCCGCTCGATTATCCGCAATTCGTCCGTGCGCTGGACGCCGCGCATATCGTGCTGACCGACTCGGGCGGCGTGCAGGAGGAAGCCCCTGCGCTCGGCAAGCCGGTGCTCGTCATGCGCGAGACGACCGAACGTCCCGAAGGCGTAGCGGCGGGCACGGCCCGGCTGATCGGCACCGACGAGGACCGGATCGCCGCGGAAGTCTTCGCGTTGCTCGACGATACAGACCGTTATGCCGCCATGGCGCGCGCGCACAACCCGTTCGGCGCAGGGAATACCGCCGAGCAGATCAACAGGATCATGACCCATGCCCTTAGACTCTGAACTCTCGGTCACGGTGATGGGGCTGGGCTATATCGGCCTGCCAACCGCCGCGATCATCGCGCGGACCGGCGCGATGGTGACCGGGGTCGACGTCACCCCCTCGGTCGTCGAGACGATCAATTCGGGCCGAGTCCATATCGAGGAGGTCGATCTGGACGGCCTGGTATCGGGCGTGGTCGCGCGCGGCAGCCTGAAAGCCTCGCTGACCGTCACCCCGGCCGATGTCTTCGTCATCGCGGTGCCGACTCCCTTCACCGAGGATCGCCAGCCCGACATCACCTTCGTCCTCGATGCCGCGCGGGCGATCGCACCGGTGCTGAAGACCGGCGACACGGTGATCCTGGAGTCGACGTCGCCCGTCGGCACGACCGAGCAGGTCCGCGACCTGATCGCGCGCGAACGCCCGGACCTGAAGCTGCCGGGCGCCACCCGCCCCGGCGAGCAGGCCGATCTCGCCATCGCCTATTGCCCGGAACGCGTTTTGCCGGGGCGTATCCTGGTCGAGCTGATCGACAACGACCGCGTCATCGGCGGCATCACGCCGCGCTGCGCGCGCAAGGCGCTGGCCTTTTACCGGCGCTTCGTGCGTGGCGCGTGCGTCACCACCACCGCGCGCGCGGCCGAAATGACCAAGCTGACCGAGAACGCCTTTCGCGACGTCAACATCGCCTTCGCCAATGAACTCAGCTTGGTGGCGGACACGTTGGGGGTCGATGTGTGGGAAGTGATCCGGCTGGCCAATCGCCATCCGCGCGTCAACATCCTGTCGCCCGGCCCCGGAGTCGGCGGACATTGTATCGCGGTCGATCCCTGGTTCCTGGTCGCGGCCGACCCAGCCAACACGCCGCTGATCCGCACCGCGCGTGAAGTGAACGACGGCAAGACCGACCATATCATCGCCCGCGCCGCCGCTATGATCGAGGCGCAGGACGGGCCGGTCGCCTGTCTGGGCCTCGCCTTCAAGGCCAATATCGACGACTTCCGCGAAAGTCCCGCGCTGAGGGTCGCGGCCGCCCTCGCCGCTCGGTTCGGTGAGCGCGTCCATATCGTCGAGCCCTATGCCACGACCCTGCCCCGCGCCTTTGACGGGACGGGCGCACGGCTGATCGATATCGACACCGCGCTGGAAACTTGCGAGGCGATGATCGTTCTAGTCGACCACGACATTTTCCGATCCGTCCCGCTCGACGAGCGTCGGGGCAAGACCGTTCTGGACACGCGCGGGCTATGGCCCGACCAGAGCTGAGGCCCACGTCGCATTGCGCGAGCGCATGGTCGGGACTAAGCACAACCGCCTATAGCGGATATCAGACCATCCATGCTTGCCAAGCTGTTGAATCTACGAAAGCGCGTTCCTGATTTCGTACCCGCCATGGTGCCCGGTCTTCGGGTCTATGCCATCGGCGATATCCATGGACGACTGGACCTGCTCGACGCCATCCTGACCCGGATCGAGGCGGATCACGCCGGGCGTCCACCCGCCGAACGTCACATCATCTTCCTGGGCGACCTGGTCGATCGCGGCCCCGATTCGGCCGGAGTCGTGGAGCGCATCCGCCAGCTTGGCACCAGCGATCGCCGCGTCCACTGCCTGATGGGCAATCATGAGGAGATTTTCCTCCGCGCGATCGATGGCGACGACAAGGCGCTGCGCCTCTTCTGCCGAATCGGCGGGCGCGAGACGATGCTCAGCTACGGCGTCTCGAGTGAGGATTATGAGCGGCTCGATTACAACGAGGTCGCCGAACGGTTGAAGGCCGTGGTGCCGCATGAGCATCAGTTGTTCCTGTCGAACCTGAAGGAGATCATGGTTCTGGGCGACTATGCCTTCGTCCATGCGGGAATCCGCCCCGGTATCCCGATCGCCGAACAGAAGCTGACCGAAACGCGCTGGATTCGCGATCCTTTTCTGGATCACCGCGCGCCTTTGGAGAAGATGGTCGTGCATGGCCATACGGTCGTCGAAGAGGCAGAAATTCTGCCACATCGCATCGGAATTGACACTGGTGCCTATCAGAGCGACCGACTGACCGCGCTGATGCTGGAAGATCAGGCACGAGAGATTTTTTCCACCTGATGTCTCTTTACTGAGGCGAAACGTTTTCGGGGGCATTCCGTTGAGCGGTAAAGCAACGTATAGCCGCAGGGCGGTAAAGTAATGTTGCATTGCCGCATCAGTGTGGGAGCATAACTGCCCCATACTCGTTGGTGGGGTTGCCTTGGGACGGCCTGCGTGCCATGGGCCTGCTGACAATTTTAAGGGAGTTAGACATGCGTCTTGGGAAGTTTCTCGTCGCCGCTGCCGCCGTTTCGATGACCGTTGCTCCGGCAATGGCTGCGAACCCGGCTGCCAGCCTTTCGGTTTCGAAGTCGGTCCGCGCGTCGGCTCCGGCTGCCAAGAAGAACGGCCTGGCCGGCGGTGGCATCCTCGTCGCCGTTCTGGCGGCTGCTGCCGTCGTCGCCGGCATCGTTGTTGTTGCCGACTCGGACGACTCGGCCGACAGCAACTAAGTTGCTTCAGCCTCACGGCTGAAAGGAATAGCGGCCTTCGGGCCGCTATTTTTTTGTCTGGTGGAGATGGGGTGCGTTTGCCTCATCGGTGAGATACGGCCTGATATGCAAGACGGGCATATCGAGACCGCTGAGGCTCTCACCGACGCGCGGTCGGCCTTGACCTACGCATTCAATGCTGAACGGATATGATGATCTGCTTATCAAGGGCGTTGGGTATCGGTGCATGGCTGGGTGCAGGACTTGTCTGGGGCGGACGAAGCATCAGGGTTATCCGCCAAGCATGCTCCCTCACTGACGCCTTGTATGAGACACAAGCCATCGGTTGGCTTCTGACAGGCGCGATGACTTGGCCTTGATGGGAGTAAGCCTCTCTCTCAGGGATAGATCAGGGCAGAACTTCCCCATGAGCGCTGGTCATATGCCCCCCCTGCCCGCGCGACGCAGACGATCGAGCCCGATTACTGCCATCTCCCTCACAGAATAAGCGGAATCGGCGGTAACAACTTCGGTAGGAACCACCACAAGCTTCGCCGGATCGAGCGTACGGGGCGAATATCCGGCTATTGCAGCAAGCCCCCTAAGGCCAAACCCTGGAGATGCACGCCGGTTGTGGGCGACATCGTCGCTCGCTTGGCATGCCGTGGTCCCAGGTCAAGCCTGAAACGCAAAATCGCCGGAACCCTGTGGGGCTCCGGCGATCTCGATCCGATTGGAAACGCTTGAGGTTCAGCGTGCGCTTTAGCGGGGCGACGGTGCGCCGGGAGCACCGCCGGGCATCCCGCCAGGACCACCGGCGCCGCCCATCATCGACTGCTGCGCCTGCATCTGGCGCAGGACCGATTCGGGGATGAAGTCGATCATCTCGACATCGAACACCAGTTCCGAATTGGCCGGGATCGGGCCGTTCGCATGGTCGCCATAGCCGAGCTTGGCAGGCAGCCAGAAACGATACTTCGAACCCTTGGGCATCAGCTTCAGCGCTTCGGCAAAGCCGGGCAGCACGCTCGACAGCGGCATCGGGGTCGGCTGCTTCGAGGCGTCGAAGACGGTGCCGTCGATCAGGCGGCCGGTATAGTTGACCAGCGCCACGTCGGTCGCGGTCGGGTGCGCCCCGCCCTGACCGGGCTCGATCACCTTGTACTGAAGACCAGACGCAGTCGTCGTGACGCCGGCGCCGCGCGCCTCACGCACCAGGGCGGCATCGCCCTGACGCGCCAGCAAGGCAGCGGCGATCACGGCCGCCACCACCGCAACCCATATCCAGACCAGATAGGAACGCCGGACGGGACGAAGGGGAACAGCGGTTACGGACATGCCTGTTTCTCGCTCTGTGCGTGGGCGTTCAGGGAATGCGGCGCTCGAAGCGCAGGCCGATTCGCCTCATGCGATTCAGCCGGTGCCGGGCCGCACCGCGCCCTCCGCCAGATGCGAAAGGGTCACGGCCGCCCGGCGAGACGCTTACCGTGCGCCGTCGCGCTCGGCGCGCTTGCGCTCCAGCTTGCGGGCACGACGTACGGCCGCGGCACGCTCACGAGCGCGCTTTTCCGAGGGCTTCTCGTAGTGGCGACGGAGCTTCATTTCGCGATACACGCCTTCCCGCTGCAGCTTCTTCTTGAGCGCGCGAAGGGCCTGATCCACATTGTTGTCGCGAACGATGATCTGCATAAAAACGAATTGCTCCGGCAAAACAGGATAAAGCGGCCGCAGAACAACTGTGGCCGCATCGTCGGGCGCTCCTAGCAGCGCGGTCGTCCGATTACAACCCGTTGGATCGCAAATCGCTCTGCCGCACGGCATCCTCCGCTCGGCGCCGAAGTGCCGGATATGAACGCGCTTGTCATGTGGCGGCCATGCTGCGGTGATCCCCCGCCCCCTAGAAGCGTCGCTGTCCGGCTAACTCCCGTATGCCGGGCACCCTGACATGTTCACGGGCCTTTCAGGCTCAGGAACGAAACGGCACGGTGCCTCCCCTGTCACCGCGCCAGCCCCGGTCCGGTACCCGCCGGACCGGGGCCTCTTTCGGGCCGGAGCCGAGATGGCTAAGGCAAGCGCCATGACCGTCCCCGCTTCCCCCGCCACGCCGCTGACCCTGTACAACAGCCTGACCCGCATGGCCGAGACGTTCCGGCCGATCGATCCGGCCAATGTGCGCGTCTATTCCTGCGGGCCGACGGTCTACAACTATGCGCATATCGGCAATCTGCGCGCCTATGTCTTCACCGACACGCTGTCGCGCGTGCTGCGGTGGAAGGGCTGGCCCCTCACCCACATCATCAACATCACCGATGTCGGTCATCTGACCTCCGACGCCGATGCGGGCGACGACAAGATGGAGGCCGCCGCCAAGAAGAGTGGCCAGGACATCTGGGCGATCGCCGCGCATTACACCGACGCCTTCAAGCGCAATCTGAAGGATCTGGGCATTGCCGAGCCCACCCGCTTCCCGCTGGCGACGGAGCACGTCCCGCAGATGATCGACTTCGCCAAGGCGATCGAGGCGAAGCATTGCTATCGCCTGCCCGACGGCCTGTATTTCGACGTGACGACGGTGCCGGATTATGGCCGCCTCGCCCGGCATCAGGATGACGAGGGCGAGAGCCGCATCGATCCGGTTGCGGGCAAGCGCCATCCGGCCGACTTCGCCATCTGGCGCGCCTCCGCGCCGGGCGAGAATCGCCAGATGGAATGGGACAGCCCCTGGGGTCCGGGCGCGCCGGGCTGGCATCTGGAATGCTCGGTGATGAGCAAGCAGTATCTGGGTGCCCAGTTCGACATCCATACCGGCGGCATCGACCACCGCGAGATTCACCATCCGAACGAAATCGCCCAGAATCAGGCGCATAGCTGCACCCCCGATAGCGGCGCCAATATCTGGATGCACAATAATTTCCTGGTCGACCGCACCGGCAAGATGTCCAAGTCGTCGGGCGAGTTCCTGACGCTCCAGGCGCTGATGGATCGCGGTTTCCACCCGCTCGCCTATCGCCTGATGTGCCTCCAGGCGCATTACCGGTCGGAGATGGAGTTCGGCTGGGATGGCCTGGCGGCCGCGCAGGTGCGGCTCAAGCGCCTCGTCCAGACGGTCGAGGGGCTTCGCGCCCGCGCCGACGCGCCCGAGAAGGGCGATGCGGCCTCCTATCGCGAGCGGCTGGACAGTGCGCTGTCCGACGATCTGGCGACGCCCCGCGCGCTGCCGGTGCTGGACGAGATGCTGGGCGACAAGAAGCTGTCGCCCGGCCTGCGACTCGCCGCGCTGGCCGATTTCGATGCGACATTAGGGCTGCAACTGACGACGCTGACCCGCGCCGACCTGCGCACCCGGCCCAGGACCGCCACCTTGGACGAGTCGGAGATCGAGGCGCAACTGGTCGAGCGTCGCGCGGCGCGGGCGGACAAGGATTTCGCCAGGAGCGACGCGATTCGCGATACGCTGCTCGCCGCCGGGGTAGAGGTGATGGACGGCGACCCGCTGGGCTGGGACTGGAAGCCGGTGCTGCCGGAAGGTTGATAAGACCTATTCCTCCCCTGGCAGGGGAGGTGGCAGGCCGAAGGCTCCCCTTTCAGGGGAGGAATTGTAGAAATACCGCTCAACGTCGTCCGCGCGGGGATCGCATCCTCAGGCCGATGAACAGCACGGTCGGCCAGAACATCGTGTTGGCGATGTCGCCCAGCGTGTCGGTCCAGCGCCACGATCCGTAATGCAGCCGGTCGAGGATTTCGTTCGCCGCCTCGGCCAGCGCGACGCAGGCGAGCGGGATCGGCGTGGCCAGCGACTTGCGGGTCAGGATGCGCGCCAGGAACAGCACCGCCATGCCTGCATGAACGTGCAACAGGCTGTCGGCCATGCCGGTGCCGTCACCGATCCACTGGATGAAATCGGCATAGCGTTGGGGAATATCCATGGCCGCCGCTTGCCCCGGCAGGACCCGACTTACAATCCCCGCGCCGCATGGGGCCCCTGCTCCGCGGTGAAATGTAAGAAAGCCCGCGACCTGTCGAGTGGGATCGTGGACCTATCAGGCTGCCCCGCTTTCTCCCCTCTCCCCTCTATGAGGGGCGAGGGAAGAAGGGCACGGTCGAATGCCAATCGGTCCCCTGGCCATGCGGCGATGTCAGTCGGTGATCAGAAGCTGCTCCAGTCGTCGTCATCCTGCTTCACGGCAAGATTGCCCTGGACCGGGCTCGGCGCACGGCGCACCGGGGCGGGCGCGCGGCGCATGGGAGCGACCGACGCGGCCGGTGCCATCACCGTCTCGTCGACGCGGAAGCGGTTGACCTGCACCTCCAGCGCACGGGCTTCGGCGGACAGCGCACGGACGGCGGCGGTCACTTCCTCGACCATCGCAGCATTGGCCTGGGTCACGCCGTCCATGTCGTTGATCGCCAGATTGACCTGCTGAATGCTCGTCGCCTGTTCGGACGCCCCGCCCGCGATCGATTCGACCAGCCCGCTGATGTCATGCATGCCCGTAGCGATCAGGCGCAGCGACTCGTCGGTCTTGTTGGCCAGTTCCACGCCGCTGCGCACCCGTTCGACCGTGGTCGTGATGCGGGCGCTGATGTCGCGCGCCGCTTCGGCCGAGCGTTCGGCGAGCGCGCGCACTTCCGAGGCGACGACGGCAAAGCCCTTGCCCGCATCGCCCGCCCGCGCCGCCTCGACGCCCGCGTTCAGCGCCAGCAGGTTCGTCTGAAAGGACAGGCCGTCTATCACAGCGATGATCTCGGCAATTTCATTGGACGAACGTTCGATATCGCCGATCGCGGAGACGGTGCGGCGGACGATCGCCTCGCTATTGGCGACGTCGCTGCTCGCCTTGCGGACGATGCCCTCGGCAGACTGGGCCTTGGTCGCCGCCGCTGTCACCGACTGGGCGATCTCGTTCATCGCGGCCGAGGTTTCCTCAATGCTCGCCGCCTGCTGCTCGGCACGGCGGGCCAGGTCGTCGGCGGCTTCGTTCATCTCCACCGCACCGCTGCTGATCCCGGCGGCATTGACCCGTACTGCGCCCAGCGAGCCCGACAGACGCGAGACGGCCGTGTTGAAGTCCCGCTCGATCGCCGCATAGGAAGGCGGGAAACCCGAAAGCCGGGCCGTCAGGTCCGAATCGGCCAACTGGCCCAGCGCGCCGCCGATCCGGTCGACCACCTCATTCTGCTCGGCATCCGCTCGCGCCTTGGCGACGGCCGCGTCGCGGAAGACGACGACGGCGCGCGACATGCTGCCCAATTCATCGCCCCGGTCGGCATCGGGAACGGCGATATCGTTGCGACCGCGCGACAAGGCTTCCATGATCCCGGTCAGCCGGACGATCGGCCGCCCCAGCGCGCGCGACAACAGCATCGCCATCGCCGCCGCGACACCGATCATCACCACCGCCCCGACGGCCAGGCTCCATTGCCCGGTCAGCAGCGCCGTCTTCCGTGCGGCCCGCACGCTCTTCAATTCCGCGACGGTTTGCGCCCGGACATCGCGCAGCGCCTGAAGGACCGAGGTGACCCGAACCCGCTCACTATTGTCGCGAAGCCATTGCTGTGCGCCCTCGCGGTCGGTGCGACTGCGCTCGATCAGCGGATCACCGATCGTGCGGCGCCATTCCTGCATATGCTCGTGTGACCGGGCGACCTCCGCGCGGGCCTTCGGATCATTGTCCAGCAGCGCGTCGAGCTTGGACGCGGACTGTATCTCGGTGGCGCGCGACTCGAAATACTGCTTTAGATAGGCTTCGTCGGAGGTGATCAGGAAGCCGCGCATCTGGCTGTTTTCGCGCTGGACCCCGCCCTCCATCTCCAGCGTATAGCCATAGATGTCCTGGGCATGGCTGCTTTCCGTCGTCGTCGCCTGAATGCGGGCAAACGCCCACCACAGCACGCCGATCATGACGAACACCGTCATGATGACGAGCGCGAAGGACAGGCCGATCTTCTTCGGTATGGGCAAGGATGAAAGCATGGCGATTCCCGACACGTCGCGGGCTGTCATGCCGGCGATTTCGATCGGGCATAGGCCCCAACTGCAAACGGTTGGTTAAATGCCTACACTTCCAACCTATTGTAATGCCGTCCCTGTTCGATCGAGCAGAGGCGGGCGATAGGGTGTCGGCGCACCCGCCGGGATGGCCGCGATCTCGGCCGCGACGGCATCGGCCCGCGCCGAGGAGGACGGATGCGTGCGGCTGCGAAAGATGCCGCCATCGACCTCGCCGCCATGCTCGCGCCAGAAGCGCACGGCATCCTGCGGATCGTAACCCGCGTTGCGCATCAGGTTGACGCCCAGCAGGTCCGCCTCGGTTTCGGTCTGACGAAACAGCCGCCCGTTACGCCCGAATTCCGACAGGATGCCGCGCTTCACGCCCGCTGCGTCCAGCCGGTCGCGATGGTGCAGGATGTTGTGCGAGAATTCATGCGCGACGACGACCGCGATCATCCGGTCGTCGAACCGCTCGAAGAAGCGCGATCCGATCTGGACGATATCGCCGTCCGCCGATGCGGTCAGCCCCGGCCCCATCAGCATCTCGAAACGCGACCGGCAACCGGGCTGGGCCGCCACCGTCACGTCGCGCTTTCGACCCTGGCGCAGCAGGGTCAGGCGCAGCGGCCGGTCAGCGGGCTCCGCGGCGATCTGGCGCTGCGCGGCATCGCGGGTCGCGGTGTTCGCCTGCGACGCACCCGCCGGATTGACCGTGAAGGGCTTGCCGTCGACCGCCTCGATCGTGTCGTTCGCCTGCACCCCGGCCTTGGCCGCCGCGCTGCCCGGCACCACCGCCTCGACCGCGACCGGCCCCTCGAAGCCGAAGATCGCGGGCAGGTCCTTGCGCACCCCCGGGTCGTACTGGTCGATCGCGTGGATCACGATACCGGGGGTCGGTGCCCGGTCGGGACAGATTGCGGCGTTGGCCGTCGCCAGCTTCCACGCGATCGTCGCCAGCCGCAGATCGGCGTCCCGCATCGCCCCGAACAAGGCGGTGTCGTCGGTCTTCTCGACCAACACCAAGGGGGCCGCGGGCGCCTGGTCCGGCACCGACAGCAGGAAGGCGGACAGGGCGACGACCGCCGACGACAGGATGGAGGCACGCGACATCCCGCCTCCGCTACCGCCTCTGCCCCGAATCCGCAAAGCCGGTCGCCGCAATCGGCCACCGTTCGGCGCAAATTCGTATCAGGCGCAACAAAGCACGCGACTTGGGGGCCTCAAACGCCAACTTCATTGCGTATGGGGTCAAATCGGCGCATGGGCGATGCTCGAAACCAAAGAAGACGAAAGAGCAGGACGATCATGGCCGCGAACTGGGCCCCCGACAGCTGGACCAACGCCGAAGCGCGCCAGCTTCCCCGCTATCCCGACCAGAATGCGCTGGATGCCGCGACCAAGACGCTGGCGACCTATCCGCCGCTGGTCTTTGCGGGCGAGGCGCGCAGCCTGACCGCCGAGCTGGCCGAGGTGGCCGAGGGCCGGGGTTTCCTGCTCCAGGGTGGCGACTGCGCCGAGAGCTTTGCCGAGCATAGTGCGAACAACATTCGCGACACGTTCCGCGTCATCCTGCAGATGGCGGTCGTCCTGACCTTCGCCTCGAAGCTGCCGGTGGTGAAGCTGGGTCGCATGGCGGGCCAGTTCGCCAAGCCGCGCTCGGCCGATACCGAGGTCGTGGGTGGCGTGGAACTGCCCAGCTATCGCGGCGACAATGTCAACGACATCGCCTTCACCCCCGAAGCGCGCGTGCCCGATCCCCAGCGGATGCTGCGTTCCTATGCGCAGTCGGCGGCGACGCTGAACCTGCTGCGCGCCTTTGCGCAGGGCGGTTATGCCAATCTGCATCAGGTGCATCGCTGGACGCATGACTTCATGGGCCGCAGCCCCTGGGCGCAGAAGTATAGCGAGATGGCCGACCGGATCGGCGAGGCGCTGGACTTCATGGCGGCGTGCGGCATCGACCCGGCGTCGGTGCCCCAGTTGGCGCAGACCAGCTTCTACACCAGCCATGAAGCGCTGTTGCTGCCCTATGAGCAGGCACTGACGCGTCAGGACTCGCTGACCGGCGACTGGTACGACACCTCGGCCCATTTCCTGTGGATCGGCGACCGCACCCGGTTCGAGGGTTCTTCGCATGTCGAGTTCCTGCGCGGCATCGGCAACCCGATCGGCGTGAAGTGCGGCCCCAGCCTCGAGCCCGAGGCGCTGCTGCGCATGCTCGACACGCTGAACCCGGGCCGCGTGCCCGGCCGCATGACGCTGATCACCCGCTACGGCCATGACAAGATCGAGGCGCACCTGCCCAAGCTCGTGCGCGCCGTCACGCGCGAGGGGCATCCGGTGGTCTGGTCCTGCGACCCGATGCACGGCAACACGATCAAGGCGGCGACCGGCTACAAGACCCGCCCCTTCGACCGCATCCTGGCCGAAGTGCGCGGCTTCTTCGCCGTCCATCGCGCCGAGGGCACCCATGCGGGCGGCATCCATGCCGAGATGACCGGCCAGAACGTCACCGAGTGCACCGGCGGTGCGATCGACGTGACCGAGCAGTCGCTGGCCGACCGCTACCACACCCATTGCGACCCACGCCTCAATGCGGGCCAGAGCCTGGAGCTGGCCTTCCTGCTGGCCGAAATGCTGAACGAGGAAATGGCCGAGCGCCGCAAGGACGCCGCCTGATCGATACCGGAAAGGGGCGGGACGACATCATGCCGCCCCGCCCCTTTCACTTTTATCAAGGTTTCGGCGGGGAAGCGCTTGACGCCCTACCCCACCCCCGCTAATAGCGCCCCTCCACTGCACGGCCCCTTCGTCTAGCGGTTAGGACGTCGCCCTCTCACGGCGAAAACACGAGTTCGATTCTCGTAGGGGTCACCACTTCGGCGATACGTCGCGAAGTTCGATGAAGTCGGTGGAAATCTTAAAATTCTGGAAAGCTGATCGGTCTGCGACTTGGGTCGTGCCGACCTTCAGATACGCCCATTCCCCCCTGTCCAGGGGAGAATGGGGTGCAACGAACGTCGATCGCCGCCTGTCAGAAATCGACATTGGCGGACAGCCACAACCGGCGGCCTTCCTGGTTGATCGCATAGGCGGGCGTGAAAATGGTGTTCGCGCCGCTGCGATAGGATTCGTACACGGCATAATCGGTGTCGAAGATGTTGTAGATCGCCGCCGACAGGCGGAATGCGTCCGTCACCTGATACGCGCCGCCGATGTGGAACAGCTCGTAACCGCGAAAATCGCCGAGCGCGCGCTGCTGGTCGTTGTTGCCGCGATACCGGCTCGACCGGATTTCGGCGCGGGTCCACAGGTTCGCCTTGTCCGTCACCTTCCACCGCAGATTGCCGTTCAGCATGTGCTTGGGAATACCGATCAGCGGTCGCCCCTGATCCGCGCCGCTCAGCTGTTCGGTTTCGGTATAGGTGTAGTTGGCGGTCAGCGAGACGGCGCGGCTGAACGCGATCTTGCCCGCTGCTTCGATGCCGCGTGCCCGCGCCTTGTCGATGTTCACCGACTGGCTGAACAGGTCGACCGCCGGGAACGGTCCGACGTCGAGGCAGTTCGGCCGGTTCGGATTGCCGGCAAACCGACAGTTGGGAATGCCCGGCCCGGCGGCGATCTTGTCGGTGAAGTCGTTGTTGAACAGCGTGACGTTGCCGCTGAACAGGCCCTTGTCGTCATAATAGACACCGGCTTCATAGCTGGTGCTGGTTTCGGGAATGAGGTTCGGCGTGCCGAGCAGCGGCGTGCGCCCCTGATTGCCGAAACCGATGATCCCCTCGGCGATCTGTTCGACGCGCGGCGTCTTGAAACCACGACTGACGCCGCCCTTCACGGTCAGCGCGTCGTTGATGTTCCACACCGCATAGGCGCGCGGCGACCATTTGTTGCCGAAGGTCGAGTGATCGTCATAGCGCACGCCGCCGGTCAGGTTGAAACCCTCGGTCAGGGTCACGGTCGCTTCGGCGAACCCGGCCCATTGGGTGAAGGCGAAGGGCTCGGGCGCGACCCCCTCGACCATGCGCGCGCGCCAATATTGGCCACCCAGGGTGAAGGCGACCGGCCCCTGCTTGCCTGCGAACCGGGAGTCGACGATGTCGTTGCGCGCCTGCAACTCGCGCGGGCTGCCCGGCACCTTGCCCGGCGTGCCTCGGGGGATCAGGCGACCGATCGTCTCGGTCTCGTTGCGGGTCAGAGTCGTGTCGAGCGTGCCCAGCCCGGTCCGCCAGCTATGCGCGACGACATAGTTGGAGCGGTTGAAGCGCTGCTCCGGCGCATAGCCGCCCGACCCCAGCGTGCCGAGCCGCCCTTCGCTATTGTCATAGCTTTGCGTGTTCCGATCATATTCGATCCACAGATCGTGATCGGTATGCGGCGTCAGCGACAGGCGGCCGCCATAATTATAGATGTCGGAGCGCACCGGGTTCCGGCCGAGCGTCAGCGCCGGATCGCCGGGGATCGGAATGTCCGAACCTTCGCGGTGGAACACGCTGCCCCGCAGCGTCAGGCCAAGCAGGTTGCGGATCACCGGCCCCTGCGCAAAGCCGTTCACCGACTGGATGTTGCCGAACCGGTCATCCCCCTGCACCGTGCTTTCGGCGGTGGCGGTGCCGACCCAGTGGCTGCCGACCTTGCGGGTGATGATGTTGATGACCCCGCCCATCGCATCCGACCCGTAAAGCGTCGACATCGGCCCGCGCACGACCTCGATCCGGTCGATTGCCGAGAAGGGCGGCAGGAAGCTGGTGGCGGTTTCGCCGAAGCCATTGGGCGTGACCCCGCCCGGCGCATTCTGGCGACGCCCGTCGAGCAGGATCAGGGTATAGTCGCTGGGCATGCCACGGATGGAGATGTTCAACCCGCCGGTCTTGCCCGCCTCGCCGCCGACATCGATGCCCTGCACGTCCTGCAACGCCTCCGCCAGACTGCCGAACCGCTTTTCCTCCAGGTTCGCGCGGTCGAGCACGGTGATGCTCGCCGGGGCCTCGATGATGCGCTGCTCGTAACCGGCTGCGGTCACGACCACCTCATGACCTGCCGCCGTCTCGCCCGTGTCGCTGGTCCCCGCCTGCGTCTGCGCGCCCGCCGGAGCGATCGCCACGGCCCATGCCATGGCCAATGCCGAAACCGCTGCCCCCATTCGTACCACCATTACGCCCCCTGTTACTCTTGCGAGTGATTAGCATTCGCGGGCCGACTGCGATATTGGGGTGTCCATGGTCAACCCGACGGGGAGGCAGACAAGAAATGTAATGGTGTGGAAACGTAATGACGGCGGTGACACGGTCGGACGTGTTCCACCGCCCCAAGCGGGGTTGCGCCGATCCGCCTTCAGCGACGCTGCGTGCCGAAAGGCGGATTACGCCATGCGGCCCAGCGTGCGCGGATCGGCACGTCCCAGAAGCGCCACGCCGCCGCGGCGAAGGCCAGCGTGAACAGATAGAGCGAAACCGCAACCAGCGCCGTCTTGCTGTCCGTTTCCGGGCCGTTCGCCACCCAGTTCATATAGACGTACACGAACGGATAATGGGTGATGTACAGCGGATAGGACAATCGCCCCGCCGCCTTGCACAAGCGCAGCGTGGTGACGCTGCCCGCCGAATGCCGCCCGGCGATCAGGATCAGCGGGAACAGGATCAGCACGCAGACTGCCTGATACACGCCGTTCCACTTCACCCCGCCGACTTCGGGCAGGACGGGCGCGGCGAACAGCAGCAACAGGATCAGGCTGAGCGGCAGGAACCCCAGCCGCAGGCGCGGCAAATGGTCGCCCAGACGGTAGAGGATCAACCCGGCCAGGAACGGATAGGCCAGACGCACCGGCGCTCCCCAGAAATTGTGCAGCCCCCAGCCGGTGTCATAGGACCCCAGCGTCAGTGCCGTCGCGGCCGATGCAATCGCCGCCAGGCCTGCCAACGCGACCAGCGCCCGCAGGTCCAGGCGGCGCAGGACCAGGGCATAGGCCAGATTGGCGATATATTCCTGCAAGAGCGTCCAGGCGGGCGCATTCAGCGGATGGCTGTCCCCCAGCCGATTGGGCAGCGGCGCAGAGGGCAAGGCGAGCAGCGCCGCGACAAAGGCCAGTCCCACCAGCCATGGCGACGCATGCTGCCGATCCCCGGCAAAGGGATCGAGCAGGTAACTCGCCAATCCCAACACCGCCCCCAGCACGACCAACGGATGCAGCCGGACGAGACGCCGCGCCAGAAAACCCCTGACACGCATCCCGCCCCAGCGATCGTCATAGGCATAGCCGACGACGAAACCCGACAGCGCGAAGAAGAAATCCACCGCCAGATAGGCATGGGGCAGCAACAGCCGGTCCGCCTCGAACAACACGGTGATGCCCTGGATATGGAACGCCACCACCAGCAGCGCCGCCGTACCCCTCAGGCCGTCCAGCACCTCGAAATGCGGTTTGCCCCGCCGGGTGGTGTCGGGCGTCGTCATCGAGCGAGGCCGCGCGCCGGATTGCCGACCACCGTCTGCCCCCGCGCCACGTCGCGCGTCACCACGCTGCCCGCGCCGATGATGGCATCGTCGCCGATCGTCACCCCCGGCAGGATCAGCGCGCCGCCGCCGATCCAGACATTGGCGCCGATGCGGATCGGTCGTCCGCACTCCCACCCCTGCGCCCGAAGCGCCGGATCGCGCGGGTGGTCGGCGGTCAGGATCTGAACGCCCGGCCCGATCTGCGTGCCCGCGCCGATTTCGACCCGCGCCACGTCCAGGATCACGCAGGCAAAGTTCAGGAAGACCCGCTCGCCCAGCATGATGTTATAGCCATAATCGCAGTGAAAGGGCGGCCGGACCACCGCCCCCGCCCCCACCCGCCCCAGCCCTTCGGCCAGTAACGCATGCCGATCGGCGGCATCCTGGCCAAGCGAATCGTTGTAGCGGACCATCCACGCCGCCGCGCGGGCGGCATCCGCCGCCAGCTCGGGATCGTCGGCGATGTACAATTCGCCCGCCAGCATCCTCTGTTTCTGACTGGTCATGCTCAACTCAGATCGTGCAGGTCTTTGCCGAGCGGCGCGGTGATGCGCAGGTCGGAGAAGCGCACCTCCAGCCCTTCCCGCTCGGGCGTACAGGCCATCGGCCCGACCCGATAGCCTGGCGCGACCGGAAACGGCGCCAGCCGAACCAGCGGCCAGTGCTTGCCGTCCGCCGACACCTGCAGGCGCAGCACGCCTTTGGCGACCGTCACGCGCATCCAGAAATCGGCCGCATTGCCCTCATAGGGGCCGGTCGCCCAGTCCGAACGGCTGTCGGTCAGCACGCTGCTCAGCATCGCACGGCCGTCGGACAGCTCGATTCCCGCCTTGACCCAGCGCCGCTCGTCGACGCGGACCATGATCCCCGCCTGATCGTACAGCTTGTCATAGCGCCCCCGGATACGCAGCTGCGCGGTGAAGGCGTCACCGGTCGGGAAGCCCAGGAAATGGCCGCTGTCGCGGGTAAAGCCATAATGGGTTTCGCGCCAGAAATCGGTTCCGCGATCGGTGGTCATCACCAGATCGCCATTTGCCTCCGCCCGCCAGACCTTGGGCGCATTCAGCCAGACGCCGTCCTTTCGTCCCAGCACGGCCGTCCCGACCGGAGCCCCCGCCGCCATCGTTATCTGGGGCACGGTCAACGCCACCGCGCTGCCCAGGATCGTGCGGCGGGACAATTGCGGTTCGTCCATGGTTCTTCTTTCCCGTTTCGCGCTACGGCAGAGCCGTTTGCTGACTTTCTCGACAGCATGTGTACATTTGTACATATTCGATGCAACGGAGTTTTTGCATGGCCGACCGATCCGCGCGACGAAACGACCCGGAGCGTCGGCAACGAATCATCGCCGCCGCCCTGGAGGTGATCGCGGAACATGGCGTGCCCGCCACCACCCATCGCCGGATCGCGGCGGCGGCGGGGGTGCCGTTGGGTTCGGTCACCTATTATTTCACCTCGCTGGAAGCGTTGCTGACCGATGCCTTCACGCAACTGGCGGAGGAATCGTCGCACGCCTTCGCCACGCGCATGGCCCAGGCCCAGAGCCGCGACGATGCGCGCGAGGCGATCATCGACATCATCGCAGGGTCGGTCTGGGCCGAACCGCGCACGCTGCTGCTCAGTTACGAACTCTATGCCTTCGCCGCGCGCCACCCCTCGGTCTCGACCGTCATGCAGGGGTGGATGAACAACAGCCGCGCCGCGCTGGAGCGGTTCTTCGATCCGCTGACCGCCCGTGCGCTCGATGCGCTGGTCGAGGGGATCGGCATCCACAACTCGATCGACCCCGCCCCCCTGGACCGAAATGCGATCAGCGACATCGTGCATCGGATCACCGGCGACGCGGCGTGAACGAAAGCCGGTCGCGATCATTGTGCGGAGGATCATTCCACCCGACCCGGAGACGCATCGATGAAGACCAGCGGCAACACGATCCTGATGACGGGCGGCGGCAGCGGTATCGGCGAGGCGCTGGCCCATCGTTTCCATGATCGCGGCGACACCGTCATCATCGCCGGGCGCCGCCGCGAGGCACTGGAAAAGGCGGCGGAAGGGCGCGAGCGCATCCATGTCGTCACGCTGGACGTCGAGGATGCGGCGGCGGTCGACGCCTTCGCCAGGCAGATCGTCGCAGACTTCCCCGCGCTGAACGTGCTGTTCAACAATGCGGGCATCATGAAGTTCGAGGATCTGACCGGCCACCGCGACTTGGCCGATGCCGAGGCGACGCTGACCACCAACATCCTGGGTCCGATCCGGCTGACCAATGCGCTGATCGACCATCTGACCCAGCAGCCCGACGCCGCGATCGTCAACGTAACCTCGGGCCTGGCCTTCGTGCCGCTGGTCGCCGCACCGACCTATTCGGCGACCAAGGCGGCGATCCATTCCTATACCGTGTCGCTACGCACCCAGCTGGAGGGCAAGGTCGAGGTGATCGAGCTGGCCCCGCCGGGCGTGCAGACCGACCTGACGCCGGGCCAGGCGCATCGTCCGGGCTATGTGCCGCTTCAGGATTTCGCCGATGCGGTCGCGGCGCAGTTCGCGCAGACCCCGACGCCCTCGGAAATCCTGGTCGACGAGGTGCGCCCATTCCGCATGGCCGAACGCGAGGGCAAGTTCGACGAGACGTTGAAGACCCTGACGAAGCGCGCCGCCGAGCAGCGGGCGGCGGGCGATCGGATCCAGTCGGGCAACTGAGGCTTGGGAACGGGCGGCGGGTCGGCTATGGACGGCCATGGATTTCGACCAGTTGCTTATCCGCTTCTTCGGCACCGAAGAGATTGCCGACCTCACCCCCGAACAGCTCGGCGCGGGGATCGACCGGCTGCGCGTGCAGTTCGGGCTGGAGCGCGACAGCGGCCGCCGCTTCGCGCTGTGGTGCCTGGCCTATATGATCGGCGTCGCGCCCGACATCGACGAAGCCTTTGACGACGAGGAAGACCGCGAAGCCGCTCGCGACTTCATGGACAGCGTCGACAGCGAGATCGACGCGGAGAATTGATCGGCCATTAGCCCCTCCCCTTCAGGGGAGGGGTCGGGGTGGGGCCTTTCAACCGGCACGGCGCTTGCGGAGGCGCCCCACCCCCTGCCCCTCCCCTGAAGGGGAGGGGTGATTCAGGTTCAGCCCGCCGCGACCATGCGCTGCGTCTGTTCGCCCAGCTTCTCGACACCCAGCTTCACCGTCTGGCCCGCGCGCAGATAGACCGGCGGCTTCTGGCCCAGACCGACGCCCTCGGGCGTGCCGGTCGAGATGATGTCCCCCGGCTCCAGCGTGCAGAACTGGCTGACATAGGATACCAGTTCGGCCACGGTGAAGATCATGTCGGCGGTGCTGCTGTCCTGATAGCGCTTGCCGTCGACCTCCAGCCACAGGCGCAGATTCTGCGGATCGCCCACCTCGTCCGCCGTGACCAGCCACGGGCCGGTCGGGCCGAACGTGTCGCAGCCCTTGCCCTTGTCCCAGGTGCCGCCGCGATCCATCTGGAACGCACGCTCCGACACGTCATGCACGACGCAATAGCCCGCGACATGCGACAGCGCCTCGGCTTCCGTGAGGTAACGGCCGCGCGTGCCGATCACGACGCCCAGTTCGACTTCCCAGTCGGTCTTTTCCGATCCGCGCGGGATTTCGACATCGTCGTTCGGGCCGACGACGGCGCTGCTCCACTTGCCGAACACGACGGGCTCGGCCGGGATGGGAAGATTGCTTTCGGCGGCATGCGCGCGATAGTTCAGGCCGATGCAAATGAACTTGCCGGGACGTGCGACGCACGAGCCCAGGCGCGGATTGCCCTCGACGACGGGCAACGTGTCGGGATCGAGCGCGGCGATCTCCGCCAGACCCTGCGGCGTCAGCCGGTCGCCCGCCAGATCGCCCAGCGCCTCGGGCAGCGCCCGGATGCGGCCCTGATCGTCCAGCAGCCCGGCCCGCTCGCGGTTCATTTCGCCATAACGCAACAACTTCATCGATCCGTCTCCTTATGCGTGACGCCGCCACGCAGCGTGGTGGCTATAAATCTTGCGCAGCACCCGGTAGGGCGCGAACGGGCCAGGCGGACTGCGCCATGCCCCCTTCCCTACCGGCTCGCTCTTTTTAGCGCTATCAGAGTCGCCGTCCCGACATCCCGGCCTATAATTGATCCGCCGATCAGCCTTGCCAGCCGGGACGGAGCGCGATGCGCAGGATCCGGTCGTTCGCGGCCATGAACAGCGCGCGGCCCGCCTCGCCGAACGCGCAATTGGCGATGGGCGCCCCCTGCTCGATCAGGCCCAGCGGCTCGGCCTCGGGGGTCATCAGCATCATGCCGCCGGGGACGGAGCAGACCAGCGTGCCGTCGCGCGCGACCTTCATCCCGTCGGGCAGGCCAGCCCCTCCGGCCGCCAGCATCGCACGCGCATCGAGCAGCATGCGGCGATTGCCGACCTGCCCCCGCGCATCGACGTCATAGACCATGATCGCGGGAGCCGCTTCATCCGACACTGACACATAAAGACGTCGTTCGTCGGGTGACAGCGCGATGCCGTTGGGGCGGGTCAGCGTGCCGTCGATCAGGTCGACACTGCCATCGGGCCGCCGCCGATAGACGCCATTGACCGCCTGTTCCTTCAGCGGCGATGTATCCCCATCCTTGAAACCATAAGGCGGGTCGGTGAACCAGATCGCACCGTCCTTCGCGACGTGCAGGTCGTTGGGGCTGCTGAACCGCTTGCCCGCATAACGATCGGCCAGCACGGTGCGGCGGCCGGTCTTCAGGTCCACCCGGTCGATGGTCCGCCCGCCGCTATTGGCGATCAGCAGCGCGCCCTTGGCGTCCAGCGCCAGCCCGTTGGCGCCGGGTTCGCGGACCAGCGCCGGATCGGTTCCCGCCGCGCCGGAGGGGTTCAGCACCACCGACACGCCCCGCCCCCGCTGCCAGCGGCGAACGATATTGGCGGGCGGATCGGCGAACAGCAGATAGTCTCCGCTCGGCACCCAGACCGGCCCCTCCGCCCATCGTATGCCGGTGGCGATCACTTCCGGTTCGGTGCCCGGCGCGATCATCCGGTCAAGCCCCGGCGACAGGCGACGAAGGCGCGGCGTCGTCTCCGCCGCGTCGGCAAGGGTAGGGGCCGCGACCAGAGCGAGACCGGCGGCAAGGACGGAGCGGCGAGAGGCGATCATGGGGCCAGCATGGGCCAAGCCATCCGCGCCCGCAAGCCGCGGCGCGGGCATGCCATCTTTCCCAAAGCGGCCATTCGCGACTAAGAGCCGCGCGATGGGGACGAATGGGGCAAGCATGACTGTCGAGCGGAGCAAGGCCGATCTGTGCGCGTGGCGCATGGAAGCGATAAGACGGATCGAGGCGGACTATAACCGCTCGGCCGACACGCATCTGATCCGGGTCGACCTGCCGCGCTATCCTGGGATCACGCTCTATCTAAAGGACGAGAGCAGCCATCCTACCGGTAGTCTGAAGCATCGGCTGGCGCGCTCGCTCTTCCTCTATGCGCTGTGCAATGGCTGGATCGGGCCGGATACCTGCGTGATCGAATCGTCCTCCGGCTCGACGGCGGTCAGCGAAGCCTATTTCGCCAAGATGCTGGGCCTGCGCTTCATCGCGGTGGTGCCCGCCTCGACCGCTGCGCCCAAGCTGGACGCGATCCGTTTCCATGGCGGCGAGATTCACACGGTCGACGATCCGCGCACCGTGTACGACGTCTCCAACGCCCTGGCTGCGAAGACGGGCGGTCATTATCTCGACCAGTTCACCTATGCCGAGCGGGCGACCGACTGGCGCGGCAACAATAACATCGCCGAGAGTATCTTTGCGCAGATGTCGGCGGAGGAATATCCCGTCCCCGAATGGATCGTCTGCGGCGCGGGAACGGGCGGCACCTCCGCGACGATCGGGCGGTACATCGCCTATCAGCGGCACGGCACCCGGCTCTGCGTCGCGGACCCGGTCCATTCGGTCTTCCACCGGCACTTCGCCGACCGCCGGGCACTGTCGCTGCCCGAAGGTTGCGGCAGTTGCATCGAGGGGATCGGGCGGCCGCGCGTCGAGCCCAGTTTCATCCCCTCCGTAATCGACCGGATGATCGCGGTCGAGGATGCCGCCAGCATCGGCGCGATGCGCGCGCTGTCAGCACGGCTGGGACGGCGGGTCGGCGGGTCGACCGGCACCAACCTGATCGCCTGCGCCACGCTGATCGCCGAAATGGCGGCGGCGGGGGAGCGCGGCTCGATCGTCACTTTGCTCTGCGACGGGGGCGAGCGATATGGCTGCACCTATTATGACGATGCGTGGCTGGACGCGCGCGGCATCGATTGGCGGCCCCATGCCGCGCAAATGGCGGCGCTGCTCGCCGGCGCCTGATCAGCGCTGGCGCGGGGCGAACGAGGCGGAGAAGGAGCGATCATCATGACCGACAGGCTCAAATTGCTCGTGACCCGCCGCCTGCCGGACGATGTCGAACGGCATCTGTCCGAAAGCTGGGATACGACGCTCAGCGCCGACGACCGGCCGCTGGACCGCGACGCGCTGGCCAGGGCGATGACCGAATATGACGCCTGGATGCCGACGATCTCCGACCGGATCGATGCCGATCTGATCGCGACGCCGGGCCGCCGGGTCCGCATCCTCGCCAATTACGGAGCGGGGGTCGATCATGTCGATCTGACCGCCGCGCGCACCGCCGGGCTGGTCGTGACCAACACGCCCGATGTGTTGACCGAGGCGACGGCGGAGATCGCGATCCTCCTGATGCTGATGACCGCACGCCGGGCGGGCGAAGGCGAACGCGAGTTGCGCAGCGGCGCATGGACCGGCTGGCGCCCTTCGCACCTGATCGGACAGGGGCTGTCGGGCAAGACGCTGGGGCTGGTCGGCTTCGGCCGCATCGCGCAGGCGACGGCGGTCAAGGCGCGCGGGCTGGGGATGCGGGTGCGCTATGCCAGCCGCTCCGCCGCCGCGCCCGAGGTGGAACGCATGCTCGACGCCACGCGGGCGGAATCGCTCGAAGCCCTGGCAGCGGAATGCGATATTCTGTCGCTGCACGTTCCCGGCGGCGACGCGACCCGGCACATGATCGATGCCGCCCTGTTGGCCCGGATGAAGCCCCATGCGATCGTCGTGAACACCGCGCGCGGGCCGGTGATCGACGAAGGCGCGCTGGTCGAGGCGCTGGATCAGGGGCGGATCGGCGGCGTCGGGCTGGACGTCTATGAACACGAGCCCAAGGTGCATCCGGGCCTGCTGGCGCATCCGCGTGCCGTCCTGCTGCCGCATCTGGGCAGCGCCACCATCGAGGCGCGAACCGCGATGGGCATGCGCGCGGCGGCCAATCTCGCCGCCTTTGCTTGCGGCGAGGAACCGGCCGATCGTGTCGCCTGAAACCGCCATCGCGGCGCTGGTCGCGGATCGGCTGGCGCGGCGGCGGTCCGGCGACCCGCCGCTGGTCCTGGGGCTTTGCGGGGCGCAGGGAAGCGGCAAGTCGACCATCGCCGCGCGACTGGCGAAGCAGGTCGAGCGCAGCGCGATCCTGTCACTCGACGATCTCTACCTCACCCGTGCCGAACGGCAGAAGCTGGCGCGCGCGGTGCATCCGCTGTTCGCGACACGCGGCGTGCCGGGCACGCATGACGTGGCGCTGGGGGTCGAGACGATCGCGGCGGTCGCACGGGGCGAGGCCGTTCCCCTGCCGCGTTTCGACAAGGCGATCGACGACCGCGCGCCGCAATCGACCTGGCCCTGCGCGCCGGAGGGATGCGAGTTGCTGATCTTCGAGGGATGGTGCGTCGGCGCGCGGGCAGAGGACGAGGCCGCACTGGTCGCACCGCTCAACGCACTGGAAGCATTGGAGGATGCCGAGGAGGTCTGGCGGCGACATGTGAATACCGCGCTGGCGACCGACTATCCGCGCCTGTTCGCCCCCATCAATGCGCTGGTGCTGATGATTCCGCCCGACTGGTCCACCGTCCTGCGCTGGCGCACCCAGCAGGAAGAGGCGCTGCGCCGCACGCGCGGCTCCGGCGCGGGTGTGATGGACGATGCGCAGCTTGCCCGCTTCGTCAGCCATTATGAGCGGCTGACCCGCCACATATGGGCTGAAATGCCCGGTCGTGCCGATCTGTGCCTGACGCTGGCCGAGGATCGCACCCTGGCGGCGTGACCTAGGCCGCCGTCGCAACCTCGTCGCCGTTCGCCGAACCGCGCTCGTCCGCGCCGACCGTGGTCGATACAGGAATGGCGATGGTGCAATGCACGCCGTCCTCGCCCAAGCGGTACGTCGTCCGCGCGCCCAGCTGATAGGGAAGCGCGCGCTCGATCAGTTCCCGGCCCTGTCCCGTGCCCGTGGGCCATGCCCCTTCGGGCATCCGCACGCCGCTTTCGCGCCAGTCGATGTGCAGCCAAGGCTTGCCGTTCGGCCCTTCCGCCTGAAGCGCCCAGCTGATCGCAAGCCGTCCCCCGCCCTGCCCCAGCGCGCCATATTTCATGGCATTGGTCGCCAGCTCATGGATCGCCATGGCCAGCGTATTGACGGTCGAGGAGCGCAGCCGCACACCCGTCGGGCCTCTCAGCGTCACCGCATCGGCCCGCCCGTCCATCGCGATCAGTTCGGCATGGAGCAGTCCGTCGAACGTCACCCGGTCCTGCTCGTTCAGCCGGGACAACAGCCCCTGCACCCGCGACAGCGCGTCGAGCCGGTCATCGAACCGCGCCCGGAAATCGGGCAGGCTGGCCGAGCCACGCGCCGTATTCTCCGCGATCGAACGGACCACGCCCAGCAAATTGCTGGTGCGATGCTGCAATTCGGCGATCAGCACGCGCTGCAACGCCTCGCTTCGGCGCAGCGCCTCGTCCGCCTTGCGCCGCTCGGACAGGTCGGCCGTCACGACCAGCAGCCGGTCGGGCTGGCCGTCCCCCTTGGGCAGGACCGACAGCGTACTGCTCGCCCAGACCAGCGAGCCGTCGGGGCGCGAATAGCGCTTGTCCAGGGTCGCCGGACGGCCGGTGGACACCGCTTCCTCGATCGCCACCAGGCTGGGCGGCAGGTCGTCGGGATGCGTCACATCGGGCACGCGCAAGTGCAGCACCGCCTCGCGCGAACGGCCCAGAATGCGGCACAGCTCGTCATTGACGCGCAGGAAGCGCCCGTCGAGCGACAGGACCGACAGACCGATCGGCGCGGTGGCGAAGATCGCCGCAAGCTGTCCCTCGGTCTCGGCCAGCTTGACCTTCACCACCTCTTCGCGAAGTCGAACGACCTCGGCCTGCGATTCCTTCCATTCGGTGATGTCACGCGTGGTGGTGGCGACACCGTCGCCCAGCTTCACGACCGTCTGGAAGAACCAGCCGTCGAACTGCTCATGGACATAATGACGCTCGGCCTGTTCGGGCAGACCGGTTTCGGTCACCCGGCAAAAGGTGTCGAAAATACCCTCTTCGATGACGCCGGGATTGCGCTGCAACAGGCTTTCGCCGCGCACCTCGCCATATTTGCGTTCGGACGTGTGGTTGTTCAGCACCCAGCGGAAATCGACGATGCCGCCCGCCTCGTCGCGGATCGCCTCGAACACCTGGATCATGTCGGTCGACGCGTCCATCGTCGCCTGCAGCAATTCGTGGCTGGGCTGGAACTCGACATGTCGTCCGTGCATCGCTCGCTCATCCTTCCCGATCCGGGATGGCAGCCGCTCCGCCGCCGCGCCTAACGTAACGATCATGGCGTCGATTTGCCACTGCGCGACGTGAAGCCAGCACCGCTCCTGAGCCGACACTGCCTATATTGCAATTGACTCGCATAATCACGGATATTAGTCCGCCCCCGCAACGAATTGGGGGGTATGACATGTGGGTTCGGGCGGCGCTGGCCATGATGCTGTCTTCGGTGGCGGCACCCTGTCTGGCGCAAAGCATGACGTCGCAGGGCCATGACACGGCGTCGACGGAGGCGGGCAACGACATCGTGGTCATGGGCGAGAAAGCCGACCGGACGTTGCGCGACACGCCCGCCAGCGTCGCGGTGACGACCGGACAGACCATCGCCGACCAAAATCTGATCGACATGTACGACGTGCTGCAACGCACGCCCAATGTCGCGATCAATGCCGACCGGACCAGCTTCACCATTCGCGGCATCGATGCCTTCAACGTGTCGGGCGCGGGCGACGGGGCGCTGGCCAGCGTCTATCTCGACGGGGCGGTCCTGCCGCGCGCGGCGCTGAACACCGGGCCGCTCGACCTGTACGACATCGCGCAGGTCGAGGTGTTTCGCGGTCCGCAATCCACGGTACAGGGCCGCAACGCGCTGGCCGGGGCGGTGGTCATCCGCACGACTGACCCCGTCTACGAATGGAACGGCAAGGCCCGAGTGATGCTCACCGGCCCCGACGGACAGCGTCGCGCCGCCGCCGCGCTGGGCGGGCCGATCCTGGGCGACCAGATCGCGTTTCGCCTGGCCGGTGAGATCGCGCGGTCGGACGGCCTGCTCTACAACACCACGCTGCACCGCGACGCCGATCCCCGCCAGTCGGAGACGTTGCGCGGCAAGCTGCTCTTCACCCCCGACGCGGTGCCGGGGCTGCGGATCATCGCGACCTATATGCACGACCGCCATGTGCGCGGCGCCTATTCCTCCGAGTTCGATCCGCCCTATGCCCGCCGGGATCGCATCGTCACCGAGGATGTGGCGACCAACACCCGCGCGCTGAGCGACATCGCCACGCTGGAGGCGCATTATACGCTGGGCGGCGGCTTCGACCTGAGTTCGATCACCAACTATTCCAATGTGCGCGCGCTCTACATCGCCGACCCGGATCGCAACCCCACCCCCGGCCAGTTGAGCCGCACCAGCGACCCCGCCAGGACGGTGCAGCAGGAAGTGCGGCTGGGTATCGACCTGCCCTGGGTGCAGGGCCTGATCGGCGCCTATTATCTGCGCGAGGACAATCGCGACTATCGGTTCGAGGCGACGCAGAATATGAACCTGACGCGGCTGGGCGTCGATCGCCAGCTGCTGGCACTGGGCCTGTCGCAGCCGATGGTGGACATGGTGCTGGGCCTTTATGGCGGCGTGGTTCCGATCAGGAACCTGCTGACCCAGCCGCGCCTGACGCGCAATCTGGCGGGCTTCACCGACCTGACCTTCCCGCTGACCACCCGCCTGAAACTGCGCGCAGGGCTGCGCTACGACAATGAACGGCAAATGCGCGGGGCGAGCCAGTCGGTCGCGCTGAACGGCACGCTGCCCGATCCGGCCCGGTTGCCCGTGCCCGCCCTCGCCCCCATCGTCACCCGGCTGAATGCGCTGCTGGTGGCGACGGCGGCGGGGGCGACCAGCGTCGATCCGACACGCGCCATCACCTATGACGCCTGGCTGCCCAAGCTGGGCCTGACCTGGGACGTGACCTCCGATGCCTCGCTGAGCGCGACGGCGCAGCGCGGCTATCGCGCCGGGGGCGCCGGGATCAATCAGCAGCGCGGCCAGAGCTTCACCTATGCGCCCGAATATACCTGGAATTACGAGGTCGCGTTGCGCTCAGACTGGTTCGACCGCCGACTGAGTTTCAACGCCAATGCCTATTATATCGACTGGCGCGACCAGCAGGTATCGGTGCAGCTGACCCCCGGCGCGGTGTTCGACAGCCAGGTCGTCAATGCGGGCAAGTCGCGCCTTTATGGCTTCGAGGCGGAGCTCCGCGGGCGGCCGACGCGTCACCTCGATCTTTACGCAGGCATTGGGCACAGCCGGACCGAGTTCCTCGACTTCACCGTGCCGATCGGCACCGCGAAATGGTCGGCCACCGGCAACGAGTTTGCCAACGCGCCGCGCTGGACCGCGTCATGGGGCGGCACCTGGCGCAGCGCGGGCGGACTGTTCGCCAATCTCAACGCCACCTATCGCGATGCTGTGTTCCAGAGCACCATCGACCAAACCGTGCGCGACATCCGCCCGATCACGCTGGTCAATGCCAAGCTGGGCTGGCAGGGGCGGCATTTCGGGGCCTATCTGCTCGCCAGCAATATCTTTGACCGGCAGCAGCCGACCTCCTTCTTCACCGATTTCGACGGGCGGGTCCGCGGCACCATGTCGCCGCCGCGCATCCTGGGCCTGAGCTTCGAGGGGCGCTTCTGAGCCGCATTCGATTGTCAGACATATAAAGCCCCCGCCGCCTTGCCATCCGCGTGACACCCCGTAGACCTGTTCGACAAGAAAACGGGAGTGGATGGATGAGCAAGACCGGGGGCGGGATCAGCCGTCGACAGGCGTTGGTCGGCATGGGGGCCGGCGGCGCGGCGATCACCGGCGGACTGGCCCTGGGTGGCGTGCAGGGCGCGACGGCGGCGGAACGCTCCGGCACGCTGGCGCCGCGCCCGCCCATGGGCTGGAACAGCTGGAACAGCTTTGCGACCACCATCACCGAGGCGCAGGCGCGCGAAACCGCCGCGATCATGCGGGCCAAGCTGCTGCCCTTCGGCTATGACGTCTTCACCGTCGACATCCAATGGTATGAGCCCGAGGCGTCCAGCTATACCTATAACGCCGCGCCGGTGCCTGCGATGGACGGCCATGGCCGGCTGATCCCCGCGCCGAACCGCTTTCCGTCCAGCGCGGACGGATCGGGCTTCACCAGGCTGGCGGCGGACGTCCATGCGATGGGCATGAAGTTCGGCATCCACCTGATGCGCGGCATCCCCCGGCTGGCAGTGAAGAAGAACCTGCCGATCCTCGGCACCCGCTACCGCGCCGCCGACATCGCCGACACGTCCAGCATCTGCACCTGGAACCCGGACATGTACGGCGTCGACATGACCAAGCCCGGCGCGCAGGCCTATTATGACAGCGTGTTCGCGCTCTACGCCTCCTGGGGCGTCGATTTCGTCAAGATGGACGATATGAGCCGCCCCTATGACGCGCACGCGCCCGAGATCGAGGCGGCGCACAAGGCGATCCAAAACAGCGGCCGCCCGATCATCCTCAGCCTGTCACCCGGCGAAACGCCGGTGATCCGAGGTCCTCATGTCCGCCGCTTTGCGCAGATGTGGCGCATCTCGGACGATTTCTGGGACGAATGGTCGATGCTGGAGGCGCAGTTCACCCGGCTGGAGAACTGGACGCCCTATCGCGGGCCGGGTTCCTGGCCCGATGCCGACATGCTGCCGCTCGGTCGGCTGGCGCTGGGCAAGCGCGACACCAAGTTCACGCCCGACGAACAGCGCACGTTGATGTCCTTATGGTCGATCGCGCGCTCGCCGCTGATCATGGGCGGCGACCTGCGCTATCTGGACGCCCCCACGCTGGCGCTGCTGACCAACCGCGCGGTCATCGCGGTCAACCAGGCCTCGACCGACAACCAGCCGCATTTCGTTCAGGACGGCGCGCGAATCTGGTCCGCCAAACCCGAGGGCGCAGCCCAGGACCGTTATCTGGCGCTGTTCAACACCGGCGACAAGCCCAAGGAAGTGGGGCTGGCGCTCCACTCTCTAGGGCTGTCGGGGGAAGTCGGCGTGACCGATCTGTGGAGCGGTGCTTCGCTCACCCGGGCGAAAGACCGCTTCGCGCAGACGCTGCCGCCGCATGGTGCCGGGTTGTACCGCCTTCGGGCGCGCTGAGCCCATTAAGCTACCGCATGGGCTGCCCCGAACATGGAGGACCACGACCATGAAGACACTGAGCGCCTTCGCCGCCGGGCTGGCGTTGACCGTCGCGGCGGCGGGGATCGCCCGCAATCCGCAGTTCGAGGGGGCCGATCCCCATGCGATGATGATCGGCGACGAACTCTGGATCTTCCCGACCGGAGGGCCTGGCGGAAGCTGGGCGGCCGACCGTTTCGGCGCCTTTTCCAGCCGGGACCTGAAGACCTGGCGGCCACGCGGCGAATTGATCCGGCGCGACCAGATCGGTTGGATCAAGGATGACGGCGCGCCCGAGCATTTCCTCTGGGCCCCCGGCGTCGCGACCCGGAATGGACGCTATTACCTCTATTACTCGGTCGGGCCGCAGAACCCCACGCCCAGCCGCATCGGCGTCGCCGTCGCCGACCGGCCCGAAGGCCCCTATCGCGACAGCGGCCGCCCGCTGATCACCGGTGACAAAAGGTTCGAGGCGATCGACCCGATGGTCTTCACCGATCGCAGGTCGGGCAAGACCTATCTCTATGCAGGCGGCAGCGCAGGGGGAACCTTGCGCGTCTGGGAACTGCAACCCGACATGGTCACCATCGCGGGGGAGGTGAAGGTCGCGACCCCGCCGAACTTCACCGAAGGCGCCTTCATGCACGAGCGCGGCGGTACCTATTACCTGTCCTACAGCCATGGCCGGTTCAACGGCCCCGATTATTCGGTCCACTACGCCACCGCGCCCTCGCCCACCGGGCCGTGGCGCTATCGCGGTGCGATCTTGACCGGCGATGCGCGGCATCAGGGGCCGGGGCATCACAGCTTCGTCACGCTGCCAGACGGCCGCTGGCTGATCGTCTATCACCGCTGGGACCGCGCACCCGGCCCCGGTCCTTTCCAAGGCGAGCGGGTCGTGGCGATCGATCACATCACCTATGCCTCCGATGGCCGTATCCGACCCGTGCGGATGACGGATAACGACGCGCCGGTCCTGCCCGCACGCCCTTTCCGCACAAAATAAGTTAACAACCATTAACCATCTGAATTAATTCCGAAATCGGTCCGCTCGCATCACTGCCTCCTCTTCGCGGTTAGGATTTGCGCAAGGGGAGGCCGCGTGTCTGCGCAAGGACAGCCATGACCGCGCCCCCCTGCCCGGCACCGCGTGCCGGGGCATGACGACATGCAATGGGAGGAACAGGCCATGCAGACCGAGATCATCGCAAAGGCGACCGGCACCACCACCACGACCAGCGCCAACGTCATCGAATTGAGCGCGCCCAGCGTCGTTCGGCTCAATATCGACCGGTCGCAGGTCGCGACGATGGAGCGTGAGGGCAACGACCTGATCATCCGCCTGACCGATGGCCAGACCATTCGCATCGACCATTTCTATGACCAGCAGGAGGGCAAGATCAGCGACCTCGTGCTGCGCGACGATCAGGGCAGCCAGTGGCTCACCAATCCTTCCGCCAGCGGTGCGGGGCGGTTCCGGGCGATCACCGATCTCGACGACCTGATAGGCGCGGCGGCGACCGGCGAGGGCGGCGGCTCGTCCTTCATCCTGCCCGCCATCTTGGGCGTGGCCGGGGTCGGCGGTCTGGTCGCGGCGGTGTCTGGCGGCGGCGGCAATGGCGGCAACCAGCCCGGCGGCCCCACTGTCGACACCCAGCCGCCCGCGATTCCCACCGCCAGCTTTACGGCCAACGGCTCGAGCGTCCGCGGCACCGGCGAGGCGGGCGCGACCGTCCGCGTGACCGACGGCGCGGGCAATGTGATCGGCACCGGCACAGTCGGCGCCGACGGCACCTTCACCATCCCGGTCAACCCGCCCCAGACCAACGGCCAGCCCGTCACCGTCGTGCAGAGCGATGCGGCGGGCAATGTCTCGCCCCCCGCCACGACGGCGGCGCCCGATATCACGCCGCCCGCCACCCCGACCGCGACGATCACGGGCGACGGCCGCACGGTCAGCGGCACCGGCGAGCCCGGCGCGACCGTGACGGTGCGCAATGCCGCCGGACAGGTGCTGGGCACCGCCGTCGTCGGTGCGCAGGGCGCCTATACGCTGACCCTGACCACGCCCCAGGCGAATGGCGGCACGCTGACCGTCAGCCAGGCCGATCCGGCGGGCAACGTTTCCCCCGCCACCACCCTGACGGCGCCCGACACCATCCCGCCCGCCTTGCCCACCGCAAGCATCAACGGCGACGGCACCAGCATCTCCGGCACCGGCGAGGCGGGCGCGACCGTCACCGTGCGCAACGCCGCCGGGCAGGTGCTGGGCACCGCGATCGTCGATGCGCAGGGCGGCTATACGCTGCCGCTGACCACGCCACAGGCCAATGGCGGCACCCTGACCGTCACGCAGAGCGACCCGGCGGGCAATGTCTCGCCCGCCGTCACCCTTGCCGCGCCCGACATCACGCCGCCCGCCGCACCCGCCGCGACCCTGTCCGCAGACGGCACCACCGTGACCGGATCGGGCGAGCCCGGCGCGACCGTGCGCGTCATCGGCCCGGACGGCCAGCAGATCGGCACCGCCATCGTCGCCGCCGATGGTAGCTATACGGTGACGCTGACCACCGCGCAGACGGGCGGCGGCGTGCTGGTCGTGACCCAGACGGACGCGGCGGGCAATGTCTCGCCCACCACGCAGATCGACGCCGTCGATACCGGCACCATGCCGCTGCCCACCGCCCAGATCGATGCGCAGGGGACGACGGTCAGCGGCACCGGTGAGCCCGGTGCGACGGTGATCGTGCGCGACGTGACCGGTCAGACGATCGGCCAGGGGACGGTCGACGCAAATGGCAATTACAGCCTGACGCTGGCCACGCCACAGGGGAATGGCGAGACCCTGACTGTCGTGCAGAGCGACACGCTGGGCAATGTCTCCCCCACCATTACCCTCACCGCCCCCGACTTCACCGCCCCGGCCGCGCCCACCGCGACCATCGCCGAGGACGGCAGCGCGATCACCGGCACCGGTGAGCCCGGCGCGACCGTCACCGTGCGCGATCCCGCTGGTCAGCCGCTCGGCACGACCACGGTCGATGCGCAAGGCAACTACACCTTGCCGCTGGGCACGCCCCAGACCAATGGCGGGACGCTGACCGTCACGCAGAGCGATCCGGCGGGCAACACCTCGCCCGCTGCCTCGGTCAGCGCACCCGATACCACTGCTCCCGCCGCCCCCAGCGCGACTGTCGCGGGCGACGGCGCCAGCATCACCGGCACCGGCGAACCCGGCGCGACCGTTGCCGTCAGCGATGCAGCTGGCCAGCCGCTCGGCACCGCCACGGTCGATGCGCAGGGTAACTACACCCTGCCGCTGGGCACGCCGCAGGCGAATGGCGAGACGCTGACCGTCACGCAAAGCGATCCGGCGGGGAACATCTCGCCCGCCACGACGGTCACCGCGCCTGACATTACGGCACCCGCCGCCCCGACCGCGACCATCGCGGGCGACGGCACCAGCATCACCGGCACCGGCGAACCCGGTGCGACCGTCACCGTCAGCGACGCGGCCGGACAGCCGCTCGGCACTGTCACGGTCGACGCGCAGGGCAACTACACCCTGCCGCTGACCACGCCGCAGGCCAATGGCGAAACGCTGACCGTCACGCAGAGCGACCCGGCGGGCAACACCTCCCCCGCTACATCGGTCAGTGCACCGGATATCACCGTACCCGCTGCCCCCACCGCCACCGTCGCTGGTGACGGTGTCAGCATCACCGGCACCGGCGAACCGGGCGCGACCGTCACCGTCAGCGACGCGGCCGGACAGCCGCTCGGCAGCGCCACGGTCGATGCGCAGGGCAACTACAGCCTGCCGCTGGGCACGCCGCAGGCGAATGGCGAGACGCTGACCGTCACGCAAAGCGATCCGGCGGGGAACACCTCCCCCGCCACGACGGTCACCGCCCCTGACATCACGGCACCCGCCGCCCCGACCGCCACCATCGCGGGCGACGGCACCAGCATCACCGGCACCGGCGAACCCGGTGCGACCGTCACCGTCAGCGACGCGGTTGGCCAGCCGCTCGGCACTGTCACGGTCGACGCGCAGGGCAATTACACCCTGCCGCTGACCACGCCGCAGGCCAATGGCGAAACCCTGACCGTCACGCAGAGCGATCCCGCAGGCAACATCTCGTCCGCCACCAGCGTCAGCGCGCCCGACATCACTGCGCCTGCCGCGCCGGTCGTCACCGTAAGCGCGGACGGCACGCAACTGACCGGCACGGGTGAGCCGGGCGCCACGGTGCAGGTCGTCGATGCGGGCGGCCAGCCGGTCGGCACCGCGACGGTCGGCAGCGACGGCAGCTTCAGCCTGCCCCTGCCCATCGGCGTTGCCAACGGCCAGACGCTTTCGGCGATCCAGACCGACGCAGTGGGCAATGCCTCGCCCGCAACGACGACGGTCACGCCCGATCTCGCCGCCCCCGCCACCCCCGTGGCGACGGTCAGCGCGGACGGCACCAGCATCAGCGGCACCGGTGAGCCGGGCGCGACCCTGATCGTACGCGCGCCCGACAACAGCGTGCTTGCCACCGTCACCGTCGCCGCCGATGGCAGCTTCAGCGCGCCGCTCGCCACGCAGCAGGCCAATGGCGAAACACTGTCCGTGACGCAGGCCGATGCGGCGGGCAATGTCTCGCCCGTCGCCACCGTCACCGCGCCCGATATCACGCCCCCCGCTCCGCCGGTCGCCATCCTGTCGGCGGACGGCTCGGCGGTCTATGGCAATGGCGAGCCGGGTGCGACGGTGCGGGTCGTCGACGGCAATGGCACGCTGCTCGGCAGTGCGGTCGTGGCGGCGGACAGCAGCTATACCCTGCCCCTCACCCCGCCGCAGACCAGCGGCCAGACCCTGTCGGCGGCGCAGACCGATCCGGCGGGCAACCCGTCGCAGCCCGCCACCGTCGCCGCGCCCGACCTGACCGCGCCCCCGGCCCCGATCGCGACCATCGCCGCCGACGGCACCAGCGTGACCGGCACCGGCGAGCCCTTCGCCACCGTCCGCGTGCGCGCTGCCGATGGCTTGGTGATCGCGACGGTGACGGTCGGCGCGGACGGCAGCTTCACCACCCCGCTGTCGCCGCCCCAGGCCAATGGCGAGGCGCTGTCGCTCGACCAGACGGATCGCGGCGGCAATCTGTCCCCCACCACGCCGCTGACCGCGCCCGACATCACGGCCCCCACCGGCCTGACCGCCACAATCAGCGGTGACGGCGCGATCGTCACCGGTTCGGGCGAAGCGGGTGCGACCGTCACCATCCGCGATGCGAACGGCGCGGTGCTGGGCACCGCCACGGTCGCCGCCAACGGCATCTACAATGCGACGCTGACCACGCCGCAGATCAATGGCGAAACGCTTCAGGTGACCCAGGCCGACGCGGCGGGCAATGTCTCTGCGCCCGCTAGCGTCCTCGCACCGGACACCACCCCGCCGCTTGCGCCGACCGGATCTGTCGTCGATGCGGGCGCGACCCTGTCGGGCACCGGCGAGCCGGGCGCGACCGTCATCATCCGCGCCGCCGACGGCACGCTGCTGGGTAGCGGTCTGGTGGCCCCGGACGGCAGTTTCGCGGTGACGCTGAACCCCGCCCAGGCCAATGGCCAGGCGCTTCAGCTGGTCCAGACCGATGCGGCGGGCAACGCCTCGCCCATCGTCGCGGTGACCGCCCCCGACATTACCGCCCCGACCGGGTTGACCGCCACGATCAGCGGCGACGGCAGTTTCGTGACCGGCGTGGGCGAGGTCGGCGCGACCGTCACCGTCCGCGATCCCGATGGCACGGTCATCGGCACCGCCGTGGTCGGCACGAACGGCAGCTATGCCGCGCCGCTGATCCCTGCGCAGATCGACGGCGAAACGCTGCAGGTGACGCAAGCCGATGCGGCGGGCAATGTCTCCCTGCCGCTCGCGCCCGTCGCACCAGACCTGACCGCACCGCTTGCACCCGTCGGCACCATCTCGGCGGACGGCACGCTGGTGACCGGCACGGGTGAAGCAGGCGCGACCGTCACGGTGCGTGACGCCGCCGGTCAGCCGCTCGGTACGGCCACGGTCGCCGCCGATGGCAGCTTCTCGGTCCCGCTGGCGAGCGCACAGCTCAACGGTCAGATCCTATCGGTCGTCCAGGCCGATGCGGCGGGCAATGTGTCGCCGCCGCTGGCGCTGACCGCGCTCGACACCACCGCACCGATCGGGCTGACTGCCAGCGTCGACGCCACCGGCATCATCGTCAGCGGTCAGGCGGAGGCGGGCGCGACCATCACCGTCCGCGCACCCGATGGCACGATCATCGGCACCGGAACGGCGGGTGCCGGTGGTGCCTATGCGCTGACCCTGACCACCCCGCAGCTGAACGGCCAGGTGCTTCAGGTGACCCAAGGCGATGCAGCAGGCAACACCTCCCCGCCCAGCCCCGCCACCGCGCCCGACCTGACAGCGCCGCTCGCCCCGCTGGGCACCGTCTCGGCCGACGGAACGCTGGTGACGGGTACGGGTGAAGCGGGTACGACCGTCACGGTGCGTGACGCCGCCGGTCAGGTGTTGGGCACGGCGCAGGTCGCTGCGGACGGCAGCTTCTCGGTCCCGCTGGCCAGCGCACAGCTCAACGGCCAGATCCTGTCGGTCGTTCAGGCTGATGCGGCGGGCAATGTCTCGCCGCCGTTGGCGCTGACCGCGCTCGACACCACCGCGCCGATCGGGCTGACCGCCAGCGTCGACGCCACCGGCATCATCGTCAGCGGCCAGGCGGAGGCGGGCGCGACCATCACCGTGCGCGCGCCCGATGGCACGATCATCGGTACCGGCACGGCGGCGGCCACCGGCGACTATGCGCTGACCCTGACCACCCCGCAGCTGAACGGCCAGGTGCTTCAGGTGACGCAAGCGGATCCGGCGGGCAACACCTCCCCGCCCAGCCCCGCCACCGCGCCCGACCTGACCGCACCGCTCGGCCCCGTCTTCGCGCTCGACGGCACCGGCGCCAATGCCACCGGCAGCGGCGAGGTCGGCGCGACCGTTACCCTGCGGGACGCCAGCGGCACGGTGATCGGCACCGGCCAGGTCGGCGCGGACGGCAGCTTCAACGTGCCGCTCAACCCCGCCCAGGCCGATGGCGGCACGGTCAGCGCGACGCTGACCGATGCGGCGGGCAATGTCTCTATCCCGGCCATTGTCGCCGCCCCCGACATCACCCCACCCGCGGCCCCTGTGGCGACGCTGGATGCGACGGGCTCCATCGTCACAGGCCAGGGAGAGGTCGGCGCGACCGTCACGGTGCGCGACGCGGGCGGTGCCGTGCTCGGCACCGGGATCGTCGGGCCGCAGGGCGCCTACACCGTCATCCTGTCCGCGCCCCAGCTCGACAGCCAGATACTGCGCGTTACTCAGGCGGACGCCACGGGCAACGGATCGCTCGCGACCACCGTGACCGCGCTCGACCGCACGGCCCCGGACGCACCGGTGGCGACCGTGTCGGCCGACGGAACCGTGGTCAGCGGCTCGGGCGAGATCGGTGCGACGGTGACGATCACCGACCCGGTCGGGCTGGTCCTCGCCACCGTGCCGGTGAACCCGGACGGCAGCTTCAGCGTGACGCTGACCACCGCGCTGACCAACGGACAGCTGCTGACCCTGACCCAGGCGGATGCGGCGGGCAATGTCTCCGCCGCCGGTACTGCGACCGCACCCGATCTGATCCTCAACGACACGCCCGGCGCCCCGACCGCGATCATCGCCCTCGACGGTGCGAGCGTTTCGGGCACCGGACAGGTCGGCTCCGCGATCATCGTGCGTGATGCGAATGGCGCGGTGATCGGCAATGCGCAGGTCGCCGGGGACGGCACCTACACCGCGACGCTGACCACGCCGCAGCGTGACGGCGAGACGGTGCGCGTGACCCAGACCGATGCCGAGGGCGATGTCTCGCCCCCCGCGACCGTCATCGCCCCCGATTTGACCGCCCCCGATGCGCCCACCGCGATGATCGATCCGACCGGCTCGCTGGTCATGGGAACCGGCGAGGTCGGCGCGACGGTGCGGGTCCTCGACGCCAACGGTGCGACGCTCGGCACCGCCATTGTGGGCGCGAACGGCGCCTATGTGGCCGCGCTCGTCACGCCGCAAGTCGACGGCCAGCCGCTGACCGTCGTGCAGAACGACGCGGCGGGCAATGGCTCACCCGCATTCCCCGTCATCGCGCCCGACCTGACCGCGCCGCTCGCGCCCATAGGGGTCGTGTCGGGTGACGGCACCAGTCTGACCGGCACCGGAGAGGTCGGCGCGACCGTCACCATACGGGGCGCAGGGGGTGCGGTACTCGGCACCGCCATCGTCGATGCGAACGGCAATTTCACCGCTCCACTGACCCCGGCGCAGGCGAACGGCCAGCTTGTGACGCTGATCCAGGCGGACGCGGCGGGCAATGTCTCGCCCATCGCGCAGGCCACCGCGCCCGACATCACCGCGCCCATCGGCCTGACCGCCGCGATCAACGGCGCAGGGAACCTGGTCACCGGCACCGGCGAGGCTGGCGGCACCGTCACCATCCGCGACGCGGGCGGCACGGTGCTGGGCACGGCGGTCGTCGCCGCCAACGGCACCTATGCCGCGATCCTGACCCCGGCGCAGCTCAATGCGCAGGTCTTGCAGGTCACGGAGGCCGATGCGGCGGGCAATGTCTCGACACCCGCCACCGTCATCGCGCCGGACCTGACCGCACCGCTCGCCCCCATCGGCACCGTATCCGGGGACGGCACCACCCTGACCGGCACCGGCGAGGTCGGCGCGACCGTCACCATCCGCAGCCTGAGCGGTACGGTACTGGGCACCACCGTGGTCGACGCCAGCGGCAATTTCGCCGCTCCGCTGACCCCGGCCCAGGCCAATGGCCAGATCGTGACGCTGACCCAGGCGGATGCGGCGGGCAATGTCTCGCCCCTTGCTCAGGCCATCGCGCCCGACATCACTGCGCCCATTGGCCTGACCGCCGCGATCAACGGCGCGGGCAATCTGGTCACCGGCGCGGGCGAGGCGGGTGCTACCGTCACCATCCGTGACGCGGGCGGTACGGTGCTGGGCACGGCGGTCGTCGCCGCCAACGGCACCTATGCCGCGATCCTGACCCCGGCGCAGTTGAATGCACAGGTCTTGCAGGTGACCCAAGCGGACGCGACGGGCAATGCCTCGATACCCGCCACCGTCATCGCACCAGACCTGACCGCACCGCTCGCGCCCATTGGCACGGTGTCGGGCGACGGCACCAGCCTGACCGGCACCGGTGAGGTCGGCGCGACCGTCACCATCCGGGGTGTCGGAGGCGCGGTCATCGGCACCGCCATCGTCGATGCGAACGGCAATTTCACCGCTCCGCTGACCCCGGCCCAGGCCAATGGCCAGATCGTGACGCTGACCCAGGCGGATGCGGCCGGCAATATCTCGCCCCTCGGCCAGGCCGCCGCGCCCGACATTACCGCACCCGTCGGCCTGACCGCCGTCATCAACGGGACGGGCAGCGTCATGACCGGCACCGGCGAGGCGGGCGCGACCGTCACCATCCGCGATCCCGGCGGCACGGTGCTGGGCACTACCATCGTGGCGTCGAATGGCAGCTATGCGGCGACTCTGACCCCGGCGCAGCTCAATGCCCAGCTGCTGCAGGTGAGCCAGTCGGATGCGGCGGGCAATGTCTCGACGCCCGCCACCGTTATCGCACCGGACCTGACCGCCCCGCTCGCACCCATCGGCACCGTGTCGGGCAACGGCACCACCCTGACCGGCACCGGCGAGGCGGGTGCGACCGTCACCATCCGGGGTCTGGGCGGCGTGGTCATCGGCACCGCGCTGGTCGACGCCAACGGCAACTTCACCGCAACGCTGAACCCCGCCCAGGCCAATGGGCAGGTCGTGACGCTGACCCAGGTCGATGCGGCGGGCAATGTCTCGCCCCTCGCCCAGGCCAGCACGCCCGACATCACCGCGCCCGTTGGGCTGACCGCCGCGATAAACGGCGTCGGCACGCTGGTGACGGGTCAGGGTGAGGCGGGCGCGACCGTCACCGTGCGCGACGCGGGCGGCAACCCGATCGGCACCACCATCGTCGCGGCGAACGGCAGCTATACGGTCACGCTCACCACGGCGCAGGCCAATGGCCAGACGCTGACCGTCACGCAGGCCGATGCGGCGGGCAACACCTCCCTGCCCAGCCCGCTGATCGCGCCGGACATCACGCCACCGGCCTTGCCCATCGCCACGATCAACGGCACCGGCACGATCGTCACCGGCTCGGGCGAGCCCGGCGCGACGGTGCGCATCCTCGGCGCACAGGGACAGCTGGTCGGCAGTGCGATCGTCGATGCGAACGGCGCCTATACCGCCACGCTGATCATCCCACAGGCCAATGGCCAGCCGCTGACCGTCACGCAGGCGGACGCCGCGGGCAATGTCTCGCCACAGGCACCATTGGCCGCACCCGACATCACGCCCCCGGCGCCCCCCACCGCCGCAATCAACGCCACGGGGACGATCGTCACCGGCACGGGCGAAGCCGGTACCACGGTGGAGGTGCGCAACGCGGGCGGCACCGTCATCGGCACCGGCACCGTGGCGGGCGGCGGCACCTATGCCGTCACGCTCGCCACGCCGCAGCTTGCAGGGGAGACGCTGAACATCGGTCTCCGTGACGGGACGGGCAATGTGTCCGGCACGGTCACGGTCATCGCGCCCTTCGACATCAGCGCCTTTGACAATGTCGCCGCCGCACAGGTCGACCTCGTCCCCGTGCAGACCAACGAAACCCTGGGCAACGCCAATTACACGGCGCTCGTCTCGCTCGGGCTGGTCAATCTGAATGCCCAGGTGCTGGCCATCCCCAATGTCCAGTTCACGGTGCAACAGGGCCATACGCTGGATGCGACCTTCACCTATGACGCCACCCTGTCGCTGGGTGTCGCCAGCGGTTATTCGGTGGTGCTCCAGCGGTTCAACGGCACCAGCTGGGTCGCGGTGAACGGCGGCGGCAGTTCTTCGCTGCTGGAGGTCAGCCTGCTCGGCGGCAATCTCGTCGCCACCGCCGATGATCTGGCGCCGGGCCAGTACCGGGCCTTCGTCACCTTCGACAATACGGCGGGCGTCGGTCTGCTCGGCGGGCTCAGCGTCACCGGCGTCGACTCGGACTTTACCGATGTCGGCCAGATCGTGCCCTTGGTGACGAACGGCAATGTCATCACCGATCCCGGCCCCTTGGGTCAGGTCGACGCGGTCAGCCCGCAGACCCGCGTCGAAAGCGTCACGCTGAACGGGGTGACGACCGTCGTTACCGGCAATACGCAGGTGGTCGGGCAATGGGGCACGCTGATCATGGGCAGCGACGGCCGGTACAGTTACACCCCCAATGCCGATGCCGCCGTGCTCGGCAAGACCGACCGCTTCACCTACACCCTGTTCGACGCCAGCGATGGCGAGCGGGAGAGCGCGACGCTGACCATCTCGATCGGCAGCCCGGACATCACCGGCGCGCCGGTCGCGGTCAACGACGTGGCGACCGCCGCTGCGACCTTCGTCAATGTGGTGGAAACGCGCACCCCCACGGTCGACTCATCGTTCGCGACCCCGACGGCCGCCGTGCTGACCGGTTCGAGGACCGGTCAGATCACCGACAGCTTCACGGTCGATGCGAACAGCCGCGGAAACATCACCCTGTCCGCCGTGATTGCGCCGGGCCTGTCGGTCGTGCCCAGCTTCACCATCACCGTCACCAATGCGGCCGGGACCGTCGTCGGCTCCCAGACCGGCACCGCGCTGGCCGGGGTTGGCGGACTGATTGGCTCGGGCATCAGCGTGACGATGAACAACCTGCCCTCGGGCACGTACAACTACACCGTCACCAGCACCAACACGGTGGGGCTGGGCTATACCACCGACGTCTATGTCGGCGGGACGATCACCCATCTCGATCAGTTCACCTTGTCGGGAACCACGCCGACTAGCGGCAATCTGCTCGCCAACGATACGCTGGGCAGCGATTTCCTGGGCATCAAGATGCTGGTCGGCGGCACGTTCGTGGACATCGGCGATGCGGGCCGCACCCTGACCGGCACCTATGGCACGCTGACCATCAGCGAGATCGGGCAGTACACCTACCGACCCTTCGCCAACCTGGGCTATGCCGCGACCGATCCGATCGACCGCTTCACCTATCAGATCGTGCAGCCCGACGGGCAGGTATCGACCGCGCGGCTGGACGTGGCGATCGACATCAACAACGGCGTCGCCCCCGTCTTCCCGACGACGCTGACCGCCTTCGCGCTGGAGGATCCGGTGCAGCTGCACAGCGACGTGGTGCCGATGACGCTGGCGGTCGGTCATGACGCGGCGCCGCTGTCCCTGGACCAGGCGGATGCCAAGATCGCGCTGTCGCTGATGGAGGACCAGGGCAGCGTCGAGGATGTGCTGTCCCGCTATCTCGACGCGCAGAGCCCGGCAGCCGAACCGCTACCAAGCGAATCTCTTGCCGACACGGGTGATTTTGCCGTGATGCCAAGCGCTTCGGACATCAGCGCCCAGGACCCGGTGACGCATGATCCGCTGGGCTATCTGACCGTTTCGGTCGATCCCGAACAGGAAAGGTTGGCAACCCTGCATCTGGCCTGACCATCTTGCGCATACATCCGAAAGCGGAGTTGATTTCGGACGCCGAAGGGGTTTCCCTTCGGCGTCTAATCCCTTTTTGTTTAAATAGTTTAGTCAGCCTCTTTGTCAGGAGAGGTCCAAAATGCGGTCGATGAAGCGAGAGTGGCGAGAACGCTACCAGAAGCGATCGGTACGGTTCGGGAGGGTGATGATCGCCATGAGCGCCATCACGGCAACGGCAGCGGCAGAACCCGCCGTCGTGACGATGGAAAGTGCGATGCACGAGGTCCTGGCCTGGCACCCTTCGGTCGACCAGGCGACGGCGACCATCGAGGCGCGGGCCGAGGATATCGAGGTTGCCCGGGCGGGCTATCTGCCCCGGATCAGCGCGGGCGTCGGCAGCGGCTATGACAACCGGCTGGGCAGTGCCTGGCGGCCCCGTCCGCAAGTCTCCGCCTCGCAGATGGTCTATGATTTCGGCAAGGTCGCGGGCGCGGTCGAGTCCGCGCGCGCAGGCACCCGGATCGGCCGGGCGGACCTGTTGCTGGCGGTCGACGGGCTGATCCGCGACACCGGGTTCGCGCTGGTCGAGGTGCAGCGCAATGCCGCGCTGCGCGGGATCGCGATGGAACAGCTGGGCCGCATCCGCGAGATCAGCGCGCTGGTCGACAGGCGGTTCGGCAAGGGCGCGACGACCCGTTCCGACGCGCTTCAGGCCCAGTCGCGCGTCGCCGCCGCCGAGGCCACGCTGACCCGGATCGAGGCGGAGCAACGGCGCTGGACCACCAGCCTGGCCTTTCTGCTCGGCCGCGAAACGTCGCCTGCGGTCGATCCGGCGGTGCCCGACTGGCTGATGGCCAGCTGCACCCGCGCCGCCACCGTCGAATGGGCCGATATCCCCGCGATCATGCGCGCGCGGGCGCAATATGAACAGGCCAGCGCGGAGAGTCGGCGCGTTCATGCCGCCCGCCTGCCCACCATCGCGCTGGCGGGCGATGCGGCGACCGATGTCGCCTCCCCCTTTTCCGACCGCAGCCTTTACAATTTCGGGCTGAACGTCAGCAGCGACGTGTTCGGCGGCAATGCCGTGCGCGCCCGCGCGCGCAGCGCCGATTACGGCGTCCGCGCCGCCCAGGCCGCCGAACAGGCCGCACGCAACGAGGTGGGACAGGCGCTGGCCGCCACGCAGCAGCAGATCGCCGGGCTGTCGCAGCTGCTCGGCACGCTGGCCGAGCGACAGGACAATATGGTCGAGACCGGCAAGCTCTATCGCCTGCAATATCTCGACATGGGCACCCGCACGCTGGTCGACCTGCTCAACGCCGAACAGGAATTGCAGCAGGCGCGCTTCGATGCGGTCAACACCACCCACGACTTGCGGCGGCTGGCGATCGAATGCCTCTATTATTCGGGCCGGGCGCGTGACGATTTCGGGCTGACCGGCACCTCGATCCGGGGCGTGACGCTGTGAGCGGCCCGACCCAGACCCAGACCCAGCCCCAGACCGATCCGCTCGCCTGGATCGACATGATGGGCCAGGTCGCACGTCATTACCGCATGCCCTTTGCCGAGCAGCGCGCGCGGCTGACGACGCTGTGGCAGGGCGGCGGCGATGAAGAGGCGCGGGTCCGTGCATTGGCGCGGGCAAGCGGCCTGTCGGTCCGCTTCGTGGTGCCGGGCGCGATGCGGCTGACCAGTTGGCGGCTGCCGGTCATCGCATGGCTGAATGACGGCGAGTTGGCGCTGATCACCGGCATCGACGCCGATGGCCAGGCGGTCTTCTCGGTTGCAGGCGAGGAAGGGCAAAGCGCGCAGCGCCCGCTGTCCACCCTGGTCGAACAGACGCGAATGTTCGTAGTCCCCCGCCCCGCCCGCTCGGCCAAGGATGTTCGGGTGGACAGCTATATCCGCCCCTTCGAGGAGCATTGGCTTCGCCGCCTGCTGCTTCAGGACATGAAGGGCTATGGCCATGTCGCCATCGCCTCGGTCGTGACCAACTGTCTGGGGCTGGCGGGGGTACTCTTCTCGATGCAGGTCTATGACCGCGTCGTCCCTGCCCAGTCGATGCCGACGCTCTACATCCTGTTCATCGGCGTCATTCTGGCGACGGGGTTCGACTTCGTGTTGCGGCGGCTGCGCGTCGGGATCACTGACATATTGGGCAAGCGCGCCGACCTGCGTCTGTCGGACGTGGTGTTCGGCCATGCCCTGCGCGTGCGCAACCGGGCGCGGCCGACCTCGACGGGCACCTTCATCGCGCAGCTCCGCGATCTGGATCAGGTGCGCGACATGCTCACCTCCACCACCGTCGCGGCGGTGGCGGACCTGCCCTTCTTTTTCCTGTTCCTGGTCATCCTGGCCTTTATCGGCGGCTCGCTGGCGCTGGTGCCGGTGGTGGCGCTGATTGCACTGCTTCTGCCCAGCCTGCTCGCCCAGCGCCGCCTGCGCGCCTATGCGACCGAGTCGATGCGCGAGACCTCCCTGCGCAACGCCCTGCTGATTGAATCGGTGCAGGGGATAGAGGACATCAAGACCCTTCAGGCCGAGGAGCGTTTCCAGCGCCAGTGGAACCATTGCAATGCGGTGGCGGGCGAAGCGCAGTTGCGGCTTCGCGGCCTGACCGCCAGCCTGTCGACCTGGGCGCAGAGCGTGCAGAATGCGGTCTATGCCACCGTCATCTTCGTCGGCGCGCCGATGGTGATCGCAGGCGACATCACGATCGGCGCACTGGTCGCCACCTCGATGCTGGCCAGCCGGATGATGGCACCGATGGGGCAGGTGTCGCATCTGCTCGGCCGCTATCAACATGCCAAGGTCGCGGCGAACAGCCTGGACCAGATCATGGGCCTGCCGGTCGACAATCCGGATGCCGAGCATCGCATTCCCCTGCCCTCGGCCGACGGACGCTTTTCCTTACGCGGCGCGGTGTTCACCTATGCCGACCCCAATGCCCCGCCCGCGCTGACCGTGCCCAAGCTGGAGATCGCGAGCGGCGAGAAGATCGCGCTGCTCGGCCGCAACGGCGCAGGCAAGTCGACGCTGTTGCAGGGGCTGTCGGGCATGTTGCAGCCGGTGTCGGGCGAGATATTGCTCGACGACCTGGCGCTGCACCAGATCGACCCCGCCGATGTCCGTCGCGACGTCGCGCTGCTGACCCAGAATAGCCGCTTGTTCCACGGCACGCTGCGCGAGAACCTGACCATGGGCGCGGTGACGGCGAGCAACGAGACGATCCTCGCCGCGCTCGACATGGTGGGGGCGATCGACTTCATCCGGCGGCTGCGCGACGGGCTGGAGCATGTCGTCCTCGAAGGCGGCCTCGGCCTGTCGGGCGGCCAGCAACAGGCGCTGCTGCTCGCGCGGCTGCTGATCCGCCAGCCGCAGGTCATGCTGCTCGACGAACCCACCGCCGCGATGGACGAGGCCGCCGAACGCCTGTTCATCGATCGCTTCCGCAGCTGGGGACAGGGCCGCACCGTTGTCGTCGCGACGCACCGGATGCGCGTGCTCGAACTGGTCGACCGGATCATCGTCATCGATCAGGGCCAGATATTGCTCGACCAGCCCAAGGCCGCCGCGCTCGCGACGATGCAGGGGGCGGCCCGGAGTCAGACTGGCCGGAGTCAGGCGGCATGACCGCGCTCACCCATCCCGCCGACCTGCCCTTCGCCGATGAGGGCGCAGCCCCGCTGCTCGCGGCCAAGCGGATGAACTGGGCGCTCGCCGCATTGTTCGTCGTCCTGCTGGTCTGGGCCTGGTTCGCCAAGCTCGACGAGGTGGCGACCGGCACCGGTCGCGTCGTGCCGACCAGCCGCGAACAGGTGCTGCAATCGCTGGAGGGCGGCATCCTCGCCAAGATGCTCGTTCGCCAGGACGATATCGTGAAGCCCGGCCAGATCCTCGCCCAGCTCGACCCGACCCAGGCCGGATCGACCGTCGAGGAAAGCGCCGCCAAATATCGCGCCGCGCTGGCCGCCCAGGCGCGGTTGCAGGCCGAGGTGAACGGCACCCCCCTGACCTTCTCGCGCGAGCTGGACGCCTTCCCCGGGCTCAAGGCCGAGCAGCAGCGGCTCTATGACGCGCGCCGCCGCAGCCTTGCCAGCTCCATCGGGCTGATCGACGAGTCGCTCGCGCTGATCGGGCGCGAGGTCGGCATCGGCGAGTCACTGATCGAGGTCGGTGCCGCCAGCAATGTCGAGGTGCTGCGCCTGAAGCGCCAGCGCGCCGACCTGGACCTGAAGAAGTCCGACCTGCGCTCGCAATATATCGTCGAGGCGCGGCAGGACCTGGCCAAGGTCAGCGAGGAGGTGGAGGCGCTCGCCCCGGTCGTGCGCGGCCGCTCCGACACGCTGCAACGCCTGACCCTGCGCTCGCCGGTGCGCGGCGTGGTCAAGAATATCGAGGTGTCGACCATCGGCGGCGTCGTCCCCCCGAACGGCAAGATCATGGAGATCGTGCCGCTCGACGAACGCCTGCTGGTCGAGGCGCGCATCCAGCCGCGCGATATCGCCTTCATCCGCCCCGGCCAGCGCGCCAGCGTCAAGATCACCGCCTATGACTATGCGATCTATGGCGGGCTGGAGGGCAAGGTCAGCAGCATCTCGCCCGACACGATCCGCGACGAGGTGAACCCGGACGTCTATTATTACCGCGTCTTCGTGCGCACGACCGCAGACTCGCTGGTCAACAAGGCGGGCAAGCGCTTTCCGATCGTGCCCGGCATGATCGCCACCGCCGACATCCACACCGGCAGCAAGACCGTGCTGCAATATCTCCTCAAGCCGCTCAACCGCGCCCGCGAAGGATTGCGCGAACGATGACCGGCCAGCCCCGCTCCTCCCATCCGCCGCCATGCCATGGACATGACCGTCCATTGCCCTCAGCCAAGGATCACCTCATGCCCAAGGATCTTGCCGCTTTCTATCATCCCCCGGCCCATCGCGGAATCCGGCCGCCCGCGATGCGGGAAGTCACCGCCCCCAGCCTGCTCGATCTGGCCCGCCAGACGCAGTTGATGCGCGCCTCGACCGCGCAATTCTTTCCCCGCGACGTGTTCCGCGATTCCGCCTGGGACATGATGCTGGAGCTGTTCATCGCCGACCAGCAGAACCGGCCGATCTGCGTCAAGGAACTGATCCTGGTTTCGGGCGAAAGCGCCACCAGCGCGCTGCGCCGGATCGATCGGCTGGAGGGGGCGGAACTGCTGCGGCGGCGCACCGACCCGGCGGATCACCGGCGGCTGGCCGTCACCCTGACCGATCGGGGCATCAACGCGATGACGGCGATGTTGCAGCACCTGTATCTGACGATGGGCAACGGGACGAACCGGGGCGCGGAAACACGCCCCGACTGACCGGCCCTATCCGTGCGATGCGGGCAGCCCGTTGCCCGCATCGTCCCCACGATAGCCGAGCGCCTGCGAGATGCGGGCGGTGGTTTCGACCAGGATCTGCGTCGCCTCCGGGATGGAGCATTGCTGCGATCCGTCGATCGTCTCCAGAAAGGGGATGGTCAGCGCCGCCATGCAGTCGCCGCCGAAACCGAAGACCGGGGCGCTGATATCCGTCACGCCGCGCGTGATCGGGCTTTCGCGCAGGCCATGCCCCTGAATGCGCACCCGCTCCAGTTCCTCGGCCAAGGGCGCACGGTCGATGACACGGCCCTGCGCCGCCTCCGCCCGGTCGAGGATGCGGCCCAGTTGTGCCGGCGCGGCAAAGGCGAGCAGCACCTTGCCCGAACAGCTCGCCACGATATCGATCGACGCGCCCATACGCAGCGCGAAGCCGCGCGTGCCGGGATTTTCCTCGCGCGCGATGACCAGCCCCGCCCCACCCTCGATCACCACCAGATGACAGGACTGGCCGACACGCAGCGCTAGCGACTGCATCTCGGGCAGTGCGGCGGCAGTCAGTTGCCGGGCAGGCGTGGCGCGGTACGCGATGTCGAGGAATTTGTAGGTGACGCGGTAACGATCGTCGATCGGCGACTTTTCGAGGTAGCGCGCCTCCTCCATCACCACGACGATGCGGAACAGTTCGCCCAGCGAACGCCCCAGCGCCGTCGCCATCTCGCTGACCAGCATCCCACCCGGATGGTTGGCCAGCAATTCGATGATCAGGAACGCCTTGTCCAGCGCGGGTGCGGCATAGCTGCCCTTGCGCGTCCGTCCTTCGCTGGTCCTGACCCCGTCGCCCGTCATATCGTCCCTCACCCATCGACGATTAGGGCGATGGACCGCCACGGGCAAGCGATGTTGCCCGGAGCCGCCCGTCCGCTCAAGCGATGGTGATGATCGCCTTCAACACCGAATCCGCCTCGTCGATCAGTTCGGGCAGGCGCGTCGGCGCGTCGTCCAGCGTCAGCGTATGGGTACGGATCGCGTCGGTCGGCACCGCGCCGCTGCGGATGCTGGCGATGACATGGTCGAAATCCACCGACAGCGCATTGCGGCTGGCGATCAGCGTCGTCTCGCGCTTGTGGAATTCGGGATCGGGGAAGACCAGATCGTCCTTGCACACGCCCACCAGCGTATAGCTGCCGCCATGCGCGACCCAGTTCAGCCCGGCGCGCATCGCGTGGATGTTGCCGGTGGCGTCGAACACATGGTCGAACATCTCGCCCGAGGTCATCTCGGACAGCGTCGCGCCCAGCGCATCGTCGGCGACCACGCCCTCCACAAAGCCCAGATAGTCGCGCGCATAGGCCAGGCGCGGCGCGCGCGTGTCGGCCAGCACGATCCGGCCCGCGCCCGCGATCCGCGCGAACAAGGCCGCCGCCACGCCGATCGGCCCCGCCCCGATCACCGCAACGCTCTCCCCTTCGGTAACGCCGGCTCGGCGTACCGCATGGGCGCCGATCGCCAGAAACTCGACCATCGCCGCCTGGTCGAGCGACAGGCCGACCGCATCGATCACCGCGCTTTCGGGCACCGCCAACAGCTCGCACATGCCGCCATCGCCGTGCACGCCCAGCACGCTGATCCGGGCGCAGCAATTGGGCTTGCCCCGGCGGCAGGCGCGGCAGGTGCCGCATGCGATATAGGGGTTCACGGTCACCACCTGTCCGACCGTGAAGGCCGAACCCTTTGGAACCTCGGCAATCTCCCCGGCCAGCTCATGCCCGATCAACCGGGGATATTCCAGGAACGGATGCTTGCCGCCATAGATATGGTAGTCGGTACCGCAGATCCCGGCCCGGCGCATCCTGATCAGGACCTCGCCCTCTCCCCGCACCGGCACGGGTCGATCCTCGACGCGGATGTCATGCGGCTGGACACAGACCAGTGCCTTCATTGCGACCCTCTCCAGATTCCCATATGCGATTTCACTCTCACATATGCCATTGATGGCTGGGGATGGGAACGCTAAAACACCCTCCGGCGGATGGGACGCGAAGAATGGGTCCTGCCGCCTTTTAAGAGAGGAGGCCCCACTTGGCCCGACGCCTGTGTTTTGCCCTGGATCTGGTCGCCGACGCCGATCTGATCGCCGAATATGAAAAGGCCCATGCCCCCGGCGCGGCCTGGCCCGAAGTGACCCAGGCGATCCGGGCCAAAGGCTTCCTGTCGATGGAAATCTGGCGCACCGGCGACCGGCTGTTCATGATCGCGGAGGTGGCCGACGACTTTCCGCGTGCCATTCCGGTCGAGCTGGCGGCGGTCGACGCCCGGTGGGAAGCGACGATGGACCGTTTCCAGAAGGTCCTGCCCCATGCCGCGCCGGGCGAGAAATGGGTGGGCATGGACCGCATCTTCTCGCTGGACGCGCAATGAGCGAAGCGGCGGTCATCCTGCAATTCGGCACCAGCCGCTTCCTGCAAGCCCATGTCGACCTGTTCGCCGAGGAAGCCCGCGCGGCCGGACAGGCGGTGCCGCCGATCGTCATCGTCCAGACCACCCGCGATGCCGAACGGGCGCGGCGGCTGGCCGGTTTCGCCGACCCGGCGGGCTTTCCCGTCATCCTTCGTGGCCTGCGCGACGGCGCGCGCCATGAGCGGACCATCCAGGTGCGCAGCGTGCGCGAAGGACTGAGCGCGGCGGGCGACTGGGACCGACTGGTCGAACTGGCGGTCGGGGCGGCAACGCATATCGTCTCCAACACCGGCGACAGCGGCTATGCCATCCCCGACGAGGACCAGACCGCGCCCTCCCATGGTCAGGTGCCGAAAAGCTTTTGCGGGATGCTGACCGAATTGCTGCACCGGCGCTGGCAGGCGGGGGGCGCGGGCGTCACGCTGCTGCCCTGCGAACTGGTGGTGCGCAACGGCGACGTGCTTCGGGCCGCGATCCGGGGGCTTGCGCGGGATCAGGGGCGCGAGGCGGCGTTCCTCGACTGGCTGGAGCGCGAATGCGTCTGGGCCAACACCCTGGTCGACCGCATCGTCAGCGAGCCGCTCCATCCGGCCGGTGCCGTCGCCGAGCCCTATGCGCTCTGGGCGATCGAGCGCCAGACACCATTGGCCCTGCCCTTCACCCATCCAGACATCGTGCTGACCGACGATCTGGACCGGTATGAGCGGCTGAAGCTGCACATCCTCAATCTCGGCCATAGCTGGCTGGCGGCGCGATCGCATGACGGCGGCGGCGCGGCGGACCTGACGGTCCGCGAGGCGCTGGCGGATGCGGACACCCGCGCGGCGCTGGAACGGGTGATGGCGCAGGAAGTGCTGCCGGGCTTTGCCACGCACGGCATGGCGGAGGAGGCGCGGGCCTATGGCGCCACGACGCTGGAACGCTTCGCCAATCCGTTCCTCGACCATCGGCTGTCGGACATCTTCCAGGGGCACGCGGCCAAGATCGACAAACGGGTCGGTGGGTTCGTCCGCTGGGTCGATGGTTCGGGCCAGACGGTGGAGATGCCGGAGCTGCGTGCACTGGCCGGACAGCAGCGCTGAACCTTCCCCGCTTCCGTTCAGCCTGAGCGAAGTTGAAGGCTATAGTAAGATGACGTTGCCCTGGATCAATGCGAGCCCCTCCCCTTCAGGGGAGGGGTTGGGGTGGGGCCTGTCCACCAGCGTCGCATTTGCGGCGACGCCCTACCCCCGGCCCCTCCCCTGAAGGGGAGGGGAGATTCAGTCCTCCTTACGCCGCGTTGGGCAGACAGCCCGGCCCCTTCGCCCCCGCCGCCTTGTAGGTCAGCACGAATTCCTGATGCCCCAGCGCTTCCGACTTAGTCTGCGCGCCGCCCGACACCGCGACGATCAGGTCGACGATCTCCGCCCCCACCTCGTCCAGCGTCGCGTCGCCGTACAGGATGCGCCCGGCATTCACGTCCATATCGCCTTCCATCCGGGCATACATTTCCGGATTGGCCGCGACCTTGATCACCGGCGAGATGGACGATCCGACTACCGAGCCGCGCCCGGTCACGAACAGGTTGATATGCGCGCCGCACGCGATCAGTTCGCCGATCTCGGCATTGTCGACGATGTTGGGGAAGCCGAACTTCGGGTCGCCCGCGGGCACCACGTCGAGCAGGTACAACCCCGGCCCCGGCGCCTGTTCGGCGGGCAGGATGACGCCGGTGATCGGACGGCTGCCCGACTTGGCATAGGCGCCCGCCGACTTTTCCTCCTGGCTCGACAGGCCGCCCTCGGCATTGCCCGGCGCGAAGCTGCCATAGCCCATGGCGCGGTAATAACGCTCGGCCTGCGCGACCGAGGCGATCAGGTCCTGCGCGACCTCGGGCGTCGCGGCGCGCTCGGCCATATGGCCCTCGCACCCGATCATCTCGCCGGTTTCCTCGAAGATGCATATCGCACCCGCGTCATAGAGCGTGTCGAAGGCGCGGCCGACCGCCGGGTTGCCGGTGATGCCGCTGGTCCCGTCCGACCCGCCGCAGATGGTGCCGATCACCAGCTCCGACAGGGTCATCGGCACGCGCACTCCTTGCGCATCCGCCGCCGCGCGGACGCGCTCGACGGCGGCGATCCCCGCCTCCATCGCACCGCGTGTGCCGCCCGACTGCTGGATGACGATCGTCTCGACCGGGCGGCCCTGCTCGCGCGCGTTGGCGGCCAGCGCCTCGCGGTTGAAGCTTTCGCAGCCCAGCGACAACAGGACGACGCCGCCGACATTGGGATGCGTGGTCAGCGCCTTCATCATCGCCAGCGCATAGTCATTGGGATAGCAGCCGGGAAAGCCGATCAGCTGCACGCGGGGATCGTCCATCCTGTCGACGATCCGCCGCGCGACGTGATGCGCGCACTCGACGAGGTAGACGACGACGATGGCATCGCGAATGCCCTTGCGCCCGTCGGGGCGCGCCCAGGCCTGCCAGCTCCGTTCGGTCAGGCCCGTATTCATGCCCAAGGTCATGCATGGTCTCCATGCGCGTCGCGCAGATGCGCGGGGATATAGTCGCTTTGCATATTGTGCATATGGACCCAGCCTCCGGCAGGCGCGTCATGCGTCATCGATCCGATCGGCATGCCATATTTGATGACCTTGTCGCCGGTTGCCAGCGGCACGACCGCCAGCTTGTGGCCCAGCGCGACGCGTTCGGTCACGGTCAGCGCATGGCCGTCGACGAGGATCTGCTCGCCCGGCTCGACCGTGCGGCAGCAGACGGCGACATTGTCGGTCGGCGTCAGCCGGATGGCGGCGACGCTCATGCGCGCTCACCCGGCAGGGGCGCGTCGGGGCGGATCAGCCCTTGGCCACGCAGGTCCGTCCAGAAGGCGGACGGGATGGGTTCGGCGTAGAGGCGCATCGTGTCGGATACCTGTTGCGGATCGGCGATACCGGGAATGACGCTGGCGACCAGTGGATGGGCCAGCACGAAGGCAAGCGCGGCGGCGGGCAGCGAGACCTGGTGGCACGCGGCCACCGCCTCCAGCGCGCGGACCTTGGCGAGGACGGTTTCGGGCGCGGGCGCGTAATTGTAACGCCCGGCCGCCGCACTGCCGGTCGCCAGGATGCCGCTATTATACGGGCCGCCGACCACGATCGACGTACCCGCCGCCTCGCACGTCGGAAACAGCGCATCGAGCGCGCCCTGTTCCAGCAGCGTGTAGCGCCCGGCGAGCAGGATCACGTCGAACCGCGCCGCCTGCATCAGGTCCAGGCAGACCTCGACCTCGTTCACGCCCAGCCCGAAGCCGGAGATCGCGCCCTGATCGCGCAAGCTCTCCAGCGCCCGGATGCCCCCGCCCCCGATCAGCTGCTCGCGATATTGTGCATCCGCCTCGCCATGCGTGACCCGGCCGATGTCATGGACGAACAGCATATCGACCCGCGCCAGGCCCAGCCGTTGCAGGCTGTGCTCATGGCTGCGCAAGATGCCGTCATAGCTATAGTCGTAGCGGGCACGAAACGGCATGGCGGTGTGAAAGCCGTCACGCTCGCGGTCGTCGGTGATGCTGGCATCCGGGTCCATCAACCGCCCGACCTTGGTCGAGACGATCACGTCGCCCCGCCCGCGCAAGCCATCGCCCAGCCGCCGCTCGCTCAACCCCCGGCCATAATGCGGCGCGGTGTCGAAATAGCGGAAACCCGCCGACAGCGCGGCGTCCAGCGTCGCGGCGGCGCTGGCATCGTCGATCGCGGTATAGAGATTGCCCATCGCCGCCGCGCCGAAGCCCAGCTCGGGCAATAGGCAGTCGGTCCGGCCCATCTTTCGACGGGGAATATCGGTCATAGCTTCAGGCCCAGTCGGTAGATCCGGTCGGCGTTGCGTCCCCACAGGTCGCGCCGCTCGTCATCGGAAAAGCCGGTCAGCAACGCCTCGTAAGCGCCGAGCGTATGGTCGAGATCGGCGGCGAGCCGGTCGGTCGGAAAGTTGGTCGCGACCATCACCCGGTCAGTGCCGAAGCGATCGATCACCTCGGCCACGATATCGGCGAAACCGGCGGGATCGAAGCGCGGCCCGACAAAACCCGCCCCGGACAGCTTGATCGCGGCATGCGGCATGGCGGCAAAGGCGATCAACCCGGCGCGCCATTCCTCCAACCCGTCCGCCGGGATGGGCAAGGCGAGATGGTTGAGGATGACCGGCACCTCGGGATGCTGCGCCGCCACTTCGGCCAGTCCGGACAGCTGTGCGGGAAAGCCATGGAAATCATAGCTCAGCCCATAACGACCGAGCAGCGCATAGCCCGCGCGCCAGCGTGGATCGCGGGTCAGATCACGCTCATAGGCGCGGCGCGCGGGGTCGGTCGGATGCCAGTTGATGAGGTGGCGGATGCCCTTCACCCGTGGCTGCGCCGCCTGCCACACCAGTTGCGCCTCGACCGCCGGATGGTCGAGTTCGACCCGCGCGACGATCGCGCTGGGCAGGCCGTCCTCATCCGCAACCTTATTCAGCCAGACCGTTTCGTCCGCACCCTGATCGGGATGCGCGCCCGCATCGACATGCACCGCGCCCGCCAGATTCCATGACGCCAGTTCCGCCCGGTAATCGGCGATGCGATAGCTTGCGGCGATCGGCGCCGTCTCGGGCGCATCCAGCCATGGATAGCGCAGCACCGCGTGATCCCACAGATGGAAATGCGCGTCGACGAAAGGCGGGCGCGCGTGCGTCACGCCATCGTCCATCCGCCGTCGATGGCGTGCATCTGGCCGGTGGTATAGGCACTCTCGTCCGAGGCGAGATAGAGCGCGAGTGCGGCGACCTCCTCGGCGCGGCCCAGCCGCCCCATGGGCTGGCGCGCGACAAAGGCGGCGCGGGCCGCCTCCGCATCGCCGGTCGCGGCCAGACGTTCGTCGAGGCTGGGCGACTGGACGGTGCCGGGACAGATCGCGTTACAGCGAATGCCCTTGCCGACATAGTCGAGCGCGACCGACCGGGTGATCCCCGCAACCGCCCCCTTGGAGGCGCAATAGGCATAGCGATTGGGCACGCCGATCAGCGCCCCCGCGACCGAGGCCATGTTGACGATCGAGCCGCCGCCTTGCGCGATCATCGCGGGCACGAACGCCTGGAGCATATGGGTGATCGCATGGACGTTCAGGTCGAAGGACAGGCGATATCCCCCGTCCTGCGTGGCCAGCAGATCGCCCGCATCGACATAGCCCGCGCAGTTGAACAGCACATCGACCGCCCCCGTCCGCTCGCCGAACGCCGCGATCGCCGCCGGGTCGGTCAGGTCCAGTATCTCGGTCGTGCAGCCCAGAAGGCTGGCCAGCGCGTCGGCATTGCGATCGACCGCGATCACTTGCGCGCCCTCGGCGGCGAACAGCTCGGCGGCGGCGCGGCCGATGCCCTGTCCGGCGCCCGTCACGATCGCCCGCTTACCCTGCAGACGGTTCATTCCTTCATCTCCTTCCGGCGGCCCAGCATCAGGGCGAAGAGTGTCACGACCACAAAGCTGACGGTCGGGACCAGCATGGCGCTGGTAATGCCGGCATGGTCGGACACCAAGCCCATCAGCGCGGTCAGCCCCGCGCCGCCGATGATCGCCATCACGATCAGCGACGCCCCCGCCCGGCGCAGCGGCCCCAGCCCCTCGATCCCGAGCGCGAAGATCGTCGGGAACTGGATCGACATGAAGAAGCTCGCCGCGACCAGCGCGATCAGCCCCGGCCAGCCGCCCAGCACGGCCGCCACGGCGGTCAGCAGCACCGACAGCCCTGCGAACAGCGCCAGCAGCTTCACCGGCGCGGCGCGACCCATGAGCGCACTGCCCAGGAAACGCCCGGCGGCGAACAGCACCAGCGAGACGAACAGCGCATCCGCGCCGCCCCGCTCGTTCAGGCCGACATTGGCCTGCGCATAACGGATGGTATAGCTCCACACGCCGACCTGCGCACCGACATAGAAGAACTGCGCGACGACCGCGCCCATCAGGCGCGGCTGGCGGAACACGTCCACGAAGCGACCGCTGCGCCCTTCCTCCGCACGCACCGGCGTGCCGCTGGGGAAGCGGACCAAGGCGGCCGCCACGGCGAACAGCAGGACGACGATCGCGATCGCGACATAGGGCGGCGCGATGGCCTGCACCTCGGCCTTGTAGAAGGCGGTGCGCGCGGCAGCGTCCATCGTGGCGAGCGCCCGCTCGTCATGTTCGATGCCCGACAGGATGAAGAAGCGGCCGATCAGGATGCCGGTGATCGCGCCCAGCGGATTGGCCGCCTGCGCCCAGTTAAGCCGCCGGGTCGCCCCCGCCGGATCGCCCAGATCGCCCATCAGCGGATTGGCGGATGTTTCCAGGAAGGCGAGGCCCGCCGCGATCACGAACAGGCCGAGCAGGAACAGCTGGTACAGGCTGGCCGCCGCCGCCGGATAGAAGAGCAGCGCGCCGGTGCCGTAGAGCGTCAGCCCCAGCACGATCGCCGCCTTATAGCCATAACGGCGCATCACCATCGAGGCGGGCACCGCGAGCAGGAAATAGCCGAGATAGAAGACCTGCTGGACAAAGCTCGTCCCGAAATCGCTGAGCGTGAAGGCCTTGCGGAATTGCGCGATCAGGATGTCGTTCAGGTTGTTCGCCATCCCCCACAGGAAGAACAGGCTGACCGTGATGATGAGCGCAGGGAGATAGCCGCGCGCGACCGTATCGCCATGGCCTGCGGCGTCACCGCCCCGCCCTGTCATGGCCATGGGGGGTAGATCGACAGGCAGCGCCATCAGCCATGTCCTCGCTTATGCCGTCCCGTGCCGACTGTCGCCATCACGACTCCTTCTCCATGAAAGTCTTATTTTATGAGCGCAAATGTACGGCGAGCGAAGCGCCGAAGGCAAGCGCTATCGGACGGCGCGAACCGTCCGTGCGACAATCGATGGAGGGCCGGGAAAAAGTGGCGGTCAGGCGTGGCCGCGCACCGACTCGCCCAGCATGGTGAAGAAGCCGCGCGCCACGCCGCAGGTGGCGATGTCCCATTCCGGATGCCACTGCACCGCCAGTACGTCCGCGCCGCAGCCGGGTGCGCGGAACGCCTCGATCAATCCGTCCTCGGCATCGCGCGCCTCGACCACCAGGCCATAGCCCAGCCGGTCGACGCCCTGCTGGTGCACCGAGTTGACCTCGACCCGGCGATGCCCGCTGCGCCCGGCCAGCGCGCCGCCAGGCATCAGGTCGACCGGATGATGATGGCCGAACAGCGTGTCGTAATCGCCTTCCCACGATCCGCGATGATGACGCGGCAGGCCGCCCAGGCAGGTCAGCGAGCCGCCGAACAGCACGTTGATCTCCTGCATCCCCCGGCAGATGCCGAACACCGTCTTGCCGCGCTCGATCATCCGCCCGGCCAGCGCCAGCGCAACCGAGTCCCGCTGCGGGTCGCAGGCTTGCGGCGCCAGTTGGGCGCAGTCGCCATATTGCGCAGGGGCGACATGCGAGCGCCCGCCGGTCAGCAGCAGCCCGTCGAGCATGTCCGCCATCAATGCGGTGTCGACCGCTTCGGGCACGGCGGGGACGATCAGGACGCTCGCGCCGCACAGCTGGACCAGCGGTTCGATGAAGCGCGTCGCAACCGCCTGGATCGGGCGGTTCGCAACCTCGTTGCCGCACATCAGGCCGATGACCGGTTTGCGTCCCTGCTTCATGCCGTCCCCTCCAATTCCTGCCGCAGCGCCCGTGCGTCCGCGCGCGGCAGGGCCAGCGCCTCGGGCTGGACGAGCACGCTGTCCGGCTCGACATCGGTTAACAGCCAGACATTGCCCCCGATCACCGAGCGCGCCCCGATCGTCACCCGCCCCAATATCGTCGCGCCCGCATAGATGATGACATCGTCCTCGACGATGGGATGGCGCGAGAAGCGGTCGCGCGGCGAACGCGGCGCGGTACCCAGCGCCGAACGCGCGCCCAGCGTCACATGCTGATAGACCCGCACCCGCTCGCCGATGATCGCGGTCTCGCCGACGACGACGCCGGTGCCATGGTCGATGAAGAAATGCCGCCCGATGGTCGCGCCCGGATGGATGTCGATGCCGGTCCGCTCATTGGCGAGTTCGGAGATCATCCGTGCCACGATCGGCGCGCCCAGTTCGTTCAGCTCATGCGCGATACGGTGATGCAGGCTGGCGATGGCGCCGGGATAGCAGAGCAGGATCTCGTCGACGCTGCGCGCGGCGGGATCGGCCAGGAACGCCGCCTCGACATCGCTGTCGATCAGTTCGCGCACCTGCGGCAGCGTCGCGCCGAACAGCCGCGACACCAGCGCCGCCTGTTCTGGCGGAAAGGCCGCGTCGACATCCTTCTGCCAATAGGCCAGCTCGGCGCCGATCTCGCGTTCCAGCGCGGTCAGCGCGGCGAGCAGTTTGGCCGCGACAAAGCGATCCTCCTCCTGCGCCGCCCCCCGGAAATGACCCAGGCGGCGCGGATAGAGCGCGGCGGCGACCAGCGCGACGACATCCTCGACCCCGCTGCGCGACGGAAAACGCTCGACATCGCGGCCCGCATCCTGCCGCACCCGCCAGCCATGCCGGGCGGTGCGCAAGCCCGATACGATGCCGTCAATGCCCGTCGGGGCATGACCCTGCACGGGGGTGTCCGTCATCAGCCGTCCGGTCGTCATATGCGATCCTCCGACTTCCATCATATCCCATTTGTGGAGTGGGATATAACAGATTTGCTACGGTCCCATAAAGCGCCAGCTTTGCTTAACGTCAGGTTGCGCGCGGGCGGAGGCCGGTCCATGGTCCGCCCGCCACCATGGCTTGGCCCGGCGGGAGGGAGCCTGCGGGGCCGATCATTTCCCGGCCCATCCCCCGGCCCTTCTGGGAGCATTCGCGACGATGACGACACCGCGCCAGACGACGCTGACCCGTTTCCTGATCGAGGAGCAGCGCCGCTCCGAAGAGACCTGCCCCGCCGAGCTGCGCCTGCTGATCGAAACCGTCGCCCGCGCGTGCAAGGCGGTGAATCAGGCGATTTCCAAGGGCGCGCTGGGCGATGTGCTCGGCAGCCTGGGCAGCGAAAACGTGCAGGGCGAGGTCCAGAAGAAGCTGGACGTGATCGCCAACGACCTGCTGCTCGATGCGAATGAATGGGGCGGGCATCTGGCCGCGATGGCGTCGGAGGAGATGGAGACGATCCACCGAATCCCCAATCGCTTCCCGCGCGGCGAATATCTGCTGCTGTTCGATCCCATCGACGGATCGAGCAATGTCGATGTCGACCTGTCGGTCGGCACCATCTTCTCGGTCCTGCGCGCGCCCGAGGATTGCGCGGGCCGGGAAGTGACCGAGGCGGACTTCCTCCAGCCCGGCCGCGCACAGGTGGCGGCGGGCTATGCCATTTACGGACCGCAGACGTTGCTGGTCCTGACGGTCGGCACCGGCGTCTACGAGTTCACGCTAGACCGCGAGATCGGATCGTGGCGGCTGACCGACGGGCCGATGCGTATCCCCACCGGCACCAAGGAATTTGCGATCAACATGGCGCGCCGCCGCCAATGGTCGCCCGGCATCGCCCGTTATATCGAGGAGCGTATCCTGGGCACCGAAGGGCCCCTGGGCGAGGATTACAATATGCGCTGGACCGCCTCGATGGTGGCGGACGTGCACCGTATCCTCAAGCGCGGCGGGGTGTTCCTCTATCCGGGCGACCACCGCAAGGACGGCAAGGCCAAGCTGCGCCTGCTCTATGAGGCGAACCCGATGAGCTTCCTGATCGAACAGGCGGGCGGCGCGTCGATCGACGGCGCGATCCCGATCATGGATGTCGAGGCGGTCGGCCTGCACCAGCGCGTCGGCGTGGTGCTGGGCGATCCCGAAGAGGTAGCGCTGGTCGCGGATTATGGCCGGACGGGGTAAACCCGGTCGCCCTCCTTCTCCTATCAGTTCCCCGGCGAAGGCCGGGGCCCAGTTGCAGTGAATGATCGGGGGCGGGGTGGATTGGCCTCCCCCGCCTCGCGGTGCGCTCCACACGCTTGATGGCGCCTGGGCCCCGGCCTTCGCCGGGGAACGGGGGTTTGTGAAACGCCCATCCCCCTCCCCCGTTCAGCCTGAGCGAAGTCGAAGGCCAAGGGATTCGGGTAGCGCCAGGGCGTGCACTTCGACTTCGCTCAGTGCGAACGGTTCAGGGATTTATCCCCGCCCCACCGACTCCCGCACCACCAGTTCGAAATCCACCACCTGGTCCTCCACCACCCGCGAGCGCAGCGCCGCCAGCACCTGCTCGACCGCGCGGAAGGCCATGTCGCCGACCGGCTGGCGGATCACGGTCAGCGGCGGCCAAAGCCGCGCCGCGATCGCGGTATCGTCGAACCCGGTGACGGCCAGTTCGTCCGGCAGGCGCAGGCCCCGGCGCGACGCCTCGCCGATCAGCCCCGCCGCCATGTCGTCGCTGCTGCACAGGATCGCGCTCGGTCGGTCGGGCCGGTCGAGCAGCCCCCGGCCCGCCGCCGCGCCCGCCGCCGGATCGAACCCGGCGCGCACGACCAGCGACGGGTCGTAATCCAGTCCGTTCGCCGCCAGCCCGTCGCGAAACCCCGCCAGCCGCTCATCGGCCACGGAGAAATGCTGCGGCCCCGCCAAAAAGCCGATGCGGCGATGCCCGGCCTGCACGACATACGCGGTCATCGCCGCCATCGCCGCGCGATTGTCGATCCGGACGGTCGCCATGTCGGGCATGGTCTGCCCTGTCGCGATCGCCGCCGCCGCGACGCCCAGTTCCTCGAACAGTCCCGACCCGCTCAGCAACTCGGCAAAGGGGGGCAGGAGCAGCACCGCCGCCGCGCCGCTCTGCACCAGCGTGCGCAGCGCCGCCTCGGCCGCTTCGCGGGTCAGTCCTTCCTCACCTTGCGCGATGAATTGCAGGCCGCGCGCATTGCTCGCCCGCAGCGCGCCGAGCAGCACCGAGTCGATGAAGGGTGTGCCCTTGTCGCTGTACAAAAGCCCCAGCGTCGTCGCGCGCGCCTTGGCCAGTCGCCGCGCCGCGACATTGGGGACATAACCCAGCGCCTCGATCGCCGCGAGCACCGCCGCGCGCGTCGTCGGGCTGACCCGGCCAGCGCCGTTGATGACGTTGGACACGGTCATCGCCGACACCCCCGCCCGTTCACCGACCGCGCGGATGGTGACACCTTCGGGGCGTTTGCCGACGTTAGTCGCCATTCCCTATTCCTCCCCTGTAAGGGGAGGGGGACCATCCGAAGGATGGTGGAGGGGTGTCCCCCTTTCGATAGCGGGACACCCCTCCGTCAGGCCTTCGGCCTGCCACCTCCCCTTGCAGGGGAGGAATGAGGATCACGCCATAGATCAAACCGCCCCCGCCTTCAGCCCCTTGACCGCATGATCCGCCGCGCGTGCGGTCAGCGCCATGAAGGTCAGCGAGGGGTTCACGCACGACACCGACGCCATCTGCGCCCCGTCCGTGACATAGAGGTTCGACGCGTCATGCGCCTGGCTCCATTTGTTGAGTACCGACTGGCGCGGGTCCGCACCCATGCGCGCGCCGCCCATCTCGTGGATCGCATCGCCCGGGACATGCTCGGACTCGCCGCTGGTCACGTTCTTCATGCCCGCCGCGCGCAGCATCGCCTCGCCCTCGCGCCGGGCATCGGCCATCATCTTCAGCTCATTGTCGCGGAAGGTCACGTCGAACTTCATCAGCGGCACGCCGAAGCGATCGACCTTGCTCGAATGCAGCGACACGCGATTATCCTCATAGGGCAGGCATTCGCCGAACGCGCCCATGCTGAACTGCCACGGGCCATAGCGGCGCATGCCATGCTTCATCTCCGCCCCGAAGCCGACCGGCTTGGCCGCGTTGCGATAGGCCGAACCCTGATAGCCATAGCCGCGCCGGAAGCCGAGCCCCTCATCGCCCTTCAGGTTGCGGAAGCGCGGGACGTACACGCCGCCCGGACGACGGCCATATTCGATCAGGTCGTCCATGCCGGGAATCTCGCCCGACACGCCGACGCGGAAGATATGGTCCATGACATAGCGGCCCAGCGTCCCGCTGCTGTCGAAATGGCTTCGCTCCGAACCCGGCGCCCGCGAGTTCATCAGGATCTGCACCGACCCCATCGCCGAGGCGCAGACGAAGACCAGGTTGGCGCTGACCGTCTGCGACTGTCCGGTCTTGGCATCGACATAGCGGACGCCAGTCACCTTCTTCTTCGCCGGATCATAGTCGATCCCCGTCACCACCGCATCCGACTGAAGCGTCAGTCGCCCGGTCGCGCGCGCGGCGGGCAGGGTCACGGCCTGGGTCGAGAAATAGGCGCCGAACGAGCAGCCATTGCCGCACTGGTTGCGGAACTGGCATTTGGTGCGGTTCTGGTCGGGTTTGTCCTCGGTCATGTTGGACAGGCGGGTGTGGATCAGCTTGCGCCCCGGAAACTGGCTTTCCAGCCGTTCCTTCAGCCACTTTTCCGCGACGTTCATCGGCATCGGCGGCTGGAATTCGCTATCGGGGAGATAGGGCAGGTTCTCGCGCGAGCCCGAGACGCCGATGTATTTCTCGACATAGGAATACCAGGGCGCGACATCGTCGTACCGGATCGGCCAGTCGGCGGCGACGCCCTCACGCTTGTTGGCCTCGAAATCGTCGGCGCTCCAGCGGAAGGACCAGCGGCCCCAGATCAGCGACTTGCCGCCAACCGCACCGGGCCGGATCCAGTAGAATTTGCTCCCCTCGTCATAGGCATAGGGGTTCAGCCGGTCGTCATTGTAGAATTTCTGGTTGCTGGGCGCGACATAGCCCTGCTTGGCGATGAAATAATCGCTGTCCAGCAACGGCTTGGGCATGATGTTGCGCGCCGGGACCTCGAAGGCGGGCTTGCCGTCATAGGGATAACCCTCGCCATGCTCGACCATGACGCCCCGGTCGAGCATCAGGACGCGCAGGCCCTTTTCGGTCAGTTCCTTGGCGGCGAACCCGCCGCTGATCCCCGACCCGATCACGATCGCGTCGAAACGGTTCGTCGCCGCCATGGCTGTCCTCCCTATATCTGTCTTATCGTTTTAGAATCGAAGCGCTTGCAGCGTCCGGTAGCTGGTCGTGATGTCGGGCAGATAAGGCGCGGGCGCCTGATCATTCTCGACATAGAAATGCTTCACGCCCGCCAGCCGGTTGAGCTTGAAGAGCGCGGCAAAGTCGATTTGCCCCGCACCCACCGCCGTCATGCTGCCATCGGCACGCGCATCCTTGACGTGATAGGCATAGATTCGCCCGGCCAGCCGCCGGATCAGCGCCGCGGCATCCTCGCCCGCATGGATCGCCCAATAGAGGTCGATCTCCAGCTTCACGAGCGCCGGATCGGTGCCCTTGAGCAGCCGGTCGTACAGGCTGATGCCGCCGGGCTTGTTGGTGAATTCGAAGTCGTGATTGTGATAGGCAAAGCCCAGACCCGCCTTCTTCAACTGCGCGGCAAAGCGGTTGATGTTGGGCAAAGCCGCATTCCAGCCCGCCTCGGTCCGATGCTCGTCGGTCATATAGGGCAGGATGACGGTATCGGCACCCAGCGTCTTCGCCATGGTCACGCACGCATCGAACTTGCCGAGCAGGGACTCATAAGGGACGTGGATCGACGGCGCTTTCAGGCCCAGCCGGTCCTGCGTGTGGCGGAGCATGGCATGATCCATCGCGTCATAACCGCCCCCGCCATATTCGACCTCGCGATAGCCGATCCTGGCCACCGCCTCCAAGGTCTTGACCGGATCGGCCGCGAACAGCTCGCGGATCGTATAGAGTTGAAGCCCGATGGCCCCGAGCTGCGCGGCCTGCGCCATGCCCGGCAGCAGCGCGGCCGCGCCCAGGCCCAGCCCTGCGCCCATCAGCGAACGACGATCGATCATGCCGAATACACCTTGTTGACCTTGGAATAGGGATAGGCGCCGTCATATTCGCCGGGCACCGGCAGATATTCGCGTTCCTGCGTGATGCCGATCTCCGACGTGTAATAGCCGGTGATGACCAGCTGCCGGAACGGCTCGAAGAACGCCCGCCCCTCCGGCAGCACGCCCTCCATCGCCTCGGTCAGCAACGTGTCCTGTTGCGCCGCTGTCGCCTTGGCGGCGGCCAGTTTGTTGACGCTCTGACTGCGCGCCTCGATCGCGTTCAGTCCGGCTATGATCGGCACCCGGTCGGCGGGCAGCGACCAGTCGGCCAGCATCTTCTCGATGAACGCCGGCACCCCGGCCGCGATCGCGCCGGGCGTGTCGGTGGTCGGCAGCACGCGCTCCGCCAGCGCAGTCATCGTCGCGCGCTGGACGGGGGTAAAGACCGCGACGCTGGGCGGCCCATCCGAGATGACGGGGATGGTGCCGCGCGCCTGCTCCACCGCACCCGCCGCCCGCGCGATGGGCGCGAACAGCGCGGAGCCGAACATGGCGGTGATCCCCGCCAGGGCGTGTCTGCGGTCGATATGGGGGGTCATCGGGCATCCTCCGGCAGGTCCTGCGCGATCGCCTCGGGCGGCAGCGGGCGGACCCAGATATTGCGGAACGAGACGGGCGAGTCGTGATCCTGAAGCTGGATCGGCGCGGCATCGCCATGCGCCTGATATTTCTCGACCTGCCGCCAGATGGTGGTGCCCAGCATCGCCTGATGATTCTGGACGACCACGCCGTTCAGAAACGCCGTGACATAGGCGGGGCGGAGCAGCTTGCCGTCCGCCGCGAAGCGCGGCCGCTCGAAGACGATGTCATAGCTCTGCCATTCGCCGGGCTTGCGCGCGGCGTTCACCAGCGGCGGCTTCCAGGCATAGACCGCGCCGACCTGGCCATCGGCATAGGTCGGGTTGTCATACCCGTCGAGGATCTGGACCTCATAGCGCTGCATGAACCAGATGCCGCTATTGCCCCGGTCCTGCGACGCTTTCCGCGGCGGGTTGGGCGAGCGGAATTCGAGGTGAAGCTGCACGTCGCCGAAGCTCTGCTTGCTGACCAGCACGCTCTCGGCCTTGCCGTCGCGCGCGGGCACGGTCATCGCGCCGTCTTTCAGCACCCAAGGCTTGCCGCTGGGCGTCCAGGCCTCCATCGAGCGTCCGTCGAACAGCACCACCGCATCGGACGGCGCGCCGCCGGGTTCCGCGGCGGGGGTGACGACCTTCGGTGCGGGCCGGTCGGGATCATGGACATGCCATTTCCTGCCGGGCAACATCGGCGTATCGCGAAAGCCCATGCCGGGCTTGTCAGCTTTCTGCTCTTGCGCCGTGGCACCGCTCGCCACGGCCAATGCGATTAACGGTATCATCCGCATCGCTCCCCTCCTCATATTCTCGGATCGATCGCGCGGTACGCCGCGATCAGCCTGTCTTCGCCCGCGCGGCCCTTGATCGAATTGCCATGCTCCATGCCGATCACGCCCGTGTAGCCCTGCGCTTTCAGGAAACGGCAGACATTGGCGTAGTTGATCTCGCCGCTGCCCGGCTCGTTGCGGCCGGGATTGTCGCCGAACTGGATATAGCCGATCTCGTCCCAGCAGAGCTTCATCGTCGGGATCAGATTCCCCGACTGGATCTGCTCGTGATACAGGTCGGCCAGCACCTTCACGCCCGGACTGTTCGCCCCGCGCGCCACGGCATAGCCCTCCGCGATGGACTGCATGAACACGCCCGGATGGTTGGTCCGGGTGTTGAGCGGCTCCATCACCAGCGCTAGCCCATGCGGCGCGACGATATCGCCCGCGCGACGCATCACGTCGATGATCCGGCCCATCTGGATCGCGGGGTGCAGACGCTTGTCCATGAAGCCGGTGACGACGGTCATCCGCGTCGCGCCGACCCGCTTGGCGACATCGACCGCGCTGGTCACATCGGCCAGGAAAGCCTGCCGCTCGGCATCGTCGTCACCGCCCAGCAAGGGGCGTGATTCCGACCATTTGGGCATGGACGCGACGAACACGCCCATCGTCATCTTGCGGTCGCGCAGCGCCTTGGCGATCGCCTCCTGCTCCGCGACGGGGCGGAGGCGATATTCATTATCCTCCCACGCCCAGAAGCCCTGATCGGCGGCATAGGCGATCTGCTCGACCGAGCTGTCGCCCCGGCTGGCGAAGCTGCCCAGATGCGGTGCGAAGCCCAGGGTGAAGCGCGCGGCGTTGGACGATCGGCCCGATTTCTGCCCCCCCAGCGCAGCGGCGGGCACGGCGGCCGCAAGGCCACCCATGACGGTGCGACGCGACCAGCTCATGCGACACTCTCCGCAACGGGGCGACGGGGGCGGCGGCGCTCGGCCAGCCAGATGCCGCCGAAGACGAACAACAGGATCACCGGCACGATGGCGAGCCGCGCAAAGGACTGCGACGCCGCCGCATCCTCGACCTGACGCAGCGCTTCGCCGGTCAGCCGCTTGAACGCCTCCGGCCCACCGGCCAGTTCGACCTTGGCGGCGTCGAACATCGCGCCCAGTCGCGGCAAGACGAAGAAGCTGGACAGCGCGCCCGCCGATCCGACCAGCCCCAATGCCCAGGCGCCGCCGCGCGGATAACGCTCGGCGACCGAAGCCAGCATGGTCGGCCACATCGCGCAGACGCCCAGCCCCCACACGGTCGAGGCCAGGATCGCCGCCACCGGCGACTGCGCCCGCGACAGCAGGAACAGGCCGATGCCCGCCATCAGGCTCGACACCCAAAGCAGCCCCGGATTGGACAGCCGCCCCGCGATCCGCCCAGCGAAATGGCGGAACACGAACATCAGCGCGCTGACATAGACGAGTAGCAGGATGCCACGCATGCCGACCCGGCTGCTCAGCGCCACGTCGAGCCACTGGCCAGGCGCCAACTCGGACGCGGCGGTCAGGAACATCGCGGCGAACCAGACGAAGAAGCTCGGCCGCTTGAACACTTCCGCGATCATGCCGCCGAAGCCGACGTCGCGTACTTCGCGCGGCACCGGCGGGAAATGCGTCGTCGCCGCCATCACCAGCACGCCGAGCGCGGGGATCAGCACCAGCGCCATGATCGCCTGCCACGACAGGATTTCGGCCAGGAACACGCCCGCCAGCCCGCCGACGATCAGTCCGCCGGGATACCAAGCGTGGAGCACGTTCAGCCGGTGCGTCGTCTCTTCCGGATAAAGCCGCGCGGTCAGCGGGTTGATCGACGCCTCGGCCAGCCCCCAGCCGATGCCACTCAAAAGCATCCCGCCCCAGACGATGTGATAAACGCCCATGCCGGTCGCGACATGGCCTGCCCCGATGATTGCGGTGGTGCCGACCAGGAAGCACAGGCCGCAGCCGATCAGCATCTGCCGCGCGCCGATCCGATCGAGCAGCGCACTCGCCACGAACAGGGTCGCAGCAAAGCCGAGAAATGCCGATCCCAGCGCCGATCCGATCAACTCGCCCGCCTCGACCGGCGCGATGGGGTCGATCCATTGCGCTTTCAGGCTGCTCGCCACCGCCGCGCGCAAGGCCGCGCTTGCGGCGGCCGTGAACAGCGCCAGCACGCTCAGCCAGAACAGACGCGACCGATTGTCCGGTATCGCTTCCATGCCCCTCTCCCGCTTATGTTTTTTGTCAGACTTTACCTTCCGGGGCGGATGGTCAAGTCCTTGCAATCGTTAAAGTCCCAGCCAGCGCCGATTGGCGGCCGGATCGCCGCCACCCGCGAAATCGTCGAAGGCGCGTGTCGCCCGGCGGATCATGTGCGCGGCGATAAAGGGCGCCCCCTCCCGCGCGCCGTCTTCCGGGTGCTTCAGGCAGCATTCCCATTCCAGCACCGCCCAACCGGCATAGCCGTATTGGGTCAGCTTCGAGAAAATGCCCCCGAAATCCACCTGCCCGTCGCCCAGCGAACGGAAACGCCCCGGCCGGTCGACCCAGTCGCTATAGCTGCCATAGACGCCCGCCCGGCCGGTCGGGTTGAACTCGGCATCCTTGACGTGGAACATGCGGATGCGGTCGTGGTAAAAGTCGATGAATTGCAGATAATCCATTGCCTGCAGCACGAAATGGCTGGGGTCGTAGAGGATATTGGCGCGCTGATGACCGCCGACCGAATCCAGGAAGCGCTCGAAGGTCGTGCCGTCGTGCAGGTCTTCGCCGGGATGCAGCTCGTAGCAGAGGTCGACGCCCTCCTCCTCGAACGCATCCAGGATCGGGCGCCAGCGCTTTCCCAGCTCGGTAAAGCCTTCCGCCACCAGCCCGCCGGGTCGCTGCGGCCAGGGATAGACGAAGGGCCAGAGCAGCGCGCCGGAGAAGGTCGCGTGCGCGCTCAAGCCCAGCCGCCGACTGGCCTTGGCGGCGTAACGGAGTTGCTGAACCGCCCATTGCTGCCGCTCGGCCGGCTTGCCCCGAACGGCCTCCGGCGCGAAGCCATCAAAGGCGGCGTCATAGGCCGGGTGGACCGCGACCAGTTGCCCCTGCAAATGGGTCGACAATTCGGTGATCGCGACACCCGCCTCGGCACAGCGCCCGGCTAGGTCGTCGCAATAATCCTGACTTTCGGCGGCGAGCTTCAGGTCGATGCAGCGCGCATCCCAGGTCGGAATCTGCACGCCTTCATAGCCCGCCTCCGCCATCCAGCGCGCCGCCGAGTCGAGCGTGTCGAACGGTGCGGCGTCGCCCATGAACTGCGCCAGGAAGATACCCGGGCCGCGCATCGCCGACGAGGAGGCTCCGGCAGCGGTCACTTGGCGGTCTCGGCCTTGAGATAGGCGATCAGCGCGGCGCGCTTGGCGGGGTCGGCGACGCCGATCGGCATCCGGGTGCCCGGCACCTTCTTCATCGGCGCGGCGATGAACGCGTCCAGCGTCTTGTCGTCCCATTTCAGGCCCGACGCCTTCATCGCGGGCGAATAGTTGAAGCCCGCGACCGAGCCCGCCTGCCGCCCGAATACGCCGTTCAGATTGGGGCCGACACCGTTGCGCCCGCCCTTGTTAAGCGTGTGACAGGCCCGGCACGCAGCAAAGGCCTGCGCACCCGCGGCGGGGGCGGTCTGCGCGGTAGACGGTGCCTGCACGGCCAGGATACCGGCGACCATGGCCGGTACGGCGGCGGCCAGCCCGATCAGCTGCCTCATCCTTTCTCTCCCGAAATTTTCTTACCCAGACTCGCTGGTTGTTGCCGGAGTTTACCGCTAAACCGATGCCATGCAAGCACCGAATATCGCGTTATAAGCGATTGGGATGACAGGAGAGAGGATGATGGCGGGACGGAAGTTGCGGCTGGCCATGGCGGGCGGCGGCGAGGGCGCGTTCATCGGCGGCGTGCACCGGATGGCGGCGGCGCTGGACGGCGAGTGGGAGTTGGTCGCGGGCAATTTCAGCAGCGATCCCGAGCGCAATCGGCGTAGCGGCGAGCAACTTGGCCTGTCCCCCGACCGGGTCCACGCCACCATCGACGCCCTCCTTGCCGACGAACGCGCGCGGCCCGATGGCGAGCGGATCGATGCGGTTGCCATCGTCACCCCCAACCACCTCCACGCACCAATGGCGATCGCCGCGCTGAACGCCGGTTTCCCGGTGTTCAGCGAAAAGCCGATGGCGATGAATCTGGCAGAGGCGCGTGCCATTGCCGACGCCGCGCGCGCTTCGGGTCAGCTCTATGGCCTGGCCTTCACCTATAGCGGCTATCCGATGGTCGAGGAGGCGCGGGCACGCGTCGCGCGCGGCGATTTCGGGACCATCCGGCTGGTCCATGTCGAATATGTGCAGGGCTGGCTCAGCACCGCGCTCGACCGGGAGGGCAACAAGCAGGCCGAATGGCGCACCGATCCGGCACGCGCAGGGCTTGGCGGGGCGCTGGGCGATATCGGCACCCATGCCTTCCAACTGGCGGAGCATGTTACGGGCCTGAAGGTCGAGGCGCTGTCGGCCGATGTGACGACTCATGTCGCGGGGCGGATGCTTGACGACGATGTCAACGTACTCCTGCGCTTTGCCGAAGGCACACGCGGCACGCTGCGCGCGACGCAGGTGGCGGCGGGCGAGGAGAATGGCCTGCGTATCCGCATCCATGGCGAGACGGGCGGGCTGGAATGGTCGCAGATGGAACCGAACACGCTGACCCTGCGCTGGCTCGACCGCCCCGCCGAAATCGTCCGCGCGGGTGGGCCGGGGCTCAGCCCCACCACCCTGCCCCGCCTGCGCACCCCCTCGGGCCATCCGGAGGGCTATATCGAGGCGTTCGGGAACCTCTATCGCGCGGTGGCGGGATCTTTGCGCGCTGGTGGTCCGGCCAATGGCGAAGCCCCGGGCGAGGCGAATTGGTATCCGGGCCTGGAGCCGGGCCTGCGCACCATGGCGTTCGTCGAGGCCGTACTGGAAAGCGCACGATCGCAGGAGAAGTGGACGACGTTTCCTGCGGTAGACGTGGCGATGCTTCGCGGATAGCTTCCCCTCATTGGGGGGAAAGAAACATGCGGTCTTGGTACATCGTCGCCGGTCTGGCGCTGCTCGCAGGCACGGCGTCGGCGCAAGGGCCAAGCGATCCGGCGATCCTGAAGCTTGTCCAGTCGTTCAACGAGGCGCGCAACCGCTACGATGCGAAGGCGCTCGATGGCCTGCTGGCGGCGGATTATATTGAGGTCTCTCCGCTGGGGGAGATCGACCGGCGGCCGGCGGTCCTCACCTTCTACGCGCCCGAAAAGGCGAGGCAGGTGCCGCCCATGAACTTTCAGACACAGGACGTGCGCCGACATGGCGATAGCGCGATCGTCATCGGCTCGGTCGACTATACGCTGCCCAATCCCAATGGTGGCACGGTCACGCGCAGCGTCCGGGTGACCTATGTCGAGCAGCGGATCGGCCGGGAGTGGAAGATGATGTCGGTCCAATATACCGGCATTCAGCCACCCCGGCCCGCCTCCTGATCGGAGGCCGCATCGCCTCAGCCCGATGCGCGTCCTCGCACCACGCCGATCGCACCGGCCAGAACCGCCGCATCCTCGGCAAAGCCCGTCTTGGTCTGGCCATAGCGCCCCAGCGCCGCCATGCGACTACGCCAGCCGGGATAGGAGGAGATCACCGCCGTCACGCCGCCGATCGCCGCGCCCAGCCAGCGCTGTTTCGGGCTGGCCAGCGCTGCGCCCGCAATCGCCGAGGTCGTGAAGCGCGCCGCCAGGCCGATGGGCACGACGCGATCCGGCGCGGTCTTCTGCTTGTCGCCCGCCATCTCGCCGATCGCGAGCGCCAGCGTGCCCGCCGCAACAACGGGGTTGGCCAGCCAGCGGAGCACGCCCTTGCCGACCGGCAATTGCCCGCGCGCTGCCGCAATCGACACGGCGGCTAGCGGCGTCATGGCGCGCTGTCCGCCGACCAGGCCCATTTTGAACGGGGCGAGCAGCATGGCGTATCGGGAAACAGGCATCGCATTGACCTCATGATCGAAATCCAGGCCGCGACAACGCGCCCACCCCGCCGCCGGGTTCCCCCTTCCCCACCGCCCCCCGCTTTTGGCATGATGGCGACATGATCCGTATCCTGATGACCGCCGCGCTGCTGACGCTGGCCGCCTGTTCCTCCAACGACCAGCCCAAGGGATTGAGCGCAGCCGAGAATGATCAGCTGAACGATGCCGCCGCCATGCTCGATGCCAATGCGGTCGATCTGAACGCGATGGCGCCTTCGGACGTTGAGGACGAAAATCCCATCGATAACGAAAGCTGATACGCCATGACCGACACGCCGCTTCGCCGCCTGGGCTCGACCGACCTGATGATCGCGCCGCTGGTACTGGGCGGCAATGTCTTTGGCTGGACGGCCGACCGTGCGGCGAGCTTTGCGGTGCTCGACGCCTTTGTCGATCAGGGTGGCGTGATGATCGACACGGCGGACGTCTATTCCGCTTGGGTCGACGGGCACCAGGGCGGTGAATCGGAGGCCATGATCGGCGAATGGCTGAAGGCCAGCGGCAAGCGCGACCAGGTGCTGATCGCGACCAAGGTCGGGATGTTGCCCGGCGAAGGCGGCGAGAAGCTGGCCCCCGCCCGGATCGCGGCAGCGGCGGAGGCATCGCTGAAGCGACTCGGCACCGACCGGATCGACCTCTACTTCGCGCATCAGGACGACGAGGACCAGCCGCAGGACGCGGTGATGGAGGCTTTTGCCAAGCTGGTCGAGGCGGGCAAGGTGCGGGTGATCGGCGCCTCCAACTTCCACGCCGCGCGGCTGAAGTCCGCGAACGAGGCCGCCCGCGACGCCGGGCTGCCGCGCTATCATGTCCTGCAGCCCGAATATAATCTGGTCAGCCGCCACAAGTTCGAGGGCGAGTTGCAGGATTACTGCGTCACCGAGAATATCGGCGTCGTCCCCTATTACGGGCTGGCAGCCGGATTCCTGACCGGCAAGTACCGCAGCGACGCCGACCTGTCGCAAAGCGTGCGCGGTGCGAAAATGGGCGAGCTATTGCAGGGCAAGGGGGCTGCGGTACTGGCGGCGCTGGACGCGGTGGCGGAGGAGACTGGGGCCACCCCGGCGCAGGTCGCGCTCGCCTGGCTGATGGCGCAACCGGGGGTCACGGCGCCAATCGCCAGCGCGACGAGCGTGAAGCAGCTGTCCGAGCTGACGCCCGCCATGCGCCTGTCCCTGTCGGACACTCAGCTGGCCCAGCTGACGGACAGTGGCGCCTGACAATCGAATGAACGCAAAATTACACCTTTTTCGGAACAGATGCGGCGGCGCAGAATTAATGCACGTTATATGAAGGCCCCGACCATTTTGATCGTCGATGACCAGCCGCTTCTGTTGATGCACGTGCAGTTCGCGTTCGAAGATGCGGGTTATGTGGTGATCCAGGCGGACAGCGCGGATGAGGCGCTGCTCGCCCTGGATCGTCACCCGGAAATTTGCGCGATGTTCACCGACGTCGCGATGCCCGGTTCGATCGACGGCGCCGCACTCGCGGCCAAGGCCCACAAGTCGCATCCCCATGTGTCGATCATCGTCACGTCGGGCGAACAACGTCATGTTGCGGCCGACCTGCCCGCCGGGGTCCAGTTCGTACCCAAACCCTATACCGGGCACGACATCATCCGCATGATCGGAGAATGCGTCAGCTGACCACGGGCTTGGCCACCTCCGTTCCGGATCACGCCGCCTCGGCTAGATACGCCATCGGGCGACCGATCAAATAGCCCTGCACCTGATCGCATCCCAGATCGCATAGCGTCCGGTATTGCGCCTCGGTCTCCAGCCCCTCCGCCACGATGGGGATGTTCAGGCTGCGCCCCAGCCCGATCGAGGCGCGAACGATCGACAGGGCCGGGCCGTCCTGGTCCATCGCCTGGATGAAGCTGCGGTCGATCTTGATCTTGTCGAACGGAAATTGCTGAAGGCTGCTGAGCGAAGCGTAGCCGGTGCCGAAATCGTCCATCACGATTCCGACGCCCGCTGCGCGTAGCGTCGCCAGATTGGCGGTGGTGGCCTCGCGATTGTCGATCAGCACGCCTTCGGTCACTTCCACCTCGATCCGGCAGGGGTCGATGCCCTGGGAAGCGGTGGCGGCCAGCATCCGCTGGGCGAGGTTCGGTTCGCGAAGCTGTACCGGCGACAGGTTGATCGCCAGCATCCATTCGGCGGGCCAGGCCCGCGCCGTGGCCAGCGCATCGACAAACAGACGCTGCCCGATCTCGCCGATCAGGCCGCTTTCCTCCGCCAGACCGATGAACACATCCGGGCTGACCGGCCCCAACACCGGATGATCCCAACGCGCCAGCGCTTCCTGCCCGATGATCCGGCGCGACGCGCAGTCGGCGATCGGCTGATAGACCAGATGAAGTTCGCCGCGCGTGACGGCCTCGTGCAGTTCATGCGCCAGCCAGTGGCGCTGCCGCCGCTCCTCATCCATCGCCATGTCGTAACGGCGGGCGCAGTGACGACCATCGGCCTTGGCCCGATATAGCGCGATGTCGGCGCAGGCCTGAAGCTCGTCGGCCTCCAGCCCGTGGCGGGGCGACAGCGCGACGCCGATGCTCATCCGCACCGCCGGGCTCGCGAGATCTTCGGCGATGACGGCATAGATGCGACGCACCAGCGCCTCGGCATCCTCTTCTTCGGTGGTCAGATGATGGATGATCGCGAACTCGTCGCCACCGATGCGCGCGACCGTGTCGTCGCGACCGACCGACGCCGCCAACAGGTCGCTGGCGCGCTTGAGCAGGATGTCGCCGGCCGCATGGCCAAGCGTGTCGTTGACCCCCTTGAACCCATCGAGATCGATCGCCAGCAACGCGATCCTGCGGCCCGCCTGCAGTGCGGCATCCAGCCGGTCGGCAAAAACGACGCGGTTGGCCAGCCCGGTCAGGGAATCGTGATGCGCCAGATACTCGACCTGACGCTGGATACGTTCGCGTTCCTCGGCGGCGCGGGCCAGCATGTCCATGCCCCGCGCCAGCTCGCCCAGCTCGTCGCGGCGATGCAGCCATAACGGCACCAGCGGCTTTCCGGTGCTCATCGCGCGCATCCCCGCAACGATGTCCATCAGCGGCCGCATCACCCGGATGCGAAGCCAGAGGATCAGCCCGCTGACCAGGATGACGAGGAGCAGTCCGGCCAGCATCATCTGGGCCAGCACCCGCCGCGCCAGTGCCTCCACCTCACGGGTTTGCCAGGTCAGGCGGCGGCTAAGCTTTCCGTGCACCATCTCGCGATGATGCTCCATGTCGTGCAGCCGGGCGATGAACAGCGGCATGGTCCGCTTCAGCAAAGCCGGGTCGGCCGCAGCCTCGGCGATCACGCGCCGCGCGCTGTGCAGGAAGCGTCGTTCCGCCGACACCGCCGCAAGCTGGGCCGAGCGGATCGGGGGCGACATCCGGTCGTTGCGGACCACCGGCTCCGCCAGCCATGTCCGCGCCGTCGCATCCAGCCCCTGCCAGCGCTCGGCAGCTACGCTTTGTCCCCTTTCCGACCGACGCGTCAGGTCGCCGACCTGGATTCGGAAGTCGCGAAGTCGCGCGTCCCTCTTGTCATGCTGGTCCAGCAGGGACGCAATCTCATGGGTCGACCGGACCATGCTAAGCAACTGGTTGTTCAGCAGAAGTCCGCATCCACCCAGCGCCAGACTGACGCCCAGCACGATCGTCAGCATCGTCGCGAAACGGAATTCCAGGGATTGGATGCGACGACGAAGCCAGATCATGGTCAGTCGCGTATACAGTTTCCTCTTAAAATAGGTGAAGCAATCACGGCGAGCCTGCCCAATTCTGGTTCAGTCCTGCGCGAAGACCAGAGTATTGATCGGTCGGTCCCGTTCGTTGACGGTCAAGACCCGGCCGTTCATCGGCAAGGATCGTTGCGGACAGGCGGGGCGCGAACACTGGCGACACCCCGGGCCGATCGGCGTTGCCGCCTCGGTCAGCGGGTGGCCGCGCGCCGCCGCTACCTGCCCCGCGAGCCCGGCCTCTACACCCAGGACGATGGCGAACCGTGCCCGCACCCCGGATGCGTCACGCCCGGCCCGCTCCTGCGCGCGGGTGATCGTCGCAAAGCGGCTGCCGTCCGGCATCTCGACCAGTTGGAATATCGCCTCCCCCATCCGTTCGAACGCGGCAAAGACCTGCCAGAGCGGGCATCGCCCATCCGCCTCGACCAGCACCGCATTCGCCGACCCGGCATAGCGTTTGGACACCTGCCCCGCCCGGTCGATCCGCATCAGGAAAAAGGGCAGCCCGCGCGCGCCGACCCGTCCCAGCGTCGTCAGCCGATGGGCCAGTTGCTCGTGCGACACGCCGAAGCGCCGCGCCAGGATCTCCAGATCATAGCCGGTCGCCTCGCACGCCCGCAGGAACCGGGCATAGGGCATGACCAGCGCGGCCGCGAAATAGCGGTACAGATACCGCCGGAACAGCCGCTCGGCGAGCCGATCGCCAAAGGCCGCGCCGCGCGCCAGCGCCTCGATCTCGGCGCGCGCCTCCAGCTGGGCGAGTTGCGTCGCCAGGGCAAAGACCCGCGCCGGACCGTCCAGCATCTCGGACAGTTGCAATTGGCGCGCATGGAGGTCCAGCCGGGTCAACAGTTCGGGCAATATGTCGATCGGCAGGATACGGATGGTCAGCGCATGGCGGACGCGCAGCCGTTCGGCCAGCGTGGCATAGAGATCGCCTGCCCCCATGCGCAGTTCGTCGGCCAGCCCCTCGGCGGCGGCGTCCAGATCGGGGAAATGGTTGCGCCACCGCTCGATCTCGCGCCGGACACTCACGGTCGGGTCGGGGGTTGCCGGAGCCTCCGTTCCTCCACCGCCAGCCCCGGCGAGCCGGTCGAACGCGCGCGCAAACGCCTCCGCCCCGCCCGGCGCGGCCGCCAGCCATTCCTCCAGCTCGGCACGGTCGATCTCCAGATCGGCGAATAGCGGATCGGCCAGCCGCCGCCGCATCGCCGCCGCGCCGCCGCCCGGCGCGCCGCTGGTCAGCGCGCGCGGATCGAAATCGAACGTCTCGACCAGCCGGACCAGCAACGCGGCCGAAACGGGCCGCTGGTTGCGCTCGACCAGGTTCAGATAGCTGGGCGAGATATCCAGCATCTCCGCCATCGCCGCCTGCGACAGGCCGTTCTGCCGCCGCAGCCGCCGCACGGCATGGCCCGCAATGACCTTGGCTCCGCTCATCGCCGCTCTCCTTGCACACCAAGCTGCGCCGCGTTCGGGAGACTGTCAATTCTTTACAAGGCAACATTGCAAGATGGCAGGATCGGCGACGGCACGACGCGGTGGGACGCGCACCACCCCTTCTGGAACGATGATCCTCGCGGCAATCTCTCGGTCAAGAACAGTCAAATTGTAAAGGACGATGCGATGCCGAGCTTCCAGGATCTGATCCCCGCCCCCGCCGGACGGTTCGACGGCATCGCCCGTCCCTACACCGCCGCCGATGTCGCACGGCTGCGCGGATCGATCACGGTCGAGCATACGCTGGCCCGGCGTGGTGCGCTGAAGCTGTGGGAGTTGCTCCATTCGGAGGATTATGTCCCGGCACTCGGCGCCCTGTCGGGCAATCAGGCGATGCAGATGGTTCGCGCCGGGCTGAAGGCCATCTACCTCTCGGGCTGGCAAGTCGCGGCAGACGCCAACACCGCCGGACAAATGTATCCCGACCAGTCGCTCTACCCCGCCAATGCCGGGCCGGAACTGGCGCGGAAGATCAATGCGACGCTGGCCCGCGCCGACCAGATCGAACATGCCGAGGGCGGCGCGACGCGCGACTGGTTCGCGCCCATCGTCGCCGACGCCGAGGCCGGGTTCGGCGGGCCGCTCAACTGCCATGAAATCATGAAGGCCTATATCGCGGCAGGGGCGGCGGGCGTGCATTTCGAGGACCAACTGGCCTCGGAGAAGAAGTGCGGCCATCTGGGCGGCAAGGTGCTGATCCCGACACAGGCGCATATCCGCAACCTGGATGCCGCGCGGCTGGCGGCGGACGTGGCGGGCGTACCGACCGTCATCTGCGCGCGCACCGACGCCGAGAGCGCCCGGCTCATCACCTCGGATGTGGACGAGCGCGACCATGAATTCCTGACCGGCGAGCGGACGGCGGAGGGCTTTTTCCGCCTGAAGCCGGGCACCGGTGTCGACCATTGCATCCAGCGCGGCCTGGCCTTCGCGCCGCATGCCGATCTGTTGTGGTGGGAGACGTCCAAGCCCAATCTGGCGGACGCACGCCGCTTTGCCGAAGCGATCCGGCGCGAGCATCCGAACAAGGTGCTGGCCTATAATTGCTCGCCCAGCTTCAACTGGGAGGCCAATCTGGACCGCGACGACATCGCGCGTTTCCAGCGCGAGATCGGGGCGATGGGGTACAAATTCCAGTTCGTCACGCTCGCCGGGTTCCACCAGCTCAACTACGGCATGTTCGAGCTGGCGCGCGGATATCGGGATCGCGGCATGGCCGCCTATTCCGAGCTGCAACAGGCCGAGTTCGCCGCCGAGGCCAACGGCTATACCGCGACCCGCCACCAGCGCGAGGTGGGGACCGGCTATTTCGACCTGATCGCGCAGATCGCGGCGGGCGGCGACAGTTCGACCACCGCGCTCGCCGAATCCACCGAGGCCGCCCAGTTCGTCCAGGCCGCCTGACACCCATAACGAAGGAGAATATGCCATGCCGACCGAACCGCAACGCAGCCGCGCCGTCTTCTCCACCGAGGATTTCGCGCTGATGAAGGAAGCCATCGCCGAACACGTCAAGCGCGTCGCCGACGACCCCCGCTCGATCAAGTTCGCGCATCTCTACCACCGGCTGGGGCGGATCGCGTCCTGAGGTAATCCCTTGGCCTTCGACTTCGCTCAGGCTGAACGGCGGGCGGTACCAAGCTCATCACCCCCGTTCGCACTGAGCGAAGTCGAAGTGCACGCCGGTCCCTCTGCCAAACAGGGCTGCCGACCCAAGGAACAACCGCCCCCATCGCACGCTGTACCGGCCATGCCCGACACCGGCCTGACCGCACGCATCCGCGAGAATATCGTCCTGTACGGCGCGCTGGCGGCCAATCTGGCGATCGGCGTCGCCAAGTTCGTGGCGGCCGGGATCACCGGCTCCTCCTCGATGCTGACCGAGGGCGTGCATTCGGTGGTCGACAGCGGCAACCAGATTCTGCTGCTCTACGGCCAGAGGCGCGCCAAGCGCGGCCCCGATGCGATCCACCCCTTCGGCTATGGGCGAGAGCTGTATTTCTGGGCGTTCGTCGTCGCGATCCTGATCTTCGCGCTGGGCTCCGGCATCTCGATCTATGAGGGCTGGCTGCACATCAAGTCGCCCGAGCCGCTGCGTGATCCCACCGTCAACTATATCGTCCTCGCCATCGCCTTCGCACTGGAGGGGGCGAGCTGGGCCATCGCCGTGCGCGAATTCTCCCGCACCAAGGGCAATAGCGGGTGGTGGCGCGCCATCCATGATTCCAAGGACCCGCCGGGCTTCATCGTCCTGTTCGAGGATTCGGCGGCGCTGGCGGGCCTCGTCATCGCGGCGCTCGGCGTCTGGCTGTCGCACGAGACGGGCGACGCCCGGATCGACGGAATCGCCTCGATCCTGATCGGGCTGGTGCTGGGGCTGGTCGCGATCCTGCTCGCGCGCGAATCCAAGGGGTTGCTGATCGGCGAGCGTGCCGACCCGGAGGTGGTCGAGACGATCCGCGGCATCGTCGCCGCGCGTCCTTGGATCACCCATGTCAATCATGTCCGCACGATCCACACCGCGCCCGACAGCATCTTCGCCGCGATCAGCGCCGATTTCGTCGACAGCCTGCCCATGGGTGCGGCGGAGACGATGATCGAGGGGCTGGAGGACGATCTGCGGCGTGCCGTGCCCAGCCTGTCGTCCATCTATATCCGGCCCGAAAAATACGAGAATGCGGCTGCGGCGATCCCGCAACCTAGGTTATGAGGGCAGTCATGACGATGTTCCTGCGACTCGCAATGGCCCTGGCCCTGACGTTCGGCTGTGCGCTGCCCGCGCAGGCGGCGGTCACCATCACCTTCTGGAGCCATGAACTGGGCAACAGCTTCCCCCATGCCTTTTTCTCGCTGCGCGGCACGGTGGATGCGACGGGCCAGCCGGTCGACGCCAATTACGGCTTCACCGCCCGGTCGGTGTCACCCGCCATCCTGATGGGCACGGTCAAGGGACGGCTGGACATCTCCAAGCCCTTCTACGTCTCGACCAGCGACGCGCAGTTTTCCTATGTCATGACCGATGCCCAATATGGCGACATATTGGCGCTGGTCGCGGCCTGGGACGAGAAGACGGGCGACTCGCATTACAATCTGAACGATCGCAACTGCGTGCATTTCGTGCAGGAAGCAGCGCGGCGGCTGGGCCTGGTCGGGCTCGACCATCCCGAACTGATGAAGAAGCCGCGTTCCTATCTGAAGGCCGTGGCACAGGCCAATGCCGGCCGGGTCACGCCGATCGGCCAGCATGGCAAGGAGTATCTCGCCTCGCTCCCGCCGCTGCCCGCCGCGCCGGTCACGCCGTCTCCCGCCCCGGTTCAGGGTGCCAACGGCTCCAGTTCGAGTATGTCGACCACCGATTCATAAGCCGGATAGGGAAAGGCGATCCGCCAGTGGGTCGCATCGACCCGCTCCACCACGCCCGCCATGTCGCGCGCCCGGTCGCGGCCATAGGCATAGGACCGCTCCTCGTCCCCCAGGATCATCGTGCCCAGGAAGATGCTGCGCGCATCGGTATCGGGATAGAGACGCCCGGTCAGCCGCTGTGACCCGTCGATCTTGGTAAGCTGCTGGCCACCGCCCGCCACGCGGCAACGGAAATAGGGATAGGCGACATAGGTCAGCGTCGCGCGCCCCTGAGACCCCAGCTTGATCGTGCGACAGCGATAATCGCCATCGGGCAGCTTGGGGTCTGCGATCGAATAGTCGGGATCGGCCAGTTGCCCCAGCGCGGCGATCTCGGCCGTCGCCCCGCCCGCCCGCGCCTGTGCCAGCCCCTTGACCCAGGCGCTGCGCCAGCCGCGCAGGCGGATACGGTCATCCTCGGTCGCTGCCAGTCGCCAGTCATTGGCCTCTTCGACCCGCTGCGCCTGCGCGGCCGCCACGCCGCCCGCCGCCAGTGCCGTGCCGAGCAGGACCAGCGGCCACCTCACTGCGCGGTCCAGCCGCCATCGACGGACAGGTTGGCGCCGGTGATCGACTTCGCTTCGTCGCGGCAGAGGAACAGGGCCAGGGCCGCGACCTGTTCGATGGTGACGAATTCCTTGGTCGGCTGCGCCTTCAGCAGGACATCGTCGATCACCTGCTCGCGGCTAAGGCCCCGCGCCTTCATCGTGTCGGGAATCTGGTTCTCGACCAGCGGCGTCCAGACATAGCCGGGCGAGATGCAGTTGGCGGTGATGCCGTCGGTCGCGACCTCCAGCGCCACGGTCTTGGTGATACCGACCACGCCATGCTTGGCCGCGACATAGGCCGACTTGTTGGGGCTGGCGACCAGGCTGTGGGCCGAGGCGGTGGTGATGATCCGCCCCCAGCCCTTTTGCCGCATATGCGGGATCGCGGCGCGCATCATGTGCCAGGCCGAGGACAGGTTGATCGCGATGATCGCATCCCATTTCTCGACCGGAAACTCGGTGATCGGGGCGACATGCTGGATACCGGCATTGTTGATGACGATATCGACCGAGCCGGTTTCCTTCGCGGCGCGCTCGATCATCGCCTCGATCTGGTCGGGCCGGGTCATGTCGGCCGGGTCGTAAAGCGCCGCCGCACCGCTGACCTGTTCAAGGGCGGCGCGGTTCGCCTCGATCGCATCCGCCTCGCCAAAGCCGTTCAGCACGACCGCCGCGCCCTCCGCCGCCAGCGCCTTGGCATAGGCCAGGCCAATGCCCGAGGTGGAACCCGAGATCACCGCCGTCTTGCCCTTCAGGAACATGCCATTCTCCCGTGCTATGCACCGCACCATGCGATCAGATACCGACCCGTGCAACCGCCGGAAGGCTTTGCGGGTTCAACCATCCGGCGAAGACCCGCATAGGCGGGCACTATGACAAAGGGGTGAGACGATGCGGCTCGACGATTATGACAACAATATCGATGTCGGCGAGGCGCAGAGCGGTGGCGGCGGCTTTGGCGGCGGCGGCGGCGGATTGCTGTTCGGGCTGTTGCCGCTGATCGGCAGCCGCTTCGGCTGCGGCGGCATCGTCGTCGTGCTCATCATTCTGGCGGTGGTCGGCATGAACCCGCTAGGCCTGCTGACCGGCGGAGGCGGCGGCGGCAACGCCCCCGTCACCCGGTCGGCGGACTCATCCTCGGGCCAGAGCGTCCGCCAAATTTGCGAAGCCTCGTCCGAGCGCCGCGATACCTGCCGCGCGTTCAGCAATGCCGACAACACCTGGGAAAAGATCTTCGCGGAGTCGGGTCAGCGTTTCCAGGCGCCGGGCCTGCGCTTCTTCAAGCCGGATGCGAACAGCGCCCAGTCGGGGTGCGGCGTCGCGCAATCGGCGGTCGGCCCCTTCTATTGCCCGACCGATCGCAAGATCTACCTCGACACCAACTTCTTCAACGAGCTCGCCAACCGCTTCGGCGCGAAGGGCGACTTCGCGCGCTATTATGTCGTCGCGCATGAGTTCGGCCATCACATCCAGACGCTGCTCGGCACCTCGGACAAGGTGCGCCAGGCGCAGCAGGCGGCAGGCCAAGCGGAGGGCAATGCCCTGTCGGTCCGGCTGGAATTGCAGGCGGACTGTTATGCGGGCGTCTGGGCCGCGAAGAACCGCGACCGGCTGGAACCCGGCGATGTCGAGGAAGGCATGACCGCCGCCCGCGCCATCGGCGACGACACGCTCCAGCGCGAAGCCACGGGCCGGGTCGTGCCGGACAGCTTTACGCATGGTAGTTCCGAGCAGCGGATGCGCTGGCTGCGCCGAGGTATCGAGACCGGCGATCCGGCCCAGTGCGGTACGTTTTCGGGCGCGATCTGAGGGGTTTCGCGACTAACTCCGCTGCTTACGCTCCCCCTCCCGCAAGCGGGAGGGGGCCGGGGGGAGGGTAGGCCCCAAGCGACGCCGCTCGACGTACCGCCCTCCCCCAGCCCAGTTTCAGGTAAACGATGCCCCGCATCGTTTCGGTCATGCCGGGGGCATGACCGACCTGAAACTCGCCTGCGGGAGGGGAGTAGAAGAGGGAAGGCCTCCCCTTACAGCTTCACCAGCATCTTGCCCTTGTTACCGCCGGTGAACAGCGCAAGAAACGCCTCGGGCGTCTTGTCCAGACCCTCGAACACCGTCTCTTCGCGCTGCAAACCGCCATCCTTCAGGATCGCAGCCATATCGCGATAAAAGGCCGCGTGGTCCTTGAAGTCGCCGAAGATAAAGCCCTGAATCCGCACGCGGTTGCCGATCATCCGCGCGAGATATTTCAGGCTCGTCGGCTTGGCGTCGTTATAAATGTCGATCATGCCGCAGATCGCAAAACGCGCATTCTGCCTGGCATGGGCCAGCGCAGCGTCCAGGTGATCGCCACCCACATTGTCGAAATAGACGTCGATGCCGTCGGGCGCCGCTTCGCCAAGCGCCTCGACCACCGACTGGCCCGACTTATAGTCGATCACCGCATCCGCCCCCAGCGAGCGGACCCAGTCGCACTTCTTCGCGCCACCGGCCGATCCGATGACCGTCATGCCCTTGGCCTTGGCGATCTGAACCACCGTCGAGCCCACCGCCCCGGCCGCCGCCGAGACGAACACCGTCTCGCCCGGCTTGGCCTCGGCCACCTGGAGCAGGCCGTAATAGGCAGTCATGCCCGGCATGCCGAACTGCCCCAGAAAGGCCTGCGGATCGACACCCAGATCGGGCAGCGGCTGGACATGCGCAGCGGACAGTACCGCCTCGTCGCGCCAGCCCGCCATGTGGCTGACCAGCGTGCCGACCGCGATGCCGTCCGCGCGGCTCTCGACCACCTCACCGATCGCGCCGCCCTGCATCGGCTCGCCGAGCTGGAAGGGCGGGACATAGCTCTTCGTGTCGTTCATCCGGCCCCGCATATAGGGGTCGACCGACAGCCAGCGATTGGCGACCCGCACCTCACCCTCATTCAGGGCGGGCAGTTCGCGCTCGACCAGCGCGAAATCCTCCGTCACGGGGGTGCCCTTGGGGCGGGCCGCCAGGGTCCAAGCCTTCATCGTCATATCCTTTTCATCGATGTTTGCGGACATGGGAAAGGGCCCGGGTGATGTCCACCCGAGCCCTTCAAGAAAAGTCACCATTCAGTGACGTTTTTCTTTATCAATAACCCCGGCTGGTGTCCGAGGTGCTGCCCGACGTGGTGCCGATGCCGGTGGTGCTGGTCCCCGTGCCGGTCGTGGTACCGGTGGTCGAGGTCGCACCCGTCGTGCTGCTGCTATTCTGTGCCGAGCTGGTCGTACCGGTCGCACTCTGGCCGTAACCGCCCGATTGGCCGCCCGTGCCGGTCTGACCATAGCGATTGGCCTGACCGTAGCGGTCGTTCTCGTTGGTGCGATCGCCGAACATGGCGCGCGCATTTTCCTCATCCCGCCACTGGGCCTTGGCCTCCTCGGCGGTCTTGGTCAGCGTGACCTTGTCCTCGACGGACTTCAGCCAGCGCGAAGGGATCGAGTGGTGCTGGCCACCCGCATCCTTGTCGTTCTTGGTCAACAGGATGCGGTCGCCGCGCACCTTGTCGACGGTGCCGACATGGCTGCCGTCCGAGCCGACGACTTCCTGATGTTCCTTCACCTTGGGCAGAAGGCCGCGCTGGCCTTCGCGCTCGGTGCGCCAGCTCGAAAACTCGTTCTGGAACTTGGTGCGGTTCTCGCTGCGATATTCGTCATAGTCGCGGTCGAGTGCGGCGATCTGGCCCGAGCGCCAGTGGTTATAGTCATGGTCCTGCTGGGCGTAATAACGCTCGTCGAAGCGCGCATCGGCTTCACGGCGACGCTCGGCATCCTCGTCACCGAACCACGAGCGGACTTCGTCCCCGGCGCGCGCGAAGAAGCCACGATCCTCGTAATCATAGCCCTGCGGCTGGCGACCATAGTCGCGGCCGGACTGCTGCTGACGGCCATAGTCTGAACGATTATAGTCCGAACGACCATAGTCGCTGCGGCCCTGACGGTCGTCGCGGCCGTAACGGTCGCCGGTATAGCCATAGCCACGCGACGAATCGCCGTAGCTCGACGTGCCGCGATAGCCTTCGCGACCCGAGTCGCGGTCGTAGCGGTTCTCGCCGCCACGATAGGCGCCATAATTGCCCGAGCGGCCTTCGCCGTATCGACCTTCATTCTGGCGGCCGCCAAAGTCCTGGCGCCCGAAATCCTGGCGAGACGCGCCATAGTTGTCGCGGTCATAGCCCTGACGGCCATAGCCCTGGTTGCCGTAATCGCGCGCGCCGTATCCACGGCGGCTGTCGTTCCGGCTGTCGTTGCGGTCGTCGTCGAACGCACCGGCGGCTTCATAGTCACGGGCGCTGGAATAGGTGTAGTCGCGCCCCGAGCCGTAGTCCCGGCCATAGTCGAAGTCGCGGTCGCCACGGTTGGCGTCGCGGGAATAGCGGTCGTAAGCCATCCTAAACCCTCCTGAATTTCGATCCTGCGGGGGCCGACGCCGCTCGTCTGGCGGGCCGTGCCTTCCGCGTGTTTCAATGAGGCAGATCAAGACAGGTTCCGTTGGCGAGGTCCCAGCCGCGACGGATGGAGTGATGCGAAAGGCCGAAAGCAGGCCAAAATTTTTGGGTCGGGCCGTCAAAGCGGTGTTGCGTCGCCCAGGATCACGGGTTAATGGCGTCGCTCCCGACCATGGTCGGGTTACGGGGCGGGGCTGTAGCTCAGATGGGAGAGCGCTGCAATCGCACTGCAGAGGTCAGGGGTTCGATTCCCCTCAGCTCCACCACCCCGCCTTCCCTTTCATCGCTGACACCCGCCGACGCCTTTGATGCGTTGTCCGTGCGATGATTCCCGATCCCATCCCTGCCGCCACCCTGATCCTGATGCGCGAGGGGCCGGACGCCGACGCGCTTCCTGAAATCCTGATGGTCGAGCGGGGCGCGGCACTGGCCTTTCTGGGCGGTGCGATGGTGTTTCCGGGCGGGCGGGTCGATCCGGGCGATCATGCGCTGGTCCCCGCCGACGCCCCCGACCGGGAGGAAACCGCCGCCCGCATCGCCGCGATCCGCGAGACGATCGAGGAAGTGGGCTTGGGCATCGGCCTGTCGCCCTCCCCCGATGCGGCGACGCTGACCCGCTTGCGCGCGACCATGGCGGCGGGACGATCCTTTGCCGACGCACTCGCCGAGCACGGCCTGACGATCGACACCCAAGCGCTGACGCCCTTTGCCCGCTGGTGCCCCGAACATGTGCCCGTCCGCCGCTTCGATGCCCGTTTCTATCTGGCGGCGATCGCGCGTGAGGCGTCGAACCCCATGATCGACGGTTCGGAAACGGTCGGGGCCGTGTGGATGACCGCCCGCGACGCGCTGGCGGCAGCGGACGGCGGGGCGATCCGCATCATCCTTCCCACCCGGCGAACGCTGGAACGATTGGCGCTCTACCGCGATTTCTCCTCGGCCACCGCCGACGCGAGGGCCTGGCCGATCCGACGGATCATCCCTTTTCAGGCGGAGCGTGACGGCGTGGCTTGTATCTGCATCCCCGACGATCTGGGTTATCCGATCACGGCGGAACCCGTCGCCAGCGCGAGACGCGGCTGATGCGGGCGCTCCGGCGATGGACGACCGTACTGGTCGTGGTCGCCGGACTGGCGATGCTCGCGCTGCTACTCTGGGGCTGGGCGCGGCGTAACCCGCAGGATGTGCCCTGGGCACCGCTCGATCTGGGCCAGCCGGTCGGGATGTTCACTGGGCGCAAGCTGACCGCACTGACCCAGGACAGACCACAATGCCTTGGACTGCTCGATCGTGCAGGCATCCGCTACACCGCACTGCCTGCTCGGTCGGACGGCACGCAATGCGGGTATGACGACGCGGTGCGCTTTACGGTGGGTGGGGCAAGGGCCATCGGCTATCGCCCTGCGACCCTGGGCGTGTCGTGTCCGGTCGCGGCCTCGCTCGCGCTGTGGGAATGGGATGCGGTCCAGCCCGCCGCGCGCGATCTGCTGGGCAGCGAGGTCGTCGCGGTCGATCATCTGGGCAGCTATAATTGCCGCCGGATCAGCGGCCGCAGCACCAGCGACTGGAGCGAGCATGCCCGCGCCAATGCGGTCGACATAACGGGCTTTCGCCTGAACGACGGGCGGCGGATCAGCGTACTGCGTGACTGGAAAGACCAAGGTGCAAAGGGCCAATTCCTGCGCCGCGTCCGCGACCGCGCCTGCGATCTGTTCGCGACCACGTTATCGCCTGATTACAATGCCGCGCATGCCGACCATTTCCATCTGGACCAGGCCTATCGCGGGCCGATGGGCTGGCGCGCGTGCCGGTGAGGGTAAATTCCTCCCCTGCAAGGGGAGCAACAGCAACGATGGCGGAGCCCCCCGGCCCGCCATCGCGCATCATCAGTTGGCCAGCGACGTCCCGTTGGTGTCGACCTTTTCGACCCAGTGCGGGAAGAAGGCAGGCTGACGGCTCGACCAGCCCGCCGCAGTAGCAGCCGCCTCGCTGATCGACTGGAGAAGCTGCCGCCGCAATTCGGGGTGCAGATGCGGCAAGGCCGCCGCCGCGCAGAAAATCGAGGGCAGCCATGGCCGCACCTCGGCACCGATCAGCCGCTCATACAGGAACCGGAAGGCCGAAAAGCTGGTCAGTCGTCCCTGCCCCAGATCGAAGGCCGCAATCGTGACGAACGGCGCCATGAAGGGCTCCAGCGCCTCGAGGCCGCTATCGACCGGAATCAGGTGTCGGATTTCCGGCAGATTGCGGTACAGCCGGGCCTGGGCGCGGATGCTTGCCGCCTCGACCACGTCGCGCGACCAGCGAGTCATCGCGTCTTCACGGTCCAGCCCGATATCGAGCGACCGCCGGATATAACGCTGCGTTGCCGCCGCGAAGCCTGCAAATTCCTTCATTTCCGCCAAGGTCATCGCGCCTTCGGCCGGTCTGCTCCTCGATCCCATATCATCACCCCGCCCAATCGAAACTGACCCGATCATCATGCGCCCATTTGGTTAACGCAACGCTGAACGAGCCAGGACAGACGAACATGAAAAACGCCGTGCCGCAACATAGATTGCGACGAATGGCCATCGCGGCAATCAATTTCCCGAAGGACGCCCATCTCCGACATATTCGGCAAGTTTGTTGTGATTGCGCAACGGCAGGCGAATTCCGTATGAAAGAAGTAGGGGCGAGAACCTTTTCCGACCCCCGCCCCCCGTCATGCAATGCAGATCAGCGATCTTCTTCGCTATAGCCCGACGACTCAGCCGGGCCATCGCGGCCGGGCTGGGTGATCGAGGGCGGATCGCTGGCGTCCATCGATTCGTCCAGGCTCTCGTCGAGCTGGGCGTCGACATCCTCCGGATTCTTCTGCAGATCCTCGGTGATGGCGGGATCCTGCCCGGCATCCTGTTCGGGGGGACGCGGGCGGTTGCCCTGCTCGGCCTGCTCGCCGCCCGGCGCGACCGAGACGCTGTCCAGCGCGCGATCGTCGATGCTGTCGTTCATGTCACTTCCCCATCATAGTGGACAGGATCAACGAGCCAGATCGGACAAGCGTTCCTAAGCCGATCCGTCCAACCGCCGCACCGTAACCCGTTGATCGCAAAGCTGCGCTTCGCCGAACACGGTCATGAAGGCGATATCGGTCGCATCGCGGCCGACGCACACCCGCGCGATCTCGTCGGCCTGCGCCATGCCGGTCGCGTCGACCAGATGCCAGCCGCCCTCCAGCCACAGTTCGGCCACGGCGTGGAAATCGGGCGGGTCGACGCCGGGCGCATAGGCCGCGACACAGCGCGCCGGAATCTCCGCCGCCCGCGCCAGCGCCACCAGCAAATGGGTATAGTCGCGACATACCCCGCTGCGCGAACCGAAGGTATCCAGCGCGGTCGTGACGCCGCTCGACCCGCCCGACTGATAGGTCATGCGGGTCGCGACCCAATCGGCCAGCGCCGCCGCCATCGCGCCGCCGGAAAGCCCCGCGAAACGCTGGCGGACAAAGCCCTCCAGCCGGTCCGACTCGCAGTAACGGCTGGGCAGCAGATAGGGGATGAGGTCGCCCGAGAGCCCCCTGGCCGGGGTCGCCGCCAGCCCCTCCAGCCGAACGACCGGGCGTTCGACCACGACCACCGCCTCATAGCGCGCGAGCAGGCCATGATCGGCACGTATCCAGCAGCGTTGCCCGATCCCGTCCTCGCCGCGCACCGCCGCCACGGGATGATCGGACCAGATGGTCAGCGACTGATGCTCCAGCCGCTGGTCGGGGGTCGCCGCCGCCTCGATCTGGAGCAGGATATCGGCCGGTTGCTTCAGGACATAGTCGAGCGTCACGTCGATCGACAGGCGCATGGCCGCATCCCCTTCTCATGAAAAAAGGCCCGGCGGATATCCCGCCGGGCCCGTTGGATTGGCTCTGTCGATCCGATCAGTCGCGGCTGGAGCCGGTCAGACGCAGAAGGAACATGAACATGTTGATGAAGTCGAGATACAGGCTCAGCGCCGACATGATGACCACGCGGTCCTGCATGCTGGTGCCGCGCACTTCGTAATAGAGCGACTTGGTGCGCTGCGTGTCATAGGCGGTCAGGCCTGCGAACAGCAGCACGCCGACGAAGCTGATCACCAGACCCATCGTCCCCGACTGGAGGAAGATGTTGATGATGCTGGCGACGATCAGGCCGACCAGACCGATGATCAGGAAGGTGCCGAACGCCGACAGGTCTCGCTTGGTGGTGTAGCCATAGAGGCTCAGCGCCGCGAAGCCCGCTGCGGTCGCGAAGAACGCCCCCGCGATCAAACCGCCGCTATAGACCAGGAAGATGGTCGACATCGACAGGCCCATGACGACCGCGAACGCCCAGAAGAGCAGCTGCATCGTCGAGGTCTTCATGCGGTTCACGCCCATGCTCAGCGCGAACACGAAGCCCAGAGGCGCGAACATGATGACGTATTTCAGCGCGCCGCCGTTCAGGAAGACCTGCGCGGCCATGCTGTCGCGGCCACCCCATGCGAAGAGCAGCGCGACGATACCCGTCAGCAGCACGCCCGACGTCATGTAGTTGTAGACGGACAGCATGTACGAACGCAGACCCGCATCATAGGCGGTCGAGCCCGTGGTGGCTGTGGTACCGAACGGCGCGGCGCTCGGCCGTGGATCAGACCAGTTTGCCATGGTGAACTATTGCTCCTTTGCCCGGCCATATGCCGGTTAAGCGAAATATCGCTCTGTTGGGGACGCTTTTCAAGCGGGGGAGGTTCCCGTGGGCGCGACGGAATGCGATAGACATATTTTGTCATGGTCCGCCTGTTCGTCGCCCTCCGCCCGCCGCCCGCCATCCGCGACATGCTTGCCGATGCGATGGACGGCGTTCCCCAGGCGCGCTGGCAGGATGACGACCAGTTGCACCTGACCCTGCGCTTCATCGGCGAGGTCGATCGCCCCGTGGCGGAGGACATCGCCGCCGCACTGGGCCAGGTTCATGCTCCCGCGCCAATCGTTCGGATTTCGGGCGTCGGAGCCTTTGATCGCAGGGGGCGGGTCGACACGCTCTGGGCGGGCGTCACGCCGCACGATGCGCTGGCCCATCTCCATCGCAAGGTCGACCAGGCCTGTCTCCGCGCCGGCCTGTCGCCCGAATCGCGGGCCTATCTGCCGCACATCACGCTCGCCCGCCTGCCCGGCTCGGCGGGACGCGCGCCCGAGATCGAGGGATGGCGCGCGGTCCATGCGGGCCTTTCGAGCGAGCCTTTTACCATGAGGCATCTGGTCCTCTACCAGAGCCATCTGGGGCATGGCGGCGCATCCTATGAACCCGTAATGCGTTGGCCGCTTGAAACCGGCGGGTAACACGCCGCAACTACGCGTATCGAACAGGGAGCTTGCGTCATGAAATATCTCACGCTGTTGACCATCGGCACCGTCGCGCTGGGCCTGGGGGCCTGCGATCAGACGAAGATGGAGACGGGCTCCCCCACGCCGAACGGCGCCAGCGCGACCGCGAGCCTGCGGACCGGCACCGGTGCGGATGCGGGCCGCGCCACCGCGACCGAAGTCGCCGGGGGGCTGCGCATCACCCTCGACGCGATGAACGTGCCGGCGGGCATGCACGGCGTCCATGTCCACACGGTCGGCCGCTGCGACGCGCCGGACTTCACCACGGCGGGCGGCCACTGGAACCCCACCCAGCGCCAGCATGGCAGCTTGAACCCGCAGGGGCCGCATGAGGGCGACATGCCTAACATGACCGTCGGCAATGACGGGCGCGGCACGCTGGGCGTCGTGCTGCCGGGGGCCACCATGGCGGGCCTGCTCGATGCGGACGGCTCGGCGATCGTGATCCATGCCGCCGCCGACGACCTGAAGACCGATCCTAGCGGCAATAGCGGCGGCCGCATCGCCTGCGGCGTGTTCCAGGCCAACTGATCCTCAGCCGATGATCACCCCCCTGCCGACGCGCGCCTTTGGCGGCTTCCTGTTCGACATGGACGGGACGATTCTGAGTTCCATCGCCTCGGCAGAACGCGCCTGGACCGTCTGGGCGACACGGCAGGGGCTGGACGTTGCGGCGTTCCTGCCGACCATCCACGGGGTTCAGTCGGTCGAGACGATCCGGCGGCTGAACCTGCCCGGCGTCGATCCGGTGGCGGAAGCGCATGCGCTGACCGAGGCGGAGATGCTGGACGTCGACGATGTGGTGCCGATCGGCGGCGCGGCCGCGTTCCTGGCCGCGCTGCCCCCGGATCGCTGGGCCATCGTCACCTCTGCGCCCAAGCGGCTGGCGGAGGTACGGCTGAAGGCGGCGGGGCTGCCTTTACCCGGCGTGTTCGTGACGGCGGAGGATGCGGAGCGGAGCAAGCCCGCGCCCGATGGCTTCCTGCTCGGGGCCAAGCGGCTGGGCGTCGCGCCGGAGGATTGCCTGGCCTTCGAAGACGCCCCCGCCGGGATCGCGGCGGCCGAGGCGGCGGGGATGACGGTGGTGGTGATTACCGAGACGCATCGGGGGGCGATGGATACCCCCCATGCGACGGTGGCGGATTATCGCGACCTGGCGGTGGAGTGGGATGGCGCCAGCCTGAAGCTGGAGCACCGGGTCTGATCCCAACTGTTCCCCGGCGAAGGCCGGGGCCCAGTTGCGGTTCATTTTCGGGGGACGCGGGACCTTTGCCTCCCACGCGGCGGTACCCCGCCATCTCGACCGAAAAGAAACTGGACCCCGGCCTTCGCCGGGGAACAGCTTATGGAAAGGTTGCCCTCCCCTACCCCCGTTCAGCCTGAGCGAAGTCGAAGGGACAACCTCCCCCTCAAACCGTGAAGCTCTCCCCACACCCGCACGCGCCCTTGGCGTTGGGATTCTGGAACACGAACCCGGCGGTGAAGTCATCCTCGACCCAGTCCATGGTCGAGCCGATGAGGTACAGGATCGAGCCGCCATCGACGAACAGCGTGCCGCCCGGCGTGTCGATCTTCTCGTCGAACGCCTTGGCCTCGGTGACATAATCGACCGAATAGGCCAGCCCCGAACAGCCGCGACGCGGCGTCGACAGCTTCACCCCGATGGCCCCCTCCGGCGCGCGCGCCATCAGCTCGGCGACACGCGCCTCGGCGGAGGGCGTCAGGTTCAGTGCGGCGGGACGCGGGCGCAAGGTGGTCGCCATGGTCAGAGCATCCCCAGTTCGAGCTTGGCATCGTCCGACATCTTCTGCGGGTCCCAGGGCGGATCCCAGACGAGGTTGACGTCCGCCGTCGCGATCCCCGGCACCGCCGAGACGCGCAGTTCCACCTCGCCCGGCATCGACTCGGCGACCGGGCAATGCGGGGTGGTCAGCGTCATGGTGACGACCGCATGGCCGCCCTCGGTCACCTCGACTCCGTAAATCAGCCCCAGGTCATAGATATTGACCGGAATCTCGGGGTCGAAAATATCCTTCAGCGCGTCGATGATGCCGTCATACAGCGCCCCGCCCGGCTGGGTCGGGTCGTCGGCGGTCGGCTTTTGCGAGAGGAAGCCCGACAGATAATCACGCTGGCGTTCCGTCACAGCTTCGGCCGCCGGAGCCTCGACTACGTCCTGCACACGCGCCTTGGGTGGCGATGCGACGCTGTCCACTTCCTCGATTTTGTAATCGCTCATCCGAAAATCCTCGTGACCCGCCGGACGCCATCCACCAGCGCCGCGACGTCATCGGGTCCGTTATACACGCCGAAACTCGCCCGCGCGGTGGCGGGCAGGCCGAGCGCGTCCATCAGCGGCTGGGCGCAATGATGGCCTGCGCGAATCGCCACCCGGCTCTCGTCCAATATGGTGCCGATATCATGGGGATGAACCCCCTCGACCACGAAACTGACGATTCCCGCCGAGTCTTCAGGCCCCAGCAACCGCACCGAATTGATCGCCGACAGCCCCTCGCGCGCCTGGGCGACCAGGGCCGCCTCATGCGCATGGATCGCGTCCAGCCCGATCGCCGATACATAGTCGATCGCAGCATGCAGCCCGAGTGCGCCGACGATATGCGGCGTCCCCGCCTCGAACCGGCCGGGCGGCGGGGCATAGGTGGTCTTCTCGAAGCTCACCCGGTCGATCATCGACCCGCCACCCTGATAGGGGGGCATCGCCTCCAACAACTCAGGCCGCGCCCACAGCACGCCGATACCGGTCGGGCCGTAAAGCTTGTGACCGGAAAAGACGTAAAAGTCGCAATCCAGCGCCTTCACGTCCACCGCGATGCGCGGCACCGCCTGGCACCCGTCGAGCAGGATCTTCGCACCCACGCCATGCGCCAGATCGGCCGCACGGCGTGTATCCAGCACCGAGCCCAGCACGTTCGACACATGGCCCAGCGACACCAGCTTGTGCGAACGCGTCAGCATCCGCTCCATCGCATCCAGGTCGATGCGGTGGTCTGCCGTCAACGGCAGCACGTCGATCGCGACGCCCAGCCGCTCGGCGACCATCTGCCACGGCACGATGTTGGAGTGATGCTCCAGCATCGACAACAGGATGCGGTCGCCCGCCTTGAGGTTGGTCGCGGCCCAGCACTGCGCGATCAGATTGATCCCCTCGGTCGCGCCGCGCGTGAAGACGATCTCGTTCGCCGAGCCCGCCCCGATGAACCGCGCCGTCGCCTCGCGCGCCTTCTCATACGCGACCGTCATGTCGGCCGAGCGCTGATAGACGCCGCGATGCACGGTGGCATAGCTCGTGTCATAGGCGCGGGTGATCGCGTCGATCACCGCTTGCGGCTTCTGCGCGGTCGCGGCGGTGTCGAGATAGGCCCAGCCGTCCGGGATCGCCGGAAAATCCGCCACCCGGTCGAGGGGGGATGCCATCGCAACCATCAAATCCTCCCCAAGCTATGCTTGGGGAGGGGGACCATGCGCAGCATGGTGGAGGGGCAGCGCCCGACCAGCCCCTCCACCACCGCTTCGCGGCGGTCCCCCTCCCCATCGGTGATGGGGAGGATTTGGGTCATGGCTTTCAAAGCGCCGCCTCCAGCCAGGCGTCCGCGTCCGCCGCAAAGGCCTCGCGCACCACCTCGTTGCCGATCCGGTCGATCGCGTCCGCCACGAAGGCGCGGGTCAGCAGCGCCTGCGCGCGCGGCTTCGGGATGCCCCGGCTCTGCATGTAGAACAGCGCCTTGGCATCGAGTTCGCCCACGGTCGCACCATGCGCGCACTTCACGTCGTCGGCGAATATCTCCAGCTCGGGCTTCAAATTCACCGTCGCCGTCCGCTGGAGCAGCAGACCGCGCAAGCTCTGCTCGCCATCGGTCTTCTGCGCATCGCGCGCCACTTCGACCCGTGCGGCGAGGCTCGCCTGGCTGCGATCGGCGGCGACCGCACGCCACAGCTGATGGCTCTGGCCATTCAGCGCGGCATGGCGCAGGGCGACAGCGCATTCCTGCTTGAGTTCGCCCTTGGTCAGCAACGCGCCGCCGAACTCGGCATAGGCGCCGTCGCCGGTCTGGGTAATGCCGCCGTCGATCCGCGCGCCCATCGTTCCTGCCGCCAGGAAGGTCGCGGTCAGGCTCGCGCCCTCGCCCAGTTCGGCTTCCTCACGCAGCGACACGAAGCCATCGTCCTGCAACAATCGCACGGCGCGCATCAGCCGCGCCGACGCCGCCAGCTTCACCCGCGTCAGCCGGTTGGTCCAGCCGCGCCCGACATAGGTCTCATAGACCTGCGCCGCCGCATCCTCGGCCAGCACGATCTCGGCGGGCAGGTGGTTGGCCGCACCGCTGGCGACATGGACGATCTGCACGGGCTCGGCGACCGCATCGCGATCCAGCCGCAACGACCAGCCGCGCCCCAGCGCCTGCTTGCCCAGCGGATGGTCGCTCGCGTCGATCTGGGTCAGCTGCACCGGGCCGAGATCGCTGGCGCTTTCATCCAGCACGCCGTCGACGAACAGCAACCGTGCGCCCGGCAGATCGAGGAAACGATCCGCGCCCGCGACCGGCACTGCCCGCTCGCTCTCCGCCGCGCGGCGAAGCGCGTCGATATCGGCCCAGCGCCACGCCTCTTCGCGGGTCGAGGGGAGTTCCAGCGTGGTCGTCACGCCGCCGCTCCCTCGACGCCTGCATAGCCTTCCCGCTCCAGTTCGAGCGCGAGTTCGGGGCCACCCGAACGCACGATGCGGCCATCGGCCAGCACATGCACCCGGTCGGGCTGCACATAGTCGAGCAGCCGCTGATAATGGGTGATCAGCAGCACCGCCTTGTCGGGGGCGCGCATGATCCGGTTGATGCCGTCGCCAACGATGCGCAGCGCGTCGATGTCGAGGCCCGAGTCCGTCTCGTCCAGGATGGCGAACTTGGGGTTCAGGATGCCCATCTGGACCATCTCGTTGCGCTTCTTCTCGCCGCCCGAAAAGCCGACATTGACCGGACGCTTGAGCATGTCCTGGTTCAGCCCCAGCCCGTCGGCCTGCGCGCGCGCCAGCTTCAGGAATTCACCACCCGACAGCGGCTTTTCGTCACGCTGCCCACGCTGCGCGTTCAGGCTCTCGCGCAGGAACTGGACGTTGGACACGCCGGGAATCTCGACCGGATACTGGAAGCCCAGGAACAGACCGGCCGCGGCGCGCTCGTTCGGCTCCAGTTCGAGCAGGTCGACGCCGTCGAACGTCACCGAACCCTCGGTCACCTCGTAACCGGGACGCCCGCCCAGCACATAGCCCAGCGTCGACTTGCCCGCGCCGTTCGGCCCCATGATCGCATGGACCTGACCCGCATTCACCTCGAGCGTCAGGCCCTTGAGGATCGGCTTGCCGTCAATCTCGGCGTGGAGGTTTTCAATTTTCAGCATTGTCATATCCCTGTCAGCCCCTCCCCTTCAGGGGAGGGGTTGGGGTGGGGCGTCCGCCGCGCGGGCATCGCTTGCAGCGTGCCGAGCAGGTGCGCCAAAACACCCTCGATATTGTGCATCACATCCGTGTTACCGATGCGAACGATCTTAAAACCCAATTCCGCCAGCGCTGCATCGCGTCGGAAATCTCGCTGCGCGTCGACATGCGTATCACCATCGACTTCCACGATCAGGCCTGTCGCCAGGCAGAGGAAGTCCACGATGTAATGGCCGATCACGCTTTGCCGCCGGAATTTGAAACCGCCCAGTTGCGATCGCGACAAATACGCCCAAAGCCGCTTCTCCGGCTCGGTCGGTTCGCGACGCATTTGGCGCGCGTGACCCGACAAACGATCCAAAGCCCGCGCGGACATGCCCCACCCCCGGCCCCTCCCCTGAAGGGGAGGGGTGTCGAGGCGTCGTGCATCGTCGCGCGGGGTCAGCATCACCCGACCGAACCCTCCAGCGAAATCCCCAGCAGCTTCTGCGCCTCGACCGCGAACTCCATGGGCAACTGCTGCAGAACCTCGCGCGCAAAGCCGTTGACGATCAGCGCGACGGCCGCTTCCTGATCCAACCCACGGCTCATCGCGTAGAAGAGCTGGTCCTCGCTGATCTTGCTGGTCGTCGCCTCATGCTCGATCTGCGCGCTGGGATTCTTCACCTCGATGTACGGCACGGTATGCGCGCCGCACTGGTCGCCCAGCAACAGGCTGTCGCACTGGGTGAAGTTGCGGACATTCTCGGCGGTCGCCGCCACGCGGACAAGCCCGCGATAGGTGTTGTCCGAGCGCCCGGCGGAAATCCCCTTCGACACGATGGTCGAGCGGGTGTTCTTGCCCAGATGGATCATCTTGGTGCCGGTATCGGCCTGCTGGCGATTGTTGGTGACCGCCACCGAGTAGAACTCGCCGACCGAGCCGTCGCCTGCCAGCACGCAGGACGGATATTTCCACGTCACCGCCGAGCCGGTTTCGACCTGCGTCCACGATACCTTGCTGTTCTTGCCTTGGCACAGCGCACGCTTGGTGACGAAGTTGTAGATGCCGCCGACACCATTCTCGTCGCCCGGATACCAGTTCTGGACGGTCGAGTATTTGATCTCGGCATCGTCCAGCGCGACCAGCTCGACGACGGCGGCGTGCAGCTGGTTCTCGTCGCGCATCGGCGCGGTGCAGCCTTCGAGATAGGAGACATAGGCCCCCTTGTCCGCCACGATCAGCGTGCGTTCGAACTGGCCGGTATTCTCCGCGTTGATGCGGAAATAGGTCGACAGCTCCATCGGGCAGCGAACGCCCTCGGGGATGTAGACGAAGGTGCCGTCCGAGAAGACCGCCGAGTTGAGCGTCGCGAAATAATTATCGCGCTGCGGCACGACCTTGCCCAGCCATTTGCGGACGAGATCGGGATATTCCTTGATCGCCTCGGAGATCGAGCGGAAGATGACACCCGCCGCTTCCAGCTCCTTGCGGAAGGTGGTCGCGACCGAGACGCTGTCGAACACCGCATCGACCGCGACCTTACGCGCGCCCTCGACGCCCGCGAGCACTTCCTGCTCGGCGATCGGGATGCCCAGCTTTTCGTAGGTGCGGCGAATCTCAGGGTCGAGCTCGTCCAGCGACGCGATCGTCTTCTTCTGCTTGGGCTCCGCGTAATAATACGCGTCCTGATAATCGATCGGCGGGATGTTCAGCTTGGCCCAGTCCGGGCTCTCCAGCGTCTGCCAAAGGCGAAACGCCTTCAGCCGCCAGTCGAGCATCCATTCCGGCTCGCCCTTCTTGGCCGAGATATAGCGGACCGTATCCTCGCTCAGCCCCTTGGGCGCGAAGTCCTGCTCGATCTCGGTGGCGAAGCCCCACTCATACTTCTTGTTGGCGGCGGCGAGCGCCTCTGCATTCTTCGTGGCCATCAGGCGAATACCCCCGGACGCGGGGAGGCGTCCATCACTTGCGATTCAACAGGATCGGCGGCGAGCGTTGCGAGCGTCACCCCGGAAAAGGCGGCGCGTACCGCCTGATTGACGACATGCCAATGCGGCCGGACACGACATTGCATTTCCAGGCCGCAATCGTGCGCAGCGCCATCGACACACGCGGTCAGCGCGATCGGGCCGTCCACCGCCTCGACGATATCGGCCAGGCTGATCGTATCGGCGTCGCGCGCCAGACGGATGCCGCCGCCGGTGCCGCGCGTACTCTCGATCAGGCCCGCGCCCGCCAGACGGCTGACCAGCTTCTGCGCGGTGGGCAAAGGCACGCCCGTCTGCCCGGCCAGCAGGGTCGCGTTGCTCCGCCCACCGGCACCTTCGCGCGCGGCGGCGGTCATCATCACGACCGCATAATCGGCTAGGCTGGAAAGGCGCATGATCTCCCAATCGGATGGATTTGGTCCGATTGGCAAATGGGCGCGAGGGGGCGGTTCGTCAACCGGGTTTCGGTGCGGGAATTTCGATGGGTGTGAGTGAGGGGGCCTCACACTCTTCTTAAGCCCCTCCCGCAGGCGGGAGGGGTTTGGGGAGGGCAATGCCACAAGCGATGGTCTCGGTGAGACTCCTTGCCCTCCCCCATCCCCTCCCGCTTGCGGGAGGGGCGTGAGACTCAATTAACGCCCGATCAGGCCCTGCGCGATTTCATCCGCGACGTCCGAGGCCGGATGGCCGGTCTCGGCCGAGCGCTGCCAGACCTGTTCCAGACGCTCGGGAATCTTGGCGATGCGCGCCATGACTTCGGCCTCGTCGCCCTGGCCCAGATATTCCAGCCCGACATTGATGATGCCGCCCGCGTTGATGACGTAATCGGGGGCATAGAGGATGCCCGCCTCTGCCACGCGCGCGCCGTCTTCGCGGGTCGCAAGCTGGTTGTTGGCGCCGCCTGCGACCACCTTCGCCTTCAGCCGCTGGATCGAATCGGCGTTCAGCACCGCGCCCAAAGCGTTGGGGCTGACCAGATCGACATCGGCGAACAGGATCTCGTCCGCCGGGGCGACGCTGGCACCCAGTTCGGCCGCCATCTGTTCGGCGCGCGCCTGGTTCACATCGGCGATGGTCAGGACCGCGCCGTCCTTCGCCAGCAGCTTGGCCAGACCGCCACCGACAGAGCCGACGCCCTGGATCGCGACCCGCACGCCCTTCATGTCGGTCGCGCCCAGACCACGGCTGGCGGCGGCCTTCACGCCCAGATAGACGCCGTGCGCGGTGTAGGGGCCGGGGTCGCCGCCCGCCGCGCCGCTAGCCACCGGCAGGCCGGAGACATAGCGGGTCTGGGTCGCGATGACCTTCATCCGCTCCTCGGACATGCCGACATCCTCGGCCGTCACGTAACGACCGCCCAGCGACTCGACCGCGCGGCCGAACGCTTCCAGCTGTGCGGTGGTGATGACGTCGCCCGGCTTGGCCGCCAGGACCACGCCCTTGCCGCCGCCCAGCGCCAGCCCCGCCATCGCGTTCTTGTAGCTCATGCCGCGCGACAGGCGCAGCGCGTCGGTGATGGCAAGCGCGGGCGTGCCATAGTTCCAGAAGCGCGCCCCGCCCGCCGCCGGGCCGAGATGCGTCGAGTGCACGGCGATAACCGCCTGCAGACCCGAAGCGGGATCGGTGAACAGGTGCACGCCTTCATGCGCGTCGAAATCGGGAAAGCCCCAGTTCGTCATGCTCGTCCTTCGGTCCGACAAAAGCGGAACCGGACCGAGACTTTCGACCCGGCCACCCTATCGGCGAGGATTGAGGGGGGACACGGGCGAGAAAGGGGCCGGTGCCGTGGCCAGGATATGGCCGGAGAAGAATGGGGCGACCGACGGGACTTGAACCCGCAACTTCCGGCATCACAAGCCGGCGCTCTAACCAATTGAACTACGGTCGCCGCGAAGGCTTGCGCCCCTAAACGGGATCACCCGCTTTCGTCAAGCGGTCAAAATCGTCCTTCTACGGAAAGTCGGTATCCGCCGCCCGTACCGGCGACGAAACCCAACTGCTCCAGCTTCGTCGCCGCCGCCGGATCGCCCGGCGTCAGGACCAGGTCGGCGGTGTAGCGGCCATCGGGCCGTATGCGCAGGTTGACGCCCTCGGTGCCCCCCTGCCCCGTCATCGGCAGAAGCAGCGCGCCCGCCTCGCATCGTGCGGTGCCCATCATCATCGGCGGCAGCGGCAGGCCGCCCGCCTCACCCACCACGGTCGCGCGGACGCGGCCCGCCGCTTCCTCGCACACGCCGTCTCGGAAGCGGACCGTCACATCCTCCAGCGTCTGCGTCGTGACCGGCAGCGGCGCAAAGAGCGTGGCGGTGGGCAGGCTGGCGGTCACGCCGTCGATGCCCATCGCATGGCGGCTGATCGTCGCGGACCCGGCGATCGGGCGACCATCCGCCCCGGCTCCCTCGAACGCCAGCCTGGCCCGGCCGAGCAACAGGGCCAGCGGCGACAGCGACACGCGCAGGTCGCCCAGCGCCACGTCGCCGAACCGCGCTTCGTTCATGCTGCCGCCCCAGATCGTGCCGCCGACCCGCCGCGCGGTCAGCCCTTGATCGGCAAGCCCCGTCGCGCCCAGCGCCAGCCGCATCGGCAGGAAGACGATCAGCGCCACGACCAGCATGGCGGCGAACAGCACCGAAGGCCGCGTGGTCATCCGCAGCCGCATCAGGACACCCGTGTCCGCAAGAGAAGGGCGACGCCCACCGTCCGGTCGCCATTGTCGGTCAGGGTCGCCTGCTCGACCAGCACGCCGCCCCGCTCCAGCCGCGCCAGCCACGGCGTCAGCGCGGCGGGTCTGGCGGAGGCGATCTGCGCCCGCACCCGGCCGGGGCCGTCCTCGGTCAGGGTGGAAAGGCTGAAGCCCGCCTGTTCCGCCGACAGCCGCACCGTATCGGCCAGGGTGCCCGAAAGTGCGGGCGGACGGCGGCGGCGCTGACTCAACTCGGCGGCGACGGCTTGCGCCTCGCCCAGTCGGATCACCGCATCGGCATGACGCTCGCGCGCGCTCGACAGGCCATCGCCCAGCGGCCGCAATATCGCGCCCCAGAGGAGCGTCACGACCAGCAATGCGCCCATGACCAGCAGCAGCCGCTTCTCGCGAAGGGAGCGGCCATCGAACCAGAGTTTCAGCGCCTTCATCGTGCGCGCACCGTGAATTCTCCCGTGATCCGACCATTGGCCGCGACGAAGGTGCTGGGCTGGACGGTGAAACCCTCCACCTCGATCGCGCGCTTAAGATCGGTGGCCAGCGCCTCGCGGTCGACCGCGACGCCGAGCCGGACGTCGCCATTGGGCTGGAAATCGAGGGCGGTCAGCTCCGTGCCCGGCACCGCGCGCACGGCCGCGAACACCGCCGCCGCCGTCCGGCTGAACCCCTGCCCCGGCCCGCGCACCGCCGACAATCGCTCGGTCAGCTGGCGGTCGGCATCGACCAAGGTCTCGCCACGCGGCAGGGCGGTGCGGGCGATCTGCTCGATCTTCGCCTCGGTCGCGTCGGCGGCGAAGCTGTACTTGGTCCAGCGCACGAAATCGATCGCCAGCGTGGCGACGACGATGGCGACGCCCAGCCATGCCAGGCGCTTGACCAGCCGCCAGTCGATCGAAAAGCCCCGCCGCCGCGCGAACGGCCCCTGCCGCAGGTCGAGCGCGGGCGCGGCGGCCACCGCCCCCAGCGCGGCCGCGACCGCCGCATCGTCCAGCTCGTCGAGCGGCGCGTCACCCGTGACGATCTCGGTAAAGCCGGGCTCGTCGGCAAAGCCCGAGGCCCGCCCGCGCACCACGCCCTGCCCGGCCAGGTCGCCACGCACATAACCCTCTTCGGGGCGCGGCAGCAGCAGCGGTGCGGGCACGACCGCGACCGGATCGACCCCCGCCGCGCCCAGCCGCGCCAGCCAGCCCGCCATCGCGCCGCGATTGACGATGCCGATGGGGCGGCTGCCTGCCTCGTCCTCGCCGACCGCGACGTGCAGTTCGTCCATCGGCGCGGCACTCACCTCGGCCGCCAGCAGCCGCGCGGCGGCGGCGGCCTGTGCCGTCGAACGGGCGGGAATCTCGGCCCAGTGCAGCGACACCGCATCGGCGGGTGCGACCGCGACGACGTCGCCATCCCCCTGCGGCAGGCCCTCTCCGGCGGCGGCGACGCGTTCGTCCTCGATCCGCATCCAGCGATAGTCGCCGCCCTCGCCCGGCGGCAGGAACAGGAGGTTGGTTGCAGTCATCACTCTTCCCCCCAAATCCGCGCCACCAGACGCGGCGGCTGTCGCGTGGCGTCGACCAGCGCGCGTTCCTGCACCGTCACGCTGCCCAGACCGACATCGATCCGCAAGTTGAACCAGCGCGTCGTCACCGCCACGCCGCCGCCCCCGCTCGCCCCCGGTATCTGCGCCCAGAAGGCGCTCACGTCCGCATAGCCTTGCGGCGGGCGGCGCAAAAGGGCCTGGGCGATGGCGCCGGGCGAAATCGTATCGGCCTGCGCCATGGCGACCAAAGGCGCCTGTTCGGGGGCCAGCGTGTTGATGTTGACCGTCGTCGGCTTCGCCTCGGGCAGGGTGCAGAGCCAGGGGCGAAGCCGGGCATAGAGTTCGGGCGTGACGCCGCTGACCATGCGCAGCTCGCTGACATCCGTCATCATCGCGCCGCCGGTCCGATAGGACGGATCACGCGCCAGATAGACGGGGTCCTCCGCGCCGCCCCCTTGCGGGTTCTGGTCGCTGTCGATCCAGTCGGACGCCGCGGTCGCGACCTGTTGCGCGACCTGGCCGGGCACGTTCAGCAGCCGCATCAGCTTGGCGAAATGCGCGACCTCGACCGCATTGCCGATCAGCGTGCCGGGCTGGCCGGGCAGGTCCTGCGCCAGGCCGTTCAGGTTGAAACAATTGCCTCCGTCCGTCACCCGCGCGACGGCACTGCTTCCGCCCGCGACCTCGCCCAGCGGCAATGCGAAGGGCCGGTCGCTCCACCCACCGAGCAGCGACACCTTGCCTTGGGCGCGCTCCAGCAGATCGCCGATCCGGATGATCGCCAGCGCTTCGGCGGCATAGGCGAAACCGCGCGCCTGCTCGATCGCCACCGCATTGCCGCCGAGCCGCGTCGACAGGCGCAGCTTTTCCAGCGCGGTCGCGGCCAGCACCGCGATGACGGCGACCAGAATCAGGACGGTCAGCAGCGCGGCCCCGCGCTCGCCCGCTGGCGGCATGGGTCTAGCCATTGGGAGTCGGCGTGGGGCTGGGCGTCGGCGTAGGATTCGGCAGGTTCGGGACGCCGACATAGCCGGTGCCGACCAGGAACAGCTGGCGATAGATCATGCCGTCGTCGCGCACGATCGTGACCTCGGCCGCCTGCGGCAGGGCGACGCCGGGCTGCCCCTGCCACTGGTCGAGCCACGCGCCATTGAAGCGATAACGAAGGTGCAATTCGCGGACATGGTCCATCAGTGCGGCGGGCTCCATCGGTGCGGCGCCGTCGAGCAGCGGCCATGCCACCCGCTCCAGCACGTCACCGTTCAGGCGATAGGCGACCTTCTGCACCGAAGGACGCGCCGCATTGTCGAGATTGCTCCAGCCGCCGCGCACCAGCCGCATCGCATCCGGCCCCGCCACCATGGCGGGCGTCAGGACGCCGCCCTCGTCGCGCGTCGGGCGGTCCACCGCCTGCGCCAGATCGGCGGACAGGATCGCGGTCGTCCGACTGACCGCCGCCATCGCGTCGAGCTTCTGCCCCGTCACCCCTTGGGCCCGGACGCTGAGCGACAGGATCGCGACGGCCGCCGCCGCCAGCATCGAGAAGATGAGCAGCGCGACCATCACCTCAACCAGGGTGAAGCCGTTAGGGCACCCAGCCCTTGTTCCCCGGCGTAGGCCGGGGCCCAGTTGCGATGTCATTCGAGGAGAGCAGTGACGTTCACCCCTACCCCTTGGGTTCGTGGCAACTGGGCCCCGGCCTCCGCCGGGGAACGGATTGCCCTTTGAACGGCAGGTCACGACCCCGCCACCCCAATCGGCGGCGCGGCCATGGGCGGGCGGACCATCGTCATCCGCCCGGTGATCCGGCCGCCGGCATTCGCCACCGCCACATCGATCCGCACGACCCGCGCGTCGCCCGTGCCGCTGACGATCCGGGTCCATTTCCAGCTGCGCCCGCCATTGACCTCCGCGCCCGTCGTCCGACCCAGCGCCGGAGCCTGCGGGTCGGTGACGGCGGCGATGGCGACATTGCGGGCGACCATCTGCGCCACGACGGTCTCGTCCAGGATCGACGCACCGCGGATCGTCGCGCTCTCCAGCCTCACCAGCGCCATCGCCGCCAGGCTGAAGACCGCCAGCGCGACCATGATCTCGATCAGGGTGAAGCCCGATTCCTTTCCTCCCCTGCAAGGGGAGGTGGCGGGCCAAAGGCCCGACGGAGGGGTGTCGCGCTCTCGATAGCGGGACACCCCTCCACCATGCTGCGCATGGTCCCCCTCCCCTGGCAGGGGAGGAATTTGGGATGTCTCACCCATCGACGCGCACCGTACCGTCCGCGCCGATCCGCACGATGCTGCTCGCCCGCTCGCGCGTCAGCCGCAGCTCGACCGGGCGGTCCGCCAAGCCCGTCACGTCGAAGGTGATCCGCACCCGGCCGCTTGCGTCGGGAATCGTCGCCTGGGTGCCGTCCTCCCATTGCGCGACGCGCAGGGGTTTGGCGGTCATAGGGCTCCACGCACCGTCCGCCCGCCGGTCGAAACCATAGCCGCCGCGCGTGACCCAGATGCTGACCGGCGACGCCTCGACCACCGCCACGTCATGCGCGGCGCGGACGCGGGCGGCGAATTTCAACGCCTCGTCGGTCACGCGGCCCCGCCGGTCGGGCAGCGACAGCACCGCCACCGCCGAGGCCAGGCCGATCACGGTGATGACGATCATCAGTTCAACCAGGGTGAAGCCGGTAGCGCGCCTTGGGGTAAGGTCAGCCCGTGCACTTCGACTCCGCTCAGTGCGAACGGAGGTTGAGTACGGATCCTCCGTCCCGTTCAGCCTGAGCGAAGTCGAAGGCCACGTTTCGTCCTCGCCAAGCAGGCCCCGCCCGCTTCCGTCCCCGGCATCGAGGCGGGGCCGCGTCATCACTTATCCCAGTTGCCGATATCCGCGTTGACGCCTTCGCCGCCTTCCTTACCGTCGGCGCCGTACGTCCAGATATCCGCCTCACCATGCTGGCCGGGCGAGGCATAGAGATAGGGGCGGCCCCAGGGATCGTCGGGCAGCTTCTTAAGATAACCACCCTTCTGGTAGCGCGACGGATCGGCAAGTCCGGCGGGCATCGACACCAGCGCGGGCAGCCCCTGTGCCGTGGTCGGGAAGGTCAGGTTCTGGAGCTTGTACATCTCCAGCCCCGTCTCGATGTTCGAGATATCGGCCTTGGCCTTCTGGATCTTGGCCGTGTCGCCCGAGGGGAGCACGTTCAGCGCCACGATCGTCGCCAGCAGGCCGATGATGACGATGACGACCATCAGCTCAACCAGAGTAAAGCCGTTGGCCGGACGCTTGCGGCGGATTGGACGGCGGTGGGGGTTACGCATCAACATGTCCTCTTATTGACCGGCCAGCGTGTTGAGCTGGAGAATGGGCAGCAGGATGGATAGCACGATGGTGGCGACCACGCCGCCCATCACGACGATGATCGCAGGCTCCAGCAGCGACAGCGCGGTGGCGGTGAAGCGGTCGAATTCGCGCTCCAGATAATCGGCGGCGCGCTCCAGCATCTCGTCCAGCCGCCCCGCCGCCTCGCCGCTGGCGGCCAGATAGGTGAGCAAGGGCGGGAACACGCCCGCGCGCCGCATCGCCGCCGAGAGGCTGCCACCACCCCGGATCGAATCGACGATGGCGTCGGACGCCACGCGCAGACGGCGGTTGTGAATCGTCCCGGCGGTCAGCGTCAGCCCCTCCAGCAACGGCAACCGGCTCGCCACCATCGTCCCCAGAGTCCGCGCCATCCGCGCCGCGTGCAGGTCGCGCAGCAACCGGCCGAGCAGCGGCAGCTTCAGCAGCCAGCTATCGAAGGACAGCCGGATCGACGGCACCTTCAGCGCGCGCCAGAAACCGACCCCCGCGATAACGACGATCCCCGCCATCAGCCACCACCAGCCGACCAACAGGTCCGACACGGTGATGACCATGCGCGTCAGGAAGGGCAGCTCCTGCCCGACCGTATCGAACTGCTCGACCACCTGCGGCACGACGAACATCATCAGCGCGGTGACGACGCCCAGCGCGACCACCGCGAGGATCGTCGGATAGGCGAGCGCGGTGATCAGCTTGCCGCGAATCTCCGCCTGCCGCTCCAGCAGCGCGGCGAGCCGTTCGAGGATGGTCGGCAGCGTCCCCGAACTCTCACCCGCCGCAACCATCGCGCGGTAGAGCGGGGGGAAGCTTTTCGGCTCGCGCGCCATCGCATCGGCCAGGCGGCGGCCTTCGGTGACGCCCTGGTGCACCGTCGCGACGATGGCACGCACCCGCTCCTGCTCGGTCTGGCGGGTGATGGTGCGCAGGGACTCCTCCAGCGGCGAAACGCGGTTGAGCGTGGCGAGCTGGCGGGTGAACAACGTCAACTGCTTGACCGACATGCGCGCTCGGCCGAGCTTGAGCCCGAACAGCGGGCGGCGCTCGGCGGTGTCGCCGCTGCCCGGTTTGACCGAGACGACGTAAAGGCGCTGCCTCTCCAGCGCGGCGCGGGCGGCGTCGGCGGTTTCGGCGGGGATGAAGCCACGCTTCTCCGCGCCCTTGGTGTCGATGGCGACATAGTCGAACCCGGCCATGTCAGTGCCCCTCCCCACACCCCTGTTCCCCCGCGAAGGCGGGGGCCCAGTGGCTTCGAGGCATGCGGGATCGCCATTCTATTTCACGCGGAGACGCGGAGACGCGGAGAAGAAAGAGATGTTCGCGCAGAGGCGCGGAGGGCGCAGAGGTGTCTAGTGCGCGGCAGCGCACTGCATCTATAACCGGCAGAGGCAAGAGGGCCGCTGGCGCGGCGGGTACGACGTCTCTGCGTCCTCTGCGCCTCTGCGCGAACTCATTATCTCTCCGCGTCTCCGCGTCTCCGCGTGAACCCAAGAGCTTTGAGCCGCCGTCCGTTCCCAACCACAAACGGCATGACAACTGGACCCCGGCCTTCGCCGGGGTGGCGGCTGAAGATGGGAATACGACCATCCCCCTCACCCCGCGTCGGAGTCGCGGCGGGATACGCGGATGGCTTCCTCGGCCGTGGTCACGCCGTCCAGCACCAGCGTCCGCGCCACTGCCGCCAACGGCTGTTGCCTGGCAAAGGCGTGCGCGGCGATCGCCTGTTCGTCGCCGCCTTCGTTGATCAACCGCCGGATGGTGTCGTCGACGCGCACCGCTTCATAGACGCCGGTCCGCCCCTTGTAACCGCTGCCGTTGCATTGCGGACAACCGACTGCCTCATACACGGTGGCATGGGCATCGATGCCCAGCAGCGGCGCGACGGTTTCCTTCGCCTCGACCGGGCGCCTGCACGCCGGGCACAGCCGCCGCACCAGCCGCTGCGCGATCACGGCGCGCAAGGTAGAGGCGAGCAGGAACGGCTCGACCTTCATGTCCCGCATCCGGGTGATCGCCCCGACCGCATCATTAGTGTGGACGGTCGATAGCACCAGATGGCCGGTGAGCGAGGCCTGCACCGCGATCTCGGCCGTCTCGCGGTCGCGGATTTCGCCGACCATCACCACGTCCGGATCCTGGCGCAGGATCGCGCGCAGGCCCGCCGCGAAGGTCAGGCCGACCTTGGCGTTGACCTGGGTCTGGCCCACGCCTTCGACCGCATATTCGACCGGGTCCTCGACGGTCAGGATGTTGCGGCTGCCATCGTTCAGCAGGCGCAGCGCCGCATAGAGGCTGGTCGTCTTGCCCGAGCCGGTCGGGCCGGTGACCAGGATGATCCCGTTGGGTTCGCTCAGCGCCTCGCGCAGCAGCGCGTACATCGCCGGGTTCATGCCCAGCGCGTCGAGGTCGATGCCCGCATTCTCCTTGTCGAGGATACGCAGCACTACGCGTTCCCCCGCGCGACTGGGCAGCGTCGAGACGCGCACGTCGAGCAGCTTGCCGCCCAGGGTCAGCGCCATGCGCCCGTCCTGCGGCACCCGCCGCTCGGCGATGTCGAGCCGGGCCATGACCTTGATACGGCTGACCACCACGGGGGCGACATGCGGCGGCATGCGCAGCGTCTCGCGCAGCACGCCGTCGATCCGCATCCGGACGACGAGGCCGGTCTCGTACGGCTCGATATGAATGTCCGACACGCCGTTGCGCGCGGCGTCGGCGATGATGCCGTTGATCAGCCGGATCGCGGGCGCGTCGTCGGCGGTGTCGAGCAGATCCTCGGCGGTCGGAATACCGTCGGCCAGCATGTCCAGCTCGTCGCCCATGCCCACCGCCGCGATGGCGGTCGCTTGTCCGTCCATCGCATAGGCGTCGGACAACAGCCGGTCGAAGGCGGGGCCTTCCACGCGCGCGATGGCGAAGGGGCGGCCGATATGGCGGCGCAGCTCGATCAGCGCGCGCGGGTCGGCGCCTTCGCGAAGGGCGATGGTCAGCGGGTCGGCGGTGTGGACGACCGTGCCGAACTTGCGCGCGAAGGCGTAAGGAATGGTCAGCGGGGCGACCAGCTCCAGCGCTTCGTCGGGCGTGGGGAGCGGGAGAGCGGGTGGCCCTCCCCCATCCCCTCCCACCTGCGGGAGGGGCGTGCCCAGCGGCAGGGGGACGGTGTCGCCCGTGGGGAGGGGCTGCGCGTCGTCAGTCACGGCGCTTGATCGGTTCGACCGACTTGGCGACGGGGACGGCGATGCGCGGGTCCTCGATATTGCCGGGCATCGGTGCGTGCGGGATCGGCGGCGCGGCGTTCATGTAATCGCGGACCAGCTCGTCGATCGAGGGCTCGACGCCGGGCTGGGCATAGCCCTGAAGCTGGCGGAGATAGCCGTACCGCTGCTCGGTGACGCGGCGGCTGTCCTCGGGCGTGCGCAGGATCGTCGGGCGGATGAAGACCATCAGGTTCGTCTTCGACCGGCTGCGCGCCTTGGACCGGAAGAGCGCGCCCAGGCCGGGAATGTCGCCCAGGAAAGGGATCTTCTCGATCGTGCGACGCTCGTTATCGTCGAGCAGACCGCCGATGACCGTGATCTGGCCGTCATCGGGGGTAAAGACATTTTCGAACGCGCGCTTGTTGAGGATCAACTCGCTATTGTTGCTCGACACAGGTCCTGCGATCGAGCTGACTTCGAGGCGGACATAGAGCTTCAACGAGCCGCCCGCATTGACCTGTGGCTTCACGTCCAGCTGGATGCCGACATTCTGACGCTGCACCGTGCGGAAGGCATTGTCGAAATTGGGTGACAGTGCCTGGCCGGTCGTGATCGGGATTTCCTGACCGACCAGGCTGTGTGCCTGCTGGTTGTCCAGCGTGATGATGTGCGGGACCTGGAGCAGGTTGGAGGTCGTGTCGCTCTTCACCGCGTTGATGATCGCGCCGAACACCGTGTCGCCGATCTTGCCACCCCAGCCCGCAAAGCCACCCGTCGTGCCCAGGATCGACTGCACCGCCGACTGGGTGAGCTGGCTATAGGCCTGGTTGGGGACATTGGTCGTGGTGCGGGTGCCATCGGGGGCGACGACGGTCGTCGTCGTGCCGCCGATCGTGTTTGCGCCCACCGCCCCTGCGATCTGCAGGATGTTGGGCGCGGTGTTGCCATAGGTCGAGGCGGCGAACGCGCCGCCCGACAGGCTGCCGAGCAGGAACTGCGCACCCAGCCGCCGCGCGGTCTGGTCGGAGACTTCGGCCACGATCGCCTCGATCAGCACCTGTTCGCGGCGCACGTCGAGCTGGCGGATGACCTCGCCGATCTGGCGCTGGATGTCGGCGGGTCCGGCGATCACGATGGCGTTCGCGCCGGTGAAGCGGGTCACGACCGCCGCCGTGCGGCCGCCTTGGGTGCTGATCGCGGGCGGCTGGCCGTTCTGGCCACCGGCACCCGGCGCGCCTGCCGCCTGGGGCTGGGCGACCGGCTGGATACGCTGCGCGATCGAGGTGCCCGCCGCCGAGCCGGACTGGCTGTTGGTCTGGGTGAAGCTGCCGCGCGACAGGGTGGTTTCCTGCACCGGGTCGGGTTGCTGGCCGACCAACTGCTGGAGCACGGGCAAAAGCTGCTCGGCGTCCGCGTTTTCGAGGAAGACGACGCGGATTTCGGTGCCGCTCTTCGCCTTGTTGTCCAGATCGATCGCGATCTGGGCGAAGCGCGCCACGCTCGACGGATCGCCGCGCAGCGCGATCGAATTGGAGCTGTCGATGGCGACCACCGACACGCCGGTCGCCCCTTGCGCGGGCGTACCGCCCTGCCCGCCGCCACCGCCGCCCGCTAGCGTCTGGAGTGCCGTCGCGATCTCTCGCGCGCCCGCATTGCGCAGCGCGATCACGCGGGTCGAGGCGTTGTCGGCGTCGATCCGGCGCACAACCTCGCGGATACGGCGGATATTGTCGGCGAAGTCGACCACGACCAGGCTGTTGCCCCCGCGGTTCGCCGTCACCGACCCTTGCGCGCTGACCAGCGGACGCACCGTCTCCAGCGCGCTGTTCGCGTCGATCGCGCGCAGGCGGATGATCTCGGTGACGTAGGAATTGCGGTTCGCGCCCGCCGACCCGATCCGGCTCGGCTGCGACGCGGCGTTATCCACCGGCTGCACCCGGAACGCCCCCCCCGAGGTCGGCACCGCGACCAGCCCGTTGGAGCGCAGGGTCGACAGGAAAATCTCGAAATATTCGGACCGGGACAGCGGCCGGTCGGTCACGACCGTCACCTTGCCGTTGACCCGGCTGTCGATGATGAAGGTCCGCCCCGTCACCTTGGCGGCATCGGCGATGAACGCGCGGATATCGGCGTCGCGGACGTTGAGCGTGGTCTGGGCGTGAGCGCCCGCCGCCAGTGCAAGCGCCAGAACCGAACCGAGGACGAGCTTCTTCATGGCCGTGGTGCCGCAATCTGAAGGGAGAGCGGCAGCGTCTGATCGCCCCGCTCGACCGTGATGGAAAGAGAACCGCCCTGTGCGAAATCCGCCGCCAGACGGTCAAGATCGCCCGGCCCCGTCACCGGACGCCCGCCGAGCGCGGTGACGATATCGCCCTCGCGCAGGCCCGCCGCCCGGAATGCCGCGCCCGAACCCTGGGGCCGCACGACTAGGCCCGAGACGCGCCCGCCGTCGAGCCTGGGGATGAAGCCGATGTCGCTGCGCAACTGCGCGATCGCCACGCCGCCCGCCGGGGGCACCGATCCGGGCGCTTGCACGGACGGCGCGCCCGGAGCGGGTGCTCCGGCGGCGGCGGGCGGCGCATCGGACTGGTCGAGATACAGGTCCTCGGTCGCGCCGCCGCGATCGATGGTGATATGATCGAAGGCCACCGCCTTCAGCGTGACGCCGGGCTGGATTTCCTCGCCGACCGACACCGAGCGCTGCACCCCGTCGGGCCCGGCCAGGATCGCCGAGCCGCGCCCCGATGCCTCGTCCAGCCGGGTGCCGAACAGCGTCAGTTGCAGCGTGGTGACGGCGGCGGGCGCGGCCTGCTGCCCCTGCAAGCGGAAGAACGGGTCGAAGCCTTCGAGGATGGCGGCAGGGGAACCCGCAATGGCAGGCGCCAGCGGCCGCCACTCGCCCAGCGGCGAGACGGGGGTGACGATCACCCATAGCAGCCGCGCGCCCTGAACGGCGAGAACCGCCATCAGCGCCAGTTCGGCCACCGAATAGACATTCACGACCGGCAGGCGTCGTAACCAGCGACGTCCGCGCGCGTCGAGCCTCAACCGCATGAAACCCACCCCGTACGCATTTTCGGGCTCTAGGCATGGCATGTTACAGCACGGCGTCAAAGCCCTGAAACATGTTGGTCATATCGGTTTCACATGAGGGACAGGATGGGAGAGCCGGATGCAAGCCTTGACCGATGACGTGCCCAGGCTGGGCAATGGCCTGGATCCGACCCCGATCATCGCGCGGCTTGCCGCGACGCCGGGCGTCCAGCGGCTGCCCAGTCCCAAGCTGACCCTGTTCGTGAAGCGCGACGTGCTGCCGCCCGAACTGTGCGCGGCGCTGATCGCGCGAATCGACGCGGTGCGCCGCCCCTCGACCATCGCCGACGCCAATGGCGACCATGCCTATCGCACCAGCGAGACGGGCGATCTGCCCGCCGACGATCCGGCGGTGATCGACACCGAACGCCGCATCGCGATGCTGACCGGCCTGTCGGGCGAATATGGCGAGCCGATCCAGGGGCAACGCTATGCCGTCGGCCAGGAGTTCAAGCAGCATACCGATTATTTCGAGCCCAGGGGGCTGGACTATCACCGCTATTGCGCGCTGTCGGGCAACCGGACCTGGACGGTGATGCTATACCTGAACACACCGGAAGCGGGCGGCGCGACGCGGTTCAAGGTGGTGGACAAGATGATCCAGCCCGAACTCGGCAAGATGGTCGCCTGGAGCAACCGGCGCACGGACGGCTCGACCAATGCCGCGACCCTGCATCAGGCGATGAAGGTGCGGGCGGGGGTGAAGTACGTGATTACCAAATGGTATCGGGAGTTGCCGTGGCGGGGGTGACGATCTCCTCCCGGCCCTGCCCCCTTTCCCGACATCCGTTCGGACTGAGCGAAGTCGAAGGCCACGCCCTACCCTCTCCCCAAACGAAAAGGCCGCCGCCCGGATCACCCGGACGACGGCCCCTTACGCCATCCCGCAAAAAGGATCAGAAGGTCGTGCTGATCCCCAGCGAGAATATGCGGCCCAGATTATACCGGTTCAGATAGACGAACCGGCCATTCCCGAAGTCCTGCCGCTCATTATACCGCGTGCGGGTCAGGTTGCGGGCCTCGGCCTTCAGTTCGAACTTGCCGCCCATCAGCTCGAAGCCCTGGCGCGCCACGAGGTCGAGGCGGATGCCCGGCACTTCGACGATGTCCGGCTGGAAGCCGGTGCCCGACAGGTTCGACGGACCGCGATTGGTCACGCGATTGCTGGCATAGTTGAACAGCAACGTGATCTGCGACAGCGCGGCGGTGTCCTCCATGCCCAGCTGCAGATTGACCAGATGGTCCGACTGGCCGGTCAGCGACGCGCCGTCGCGGAACAGCAGCCGCGCCGGGCCGAAGCCCGAGGCGCAGCCCGCCAGACCCGGCGAGCCTTGCGCCGCCGCCGGGTTGGGCACGCAGGACGCGTCCGCGTTGATCTGCGACTTGGTGTAGGTGTAGTTCGCGATGGCGACGAGGCGGCGCGTGGCGAAGAAGTCGCCGCCGATCCCGGCCAGCGGCACGTACTTCTGCAACTCGACTTCCGCGCCATAGAGCGTCGCCGAAGGCAGATAGGTGAAGCCCGTCTGCAACCGGTCGTCCGCGCCGGTGTAGAAGCCGACCTGCTCGATCGGGTTCTTGATCCGCTTGTAGAAGCCCGCCAGCGTGAAACGCTGGTCGCGCGCGTAGAACCATTCGTAGCGTGCCTCGAGGTTCCACAGCTCGCTGTCGCGCAGGTTCGGATTACCGAAGAACAGGCGGTCCGAGTCCGGGTCGCGGAACTGCTGCGGCGCCAATTCGCGGAACTGCGGGCGCGAGATCGTCTTCGCACCGCTCGCGCGAAGCTGCATGTCGGCGGCGAAATTCCAGGTCAGCGTGCCGGCGGGGAGGAAGTAATCGTTCTTCAACCGCGTCGTCGCGCTCTGCACCGGCGTCACCGTCTCGACCGCCGTTTCATAGCGGACACCCGCCACGGCGCGCAGGCCATTGGCGACTTCCGCCTCGGCCTGGACGTAACCGGCATGGACGTTCAGCTTGGCGTCGTACGCATAGGCACCGGCCTGGGTCGAGAATTGGAGCTGGAGCGTACATGCCCCCTGCCCACGCAACGGACAGGCATTGTTGATGACGCCCGGGCTCAGCAGATAGTCGGGGCGGTACAGATTGTACGGGAAGCCCGGCGCGGTGCCCGCACCGTCGCTGGTCTGGTAGTTGAACTGGATACGGCTCGAATAGCGGTCCGTGCCCTGGTAGAAATAGCCGGTGCTCAACGTGATCGGACGATCTCCGTCGATCTTGTAGGAGAGGTCCGCCTGGCCCGTATATAGATTCTCGTTCAGTTCCGAGAAGATGATCGAGGCGAAGGGGGTGAAGCGCTGCGTCACCTGATAGGCGCCGTTGCACTGAAACCCGCCCGCGCCGTTGCCGCCGTCATAGCTGATCGGCAGGCCCGTGGTGGTGCGGTTCGAGCAGAGATAGTCGAACTGGCGCTCATAGGGCGCGTTGCGCTTCGAGTTGGCAAAGGCGCCACGCGCGTCGAACTTCAGCGCGTCGGTCAGCTTGAACTCACCGACCAGCTGGCTTTCGATCAGCTGACGTTCGAACCAGTTGGTGTTCTGCTGGAAGCGCAGACCGCTGGCGTTGTTATAGACCTCGGCCGCCGAGCCGCGCGCCTGCTTCAGCGTGTCGTGGATATAGACGTTGGTCCAGCGCACCGTGTTGTCGCCGAACTCATAGCCCAGGCCGACCAGCGCATTGGCGACGATGCGGTTGTCGGTCAGCAGCGTGCGGAAATCGTTGCGGATCGTCCCGTCCGCCGACACCGAGTCCTGCTGGATCGCCGAGCGGGTGCGGAAGGTGTTGGAGAGCGAGAGCGACGAGATCACGCCCAGACGGTCGCTGCCGATGTCGAACACCGAGCCCGCCGACAGCTCGCCCGACAGATTGGCGGGCAACTGATTGTTGCGCTGGAGCAGGGTGGTCGAGGCGTTGGACAGGCCCGCCACCTGCGCGGCGGGCACGATGCCCGAGCCCTTGCCCGCCTGCACGTCGCGCACGAACTGCGGCACGCCGCGCGTGCCGTCGTCGAAGCCCAGCCAGTCGGCATCGCCGCCCGCATAGGTATAACCCAGCTCGCTGGTCGTCGCATCGTCGGCCGCAACGGTGAAGCCGCCCGAGATGAAGTTCTTGGCCGGGATCGCCTTGGTCGTCAGGTTGATGACGCCGCCGCCGAACTCGCCCGGATAGTTCACCGAATAGGTCTTCTGGACCAGCGCCGAGCCGACGATGGTGGTCGGGAAGATGTCCAGCGGGACCGAACGGCGCAGCGGCTCGGGGCTGGGCAAGGGCGAGCCGTTGAGCAGCGACGAGGAGTAACGGTCGCCCAGACCCCGGACATAGACGAAGCCGCCGCCCACGACCGACAGGCCGGTCACGCGGGTCAGCGCGCCCGCAATGTCACCCTCGCCCGTGCGCGCAATGTCGGCGGCCGACAGGACCGAAACGATCTGCGGCGTGGCGCGGATGGTGTTGGGGATGTTGCGGCCGACGACGACGATCTCGTTGCCCGCCGTGGAGTCCATGCCGGGGGCGGAGATTTCGACCGGCTCTTCCGCGGCCTGACCGTCCTGGCCCGTGGGCGTCTGGCTCTGCGGGGTGGCCTGCCCGTCCGGGCTGGTCGCGGTGGTGCTGGTCTGCGCCGGAGCTGGCGTCGCCCCGCCCGCCGTCTGCGCCAGGAGAGCGGGCGCGACGAGTTGCGAGGTCAGCAGAAGGAGGGAGGCATAAGCGAGGCGTCGCTGCATGGCCGGGTCATCCCGTATCAGATTTTCATGGAGGAAAGCCGGGGCGGCGATGATCGCCACCCCGGCCTGCCGAGAGCGTCCGAACGATGCCGGACGCATGGTCAGCGGGGCCTTAGCGGCCGTTGCAGCTGAAATAGACCGAGGTGAAGACCGGCGGCCCGACATCCTGCAGTGAGGAGTCGGCAGCGCGGATCGTGGTGCGGCCCGAGCCCGAACCCTCACCCGCGATCAGGTTGATGCAGGCCACGTTCGACGGCGCCTTCACGATGCCGTTGATGAAGGTCATGTCGGCACCGCCGCGCAGACGGATCGCGGCAGGCGCGAGCGCGGTCTGAACGAAGGTGAAGTTGGCGTAACGACCGAAGGTGCGCGGCAGCAGGTCCTCGGCATTGTTCGAGTCGATCTCGGTCGAGAAGCTGTCGGCGGTCGCGCCGATCGTCCGCTGCGCCGCGACCAGGAACTGCATGAAGCCGCGATAGCCATTGTCGATGTCGAAGCCGTCATCGTCCGCGCCGGTGATCGCGATGTACTTCAGGTTCGACGTGCCACCGAAGATCTCGATGCCGTCATCGGCCGAGTTGTGGCTCTGGATATGATCCAGGACCGTGCCCGAACCGGTGCCGCCCAGGGTCAGGCCCTGCAACTCGTTGCCGTCCGAGATGGCGATGCCCGAATAGCGGATCTGGACATAGGACATCTGACCCGACGAGTCGGCCTGGTTGGCGCCGCCATAAAAGCGGCCGGTCACGCCCTCGATCGCCAGCTGGCAGGTGGTCGACGAACCCGATGCATTGTTCGGGCCGGTGCCGGTGGCGCAGACGGCGGTCGGCGCGCGGCCGAGCAGGATGATGCCGCCCCACTGGCCCTGGCTTGCGTCGGACACGCCGTTGTTCGCCAGATTCTGCTGCGAGGTGAAGATGATCGGCGCATCGCGCGTGCCGACCGCCGAAATCTTCGAGCCACGATTGACGAGCAGCAGGTCGTTGGTCGCCTCCGACGAGTCCGCCGCGACCACGACGCCCGGCGCGATGGTCAGCGTGACGCCGGTGCCGCCGGTCGAACCCAGATCGGTGCCGACTTCGGTCTGGCCGCGCAGGCGGTATACGACACCGGCGATCTTCGGCAGCGTCAGGTCGGCGGTGATGTTCTGCGGCAGGCGGCAGTAACGCAGCGTCGGCGAGGACGAGCTGTTGGTGCCGTCATCGGTGGTGCCGGTCGGGCAGACCGAGGTCGCCGCGGCATAGGTGCCGATTGAGGGAACCGCGGTGCAGCGTGCGCCCGAGCCGCCGAATTCGGCCGAGGTCGAGTTGCAGGTCCAGCCCTGGAAGGCGGTGTCCGACGGACCGTTGAGCGCGCCGACATAGTTGGTCGAGGTGAAGAAGCTGTTCAGCGTCGACGGGTCGGTCGCGGTCACCAGCGAGGTGCTGCTCGTCGGATAGATGCCGTTCAGCGCAGCCCCGGTACCGTTGACGTTGTTGTTGGACCCGGCGTTCACGATCGCCAGCTGCTCGTCGGCCGTGATCGTCAAGTCGTTGACCTTGGTCACGGCGGCGAACTGCGCGGCGGTGATGTTCGCGGTCGGCGTGGGGGTCGGCGACGGGGCAGGCGTCGGCGTCGGCTGGACGATCACGATTTCGCCCGCGCCGGGCGAGGCCACGCTGTCGGCTCCGCCGCATGCGGAAAGGGCCGCACAGGCCGAGCTGGTCATGAGAATGAGGCCGAAGCGCTTGAAGCTGCTCATCGCCGAAAAACTCCCGATCTTATCGTTGCTAAGCCGGGCGAACGCCGCCCGATGACCGACTCAAGACAAGTCCCCCTGTCGATCCCGGCCCGGGCGTTAGGCGCGTCTCATGACGCGAAGATGCAGTTTGAGAGAAACTTCCGTGACAGATATGAGTCACTTTCGTGACATCGGCAGTCATCCAACAGGTTGCCACACCCTTTCCCGGCCGCTTTATTTTGCTCGGCGCAAAGGAAGGCGCAGCTTTTGTCACCAAAGCACGTTACTGGGCCTGAGAGGTCGAGCTTCCGCACGTCCTCGGCGCCCCGTTCAGGCACTGTGTCACTACGGAATGAACGGGGCGTCCCTTTGCCCCTTCCCGAAGAATCAGGTCAGCGAGGATTTTCGCTTCGGCGCATCCTGCCCCTCGGTGCTGGGCTGGCCGCGGTCGAGCGTATCGCTGGGACGGCGGGCATCGCCGTCGCGCTGATGCTCGGTCGACAGATTGGGATCGCGGGTCTCGGTCGTCGGTTTGATCGGGTCGGCCATGGTTGCTCTCCTATGAGAGAGCCAATGCGCGACGCGGTATGCACGTTCCGGAACATCCCTTGTCTTCAGCACGGTACGGGTCGCCCGTGTGCGACCCAGGACGAAACCGAGCTTTGTCTGGGGCGTCGATGGAGATTGGAAGGCTACCGGCGCGGCAGCCGCATCGAGATCATGTTCGGCCGCCTCAAGACCCTGCCCCGGCGAAGGCCGGGGACTGGCACCGCGTCGCCACCCGCTATGACCGGTAGCGATCAGCGAACGTGATAGCTGCGCGATTCTGTCATCGACCATGTCAGAGCCGATGGTCGCCAACCCCGCTGAAAACAAGCGCGGGGAAAGGATGGCTTCGTCGATGATCGGCGGAATAAAACCGTATTCAAGAACTTCAGAATTAGTATTCGATACCGCCGGTGGACAAGGCCGTTTTGTAAAAGCATTGGGTTTCGGTTTTGACGCGATCGCTCAATCGGGCCAGGATCGCACTCGCAGCATCCGAAAACCCCGGCATATCGTTGGCAATACGGCATTCGGTCCAGTGATCGAGGAAATCACTCCAATCGACCTTCAGCTGCAGGAGAGCGGCCTCACCTTCGATCCAGGTCGCTCGCCATGTATCGGGTAATGTTTCCAGGCGTATATTCTGAATGACGTCGGACTCTTCACGCAGGTGCTTGCGGATGATGACGGCCAGGGCGTCAAGTTGAACCGATAGTTCGTGGGGGGATGCGGCCTCGTCCCTCAAATCGTCCAGCAGGGCCGATATGCTCGACTCGATAAGGATATGGTCCTCGACCAGCCTGGCGAATCCCACGCGCTGCAAGTTGAAATGTCGATTAGAAAACATCGGGCATGTTTCCATGTGTCATGGCGGTTTCCTTGCCTGAGGAAAGGGAAGATCTGCTGGGACATGGGCTCGCCGTCGACATTCGTGGCAAGCCAAATGCCCTATCGATCACCCCGGAAAGTGAATGCCGCAAAGCTTGTTGCCGTCCGGATCGCGAACATAGGCCAGTTCGATCGTTCCCATGGATGCCGTATGACGAGGACCGGGCGGCGCTTCGATCGACATACCCCCGGCTGCCACGGCGACATCGTGAAACTGTCTGACCTGCTCGGGAGAATCGCACTGGAAGGCGACCGTGCTGCCGTTTGAAACGGTCGCCGGTTCGTCATTGATCGGCTGCGTGACGATGAAGGCGGTTCCGCTCTCACCCCGATAGATCAGTCGGATGTGGCCGCTATCGGCCACGTTCCGCATCGGCTCCCCAATGCCGAGCGTTCCCAGCACAGTATCGTAAAAGCGCTTCGACCGTTCAATGTCGTTCGAACCAATCATCGTGTGAAACAGCACGTATCGTCTCCTACCGGTATGCCAGTGGCCTGCGACGAAAATGTTGGTCCATGCGCGCAAGATTGACCAGCACCTTCACCTGCGCCGTCGTTCGAGTGCATAAGCGATGAGGGCTAATTCGCGCCTTCGAGCCGGCGTGACAGACTGCCCCTCCGTCGCATGGGTGGGGCGACCATGTGCCGCCCCACCCATGGGAATGATCTGCCGCCCTTATGGCATCATCACCGTGTCGATTACATGCACGACGCCGTTCGACTGCATGACATCGGCAGTGGTGATGCGGCCGGTATCGCCCTTGGCGTCCATGATGGCCCAGCCGCCCATCGCCTTCTTGAACATGATCGGCTGGCCCTCAACGGTGGTGTAGGTCGCCGTCCCGCCATTCGCCTTTGCCTTGGCGGCAATATCCTTTGCGGTAATCCGGCCGGGTATGACGTGATAGGTGAGGATCGACGTCAACTTATCCTTGTTCTCGGGCCGCACCAGGGTGTCGACGGTGCCAGCGGGCAGTTTTGCGAATGCCGCGTTTGTCGGCGCAAACACGGTGAAAGGGCCCGAGCCGGAAAGCGTGTCGACAAGGCCGGCCGCCTTCACCGCGGCGACCAGGGTGGTATGGTCCTTCGACTGCGAGGCGTTCTCCACGATCGTCTTCGTGGGGTACATCGCCGCACCGCCGACCATCGGGTTGCGCGGGGCAGCACCGGCGGCGGCACCGACGCTGAGCGCGACAGCCATCATCGCACCACGGATCATCAGGGTCATCAGATCTCTCCAGCCGCATGGAGCGCGGCTTTCGGATTACGACGCCAACAGCCCGTTGGACGCAGCGACGCGGCGCGACCCCTTAAATTTCGGCCAGCTTCCCGGCAGCCACCACCGGCCCCGTCGGTGTCGACTTCGGCGATCCCCCGAGCGGCTCGATCGATATCGCCAATGTGGTCCCGGGAACGACCGCGACCTGCGGAGCGATCTTCAGGGCAGGCCCGCCTCCACGAGGCAGCAGGCCCGCTGCGCGGGGTACCCCGTCGCCCCCGATCGCCCATAGCTGTGCATCCTGCCCGCTCTTCACGGACGGCGCGTCGCGCAGCTTCAGGGTGCGGGTGGCCGGATCGAAGAATATCGTGATCGGCGCGGCACGCTCGGGCGTGAGGACGGCGAAGAGCAAGGGAGCAGGCTTGCTGGCATGCGGTACGGCCGTTGGCGTATCGGGACGGGTTACGACGACCGTCAGCAGGATCACAGCCGCCAGACCGGCAATGCCCGCGATCGCCCGCCAAGGTCCGGTACGGTGATTGTCATTGTCGCCGACCGCCAGGATCCGGCGTTCCAGATCGGCGCTTGGCGCGACCGGCTCGACCTCGAGATACAAGGCGGCCAGATGCCGTCTCCACCGGGCGACATCCCGTGCAAAGGCCGGATCGTCCAGCATCCGACGCAACGCAGCGCTCCGCTCGTCGCCGTCGAGGACCTCAAGCGCCAGTTCGGCCGCGGTCAGATCGGTCTCGTCAGATGTCATCGTCGAGACACTCCTTGAGCCGTTCGAGGCCGCGCCGGATCCGGCTTTTTATGGTACTCGTCGGAACCCCGAGGACATCGGCGAGCCCGGCATAGGTGATCCCTTCGAAAAAGGCCGTTCGAATGGCGTCGCGCTGCGTTTCACTCAGGCGATCCATGCAGCCGTGCAGTTTGCGCTCCTCCTCGTCGAGCAGCATGTTCTCGAGTGCCAGACGATTTGGGGCGACGGGCTCGGCGACGTTGTCCAACGGCGCGGTCGGGCGCCGACCAAGGGCCCGGTGATAATCGATCGCGCGATTGCGGGCGATCGTGGCAAGCCAGGCAAACGGACTGGTCTGCCCCGGCTCATAGGCACCGGCACGTCGCCAGATGATGGCGTAGACCTCTTGCAGAACGTCCTCCGCCGCTTGTCGCTCTCGACATATACGAAGGCAGATGCCGAAAAGCTTCGCGGACGTGAGGGCATAAAGTTCGCGGAAAGCGGCACGATCCTCGCGCCCGGTTGCGACCAGGGCTTTGACAAGCTCCTGCCGAGCGTCAGGTTGGTTCATCGTCACTGCTGACGGGATACCGAAGCGCTCATCCGCAAGCAACCGCGTGGTTCGGATCGAGGATACCGTGCCGCTCGCCGATCATGCGCGACGCGGTGGTCGACCGGTCGCAGCCTACGCCTTCGTTACCATTTCGTTCGAAGGGTAGAAAAGGCTAACCGTTCGCGATTGGAAGCGCAGGCCGACCTCCGCTCTGCTACAGTCCGTCGCTAGGGACCCTAACTTGCCTTCGGATTGTTTCCGGATCGAGGGACAGAGGTGGGAGCAGGTGGTGGGCCGAGACGATCTAGCCAATGAGGCAAACGGGGAGGGCAAGGGTCAAAGTGCCGGCACGCCTGCGGACGGTAGCATGGACGTCGGCGCGCGTGAGCCGATCGAAACCTCTGGCGTGCATCACTGGCAGGAAGCCACCATAACCCGCCCCGGCCTCGACGACCGTGGCAACGTCTTCTTTGCGGCCATCGAAATGACGCGTATGCCGATGGTTATCACGGACCCGCACCAGGACGACAACCCGATCGTCTTCGCGAACAACGCCTTTCTCGACCTCACTTTGTACGAGAAGGAGGAGGTAGTGGGGCGCAACTGCCGCTTCCTGCAAGGCGCGCAGACCGACCGCAGCGAAGTCGCAAAGTTGAGGGACGCGATCGAAGCCCAGGAGTCCATCGCGCTCGAACTGCTCAACTACAAGCGCGACGGCACCCCGTTCTGGAATGCGGTGTTCATTGGTCCCATCCACGACGCCTCCGGCAAGCTGCTTTACTTCTTTGCCAGTCAGATCGACGTCACCCGCCGCCGGGAAAACGACAGGACGCTGCTGCAAACGCAGAAGATGGAGGCCGTAGGCCAGCTGACTGCCGGGCTTGCACATGATTTCAACAACCTCCTTCAGGTCGTGAACGGTAACTTGGAGCTGGCTGCCGCACGCGCTGAAGATGATCGCCTGTGTCGCTACATTCAAAGCGCCCGGACGGCGGCCGAGAAAGGTGCCAAGCTGACGGGACAGCTGCTGGCATTCGCCCGAAAGACCCGCCTCGATCCGCGACCGGTCGACATCAACGCCACCATCAACGGCTTCTGCGATGTCCTAGAGAGTTCGCTCGGCAAGCAAGCCGAACTGCAGTTGACGCTGCGGCGCGGCCTACCACGGGCCGTCCTCGATCCCGAGCAATTCGAAATGGCGGTGCTGAACATCGCGATCAATGCTCGCGACGCCATGCCGAACGGTGGACTGATCGACATCGTCACCAGCAAGCTGCAACTCGACGGCGATGCCGCCGCCCGTGAACTCTCCCCAGGCGATTATGTCGTCGTCGAGATCCGCGACCAGGGTCAGGGCATGCCCCAGCATGTGGCGGATCGCGCGACCGAGCCCTTCTTCACGACGAAGGGAACCGGTAAAGGTACCGGTCTAGGCCTCGCCATGGCCTCCGGCTTCGTTCAGCAGTCTCGGGGACGGCTCGAGATCGACAGCACCCCTGGTAAGGGGACGACGATACGGATGCTGTTCCCATCGGCAACCGGAGATCAGCCGGAGAATCCCGGCACAAAGCACGCGACCATTTCGGCTCACACGGACGACGCCCGTTCCGGTGCTCATATTCTCATCGTCGAAGACAGCGCCGAGGTGCTCGCGCTGGCACGCGAGATCCTCGAGGGTGTGGGCTACCGTGTATCGACCGCCGAAACCGGTGAGGCTGCGCTCGAACTATTTGAGGGGATGCCGTCCGGGACGCTCGATCTGTTATTCACCGATCTGATCATGCCGGGCGGCATCAACGGGATCGTTTTGGCTGGAGAGGTCGCACGACGCGCACCAAATCTACCCGTTCTGATGACGACGGGATATAATGAGGAGCTCGTGGCCGAAGGACCGATGCGCGCTGGCATAGACGTTCTTGGAAAGCCGTACCGACGAAGCGACCTGCTCGACCGTGTTCGTCAGGCGCTCAACCGCGGCAGCGCGTCCGGCGGGGATTAGCCTGCGGCATCAATCCAACATGTTGAATGAAAAACGGACCCCTGAGCAGACGTTTAGACCCAACTTTGTGCCGACCTAAAGCACTCACCGGCGCATATCGTCGCGCATTGGATGGAATAGGCCGATCGCAGAAAAAGAGATGACGGTATGCGCTACCGCCAACCCCATGATCTAATGACGGCCTGCCACCGTGCGGCCCCCTCGCCGCCATGTCGCAAATGCGGCAACTGCTACGACAGCCAACGTAAGCAATCTGGTATTGCCTTGCATACCGGACCCCATATGCGCCTCCCTCCGGCCCTCCCGGGGGGCAACAGAAATGCTGCCTGGCTTAACCGCTTCAAAGCCTTCGTCCTTTGGCGTCGCGAGGCTCGCGCGATTGGACGACAAGTCGGTACGGTCGTCGTTCACGAACTGGCCCGCAACAGGCTCGCCCTCGACCTGTCGTTCAAGCTCTGCGTTCAGTTCGGCACCCAACAGAAAGACATAGGCGGTCAGCCAGAGCCATGTGAGCGTTACGATCACGGCGCTTAGCGACCCGTACGTCGCCCCATAGTTACCGAAACGCGATACGTAGAAGCCGAAGGCCGCAGTCCCGGCCAGCCATAGCAGCGTCGCGCCGATTGAGCCTGGGGACAGCCAGACCCAGCGAGGTTGGCGATTGTCGGGACCGTAGCGGAAGAGCACCGCAGACGCCGTCACGACGAGCAACGCGAGCACGAGATACCCCGCGATCCGGATTATCACCAGCATCACTCCCGGCGCGTCAGGGACCAAGCCCCCGAGGAATGCGAGCAGCGTGGTCGTTCCGACCGCGAGGAAAATCATTAGCACGCCGCCCGCGACAATCCCGAGACGGAGCAGGTTAATCCGGACAAAACCGCGGGTTTCTTCCGTATCATAGGCGACGTTTAGGCCCGTTATGATCGCAGACGAACCTTTCGTCGCCCCGTACCAAGCCAAGGCCAACGCGATGATCAAGCCGATGCCCTGCTTGTCCTTCGCACTATCGGACACCGTCAGCAGCTGATCGGTGATGATCGAGGCGGCATCACGCGGCAGTGACGCAAAGACCGCCTCGACATTTTGCCGCACCGTCTCCGCGTCGGCGAACAGCCCGTAGCTCAGGACGACCGCGCCTAGCGTCGGAACAATCGCGGCGAAGACATAGAAGGCGATGCCGGCTGCGATGATACCGATATTGTCCTCGTCCATTTCCTTCCAAGTGCGTTGCGCGATCGCGAGCCATCCGTTCGCCGGCACTTCCAATGGCGACCGCGCGCCCCGGCCAGCGCGTGCTTTCGGCGCGGTCATGCTGCCTGCTCCAGATGGCTGCCGGCATGATCAAGACACGCTTCCACCGCAGCGCCGAGGCTGCCGACATACAAATCTGCACCCAAGGTTCGTTGAATCTCTTCATCGGTCAGCGCCGCCTCGCCTTCCGGCCAAAGGCCGACGAGGATTGGGACGTTGCCCGCCCGCGATCGGATCCGACGGACCAGATAGCGGAGGTGAGAGGGGGATCCGCCGATCTCGAGGTAGGAGATGCAGACCAAGCGTGCTTGCGAGGCATCGAGCCGGTCGACATTGGCCCGGGATCCTGCTTCGTGCGAAACGCGGTTGACGCCAAAGCCGCGCTTGGCGAGCAATTGCTCGAGCATAGCCGTGACCGCATCGTCGAGGACGCCGCGGCCGGCGATGCACAGGATACTCCCGTCGGCGTGCCACGCTGCCGGCGCACGGGGGAGCATGGGCGGCGCCGTCTCTTGAAACCCCGCGTCGCTGTTGGGCAGCGGGGTCAGCAGGCCGCCACCCGCCTTGGGAGGGGCGGCGGTATCGTCCTGCTGCTGGAGTTCGTCGACTAGCACGAGCATCGAATCGACGACCCTCGTGGCGCGATCGCGCGTAATCGCACCACGTTCGACGTCCGCGGCCGCCATTTTCAGAGCCGCCAGTGCGACCTCGTCATAATAGGCCGTGAGCGAGCGGGTCGCGAGCTGGCTCTCCGCCTGTTCCAGCGCCTCGTCGGGGTCTTCTGCGAGCATGCGCTGATAGAAACGCTCCACCGGTGTAAGCGCTGGACGATCGCCGAGCAGCACGTCCAGAAACTCAAGGCTCGGAATGTGTCGGCCCAGCACGACCAGCAGCAAGGTGAGCGGCATTGACAGCACGAGACCAACCGGTCCCCAGATCCAGGTCCAGAACACGGCTGCCAACACGACCGACAACGGCGACAGGCCAGTAGAGTGGCCGTAAAGCAGCGGTTCGATGACATAGCCGATCAGCGGTTCGAGCGTCAGGAACAGCGCCGCGACCATGAGCATAGTAGACCAGCCCGGGTCCCCACCAGCCGCCACAGCCAAGGGAAGCGCCGCGCCCAGCAACGCCCCGATATAGGGCACGAAGCGCAATACGCCCGCCAAGATGCCCCACAGCGCCGGTACAGGCAGGCCGATCAGCCACAGGCCGATGCCCACCGTCAGGCCGAAGCTGGCATTCACGGCAAGCTGCGAGAGGAAGTAGCGGCTCAGGCGCGCCCCGGCCTCATCCATTGCCGCTGTTGTACGATGCAGATCAGACGAGCCGAACAATCGGATCAGGCGGTCGCGCAAGTCTTCCTTCTGCATGAGGATGAAGACGGCAACGACGAGCACGATCACGAACGTCTCGAACGGCGCCATCACCGGGCTCAGATAGGCACCGACCTCCTCCAGGACCGGCGTCTGCTCTTCGACGACACGGACGTTCACGGGATGGCTTTTGGTCCCGCGCTGGACATTCGGATCGGCGGCCGCCACCGCCGGGGTGGTCGTCGGGCGCAGGAACGGGAGGCGCTTCGTCAGATACCCGCTAGCGCCATCGATCTTGGTCTGAATTGTCGCGACATAGCTCGGTGCCTTGTCGGCCAGTGACGCGGCCTGGGTACCGACCAACGTGCCGATCCCGCCCAGCGCCCCCAAGGCACTCAGCACAGCCACGAAAATCGCGAAACCCTTCGGCACCCGCAAACGACGCAGCAACAGGACGATCGGCGACAGAACGAAAGACAACAGGATCGCCAGGGTGATGGGAACCAGAACGCCTTTCGCAAGGAATAGCCCAGCGACCACCACCACGGCGACCGCGAGGCCGAACAATCCATCCCTGCTGGGTACCTTCGCCGCAGCGACGCCGCTTGCCTCTACCGCCTTCCCCGTCCCGATTCCCATTTGCATTCCCTTCGGAATGGGCAAACTCACGCTGGCATGGTTCGGTCCGCGAGATCGTCAATCGGGCCTGGGAAAACGACATCTTTATCTCTGCCCCTGACACGGCGTGAAGACCCGATTACGGTTGGAGGTCCCCAACCGCCCCCGGCAAGCGGGCTTTCATCGATCGCAGACCGGCCGCTGCTTGTTCCGCTAGGGACGGCAGGACGGCGCCATCCATCGGGCCCGCCTTTGTACCGCAGAGCTGACCGCCAACCCCAGCCCGCCCCAACGACCGGCCTGATCGGACGCGTGACGGGCTCGTTGCAAATCGCTTGCAAGTCAGGCACCTAAGCTCATACATTACGAGTTAATGACATTTGCCATCCCTGACACGTCACGGGACCGTCGGATAGAAGATCCGACAAATCTCTGGGTTATTCATCCAGCGGCACGATTTCTTGTGCCCTGGTTCATCAAGCGTGGAATCTCCGCCAACGCCGTTTCGCTGGCCGGGCTGGCTTTGGGCACATCGGCTGCGCTGGCCTACAGCCAGTGGGAAATATGGCCTTTTGCCGTTGTCGGCCTGCTGCTGTCCGTCTGCTGGCTTGTCTCCGACGGGATGGATGGGATGATCGCGCGGGCCACAGGCACAGCCAGTCCGCTCGGACGCGCGCTGGATGGGTTGTGCGACCATGGCGTTTTCGTCCTGATCTATGTCTCGCTGGCCTTCTCCATCGGCACGTTGGAAGCTTGGGCCTTGGCGGTCGCCGCAGGCATCGCACATATGGTCCAATCCAATATGTACGAGAGCGAGCGAGCCCGCTTTCACCGGCGCCGGGATGCGGTGGCAAAGATCGTCAGCCCTGCACCGAGCCGCAATCCGCTTGTCCAACTTTATGATCATTGCTGGGGATTATTGGATCGCGTGGCGGCGCGGTTCGACCACGCGCTGGGGCAGCACCAAGCTCCCTCTGAGCTCGCGGCGACCTATGCCACCCTGGCCGTCAGGCCCATGCGGCTGATGAGTCTGTTGTCCGCCAATGTGCGGGTCTATGCCATTTTCCTTGCCTGTCTTTTTGGTAATCCACGCCTGTTCTGGTGGTTTGAGCTTATCCCACTGAACATCATCCTCATCCTTGGACTTTTCCAGCATCGCACCGTCGAAAATCGCCTCACAGTGCCGGAAAACTATTTCCCAGATATAAAAGGAAGCAAAAGCTAATGCCGGCCATTAATATTGCCATTGTCGGGGTAGGCAACTGCGCCAGCTCTCTCGTGCAGGGGCTTTCCTATTATCGCGAGGGTGCAAACGAAACGGTCGGTCTCATGCATTGGGACTTGGGCGGGTATAAGCCGACCGATATCCAAGTCGTTGCAGCTTGGGATATTGACCAACGAAAAGTCGGCAAGGACGTAGCAGAGGCAATCTTCGCCAAGCCCAATTGCACCACCGTCTTTTGCGAAGCCGTGCCTCCCACGGGGACCAAGGTGCAGATGGGGCATGTTCTTGACGGCGTCGCCGAACATATGTCGGATTATGACGATCATCGGACATTCCTGCTCGCGCATGAAAAGGAGGCGTCCAAAGCGGAAGTGGTCGCGGCCCTGCGCGAGACCAAGACCGATGTGCTGATGAACTATCTGCCAGTGGGTTCGCAGGCCGCCAGTGAGTTCTACGCCGAATGCGCGCTCGAGGCGGGTGTGGCGTTTGTGAACAACATTCCCGTATTCATCGCCAGTGACCCCATATGGGCGGACCGCTTCACCAAGGCTGGTGTCCCGATCATCGGCGACGACATCAAGGCGCAGCTCGGCGCCACCATCGTTCACCGCGTGCTGACCGATCTATTCGCCAAGCGCGGCGTCAAGCTGGAGCGGACCTACCAGCTTAATACCGGCGGCAATACCGACTTCCTCAACATGTCCAATCATCGCCGTCTTGCCTCGAAGAAAATCTCGAAGACCGAGGCGGTGCAGTCGGTCGCTGCGGAGCGGCTGGACGACGACAATGTTCATATCGGCCCGTCCGACTATGTGCCTTGGCAAAATGACAACAAGATCTGCTTCCTGCGGATGGAAGGCACGATGTTCGGCGGTGTGCCGATGAACCTGGAGTTGCGCCTGTCCGTCGAGGACAGCCCGAACAGTGCGGGCGTCGCCATCGATATGATCCGGTGCGCCAAGCTGGCAAAGGACCGCGGCTTGGCGGGACCGATCGACGCGGCCTCGGCCTATTTCTGCAAGCATCCGCGTATTCAGATGACCGATGACCTTGCGGCGCAGGCGGTCGACGAATTCATTGCCGTAGCGGCGGAATGATCGAAACCGGTATTGTTCTCGCGGCAGGCGAAGGCTCCCGCCTTCGCGCTGTCGCCCCACTCAAGCCGCTCTGCCGCGTGGGCGGGCGGACACTGCTTGCCCATGCCGTATTTGGCATGGCGCAGGCGGGGCTGGCCAGAACGGTCGTGGTCGTCGGCTATGAAGCAGAGACGATCGAAGCCTATGTCGCGGCGGAAGACTGGCCGATCAAAGTCGAAACAGTACGGGTAAAAGATCATCGCTATCCCAACGGCTCGTCGTTGCTCGCAGCGGAACCACTGCTGCACGGTGAGGAGGCGATCCTTGCGATGTGCGACCATCTGGTCGAACCGGAATTCTATCGGCGAATGATCCACGCCGATACGGGGGGTGGTGCGTCGCTCGGAATCGACCGTCGAATCGATCACGATTGGATCGATCTGGACGATGTGACGTGCGCTCAAACGGATGGCGACCGCTTGACCGGCATTGGCAAGGGCCTCGCGGTATATGATTGCTTCGATACGGGTGTCTTCGCTGTCGGCAAGGGTCTGTTCGACGCACTCCGCGGATTGGAAAAACCCTCTCTGACCGAAGGAATGCGGTGCCTGGCATCCGACCAAGCTGCTGGCATCCGCGATTGCAGCGATCTTGGATGGATCGATGTGGACGACGAACGGGCATGGCGCATCGCAGAAACATGGCTCACCACAAGTCGTGGCGGCACAGACGACGCCTAAAATCGGCGCGAATAGCGGCTACCGCCAAGCCGCCCGCCGCATCCGGGATGTGACGAAAGGACAAAGGAAGCGCGAGCGCAGGGCACTCGGATAGCCCGCCCCCAAGCACCAAAGCTGAAATTGTCTATCCAACCGCAAAGTTGGTGGCTTCTATCATGCAGCGGTCAAGGGGCGTTTTCGGAGCGTCGGAATGACCTGTCGCCCCCGCTTCCGCTCCGCGACGGGGTCGATGCCTTGCGCGATCTTCTTCCGGATCAGGAGCGCTGCCTCTCGGGCATCAGCAAGCGAAACGGCTTGCAACGAGCCCAAGCCGATATCCCTGCGCCGGCCTCCAGATTGCACTCGAAGCAGCCAGCGGCCCTACTCCTGGCCGTTCCGTTTGGAAAACAGGCCTTCGCCATCGGAATATCGACCCGGTTCACTCAGTGCCCGGACGTTGGTTGCGGTGAGCTTCCCCATCGCACGACGCTCCACATTACCCCACACATTTCGCGGAATGGCGTGGGATCACATGGAATTCAGCGGAACGAAAAGCCGGTGGATTCTCGGCTTTTTCTAGCGGATCTGAGAGAATTTTTGCGAGCCGCTGAGGGGGCGTCAATGGCGGAGAGGGAGGGATTCGAACCCTCGGTACCGTTGCCGGTACGCCGCATTTCGAGTGCGGTGCATTCGACCACTCTGCCACCTCTCCGCGAGGACGATCCGGGCGGTGGGAAACCGCCGGGGCTGATCGATTGGAGGCGCGCTGTTAGATCAGCTTTTTGCGCATTGCAAGCGCCTAAACTTGTGCGGCGCGACAAAGACATTAAATCATGGGGCATGGACCTGACCGACACCCTCCCCCTCACCTCGCGCCTGGACGTGGAGGCTCCGATGATCGCAACCGCGCGGTTCGCGATCGGGGATGTCGTGCGGCATCGCATGTTCGATATTCGCGGCGTCATTTTCGACGTCGACCCCGTCTTCGCCAATAGCGACGAATGGTATGACGCGATCCCCGAACAGATTCGTCCGGCCAAGGACCAGCCTTTCTATCACCTGCTCGCCGAGAATGCCGAATCGAGCTATGTCGCCTATGTCAGCCAGCAGAACCTGCTGCACGACGACAGCGACGAACCGATCGAGCACCCCGCCATTGCGGGCCTGTTCACGGGCTATGCCGATGGCCGCTATCTGCTGAAGCGCGAACACCGGCACTAAGGCCTTTCGGGCGTGCTGGCGGGGCCGGTTCGTGGCCCGAAAATGCGAATCCCCGGTTGACAATCCGGCCACCTTTGCCTAGCTGGCCGTTCTTTCCCGACGGGCATTCCCGCGCGGGAGCCATGTATTTGGGAAGTGATAACAGCCATGTTCGCAGTCGTGCGCACGGGCGGCAAGCAGTATCGCGTCGCCGCCGGAGATAAGATCGTCGTCGAAAAGATCGAGGGCGAAGCCGGCGCGTCGGTGACGCTGGGTGACGTTCTGCTGGCGGGCGAAGGCTCGGAGCTGAAGGCCGTCGACGGCATCACCGTTGCCGCCGAGATCATCGCTCAGGCGAAGGCCGACAAGGTCATCGTCTTCAAGAAGCGTCGTCGCCACAACTATCGTCGTCGCAACGGCCATCGTCAGCAGCACACGATCCTGAAGATCGTGTCGGTCGGCGCCTGAATTTCAGCCGCGCCACCCCAACGAAATCCAGGAGTAGTTCGCAATGGCACATAAGAAAGCAGGCGGTTCGTCGCGTAACGGTCGTGATTCGGCCGGCCGTCGCCTTGGCGTGAAGAAGTTCGGTGGCCAGGAAGCCATCGCCGGCAACATCCTCGTGCGTCAGCGCGGGACGAAGTTCTATCCGGGTCGCAACGTGGGCATGGGCAAGGACCATACCCTGTTCGCGCTCGTCGATGGCCGCGTCGCGTTCCACGAAGGCAAGCTCGGCCGTAAATTCTGCTCGGTCGAACTGGCCGCAGCGGCCGAATAATCGGGCAACCGCGCCGGGTTGCCCACCAGGGTGACCCGGGTTCCGCGCAGGAACCAGCAAAAAAGGGAGACGGGTCACCCCGGCTCCCTTTTTTCATGCTCCCTCCACCGTTTGGGCCAATGTCGCCGTCCCGTCATGGGCGTGTGGCAAGCGCCCGACGCGACGAGGAGTTGTCGAGTGATGTTCGCGCGGACCCCAAGATTGTTGTTACGGCCAGCCTGGCCGGAAGATGCCGCCGCCCTGACCCAGGCCATCGGCCATGAAGCCGTCGCCCGCATGGCGGCGCGCGTTCCCTATCCCTATACCATCGGCGATGCCGAACAGTGGCTGGCCCGGCCCTGCGGCCCGACCGAACCGCAATTCCTGATCACCGCGCTCGATCGTGGCGGCGCGCCCGAATTGATCGGCGGGATCGCGATCATCGCGGGCGATACCGGCCATGAACTCGGCTATTGGCTGACACCGGCGGCCTGGGGTCGCGGCTATGCGACCGAGGCAGGTCATGCGGTCATCGCCATGGCGCGCCATGCCCTGCCCATCGCGCGACTCGGGGCGTGGCACTTTGCCGACAATCCTGCCTCGGGCCGGGTGCTGACCAAGCTCGGCTTCCGTCCCACCGGCCACCGCATGGCCCGCGCCTCGGCCGGGCGCAACACGCTGTCGCCCAGTCTCCATTATGCGCTGGACCTGGAAGACGAGCGAAATCCCGCGATGCCGCTCGCAGCCTGAATGACGCGTTGCCCGAATCCCCGCTCCTGAAGGGAGGGATTCGGGCAGAGCCGGGACAACCAAGTCGCTGGCCGCCAGCGCGGCGTCGCCACGAGATGGCGTCATATGATTTGCGGCTGGCCGGATATGTCCGGCCAGGCAGCCCGAACCTTGCCACCCGCTTGCTTTACACGGCCCAAGGATCGGCGTCCGGGGTGTGGAGATGACAGCCGCGCTTGTGCGAGGCGCACAACGAACAATCATGCTCGACAACTCCCGACATTCGGGCGCCATTGATCCCAATTATGGCCTGAACCCAATCAGCATCTTGAGGAATAATGGTTTTCCTGATTCACTGGCGCGTGGATCAGGAGGAGTGAGGCATGGCGCTGTTCTGGTTGTCGGATGAGGCGTGGGCGGCGATCGAGCCGCATCTGCCGAAGAACCAGCCCGGCGCGCGACGGGTGGACGACCGGCGGGTGATCTCCGGGATCGTGCATGTGCTGAAGGTCGGCTGCCGCTGGTGTGACTGCCCGGCCGATTACGGGCCGTCGACCACGATCTACAACCGGTTCAATCGATGGTCGCGCCGTGGCTTCTGGCTGAAGCTGCTCGACGCGCTGGTGAATGCTGGCGTGGTGACGAAAAGCACCGCGATTGACAGCACTTACATCAAGGCGCAGCGCGCGGCCTTCGGTGGAAAAGGGGGAACCAGATCCAGGCGATCGGTCGCTCGCGTGGCGGGTGGACGACCAAGATCCATGCGCTCACCGACGTTATCGGCCGTCCCTATGCGTTGATGCTGACGGCCGGCAATGTCAGCGACGTAAAGGCGGCGCCGACGCTTCTCGAACGGGCCGGCCGAATGCGTTACCTCCTTGCTGACAAAGGCTATGATGCCGACCGGCTGCGCCGTTCGCTACGTGACGCCGGAGCCGTTCCCGTCATTCCCGGACGACGAAACCGAAAACGCACCATCCGCTACGACAAGGACAGATACCGCGGTCGCCACCTGATCGAAAACGCCTTCTGTCGCCTCAAGGACTTCCGCCGTGTCGCCACACGCTACGACAAACTCGCCGACAACTTCCTCTCAGGCGTAGCCATCGCAACCGCGATCGCTTTCTGGCTCTGATTGAGTCTCAGCCCTAATTTCAGGTCGATCACAGCATTGCGGTCGAAAGCCGCGATTCGCGGCCTCTTGATTTCGTTACGCCAGCGTCATGCCCATATCGGTCATGACCAAATAATGGAACCGCCTGTACCAGGCCAATATGGCCACTGATCCACATTATAATGTCGAAATTGATGGCCCATACGACATGGTAATAGACCGATAAGGATTCAGCACTCTACTTGGGCAGAACTTGAATTCTACCGCAGGAAGGGGAACCTTCGGTGTTTTGTTCTATCGCCCGGTCCGTGTCGCACCGTTGCTGCGTCGTTCGGCCCCAAGTCTTGCGTGACCCACGGGGGGCGGCGCTGATCGAGTTTGCGCTGGTCCTGCCGATCCTGCTCACGATGCTGATGGGGATCGTCAGCTTCGGCGAATATTTCCTGACCGCGCATCTGGTTCAGCAGGCCGCGAACGACGCCGCCCGCGCCGCATTGGCGGGCATGAGCGCCACCGAGCGCAAGGGCATCGCCGTCGACACCGCCAAGCGGATGATCGATTCGACCGGCATTCTGCGCAGCAGCCGGGGGCAAGTGGACGCGGTCGAGGTCGACAATATGATGACCGTGTCGATCCGCTACGACGCCACGTCCGATCCGCTGCTCAACCTGCCCTTCGTCCCCACCCCGGGCCGCACGATGACCGCCAAGGGTATCGCGATGATCGGCGGGCTGTGATGCGCAGGCTTTGGGGCGATCGGCGCGGCGCGGTGAGCATCCTGACCGCGATCATGACCATGGCGCTGATCGGCTTTTCCGCATTGGGGGTCGATATCGGCATGCTGACCCTGTCGCAGCGCCGCTTGCAGGGCATCGCCGACGAGGGTGCTTTGGCGGCGGCCTCCTCCAGCCCCGATCGGCGCGATGAAGCGATTCGCCGTCTGCTCGCCGCCAATGGGCTGAGCGACGTGACCAGCACCATCACGCCGGGTCGCTACCGCGCGGATGCCGCGATCGCGCCGCAGGACCGATTCATGCCGGGCGCCGATGCCGGAGCGTTGCGTGTCGTGCTCAGCCGCCCCGTCCCCTTATTCTTCGGGCGAGTACTCACCGGGCGCAACACCGCGCCCGTCTCCGCCAGAGCGGTGGCGCGGCGAATCGACATGGCCGCCTTTTCGCTCGGCACCCGATTGGTCAACGTGTCAGGCGGATTGCCCGGTGCGCTGCTCAACGGACTGGCGGGCAGCGACCTGTCGCTGTCGATCGGCGATTATCAGGCGCTGGTGGGCGCACAGGTCGACCTGCTGCCCATGATTCAGGGGCTGGGCACGAAGATCGGCCTGACCGGCGCCAGTTTCGACACGATTCTGGCCGCCGACGTCACGCTGCCGCAGTTGCTGGGGGCGATGGCCGATGCGACCGGCAAGCCGGATGCAGCGGGCATATTGCGGCGGATAGCGCTGCGCGTACCGGGATCGAAGGTCCCGCTGACCCGGCTGATCGACCTGGGGCCGATGGGGAATACGTCCAGGGTGCCGTCGCGCAATCTGATCGGGGTCGACGCCTATGTGATGCTGCGCGAATCGCTGTCGGTCGCCAACGGGCAGCGACAGGTCGCGCTGAACCTGGGCGGTTCGATCAAGGGGCTGCTGTCGACCAGGATCCTGGTGGCGATCGGCGAGCGCCCGGCCAGTACGCCATGGCTGGCGGTGGCGCAGGACGGCTCGACCATCGTGCGGACCGCGCAGCAACGATTCCTGATCGACAGCGAGATCGGCGTTCCCCTGCTCGCCAATATCCGCCTGCCGATCTTCGTCGAAACCGCCGCGGCCAAGGCCCGGTTGAACAGTGTCTCCTGCGCTGGTCCCGTGCAGACGGTGACGATCGACACCCTTCCCTCCCCCGGCACGCTGGCCATCGCCCAGGTCGACCAGAACCGCTTCGACGATATGAGCCGTTCGCCCATCACCGGCCAGACCGTGCTGCTCCAGCTGCTGCTGGCGCGGGTCTGGGGCTATGCCAAGCTCGATCTGGCGAGCGACAGCGCGTGGCAACAGGTTCGTTTCGATCAGGACGACATCAGCCAGCGGACGACCAGGACCGTCACCGCCAATTCGGCGGTGCGCGGGATCGCCGCGTCGCTGATCCAGCAGGTGACGTTGCGGCTGGAGGGGTTCGACCTGTCGGGGCTGACCGGGATCGTCGGGGCGGCGCTGACGCCGGTCGCCCCGATACTCGATACGCTGATCGGCGATGTGAGCGAGTTGCTGGGCCTGCGTGTCGGCCAGGCGGATGTGACGGTCAACGGCGTGCGATGCGGCGCGGCCACGCTGGTCGCCTGATCGTCCCCGTCATAAACGGCCGGGCTGGTCAGTCGGCGCGGTCAGCGGTAAAGGCGGCGCCATGCATTTTCTCGATCAGGCCAAGATTTTCGTCCGTTCCGGCGCGGGCGGCCCCGGCGCCGTATCCTTCCGCCGTGAAAAGTTCATCGAATATGGCGGTCCCGACGGCGGCAACGGCGGCAAGGGCGGCGACATCGTCTTCGAGGCGGTGGCGGGCCTGAACACCCTGATCGACTTCCGCTACACCCAGCATTTCCGGGCGCCGCGCGGGCATGGCGGATCGGGCTCGAACCGCACCGGCGGCGGTGGCGACGACCTGGTCATCAAGGTGCCGGTCGGCACCCAGGTCCTGTCCGAGGACAAGGAAGAGGTGCTGCTCGACTTCACCAAGGTCGGCCAGCGCGAGGTGTTCCTGCGCGGCGGCGACGGCGGGCGCGGCAACGCCACCTACAAGACCTCGACCAACCGCGCGCCGCGCCAGCATGGCACCGGCTGGCCCAGCGAAGAGGCATGGGTCTGGCTGCGCCTGAAGCTGCTCGCCGATGCGGGGCTCGTCGGCCTGCCCAATGCGGGCAAGTCGACCTTCATCAACGCCGTGACCAACGCGCAGGCCAAGGTTGGCGCCTATGCCTTCACCACCACCCGGCCGCAGCTGGGCGTGGTGCGGCATCGCGAGCGCGAGTTCGTGGTTGCCGACATTCCCGGCCTGATCGAGGGTGCGGCGGACGGGGCCGGGATCGGCGACCGCTTCCTGGGACATATCGAGCGGTGCCGGGTGTTGCTGCATCTGGTCGACGCCAATGACGCGGACGTGGCCGAAAGCTATCGCATCGTGCGCGACGAGCTGGAGGCTTATGGCGCGGGCCTGATCGACAAGCCGCACATCATCGCGCTCAACAAGATCGACACGCTCGACGACGAACTGATCGAGGCGCTGTCGGCCGAACTGGCCGAGGCGAGCGGCGCGGACGTGATCCCGCTGTCGGGCGCGGCGGGCATCGGTGTCGACTGGGTGCTCGACAAGCTGCTGGAGCAGATGGGTCCGGGGGCGGATGCGGTGCCGGAGAACGACCAGGGCGAGGACGAGATCACGTGGTCGCCGCTGGGCTGATGCGTCGGGTGGCGGGCTCGGTGAGACACCCTGCCCTCCCCCATCCCCTCCCGCTTGCGGGAGGGGAGCGATACTTGGCGAGCTATTCGCGCTTTCTTCTCCCCTCCCGCAGGCGGGAGGGGCCGGGGGAGGGAAAAGAGCCTCGCAGAGACCGACAATCGTGGCACTCCGCCCCACAATGATCTTCCCCCCCACCATCTGCCAGCGGCTGATCGTCAAGGTCGGCTCGGCCCTCCTCGTCACGCCTGAGGGCGAAGTCCGTCGCGACTGGCTGACCGGACTCGTCGCCGACATCGCCGCACGGGTACGCGCCGGGCAGCAGATCGCGATCGTCTCGTCCGGCGCAATCGCGCTGGGCGCGCGTCGCCTGGGCCTGCCCAAGGGCGGCCGGGCGAGCCTGGAGGATGCGCAGGCCGCCGCCGCGACCGGCCAGATCGCGCTGAGCCAGGCCTGGGCGGAACTGCTGCACGCGGAAAACCTGACCGCCGCGCAGATGCTGGTGACGCTCGACGATCTGGAGGATCGCCGCCGTTATCTGAACGCCGCCGCGACGTTGAACCGGCTGCTGGGTCTGGGCGTGGTGCCGGTCATCAACGAGAATGACAGCGTCGCCACCGAGGAAATCCGCTTCGGCGACAATGACCGGCTCGCCGCACGGGTCGGGCAGGCGGCGGGCGCGAACGGCGTGCTGCTGCTCTCCGACGTGGACGGGCTGTACGATTCGAACCCGCACACCAACCCGGATGCGCGCCATATCGAGCGGGTCGAGCGGATCGATGCGGTCAGCGGCATGGCCGATGGCGGCTCCGCCTCGGGCATGGGATCGGGCGGCATGGTGTCGAAGATCGCCGCCGCGCGGATCGCGGTCAGCGCTGGCGCGCATCTCGCCATCGCATCGGGGCGGATCGACCATCCGCTGTCGACGCCTGCGCGCCACACCATCTTCGTCGCCGAGAAAAGCGCCCCTGCCCGCAAGGCGTGGCTGGCGGGCGGGCTGACCGCGCGCGGCGCGATCACGGTCGATGCGGGCGCGGCCAGGGCGCTGGCCGAGGGCAACAGCCTGCTCGCGGCAGGCGCCACGGCCGTGCAGGGCCATTTCGCGCGCGGCGACCTCGTCACCATCGAGGGGCCGAACGGCACCATCGCACGGGGGCTCAGCGAATATGACTCGACCGAGGCGCGCGCGCTGATCGGCACCCGCTCGGACCAGCAGGCCGAGATACTGGGTCACGCCCCGCGCGCCGCGCTGATCCATCGCAACCATCTGGCCCTGCTATGATCGTCGCCGTGACGGGAGCGACCGGCTTTGTCGGTCGCGCGGTGGTGGACCGTGCCGCCGGGTCCGGCCTGACCCTGCGCGCGCTGACCCGCCGGGCGCAGCCGTCGCGCGCCGGGATCACCTGGATCGCAGGGGCGCTCGACAAGCCCGACAGCCTCGCCACGCTGGTCGAGGGGGCCGACGCCGTGCTGCACATCGCGGGCGTGGTGAACGCGCCCGACCGCGAAGGCTTTGTCGCGGGCAATATCGACGGCACGCGCGCGATGGTCGAGGCGGCGAAGGCAGCCGGGATCCAGCGCTTCGTCCATGTTTCCTCGCTGTCGGCGCGGGAGCCCGATCTGTCCGTCTATGGCTGGTCCAAGCGACAGGCCGAGGATGTGGTGACGGGGAGCGGCCTCGACTGGACCATCGTCCGGCCGAGCGGCATCTATGGCCCGCACGATACCGAGTGGCTGGACGTGTTCCGCACCGCCAGGCTCGGCCTCGCCTTCATGCCGCCGCCGGGCAAGCTGTCATTGATCGCGGTCGAGGATTTCGCGCGGCTGCTGACCACGCTGGTCGCCACCGATGGCCCCCGCGCGGTGCTGGAGGTCGATGACGGCCAGGTCCTGACCCATGCCGAACTCGCCCAGGCGATGGGTGCGGCGGTAGGGCGGAGGGTGATGACGCTGCATTTGCCCAAGGGGTTGCTGAGCCTGGGCGCCAAGATCGACCGCAAGCTGCGCGGGAATGGCGCCAAGCTGACCGCCGACCGGGTCGGCTATCTCTGCCACCCCGACTGGACCGCCGACCCCGCGCTGCGCCCCGACCCGGCGCTGTGGGAACCCGCCATACCGCTCGCCAAGGGGCTGGCGGATACGGCACGGTGGTATCGCGCCAACGGCTTGCTATAGCAGCGAACATATGGGTGGTCGAAAAGCCGCCGCATTTGGGTGCCACTGGGCGCCCGACTGAAAGGATCATCATGAGCGACCGCCAAGCCATTTTCCACACCGTCGCGGCCCAGATCGCGCCCTTCAACAAGAAGGGCGTCGCGCTGACCGAGGCGACGACCTTCCAGGGCGACCTGGAGTGGGACAGCCTGACCGTGATGGATTTCGTCGCCGCGATCGAGGACGAGTTCGACATCATCATCACGATGAACATGCAGGCCGAGATCGAGAATGTCGGCCAGCTGGTCGACGCGGTCGAAAAGCTGAAGCAAGCCTGATCGCCTTCAAACGGACACCGACATGACCGAAGCCGCTGCCCAGCCCCACGCCCTGCCCGCCGAAGCGCCCGAAATCGCGCCCGAGCGTGACCTGCTCTCCAAGTTCGACGGCCTGATCGCCGAGCGGCAGAAGCTACTCGACTCAGGCGTGACCGATCCCTTCGCGATCGTGATGGAACAGGTGAAGTCGCCGACCGAGGCCGTGATCCGGGGCAAGGACACGATCCTGCTCGGCACCTATAATTATATGGGCATGACCTTCGACGCCGACGTCATTGCGGCGGGCAAGGACGCGCTGGAGAAGTTCGGCTCGGGCACGAACGGCAGCCGGATGCTCAACGGCACCTTCCACGACCATATGGACGTCGAACAGGCGCTGCGCGAGTTCTACGGCACGACCGGCGCGATCGTCTTCTCGACCGGCTATATGGCGAACCTGGGCATCATCTCGACGCTGGCGGGCAAGGGTGAATATGTCATCCTCGACGCCGACAGTCATGCGTCCATCTATGACGGCTGCCAGCAGGGCAATGCCGAGATCGTTCGCTTCCGCCACAATTCGGTCGAGGATCTCGACAAGCGGCTCGGCCGGCTGCCCAAGGAACCCGCCAAGCTGGTCGTGCTGGAGGGCGTCTATTCGATGCTGGGCGACATCGCCCCGCTGAAGGAGATGGTCGCCGTCGCCAAGAAGCATGGCGCGATGGTGCTGGTCGACGAGGCGCACTCGATGGGCTTTTTCGGCCCCAACGGGCGCGGCGTGTACGAGGCGCAGGGGCTGGAAGGCCAGGTCGATTTCGTCGTCGGCACCTTCTCCAAGTCGGTCGGGACGGTCGGCGGCTTCGTCGTGTCCAACCATCCGAAGTTCGAGGCGGTTCGCCTGGCCTGCCGCCCGTACATCTTCACCGCCTCGCTGCCGCCTTCGGTGGTGGCGACCGCCGCGACCTCGATCCGCAAGCTGATGACCGCGCACGAAAAGCGCGAGCGGCTATGGTCGAATGCGCGCGCGCTGCACGGCGGGCTGAAGGCGATGGGCTTCAAGTTGGGCACCGAGAATTGCGACAGCGCGATCGTCGCCGTCATCCTGGAGGATCAGGAACAGGCAGTCATCATGTGGCAGGCGCTGCTCGATGGCGGGCTGTATGTGAACATGGCGCGTCCGCCCGCGACCCCGGCGGGCACCTATCTGCTGCGCTGCTCGATCTGCGCCGAGCATATGCCGGAACAGATCCAGACGGTGCTGGGCATGTTCCGCGCCGCCGGTCAGGCGGTCGGCGTCATCGCCTGACCCCATGGTCGGGCCGAGTGCAGTGTCGGCCCGACTTTACAATATCCGACCGTCGAGGATAGCGTCGCGCCCGTGATGGATCAGGACGAGCTTGGCGGGGTCGGCCGGTGGCGGACCTTTGCGCTGATCGCGATGGCGGTGGCGGGTGCGGTGACGTTGGCCATGCTCGTCGTCACGCTGGGCCACGCCAATCGCGAGCGCGACCGCGCACTGGAACGGCAGAGCCACAGCTATGACGTGATGATCGCCGCCCGCACGCTGGCGGGCACCATCGCCCGGTCCGAGGCGTCGCTGGGCCGCTACGTCATCTCGGGCGACCGCAAGCTGGGCCAGCTCTATCAGGACGAATGGACGACGGCGGGGGTACAGCTCAACCGGCTGGACCGGATGATCGAGGACCAGCAGCAGCAACGCCTGATGGACCAGCTTCGCCAGGCCTATGGCGCGCGCGGCCGTGAATTGTCGACGATCGCGCTGTCGACCACCTATCACCTCAACCGTCAGGCCTATGGTCTCTATTACCAGGCCCGCCAGGCCGAGGCGCTGCTGAAGATCAACGATCTGCTCGCCCGGCTGACCGATGGCGAGCGGGTGCTCCTGCAACAACGCTCCGAAGCTGCCGAGGAGACGATCCAGCACTCGAACCGGATCGCGGGCGGGCTGGTGGTATTCGGCATCGTGCTGGTGCTGGGCGGCATCGCGCTGGCCTGGATCATCGTCGGCGCGGTCAGCGAGCGAGCCAAGGCCCATGCCGAAGCGCGCGCCGAACGCGCCCGGGCCGAGGAACTGGCCAGCGCGGTCGAAGTCGCGACAGAGGAACTGAAGGTTCAGGAAGCCAAGCTGCGTCAGGCGCAGAAGATGGACGCGCTGGGCCAGTTGACCGGCGGGATCGCGCACGACTTCAACAACATGCTGGCGGTCGTGCTGGGCGGGCTCGAACTGGCCCGCCGGACCAGATCGCCGGACGACATGGCGCGCCATCTGGAAAGCGCGACCGAAGGCGCGCACCGCGCCGCCGCGCTGACCCGCCGCCTGCTGATGTTCAGCCGCGAAGAGGCGTTGGCCCCCGAAACGCTGGTACCGCGCCGCCTGGTCGAGGGGATGCGCGACCTGCTCGACCGGACGCTGGGCGACGGGGTGAAGGTGACGATCCAGGACTGGACGACCGGATGGACGCTGTTCGGCGATCGCACCCAGATGGAGAATGCGATCCTGAACCTGGCGGTCAACGCCCGCGACGCGATGGACGGGCGCGGCGAGCTGACCATCCGTACCGCCGAGATGAAGATGGGGCCGCATGCCCTACCGCGCGGCGAGGCGGGCGATTATGTAGTGCTGTCGGTCGCCGATACCGGCGAGGGCATGACGCCCGAGGTCATCGAACGGGTGTTCGAGCCCTTCTTCACCACCAAGCCCGCAGGCAAGGGCACCGGGCTGGGGCTCAGCCAGATTTTCGGGCTGGTCGGCCAGATGGGCGGCGACGTGACCATCCAGAGCGCGCCGGGCAAGGGCACGACGGTCAATCTCTATCTGCCCCGCCACTCGGCCCCCGCCCCCGCCTTGCCGGTCGAGGCCGCGCCGGTTGCGGCCGAAACCCAGGCCGAGGCGAACGATGCGCTGCGCATCCTGCTGGTCGAGGACGATCCCCGCGTGCTGGCCGCGACGATGAGCGCGCTTCGCGAACTGGGCCACGACCCGATCCCCTGCAACGATCCGCGCGAGGCGGAAGGACTGCTGGCGCGGCATCCGAGCATCCGATTGATCGTGTCCGACGTGCTGATGCCGCATCTGACCGGTCCCGAGCTGATCGCCACGATCCGCCCGAGCCATCCCGATCTGGCGGTGCTGTTCGTCACCGGCTTTGCGGGCGATGCGCAGGCCACGGGGTTCGAGGGGCATGAGGTGTTGCGCAAGCCGTTCACGCTGGCCGGACTGGAACGCGCGGTGGCGGCGGCGCTGAAGCGGGCGGAAGGGCCGGTCAGCGCCGCGGCTTGAGAGGTTTGGGGCGAGGGTTGGGCGTGGCCTTCGACTGCGCTCAGGTTGAACGGCCTTTTGTATCAAGACCGAAACACCACCTCCGTTCAGCCTGAGCGCAGTCGAAGGCCAAGGGAATCCCACGCCACACCAAAGACCAACTCAAGGGAAACCCCTCAAAAAACGAAGGGGGTGACGCGCCCTGCCCACCCCCGTATAGCCATGGCCGTTTTATCGCGCGAGTGATGTCCCCGGCATGAAATCTATCGATCGCTACATGGCCCGGTTGATCGCGTTGCCGCTGTTCGCGACGCTGCTCATCTCGGCGATGCTGCTGGTGCTCGATCGCATCCGCCGCCTGTTCGAATTCGTCGCGACCGAAGGCGGGCCGATCAGCGTGGTGTGGCGGATGCTCGCCAACCTGTTGCCCGAATATCTGGGGCTGGGCATTCCGATCGGGCTGATGCTGGGCATCCTGCTTGCCTTCCGTCGCCTCGCCACCTCGTCCGAGCTGGACGTGATGCGCGGCGTGGGCATGAGCTACACCCGGCTGCTGCGCGTGCCGTACATGTACGCCATCGTGCTCGCCGCGCTGAACCTGGCGATCGTCGGCTATATCCAGCCGGTCGCGCGTTATTATTACGAGGGCTTGCGCTACGAACTGCGCACCGGCGCGCTGGGGGCGTCGATCAAGGTCGGCGAGTTCACCCATCTGGGCGACCGCATGACCCTGCGCATCGAGGAAAGCCGCGAGAATGGCCGCGACTTGTCGGGCATCTTCGTCCACGCCAACACGTCGAAGGGCGACTGGATCGGCGTGACGGCGGCGCGCGGGCGCTTCCTGGCGACCGACGACCCCAACGTCATCATCTTCCGCCTGACCAACGGCACGCTGATCCACAACCGGCCCGAGTTCAAGGCGCCCCGCGTGCTGACCTTCTCCAGCCATGACCTGCCGATCGACCTGCCCAAGTTCGACAATTTCCGCCAGCGCGGCGGCCGCGACCTGGAGTTCACCCTGCCCGAACTGGCCCGCCACGGTCAGGAGGCGCAGAGTGCCGAGGCCCGCGCAGGCAGCCGCTCCGAATTCCATTTTCGCGTGGTGGAGGTGGTGACGATGTTCCTCCTGCCGCTGCTCGCGGTATCACTGGGCATACCGCCGAAGCGATCGACCTCGGCGCTGGGCGTGTTTCTGTCGATCGTGATGCTGGTCACCTATTTCAAGGTGAACCAATATGCCGCCGATATCGGCGCGCTGGGGCGGGTGAACCCGATCCTGGCGCTATGGGGGCCATTCGCGGTGTTCGCGGGGCTGGTCCTGTGGATGTATTATGTCACCGCCTATGTGCCCGGCGGCCAGCCGATCGGCGCGCTGGAGCGCGGGGTGGCCAAGCTGGCCAAGGCGATCGGACGCTGGATACCCGGCCGCCGCCGTAAAAAGGCCTATACGGCATGAGCCTGTCCAACATTTTCCCGTCGAGAACGATCGCCATCTACATGGCGAAGATGTTCCTGATCCGCACCTTCGCCATCCTGTTCGCGGTGGCGCTGGTGCTCCAGACGCTCGACGTGCTGAGCGAATCCGGTGCGGTGCTGGCCGCGCCGGGCAACGGACAGGCGCAGGTGTGGCGATACGTGTCGCTGCGCGCGCCGCAGATCATCTCGTTCCTGCTGCCCTTCTCGGTGCTGCTCGGCACGATCCTGACCTTCTTCACGATGAACCAGAATTCCGAGGTCATCGCACTGAAGGCGGCGGGCATGTCGGCGCATCAGGTGCTCGCCCCCCTACTGATCGCCAGCGCGGGCGTGGCGGCTTTCAGCTTCGCGTTCAACGACCGCATCGTGCCGCGCGCCAGCGCGACATTGTCGGCCTGGCAGAAGGTGCAATATGGCCCCCTGCCCATCGACAGCGGCGACCGGGCCAATGTCTGGGTGCGTGACGGCGACGACCTGATCTCGGTCGATCTGATCCAGGGCCGGGGCGCCAAGACCCAGCTGGGCGGCGTGACGCTGTATGACCGCGCGGGCGGCAGCCTTCAGGCGATCGTGCGGGCTCCGCGCGGCATGCGCTCGGGCGATGGCTGGCAGATCGGCCCGGCGACGCGCTTCGAGGTGAAGTCGGGCAAGCTCACCAACTATCCCTCACTGATCGTCGGGCGCGGCGTGTCGCCCGAGCAGCTGACGCTGGCCAGCGTCAGCGCCGACAATCTGTCCTTCGGTGCGCTGTCGAGCGCGATCACCGACCTGCAGGAAGCGGGACGGCCGACCAAGTCGCTGGAGGGGTCGCTGTGGCACAAGCTGTCCGCGCCGATGTCCGCTATGCTGATGCCGCTGCTCGGCGCGGTCGCGGCCTTCGGCATCGCGCGGTCGGGCAAGCTGTTCGTGCGTGCCGTGATCGGCATGGCGCTGGGCTTTGCCTATTTCGTGGCGGACAATTTCTCGATGGCGATGGGCGATCTGGGGGCCTACCCCCCCTTCCTCGCGGCCTGGGCACCGATCCTGCTGTTCTTCCTAATCGGCGAAGCGGTGCTGTTCCGGACCGAGGAATAGGGGCGTAGGCTCGCTAGCCGGCCTCAATCCCACCGTCCGTTCGCACTGAGCGAAGTCGAAGTGCACGGGTCAGGCATAGCGGCTTGGCGGAGGTATTCCCTTGGCCTTCGACTTCGCTCAGGCTGAACGGAGGGAGAAAAAAGCCCGAAACCCGTTCCTGCTGAGCGAAGTCGAAGCGCACGCCCCGTCCTTCGCCCAGCGGGGAAAAATCACTTCCCCCGGCGGATCGAGCTCAGGCCGATCTTCGCGACCAGCCCCGGCAGGCCCTTGTAGCTCGCCTTGTGATAGGGCGATTCCGGCGTCAGCGCCGCGCTGATCCGGCGGTGCGCCTCGCCCAGCGAATGATAAGGGAGTGACGGCAGCAGGTGGTGCAGCGCGTGATAGCGCAATCCCACCGGCGCCCACAGGCCCGGCAACAGCGCGGGTGGCGGCACGTTGACCGAGTCCAGATACTGTGCGGTCACGGTCATCTGCTCGCCCTCATTCTCCCAGAGATGGGCGACGAGCGTGCGGACCTGGTTCAGCACGGCGACCGCCGAACCGATCGCAAAGCCGATCGCAAAACCGCGCACCGGGATCACGCCCGTAGCAACCATCGCGATCAGCGCGATCGCCCAGATCGAGGCGGCGGCATCGGTGCGGTTGAAGCGGACCAGCGCCTCGCCCTCGGGCATGCGGCGGCGGAACTGCGGGTTGATCGCCAGTGCCGAATAGCGCTCGACGACGATCTTGCGCAGGCCGGGGATGACCCAGGACAGCGGCGACAGGATGGCGAAACGGATCAGCAGCCCCAGCGGCGCCAGCGCCGACACCAGGATGAACACCGGCAGCGTCCACGGCTTCATCAGCGCCAGCGGCAGATATTCGGGATCATCCGCCGTGCCGTACCGCGTCTTGGCATGATGGAGGTTGTGCACCCCCTCATACATGAAGGCGGGCGTCAGCAGCGGCACGCCGACCAGCGCGTTCCAGCCTTCGCGGAAACGCGGCAGCGCCGAATGCTTCATATGGCTGACTTCGTGGATGAACAGCAAGGCGCGATAAAGCGCCAGCACCGCCACGACCGAGGCCACCACGACCACGCCCGTCGACGATGCCATGACCGCCACGGCCAGCGCCGCATAACCGACCAGTGCGCTGCCCACCATGTCGCCCCAGTACAGGCCGGGACGCGGCGCGATCAGGTCGCGGGTCAGCTCGGCGGCGGCGCGCAGCATCGCCTTGTCGTCCGCAATCGGGACACGCACGGAAGGGGCCGCTGCGACGGCCTGCGCACTCCGTTCAAAAGAAAGCGTCGATTCCATAGCTCTATCCTTTGCCCCCACATAGTGGCGACACGGTGGCATTCCCACGCCTTGCCATGACGGAATCCTCACTCGCTATGATCGACGCGGACGGTTAGGAACGATGGCAAAATCATTGCCGGACCGCACCCCATGACCGTTTCCATCCGCCCCATCTCTTCGAAGTCGGATCGCAAGATCTTCGTCGACTTCCCCTTTCGCCTTTACGCCGACGATCCCCACTGGGTTCCGCCGCTGAAGGGCGAGGCGCTGGGACTGATCACGCCGGAGAAGAATGGCTGGTACAGCCATGCCAAGGCGCAGCTGTTCCTGGCGGAGGAGAATGGCAAGGTCGTAGGCCGCATCTCGGCGCATCTCGACACGCTGGCGCTGGAGATGGAGCCGTCCAAGGGCTTCGGGCCGGGCGTCGGCTTCTGGGGCCTGATGGATGCGGTGAACCAGGACGTGTTCCGGGCGCTGCTCGCCGCCGCCGAGGGCTGGCTGCGCGAGCAGGGCATGACCCGTGCGATCGGCCCCGTCTCGCAATCGGTCTGGGAAGAGCCAGGTCTGCTGGTCCAGGGCTTCGACCAGGACCCGACGATCATGATGGGCCATGCGCGCCCCGAATATCAGGGCTGGATCGAGGCGGCCGGTTACGGCGTCGTCAAGCAGCTCTTCACCTATGAGCTGGACATCACGCAGGAATTTCCGCCCATCGTCCAGCGGATCATCAAGTCGGGCGAAAAGAACGAGCGCATTCGCGTGCGCGAGGTGAACAAGGCCAAGTTCGAGGAAGAGGCCGCGATCATCCTGAGCATCCTGAACGATGCCTGGTCGGATAACTGGGGCTTCATCCCCCTCACCCCGCCCGAGATCAAGGATGTCGGCGTCAAGCTGAAGCCGATCGTCTTCAACGACCTGATCCGCATCGCCGAGCTGGACGGCAAGCCTGTGGCGTTCATGATTACGCTCCCCGATCTGAACGAGGCGATCAAGCCGCTCAAGGGCAGCCTGCTCCCCTTCGGCTGGGCCAAGCTGCTGCTGTGGCTGCGCGCGCCCAAGGTGCGGACGATGCGCGTGCCGCTGATGGGCGTGGTCAAGGAGCTTCAGGCGTCGCGCATGGCAGGCCAGCTCGCCTTCATGATGATCGAATATATCCGCCAGGCCTCGGTCACCAAATATGGCGCGTCGCGCGGCGAGATCGGCTGGGTCCTCGACGACAATCAGGGGATGCGTTCGATCGCCGAGACCATCAAGAGCGACGTCAACAAGATCTACAACGTCTATTCACGCGATCTGGTCTGATCGCGCCGGGTGGGGCCGTCCTTGGAAAGGCGGCCCCTTTTCCCGTGCTTCACTTGGTGCGGCCGATATAGGTCAGCGGGTCGACACCGCGCCACAGCCATTGCTTGCGCGTCATGCAGACCTTGCCGCGCATGATATGGTCTTCCTCGACATTCAGGAAACAATAGCGGGTCGGCTTGGCGGCGGCCGTCGGCGCGGTCGGCAAGGCTGCGGTTTCGACGGCGGTGGCGGCGGGCCTGGCGGCTTCCTCGCGCGGCAACGGGGCAGCCAGGGCGGCAGCGGCGGCGAGCAGGGCGAACATCATGATGGGTCTCCGCTTTTCGAGGATCAGCGACGCGCGATGCGGCCGGTGGGGATCTGACCGTCCATCGCGATCCAGTCGTCGGCGGTGCGGCAGACCTTGATCGGCAGGTGCGAGCCGGTGATCTGCGCGACGACGCAGTAGCGCGTCGCCTTGGACGGCATGACCGAGGGCTCCGCACCACTCGTCGCGACGGCGACCGTGTTCAGCGTGACGGCGTTCGGCGTGATGGGCGCGGGCTCGACGGCCGGGCGGGCCGGAGCGGCGGACAGGGTCGATGCGATCAGCAGTGTCAGCAACATGGTGGTAACTCCCTTTATGCCGGATCACCCCGGCATGTGAGTTACTGCATTAGTCATGCCATACACATGAAACACCACTTTTCAATGGCTTAGCAATTTTTGCACCGGTGTGTAATGCCAATGCGTGGCAGAAAACGCCAAGCGAATGGCAAAACGCACCATGCGTTATGGCCTGCCGAAAAATCGGGTCATCCCGTGCCGCCATGGCCGTACGATGGGCCGCCGTCACCATTGGCGGATGGGCCCACCAACTCGGAACAGCCGAGTCGCAGCACCAAATATATTCAAATCAACCAAGTATAGAGGATCAGGGCATCCGCATTCCGCGGCATGCGTGCAGTTTAGATCAGGTCGCCGTCACAAGGAGACAGCACCTCTATGTTAACCTCTATCCAACATGTGCGACATATTCATGCACGAATGATGACATATTCGTTGCGCTATTGCGAAAATCTCGCAAGCGAAGCCTGATTTGTCGTGAAACTGTCACCGCCTGCTGCAAACAGGGATCGCATCGTCGTTCAACGGGATGCCCCTTTCGATGGCAACGCAGATGAGTACCGCCAGCGTCACCAAGGCCTATGATCGCTGGTCGCCTGTCTATGATCTGGTCTTCGGCCCCGTCTTCAAGAAAGGCCGTTCCGCCGCCATCGTCGCCGCCGAACGCATCGGCGGTCGCATCATCGAGGTGGGGGTCGGCACCGGCATTTCGCTGCCCCAATATTCGCGGGCGAACCGTATCGTCGGCGTCGACCTGTCCGAGCCGATGCTCGATAAGGCGCGCGAACGGGTGAAGCGCGGCAACCTCTCCCATGTCGAGCAGATCGCTTACGGCGATGCCGAGGCGCTGCAATTCGCCGACAACAGCTTCGACGTGGTGGTCGCGCAGTACGTCATCACCGCCGTACCGAACCCGGAAAAGGCGCTGGACGAGTTCGCCCGCATCTGTCGCCCCGGCGGCGAGATCGTGATCGCGACGCGGGTGGGTGCAGGCGATGGCCTGCGCGGCCGGATCGAAAAGACGTTGATGCCGATCACCAGCCGCCTGGGCTTCCGCACCGATTTTCCGTTCGAGCGCTACACCAATTGGGCGGCGACGCGCGGCGATGTGGAGCTGGTCGAAAGCCGCCCCCTGCCCCCGCTCGGCCATTTCTCGCTGGTCCGCTTCGCCAAGCGTCAGCCTTCCCTCCAAGGACATGTCCAATGACGGGTTTTCGCGCGCAGCTCGCCGAACAGCGGTGGGACGATCATCGTTATTATCATCACAGTCTGGTCAATCAGAGCCTGCACTTCGTCAGCGCCTGTACCTTCCTGACCGCCTATGTCCTGCTGTTCATCGACCCGGCGGTGGCCAGCCTGCTCGCCTGGGGCGTGGCGATGACCAGCCGCCAGGCGGGGCACTTCTTCTTCGAACCCAAGGGCTATGATCATGTGAACAAGGCGACGCATGAGCATAAGGAAGAGATCAAGGTCGGCTACAATCTGGCGCGCAAATATGTGCTGATGGCCATTTGGGGCGCGATCCCGGTCGTGCTGCTGATCCAGCCGACTTTGTTCGGCACGCTGGAATATCCGGACGGCTTCATGGGCTATTTGCGCCATGTCGGCATCGGCTGGCTGGGCCTGGGCGTCAGCGCAATCTTCGTGCGGGTGATGCAGCTCTGGGTCGCGCGCGATCTGGAGACCGGCCTGGTCTGGGCCACCAAGATCGTCACCGACCCGTTCAACGACTTCAAGATGTACAAGAGCGCGCCGCGCCGCCTGATGAAGGGCGAGCGGATGGATCATCACGATGTCGATGATTTCGAGGATTTGAAGGCAGCGTAACGCGCGGCTTTCGCTTTGACGGACAGGGCGGCGGTTCCAAAGAACTGCCGCCCATTTTGTATCCAGCCCTCTCCTCTTGCCGCTCCCCTCCCGCAGGCGGGAGGGGTTGGGGGAGGGCACGGAGTCTCACAGAGACCAACTCCCGTGGCCCTTGCCCCTCCCCACCCCCTCCCCTGCCGGGAGAGGGGCTTTTACGATGCGAGAGGTCAGCCCTTCCCCCGCCCCAACCTAACCGCCAGCGACTCCTTCAATATCCGCCGCCGGATCGCCTTGTTCGCCGCCTTCAACTCCTGCGGTGCATCGGGCGAGGTCCACCACCAGCCATCGTCACGCATCTGTTGTCCCGCTGCAACGAAGCGGTCGCAAATATCGGCGAACAGGGTGTCGTCGATGTCGAGGCTGAAGATCAGCCGCCCGGTCCCGACCCAGCTCAACGCCAAGCCGTGCGCCCGGAGATAATATTGCAGCATCCAGTTATAGGGCGAGGCGACCGAATAGAGGATGGTCCAGATCGTCTGGACATGCGCGACCGACAGAGGCAGTCCCGCCTCCGCCATCCGTGCGTTGAACATCGCGGCCCGCGTATTCCATCGCTCGTCCAGCCCGTCATACAAGGCGGCCACCTCAGGCGTTTCCAGCCGCTGGAGAAAGGCGTTCATCGCCCCCATCACCATGGGGTGCGAATTGAAGGTCCCGCGCGCAAAGCAGATGTCGACCGGGCGATCCTCGCGCCAGCGCTTCATCAGATGCGCCGGGCCGCACAGCACGCCGACCGGCAGGCCGCCGCCCAGCGTCTTGCCATAGGTGATCAGGTCGGGCTTCACCCCGAAATATTCGGGCATCCCACCCTTTGCCAGGCGGAAGCCCATGAACACCTCGTCGAAGATCAGGACGATGCCGTTCGCGCGGCAGGTCTCGGCCAGCCGGTGCAGCCATTCGCGATAGGCGGCCAGGTCCGCCCCCGCCTTGCGCCCGCCATCGACCAGTTGCCCGTCGGAGGGTGCCGAACCATTGGGATGCATCGCCTGGAGCGGGTTGACCAGCACGCAGGCGATGTCCTTGCGCGTCGCCAGTACCTTCAGCGTGCGCTCGGACATGTCGGCCAGCGTCAGCGTCCGGTCGGCGGGCACCGGGTTGCCGATGCCGGGCTGCACATCGCCCCACCAGCCATGATAGGCCCCTGCGAAGCGCACCAGGCGCGGACGCCTGGTGTGGTAACGTGCCAGCCGCACCGCCTGCATCACCGCCTCGGTGCCCGACATGTGGAACGACACCTCGTCCATGCCCGTCAGGGTCGTCAGGCGGCGGACATTGTCGGCGACGACCGGGTGGAAGGACCCCAGCACCCCGCCCAGATCGGCCACCATCGCCGCCCCCTCGGCCATGGTCCGTTTGTAGAAGCCGTTGCCGAACAGGTTGACGCCGTAGGAGCCGGTCAGGTCGATCAGCCGGTTGCCGTCCAGATCGACCAGCATCGGCCCTTCCGATCGCTGATAGAAGGCGCCCGTGGCCAGCGTCGTGCGCACCTTCTCGCGGAACTGGAACGGCACGCGGTACGCGCCGGTGAATTGCAGGTCGGAGAGGCCGCCGCGCGTCTCGCGGGTCAGCGCCAGCGTCTTCGCATAGCGTTCGGCGAAGAGCGCGCCCAACCGCTCGAACCCCGCGCGCCGCTGGTCGGCAATCGCGTGCGGCGCATCGTCGACGCGGAAGAAGCGGTCCTCGCCATAGCTGTAGAACGGGATCTGCCCGGCAATCCGCTTGGCCATGCGGACATGCCCGCCCAGCCCCGGATGCTTGGCGCGCGACAGGGTCAGCCGCCGATGCCCCTTCGTCAGGGCAACGGCACCGGCGGAAGCGGCCAGCAGGCCAGTGAGAATCGGGTTCATGCGGCCTTTGACCGCGTACCCATGACGGAGGCATGACAATGCGCGGACCCATCATGCGGTTCTTCCTGAACGAGGACATCAATTTCCTCGTCACCAACCGCCTGCCGCGTCGATTCGCGACGAAACTGGTCGGGTGGCTTGCCCGGATCGAGCATCCGCTGATCGCCAGGCCCAGCCTGGCGCTTTGGAAATTCTTCGCAGGCGTCGACCTGTCGGATGCGCGCACGACCCGGTTCAAATCCCTGCGCGACGGTTTCGTCCGCCCCTTGCGCGACGGCGCGCGCGTCTTCGACAGCGACCCCGATACCATCGCCTCCCCCTGCGACGCACTGGTCGGCGCACATGGCCGGATCGAGGGCGACCGGCTCTATCAGGTAAAGGGCTTCCCCTATACGCTGGGTGACCTGATCCCCGATCCCGAACTAGTGGAGCGTTTCCGCGATGGATCCTTCCTGACCCTGCGGCTGACGGCCGGCATGTATCATCGTTTCCATGCGCCGACGGATATCGTGGTGGAGGGCGTGACCTATCTGTCGGGCGACTGCTGGAACGTGAATCCGATCGCGTTGAAACGGGTCGAGCGCCTGTTCTGCCGCAACGAACGCGCGGTGATCGAGGCGCGGATGTTGATCTCGGGCCAGCCGCTGCTGATCGTGCCGGTCGCGGCGATCCTGGTGGCGAGCATCCGCCTCCACTGCCTGGATACCGTTGCGACACTCCGCGACCACGGCCCCGGCCGCACCGCCTGTTCCGCCCGCATCGGCAAGGGAGAGGAAATGGGCTGGTTCGAGCATGGCTCGACCATCATCCTGTTCCTGCCCAGGGGCATGACACTGGCGGGATCGCTGGTCGAGGGACAAGCGATCCGCGCCGGGACGATCGTCGGGCAATTGTAACGAACAGGCTTTGCCGCCCCCCCTTTGGGGGGATCAGAATTCCGACCAGTCGCCGTCGTCGACCACGACCGCCGCGGCGGCACTCGATGCGCGGGCGACGCGCGGAGCGGGGGCGATGCGGGGAGTCGCCTGCGCCACCCGGGCCTGAAGCTGGTGGACCGGCGAGTGATGGACCACCGGCGCCGGAGCCCGCGCGACCATGCCGCCGTCGATCAGGCGGAAGCGGCCGACCTCGCGGGTCATGTGGCCGGTTTCCTCGGACAGGCTGCGAGCAGCGGCGGTCGCCTGTTCGACCATCGCGGCATTCTGCTGGGTCACGCCGTCCATCTCGGCGACGGCGGTGTTCACCTGCTGCAGGCCGGTCGCCTGCTGCGCCGCGGCCGAGGCGATGTCGGAGACGAGCGCGTTGATCTCGCCGATCCGCCCGGTGATGCGGGTCAGCGCATTGCCCGCCTGCGCGACCAGTTGCACCCCGGTATCGACCTGCTGGGTCGAAGCGGTGATCCGCTCCTTCACGTCCTTGGCCGCGTCGGCCGAACGCTGCGCCAGCGCCCGCACCTCGGAGGCGACGACCGCGAAGCCCTTGCCCGCGTCACCGGCGCGCGCGGCTTCGACACCGGCGTTCAGCGCCAGCAAATTGGTCTGGAAGGCGATGCCGTCGATTACCGCGATGATCTCGCTGATCTCATGCGACGAGCGTTCGATGCCATGCATCGCCTCGACGGCCTTACGCACCACGTCCGTGGACTGGTCGGCATCGGTACGGGTTTCGGTGACCGCCTGATTGGCGCGCTTGGCGTTTTCCGCCGTCTCGCGCACCGTCTCGGTGATCTCGTGCATCGCGGCGGCGGTTTCCTCCAGGCTGGCCGCCTGCTGCTCGGTGCGGTGCGACAGGTCGTCCGACGCCTCGCGGATGTCGGCGGCGCCGTTGGTGATCCCCTGCGCGCTAGCGTTCACGGCGGTCAGCGTGGCGGACACCGAGTCCATCGCGTTGTTGAAATCCTGCTTCAGCTTTGCGAACGGCCCGGTCAGGTCCGCCTCGATCCGCTTGGTCAGGTCGCCCTGCGCCAGCGCGTCGAGGCCGCTGCCGATGCTGCTGACGATCAGGCTGGTCTGTTCGGCCTTGGCGCGCTCCGCCCCGACAAGCTGGTCGCGAAACGAGACCATCGCGTCGGCCAACTGGCCCACTTCGTCGCGACGCGGTTCGACCTCCAGTCTGGTGTTCAGATCCCCCGCCGCCAGCCGCCGCATCGCGGTGGTCATCGCCGCCAGCGGATTGGCGATACCGCGGATCAGGGTCATCAGCAGATAGGCCGTCAGGGCGAGCACCAGCACCGAAATGGCGATCGAGGCATTACGCGACCAGATATAGTCCTGATTCGCCTCGTTCATTTCCTTGTCCATCAAAGCGACCTGAATGTCGGTCATGATGGAGGCGTCCTTGTTCGCCGTATCATACATACGCTTGCTGGCCCGGAAACTGGCCAGCGCCTCCGTATTCAGATTCTGACGGCCGAGATCGATCGTCTTGCGCGACTGCTGCTCGAACTGACCCCAATGGTCTCGAAAGCTGCGGAATTGTTCGATCGCCTTGGGCGATGACAAAGCCCGGTCCAGAAAGGCTTCGCTCTTGGCGATCATCTGCGACCGTTCCTGAAGGTCGCGATAGGCGGCGTCGATCTGATCGGGTTCGGTCGAAAGAACGACCGTCGCCTCGGAGACGCGGTAGTCGGACGTCGCGGTGTTGATCTGCGAAATGGCGACCAGCTTGTCGCGGCGAACGCGCCCCAGATTCTCGGCTACGCTGTTCAGATGCTGCTGGCTCATGATGGACAGCACCATCGTGACGACCAGGGCGGTGGCAAGGATGCCGAACGCCACGAACAATTTGCCGCTGATCTTGAGGTTTTTCATCATGCACCACCCGGAATATGAGGCGGTTATCGCATCGACCTCTTAAGATCGCGTTTCATGGCATGATTGTCGATTGACTTGCCGGAAAGCCGTTTCGCAATCGTTATGATTGCCGATTTTTCACGGACGCGGCCGACATCTTGCATGGTGACCCCGACTGGATTCGAACCAGTGGCCCTCAGATTAGGAATCTGATGCTCTATCCTGCTGAGCTACGGGGCCCCATGCAGGCCGGGTGATACAGGCGGGGCGCGGCGTGGTCCAGAGCGGTTTGACGGGCACGATGGCCGGTCAGTTGGCGAGCTTGGGCGGCACCACGGGCAAGGGCAAGGGGGCGACCGGCACCCCCTCTTCGATCAGCGCCTTGGCCTCTGCCAAGCTAGCCTGACCGTGAATCTGCGTCACGGGCGCCTCGCCCTCATGCATGGCGCGTGCCTTCTCGGCAAAGGCACCGCCGACCCAGGTGGAGGTCTCCAGCATCTTCGCCTGCGCCTGGGCGAGATGTTCGAGCGCAGCCTTCATCGCCTGCGGGCTGGGCAGATCGGGCTTGCTGTTGCCCTTGGCGGCGATCTGCGGCGCCATCACCGCCTTCTCGATGCTGCGGTCGCCGCAGAGCGGGCACTCGACCAGCGCCTTGTCGCGCTGTTCGGCATAGGCGGTCGAGGAGGCGAACCAGACCTCGAACACATGGCCGCCCGCACAGCGCAGATCGAAGACGATCATGCCACCACCACCGGCGGAATGTCACGGCGATGGCGGATGGCGGGCAGGCGTTCGCGCACCGATTCGACCAGCGCCGGATCGATCTCGGCAAAGCGCAGCCCCGCCGCCTCGCCCATGTCGAGCAGCACCTCGCCCCAGGGGCCGACGACCAGCGAATGGCCATAGGTGGCGCGGCCGTCCTGATGCTCGCCGGTCTGGGCGGCGGCGACCAGATGCACCCCCGCCTCGATCGCGCGGGCGCGGAGCAGCACATGCCAGTGCGCCGCGCCGGTCGGCCGGGTAAAGGCGGCGGGCACCGACAGGATCGTCGCCCCCGCCTCGGTCAGTGCGGCGAACAGCGCCGGGAAACGCAGGTCGTAACAAATGGCAAGGCCCAGACGACCGACCGGCGTATCGACCACCACGGCCTGCTCGCCCGGCGCATAGGATGCCGATTCGCGCCAGCTTTCGCCGCTGGGCAGGTCGACGTCGAACAGGTGCATCTTGTCATAGCGGGCGCGGATGTCGCCACGCTCGTCGATGACATAGCCGCGATTGGCCAACCGCCCGTCCGCTTGCCGCACCGCCAGCGAGCCGAGATGGACCCACAGGCCATGCGCCGCCGCCGCCGCGCGCACGCGGGCAAGCACCGGATCTTCGCCTTCCGACACCAGATGCGCCGCCGCCCGCGCACGATCGCGGTCGATCAGCCCGGACATCTCCGGCGTGAACAGCATCGCCGCGCCTTTCGCCGCCGCCTCGGCGATGGCACGCTCCAGAACCCCGGCATTGGCGGCGGGATCGATCCCCGCCGTCATCTGCAACACCGCGATTTTGGTCATGCCGCCAGAAGCGGGTCGAGCCCTCCGCGCTTGTCCAGCGCCGCCAGATCGTCCGAGCCGCCGATATGCTGTCCGTCGATAAAGACCTGCGGCACGGTGGTGCGACCGTTCGCGCGCTGGATCATCTCGGCACGCTGGGGCCCGCCCATGCTGATGTCATATTCCTGGGGCTCGACGCCCTTGGAGGCGAGCAGCGCCTTGGCCCGCGTGCAATAGGGGCAGAACGCCTTGGTGTAGATTTCGACCTTTGCCATGTCCTTCAGGTGTGTCGCGCGACGCCGCTTGTCAATCGCCCGCCCCTTCGATGACCCGCGCCCAGCACAGGATCGCCACCGATGCCGCCCCCGCCGCCAGCAACACCCGGACGCAGGCCCCGGCCGTCGCGCCGGTGGTATAGACATCGTCGACCAGCACGACATGCCGCCCCTTGACCGCCGCTGGGTCGGTGACGCGAAACGCCGCCGTCACCGCCGCGCGCCGCTGTTTGGGGGACAGTCCGCGCAACAGCGGCGTCGCGCGTACCCGCTGGAGGACCTGCCGCGCCATCGGCACCCCGCTGCGCCGCGACACGCCCTCGCCAATCAGCACCGCCTGGTTGAAGCCGCGCCGCCACAAGCGCCAACGGTGAAGCGGAACGGGGATCAGCAGGTTCGCCCCCGGCGGCATCCGCCGCGCCATCGGTCCCGCCATCGTCTCGGCCACACCGATCCGCCCGCCATGTTTCAGCCGGATCGGCAGTTCGCGCGCGATGGGGCCGTAGGCGACGGCCGCGTGGACGCCCGCATGACGCGGCGGATCCGCCAGACATGCCCCGCATCGCCCCGTCAGCCCGCCCAGCGGCATTCCGCAACCCGTACAGCCCAGCGTGTCCAGGAACCGCAACTGCCCCCAGCACGGCCCGCAGAAACGATGATCCGCCTCGACCGGCTCGGCACAGCCCGGGCAGCGCGGCGGCAAGGCCCAGTGCGCCAGGGCCAGCAGCGGGGCGGCGAGCACGGCGCGGCCCCGCTCCATCGCAAATCCGGTCTGTTTCGATCCCGCCCCCATCGGCTGTGCCTTGTCCCCGATCGCGCGAGCGCGCACAAGTGCGCGGGTGAGCATGTCCACCATCTTCGACCGTCGCGCCCGCCGCCTGCGCCGCGACCGTGCCCAGCCCGATTTCGCCGAGCATGATTTCCTGCGCGCCGCGATGCTCGACGGGCTTGCCGAGCGCCTGGATGCCGTCACCCGGCCATTCCACGACATATTGGACCTGGGCTGTTTCGACGGCGGCTTCCCGCCCCCGCCGGGGGCGCGGGTGGCGCGGCTGGACCCCGGCTTCGCCTTTGCCCGCGCTGCGCGGGGCGTGCAGGGCGACGAGGACCGCCTGCCCTTCGCCGATCGCAGTTTCGACCTGGTGGTGAGTGCCGGCGTGCTCGACCAGATCGACGACCTGCCCGGCGCGCTGACGCTGATCCGCCGGGTACTGCGCCCCGATGGCCTGTTCCTGGGCGCGTTCGTCGGCGGCGGATCGCTGCCCCGCCTGCGCGCGGCGCTGCGCGTCGCCGAGTCGGAGCGGCCGGTCGCGCGGCTCCATCCGCAGGTCGATGTGCGGTCGGCCGGTGACCTGTTGATGCGTGCGGGCTTCACACTGCCGGTCGCGGATATCGAGACGCTGGCGGTCCGCTATCGCGATTTCGGGCGGCTGCTGGGCGATCTGCGCGGCATGGGAGCGAGCAACCTGCTGGCCGAGCGGCGTTCGATCGGGCGGGACGCGCTGGCGGCGGCGGCGGCGGCCTTTGCCGAGATGGCCGATCCCGATGGCCGCGTGGCCGAACAGTTCAACCTGGTCTTCCTGACCGGCTGGGCACCCGACCCGTCGCAGCCGGTGCCCGCCAAGCGCGGCAGCGCGACCGCGTCGCTGGCCGAGGCGCTGAAGCCCAAGCCCGAGGCGGGCAAATGATCAGCCGATGATCGCGCCGCGATCCCCCGCCAGGATACGGCCCATCGCCTCGAACAGCTGATCCATCGCGACCGGCTTCACGATCACGTCGTCGGCCCCCGCGCTCAGGCAGCGTTCGCGCAGGTCGACGCCGCTGTCGGCGGTCACCACGATGATCGGCACCTCGGCCTTCTGGTCGCCCCGCGCGCGGATGTGGCGAATGGCGGTGATGCCGTCCATGCCCGGCATGCGCAGGTCGATCAGGATCATGTGATAGTGATCGCGGTCGATCATCTCCAGGCCAAGCTCGGCATTCTCCGCCTCCGCCATGCTCGCGCCTGCCACGTCCAGCATGTCGCGCACGACGCGGCGATTCATCCGGTCGTCCTCGATGAAAAGGACGTTCATCCCCGTCCCCTTCGCCCGTCCCGCCGGATCGCATATGTCATCGCGGTCATTATGGCGCCCTAACGATCATGCCGCTTGCGTTACAAGGGGTTGGGCGGCGGTTTGCGGTGAGGTGTTGAACATCTTCCGCATCAGCTCGGCCCCCGTGATCGGCTTGACGATGATTTCGATCAATCCCTCATCAAGGAACTCGTTCCCCTCCATCGGTTCCGTTTCCGGCCACAACAGGCGGACGGGCATAGGGCGGTCGCTGGCGGTCACGATCCGGGCCAGGGCGGCGATGACGCCCTCATCCCGGATCGCGCTGTCGTCGATCAGCATCTGCGTGACGCCGCCGTCACTCAGCCGACACGCGGCCTCCCCGGCGGTTGCGGCAAAGGCGACCTGCGCGTGCGGCGCGCACAATTGCTTCCACATGGCGCGGCGGATCGGGTTGCGGTCGAGGATCAGGACCAGTGGACGCTCCGGCCGGGCCGCAGACTCGACCTCGGTCAGCGGCACGGTCAGCATGAAGCGCGATCCCCGGCCCTGCTCGCTCTCCACCGTCACGTCGCCGCCCATGGCGCGCGCCAGCCGTCGACAGATCGCCAGCCCCAGCCCGGTGCCGCCGAACTGGCGGGTAGTGCTGGCATCGGCCTGGCGGAACGCCTCGAATATCTCCTCCAGCTTGTGCGGCGGGATGCCGATGCCCGAGTCGATGACGCTGACCGACACCCCGTCCGCGTCCCGACGCGCGACCAGTCGGACCTGCCCGGTGCTGGTGAATTTCAGGGCATTGGACAAAAGGTTGAACACGATCTGCCGGATACGCGCCGGGTCGCCCACCACCGTGGCGGGGCAATCGTCCAGATCGACCGCGAAGCCGATCGCCTTGGCCGCCGCCTGCCCCTCGAACAGGCGGGAGGCGTCGCGGATCGTGATCGCCAGATCGAAGGGCGTATGCTCCAGCGTCAGCTTGCCGCGCTCGATCTTGGCGACGTCGAGCAGATCGTCGACCAGCGCACGCATGGTCAGCCCGGCGCCGTGCATCACCTCCACCCGCTCGCGCTGTTCGCTGGCCAGCGCGGCATCGGCCAGCATGACCTGCGTCATGCCCAATATGCCGTTCAGGGGAGTGCGAATCTCGTGGCTGGTCGTCGCCAGGAACTCGGTCTTGACCGCCAGCGCCTTTTCCAGCTGATCGTTGGTCACGGCCAGTTCGCCATGCGCGGCGCGGATGCGGTTGCGGCTGCGGCCCAGCGTCACCAGCCAGATGCCGAGCAGCGCCAAGACCACGATGATGCCCGCGACCGAGCCGATCAGGATGAAACGCTCGGTCCGCAACTGCGCCCGCTCGAACGCGATGTTGCGCTGGAGGTCCGCCGCCTTCATCCGCGCGATGCGCAGCTCCTGATTGGCGAAGTCGAAGCGCGCGCCCATCAGGGCGAGGTTGGTCGAGGTCGCGAGCCGTGTCGATTCGTCGTCGATCCGCTTCAGCGCCTGCAAATGGCGCAGTGCATCGGCGGTCCGCCCGACCGCCTGATAGATGCGATAGGCACTCTGATGCGCATCGCGCTGCGCCACCGGGGTTTCCGTGAGATCGACGCTTTCAAAGCTATGATCGATCAGCCGCGCCGCATCGGCCGCCCGCCCCCGCTGGAACGCGGCCTGAGCGGCAATCGCATCCAGGGCGCGTTGGTCGGACGGGTCGGCGCGCCGGGCACGGGCGATAGCCCCCTCCCCCGCCGCGACATGGCCCCGGCGCAATTCCGAGCGCGCCATGTTGCGCCAGACCTGTGCGAGCAATGTCGGACTGTCCATCTTACGGGCCAGGCTCGCCGCTTCGCGAAGCTGGTCCAGGGCATCGTCGATCCGTCCCAATTCGCTCAGCGTGACCGAGCGGTTGTTCAGGATGACCATGCGCAGCGCGTCGTCGCCGCGATAGATGGCACGCGCCTGCTCCAGATAGCGCAACGCCGAGACATAATCCTTTGCGTCGAGATAGAGATTGGCGATCTGGACCAGCGCCCGCGCCTGTCCGCGCATGTCGTTCAGATGCTGGAAGATGCGAAAGGCGGCCTGATAGGTGCTCAGCGCGTCGGCGATCCGGCCGCCATCGGTGTCCAGCCCCCCGGCGGACAGCAGGAGATTGCCGTAAAGGTCGGATTGCGGCGCCCTTTGCCGGGCCGTGCGCAACGCACCGGCGATGGCGGCCTTTGCCGCCTCATGCTGCCCGAGGCGGCTGGCCCCCTCGCCACGCAGCCAGTCGGCCGTGGCGAGTGCCAGCGATCGCTGCCCCGGATCGCCGATGCCATGGGCCAGCAGGCGTGCTCGTTCGGCCTCCTGCATGGCGCGCGCCGGATCGCGCAGCATCTCGGCCTTGGCCGTATCGACCGCCCGGTCGAAGGCGGGCTGAAGGGCGGTTGCGTTGCTCTGGCCACGGACCTCCGCCGCCGCCACCAGCAATCCGGCAATGACCAGCGCGATCCTAAGCGCGCGCACGGGTCACCAACCGGGCCAACGGCGTCGGCCGGGCCAGTTCCGTCACAGCCTGATGCGCCTGTTCGTCCAGGAAGTGGATCAACGCCTCCAGCCCGATCGGACGACTGATCAGGTAACCCTGGATCATGTCGCACCCCATGACGCTGAGCAGCGCCAGCGTCGCGGGCGTCTCCACCCCCTCGGCGACCACTTCCATCTCCAGCGCATGGGCCAGATCGATCGTCGAGCGCACGATCAGCGGGTCACGGTTGCTGCTGGTCAATTGCGTGATGAACAGCTTGTCGATCTTCAGCTCGCACGCCGGAAGCTGCTTCAGATACGACAGCGAGGAAAGCCCCGCGCCGTAATCGTCGATGGCCACCGCGATGCCCATGTCGACAAAGGCCTGGAGATTGGCCATCGCGCTGTCGGGATCGCGAATGACCGAGGTCTCGGTGATCTCGAATCCGATGCATGCGCCGCTGTCGAGGACGAGCGCACAGGCCTCGCGCACGAAATGCGGGTCGCCCAGCAACATGCCCGAGATATTGATGAAGATGCGAAGCGGGTGGCCCGCCGCCGCCAGACGACGCTGGTCGGCGATGACGTGACGCAGGATCCACAGGGTCAGCGGGCCGATGATCCGCGATTCTTCGGCGACCGGGATGAATTCGACCGGGCTGATCAGGCCATAGCTGGGGTGCCGCCAGCGCAGCAGCGCCTCGACGCTTGCGACCCGCTGTTGGCGGACATGCACCTTGGGCTGATATTCGACGAACAGCGCGTCCCTGGCGATGGCGCCGGTCAGTTCATGCGCCAGTGCGATGCGGTCGAGCCGTCCGGTGGGGACCGCCATTTCACGCACGACCAATCGCCCCTCGACCTGCGCATCGGCCAAGGCCTGCTCCGCCTCTTCGAGCAGGCGGATATCGTCGTCATGCGGCACGGCGGCGACGGCGGCGCCCAGCACGGGTTCGATTCGACATTCGCCATCCGGCAGCGCGAAGGGATGCCCCAGTACCTCGGAAAGCGTCACCAGATGCGAATCCAGCGACTCGCGGGTCTCGGCGCGGACCATGACCTCGACCTGGGCGGGGGCCGTCGGTCGGGCGATCGCGTCGGGGACATATTGGGCGACCCGCTCGGCAACCGCCTCGACCAGCGTGGCGCTCAGTGTGCGGCCCAATTGGCGGCGCAGCAGGGTGAAGTTGCCGATGCCGATCAGCACCAGCGATTGCCACTGGGAATCGCCATGGGCGGCGGCGGGCACCGTGGTGGACGGAGACGCGTCAGGCGCGGCGGACGGAGGGCCGTTCTTCACGCCCGCGACACTAGGGTCGGGGATTAAACAAGGCGTTAACCCCGTTAGCCCCGCCAATCCAACTATTTGTCCGTTCGTCGCTTACCCATTGCTTAATGGTTAATGCCGAATTAACCATCTCAGGGCACTCAAAAGGGTGCTTTCGAGGGAGAAAACCCATGCTGAAGTTCATTCTGGCGCTGATTCACGGCGAGACGATGCGTCCTTGGTAATCCAAGTTAAGTCATGGGGCGATCGCGGCGGAGTTAACGCCGTCGATCGCCTCATGATTTTTGACTAACCCAAGTAATGATCGCGTCCGTTAACGGATCAGATCATCTGCCAGCCGCAGCATGAACGCGGCACCGCGTTCCATCTGTTGCACCTCGATATATTCGTCCGGTTGATGCGCTTGTGCGATCGAGCCCGGACCGCAGATCACGGTCGAGAAACCCGCCCCCTGAAACTGCCCGGCCTCCGCCGCATAGGGCACCGCCCGCGCTGGGCCGTTATCGCCCGCCCAGCGCCGCGCCAGTTGCTCCGCAAGACCATCTGGCTCGGGCGCGAAGGAGGGGGTGCGTGACCGTCGTTCGACCCGGACCCCGGCTTCGGGGAAGCGGGCGCGCAGTTCCGCATCCGCCGCCTCGCACGCCGCGAAGAAGGGCGCCAGGATCGCCTCCGGCTCCTGCCCCGGCAGGGTGCGCAAGTCGAAGGCGAAGCGGCACTCGCGCGCCAGGATGTTGACCGCCGTACCGCCGTTCATCTGGCCGATGGTCAGAGTGGCGTGATGCGGGCAGAAGGGCCCATGCGGATCGCCCTCCCCCGCCAGCCGGTCGGCGAGATCGGCCAGTTGCTGCATCAACCGCACCGCCACCATGTTGGCCGAGGCGCCTAGATGGATCAGGCTGGAATGCGCCTCATGCCCCGTGACCGTGACGTTCCAGGTCGCGATCCCCTTATGCCCGCTGACCACCACCATCTCGGTCGGCTCGCCCACCACCACGGCGGCGGGTGACGGCAGCTCGCGCGCAATCTCGGCGATCATCGACGGCGCGCCCAGGCACCCCACTTCCTCGTCATAGGAAATGGCCAGATGCAGCGGCCGCGTCATGCCGCCCCGCGCGACATGCGGCGCCAAGGCCAGCGACAGCGCCAGAAACCCCTTCATGTCGCAGGTCCCCCGCCCCAACAGCCGGTCGCCACGCCGGGTCAACCGCCAGGGATCACTGGTCCAGGGCTGGCCGTCGACCGGCACCACGTCGCTATGCCCCGACAGGACGACGCCGCCGGGCTCCATCGGGCCGACCGTGGCGTAGAGATTGGCCTTGCCGCCATCGGTGTTGAACACCCGCCGCCCGGTGACGCCGATTCCACCCAGATGCCGCTCGACATAGTCGATCAGCGCCAGGTTCGATTCGCGCGACGTGGTGTCGATCGCGATCAGGTCGGCCAGGATGGCGGTAGCTTCGGCGGCAAGATGCTCGGGGGTCATGCGAGCATCCTGCCGGATGTTACAGTTCTGCGAAACCCCGCTTAGAAATCCCGCGAGTAGCGCAGGCTCGCCGCCGATCCGCCGAACGAACCGGTCTGGGTCAGCAGGCTGAGCGTGCGGGTCAGCGCGATCTGCAACTGGGTGGCGGTGAAGCCGCGCGCGTCGGTGACGATCTCCACATAGATATTGTCGGTGATGTATTTGCCCGCCGCCAGGCTGGTGCCCCGGCCGGTCGCCTCGTCGGCACCCAGCACGCGCAGCCGGTCGAACCCGGTCGCCGAGCGCAGCTTGCCCAGCGGGTTCAGCCCGCCGCCGCCCGACCCGCGCAGCGAATTGAGCGCGGCGGCCAGCTGGATCGCCTCGGTCGCGGACAGGTTCTCGGGGTTGGTCCCGAACAGCAACCGGCTGAGCACCTCATCCTGTGGCAGGGTCGGCGTCGAGGTGAAGCTGATCTGCGGACGCTGGCCGGTGCCGGTAACGTTAATGACCGCGGTGATGCCGTCGGTCGTCGTCGTCGCCTGGATGTTGATGTCCGGATCGGTCAGCGCGCCGCCACGGAAGCGGATCGTGCCGCGATTCACCTCGAACCGCTTGCCGGCAAAGCTGTAGGTGCCGCGTACCAGGTCGAGCCCGCCATTGATCGTCGGCGCCGCACTGGTGCCGCCGATGCGCAGGTCCATCTCCCATTCGGACTCCAGCCCCATGCCGGAGACGAACAGCTGGTTGTCCGCCCGCACCCGCAGGTCGAGGCGGAACAGCCCCGGCGGTGCGGCGGGCGCGGGCCGGTCGGTCGGACGCGGCGTCCGAATCTCGCTGCGACGGCGCACGCCGGTCAGCTCGGGCACCTCGGCCTGACCCTGGCGGATGATCTGATAGCGCGCATTGGGCACCGTCAGGTCGCCCCGGATCAGCCCGCCGTCGCGGTCATGGGTCAGGCGGATCGTGCCGCTGGTCGTCGCGGCCAGCGCATCGCTGTCGGCCAGCCGCGCATTGTTGAGCTGCGCGCGGATGTCGACGGGATAGCCGCTGTCCGCCGCAAGGCCGATCGAGCCCTGCGCCTGGATCGTCCCCTCGCCCGCCTTGGCCTGCAACCGGGTGATCTCCAGCCGGTCGTTGTTGAAGCGGCCCGCCAGCTGCATGTTGGTCAGGCGGGTGCCGTATGCCTCATTGTCATAGGTCAGGTTGTCGGCGCGGATCAGGCCGTTGAGCTGCGGCGACGATACGCGCCCGCCGAAATCGGCGGCGACCGCGATCGGGCCGCTCAACTGCTGGTTGGGAAGCGCCGCAAAGGAGAACAGCACCGCCGAGGGACCGTTATAGCGGATGCCACCCGACAGGGGCGCCTGCATCAGCCGGTTGACCCAGCCGCCATTCCCCGGCGGCAGCGGACGCAGGTTCGCGACCATACGGCCGACCACCATCTGCCCGCGCCGGATCAGCGCGCGCGCCTCGCCGCCATCGGGGACCAGACGACCCGCGAACACGATGTCCACCGACTCCGACACGGCGGCGAGACCGGTGCGCCGGAAATTGGCGACGGTCAGCCGCGCCTCGGCGGCGGGGAAGCTGGCGTCGCGCGCCTGCGCAAAGTCCAACGCGCCGCTCGCCTCGCCCGAAATGCCCAGATTGGGGACGAAGGCATCGAGGATCGACAGTTGCAGCTTGTCCAGCCGCGCCTGCGCCTTCAGGCCATTGCCATAGGACCCCGCGACCAGCACCGACCCGCGCCCGAAGTCGATCCGGGTCGGCGTCACCTGCCACTCGCCCTTCACATTCTGGATGCGCGCGGGGTTGGCGGTGCGGAAATTGATGCCGTTGGCCTGCCCCTTGGCCGCGACCAGATAGTTGTTCGGCGCAAGTTGCGCATTGAGCGCGATATTGAACGGAATGCTCGACGATCCGGTCAGCACCGCCTGCGCGGTGCCGCGCCCGCCGGTATAATTGACCTTCGCCCGCGCCGACTGGATCACCACCTCGCCATAGCGGGTGTCGGCCAGTTGCGCGTCGGCGACGATCTGCGGCGCGCCCGGCAGCATGACCACGCTGGCGTTGACGATGGCGCGACCGATGGTGAAGTCGACCATGCCGGGCACACGGGCATTATAGGCCCGTGCGGCGATATCGGCCCGCTGGTTGCCGCCCTGATCGGACAGCTGGGCGCGGCCGTTAATCCCCTGCCCGGCAAATTGCAGCGTCCCCGCAAATGGCCCCGCCGCCGTCTGCACCAGCCGCCCGGTCGTGTTGATCCCGGCAAAGACCAGGCTGCGAATGTCGACCGCCAGCTGCCGCCCGGTGCTGACCAGCACATTGGCGGTGAAGGGACCGTAATTGGTGTCACCGCTGGCATTAACGGCATAGGCGCCGTTCTGCCCCACGACCCGCGCCTGGAGATTGGCCAGGCCGACCCCGACGCCCGGCCTGGCCGCGCGCAGCACGATCACCGGATTGGTCTGCGATCCCGTCACCCGTGCGGTGATCGGGCCGTACTGGTTGGAATAGGCATCCGCCTCGACCGCCAGCGCGCCGTTGGCGGGATTGTAGCGCCCGCTGCCCCGCATCACGCGGAATTGCGGCGCGGCCAGCCTCAGGCCACTGAAGGTCACGATGCCTTGCGGGCTATACTCGACATCGGCGCGAACGATCGCATTGCCGCCCAGGAAGTTGCGCGCGCCCTCGTTGAATATCTGCGAGGTGCGGGCGACCACCCGGCCCTTCATCCCGAAGCCGCCCGGTGTCGCCACCAGATTGGCGTCGGTCGTCAGGTTGATGATGCCGATGCTCTCGACCCGGTAATTGTTGACCCGGCCCTTCAGCGCGCCGGTGTAGCGGCCGGTATTGAGATTCGCGACGACCACCGCGGTCGCATCGATATTGTCCGACCGGATGCGCAGATTGTCCGACAGGATATTGGGCATGGCGATCGCGAAATCGCCCTGGATCGCGACATTGGTGGTCAACCCGCCGACAGCGGCGTTCAGCCCCGCGATCCGCTTCGCCCGCGCCTTGACCGGCACCAGGATGCGGTCGGCATTTACCTTCGCCAGACCCTCGGCATAGAGATTTTGGACCGAGGTTTCGCCGAACCCGAGCGCGGCGGCGCGCAGCTTATAGTCGACCGTGGGCGTCGCAAACGCCCCGTTCAGCACCACGCGCGCCAGCACGTCGCGGCCCGTCAGATTGGGCGCGATGGCGCCGGGCGTCAGCAGCTTGGCATCGACCGCGAAATTGCCGAACTGGCTCTTGGCCAGATCGATCAGCCCGCCCGCATCGACCAGCAGCGCCGAGGAACGCAGCTTCATCCGCGTGTCCGCCCGCCGCTCGTTCAGCGTGGTGTCGATCGCGACCTGGAGCGCAGGCGCGGTCAGCCGCTCGACCGGGCCTTCGAGGTACAGGCCGGGGCGGGTCACGCCCCGAACCTCGATATGACCATCGCGCGCCGTGGCGTTCAGATTGGCCAGCTCGCCGCCGCCCAGCGTCGCGATGGCACGCCCCTGCCAGGCTTTCCACCCGCCGCGTCCGTCGACGGTCACGGTCATCGGCGCCTTCAGCCCCGCCATCGAGGCGACGACGCCGCCGGTCGGCGCGGTCAGCTTGACGTCCACCGCCAGCCGGTCGGCATCGGGCACCGCATCGAGGACCAGGCGGAGCCGGTCGCCGCCCGCGATACCGGGCCCGCGCAGCGCATCCGCGCTCGCCGTGACCTGCGCACGGCGGTCGGCGATATGCACCTTGCCGTCGATCGCCAGGATGTGACGCTGCCCCGTCACCGGCGCACCGATCACGAAGCGCTTGATGGCCAGACGGTTCACATCGATGTCGAGATCGGGGAGCAGCGGCGCGTTGGGATCGCTGGGCGTCGGCTTCAGCTCGGGCCGCCTCGCCAGCGTGACGAGGTCCGCGGTCAGCGACCGGACATCGACATGGTTCTTGGTATAGGCAAAGGGCCGCCAGTCGACCGCGAGGCGCGGGCTCGACAGGAACACGCCCTTGGGGTCGCTGACCCGCAGGTCGACCAGGTTCATCCGGCCATAGAGCGAACCCTCGATCCGCCCGACCTTGATGTTCAGGCCCGAGGCGGTGGTATAGCCGCCCAGCTGGTCCGCGACGAAGCGGCGGCCGGGATCGGTGTTGATGCCCAGCAGGATCGCCCCGACCAGCAGGATCAGCCCCAGGATCGCGATGCCGATCCATTTGAGCACGCGCTGCCACAAGGGGCGACGGACGATGACCGTCTCGTTGACGGGTTCGGCGGCCATGGTCTGTTCGTCCGCCATCAGAAGGCCTGCCCGATCGAGATGTACAGGGCGACCTTGCCGTCACCCGGTCGCGGGTTCAGCGGCGTCGCCACGTCGACGCGCAGCGGCCCGAAATTGGTGTAGAAGCGCCCGCCGATGCCCGCGCCGAAGCGCAGGTCCTTGCCGGTCGGCAGCGTGCTTTCATAGCTGTTGCCCGCATCGATGAAGGGCACGATGCCGAAATTGCCGAAGCGATAGCGCGCCTCCAGCGCGAACTCGTTCAGGCTGCGTCCGCCGACCGGATTACCCTGCGGATCGAGCGGCCCCAGCCGCTGAAAGCCGTACCCGCGCACCGACCCGCCGCCGCCGCCATAATAGCGCCGCGACGGGGCGAGGTCATCGCGGTCGATCCCGAAGATCGCGCCCGCCCGCGCCCGACCCGCAATCACCAGGCTGTCGTTGAAGGGATAATAGAAGGTCCCCTCGATCATGGTCCGCGCATAGGGCCGCACCGCCCCGCGTACCGAGGTTTCGGGGCTGAGGTTCAGTTTCAGGCGATAGCCGCGCGTCGGATTGAGCAGATCGTTGGACTGGTCGAACACCACCTGCCCGGGGATCGCCGCGATACCGAAGGTCGCGCGCCGCCGGTCGCCGAGCGCGAAGTCGTAGACGCTTTCGTTGGTGCCGGTCAGCTCGCCGCCAAAGGCATAGGTGAATTTCTTCTGCCAGATCGGCGTCGAGTCATAGCTCCAACGGAAGGCGACCGTGCCGATGAACGCATCGAACGCATCGTAATTCTGGTGGCTCGCCGAGGCAATGACCTGGAAGGTCCGGTCACGCCGCCCGGCATTGGAACGGCGGAAGGTGCCGCTCAAGCCCTGTTCCTGCGTACCCGCGATGACCGAGGCGATGATCGCACCCTCGGGCGGGAAGGCGTTGCGGTTGGTGAAGCTGCCCTGCAACCGCACGCCCTGGCCGGTCGAATAGCCGCCCTCCCCCGACAGGGTACGGCTCGGCCCCTTGGTCTGCGTGACCTGAAGATCGATCTGCTCGGTACCGTCGGGATTCATCCGGCCGGTCCGCTTCGGCTCGACCGCGACGCCGTTGAACAGGCCGGTGGCGACCAGCGCGTTGCGCAAATCGTCGGTCAGCCGCGAGTCGTACAGCTGCCCCTCGTCGAAGCGCGGGAAGACGTTCAGGTGATTCAGGTCGAAGACCGTATCGCCCACCGTCGTCAGCTTGCCGAAGGACGAACGCGGCCCGGTATCGACCGGCAGCGTATAGGCGCCGACCGGCTCCGGCCCCTGATCCTCCAGCAGGATGTCGCGCTGTCCCACCTTGACGAAGGGATAGCCGCGCTGGGGCAGGACCAGGCTGACATTGGCCTCCGCCCCCTCGATCCGCGCCGCCTCGATCGCGTCGCCGACCTTCAGCGGCAGGTTGGAGCGGATCAGGTCGGTCGGCACGGTCGGTTGCGCGTTCACCGTGATCGACGACAGGCGATAGAGCCGCCCCGGCGTCGCAGTCAGCACGACCTTCAGGCGCCCGGTCTCGCCGTCCTCCGCCCCTTCGCGCTGAAGCGTCGATATGGCGGTGGCGTCGTAATAGCCCAGCGACTTCATCAGCCGGATCGCCAGCTGCTCGTCCTCGCGCGCCCGCGCCGAGACCTGGGTCGCGTTCGCCGCCTTGCCCTTGCCCTCGCGCAGCGCCGACAGCCCCTTGAACTCGTCGTCCAGCTTCAGCTCGGCGAGCCCGCGCACCTCCATGTCATAACGGATATCGGGCGCGCGCTGGCCCTTGGCATCGGCCATGGTGTCGAGCGGCGTCGTGTCGAAGCCGCTCAACGGGGTCAGCGGCTGGGCGAGTTGCGGGTCTTCGGGCGCGATGGCGCCGATCGTCTCGCCGGTCGCCAGCGGCTGGTTCGTCTGCGCGCTCGGCAGCGGCGGCGCGGTCTGCGGGGAAGGAATAGCCTGCGCTGGGAGCTGGTCCTTCGCCATGGCCGACATGGGCTCCAGCGGTGCGTTGATGTCGCCGCTCAGCGGGGGCAGCGCGGCGTTGAACTGCGCATCGGGGACGATCGGGGCATTGCCCTGCGGGTCGGCGCTACCCTCGCGCTGGTCCTGCGGCAGGCTCGGTCCTTGTGCGGGGGCGGTGCCGGGTTTGGACAGCTGTGCCGATACCGGGGAGGAAAAAAGGGTGGGAGCGATCAGCGCGAACGCAAGCCAGGTGTGTCTGCCGATCCGTTCCGCCACGCCGTCAAAAGCCCCTTTCCGACAGGGCTCTTCCGCAATTCGGAATGATCCCCCACCGCACCATAACGCCGACAGAAGCCCTGAAGTTCCCTCGGGTGATCACCGCTCGGCAGGCGCACACCCGACCAGACCGCCGACGGGCACGATGATTTCATCCTGATTTCGACGCGTTAGGCGAATACTGGCATCGGAGACGATCGCCCCATCCTGCAAGGTTTCGCGCTGGGTGATCGTCATGTCGAGTGTCGCGGTGGCGCCCGCCCCGGCATAACGGGTCGTGCTCGCCAGCCCCAGCGTCGCGCCGCCCCCGGCCTCGGCTGCGGTCAGGTCGGTCGGCTTGCCGTCCAGCATGATGCGCAGCCGACCCGGCTCGACCATGGCAACGAAACGCTGGTCCTGCACCGCCCAGAGATAGGCCGCGCAGCCGCGCTGGGGCAGAGCCTGTTTGGGCAGGGCATCCAGAACCGGGGGCGCGGGCACGGTCGGGGTCGCCTGTGCCAAAGCGAGGATCGACAGAAGCATCATGCGGCCATTCCTATCATCAACACCCAGGCCGGGTAAGCCGCCAGGGCCAGCAGCGATCCCAGCGGCACCATGTCCTGCCCGCTCGCCCGCTGCCCCAGCAGATGCCGCATGGCGACGAAGCCCAGCCCGATGACGCATGCCGCCAGCAATACGCCCGGCAGCATCCGCCAGCCCAGCCACAGCCCGATCGCGCCCAGCAGCTTGGGGTCGCCGCCCCCCATCCCCTCACGCCCACGCCAGCGGCGATAACCCTCGGCAATCGCCCAGAGCGCGCCGAAGCCGACCACTCCGCCGATGATCCGCTCGACCAGCAACGGTGCATGGCCGAGCACCCCGGTCAGCACCCCCGCCCCCGCCAGCCACACGGTCAACCGGTCGGGCAGCCAGAAGGCCAGCGCATCCAACGCGCCCAGCGCCAGCAGAGTCCAGCCGAACAGCGCCCCCGTCCAGCCATCCGGCCCCGCGACCCAGCCCGCCGATACGCCGATCAGCGCGGCGATGACCTCGATCCGCCAGTGCACCGGATCGATCGGCTGGCGGCACCGCGCGCACCGTCCGCGCAGCGCGACGAAGCTGACAACCGGGACCAGCTCCCATGCCCGAAGCGTCTTGCCGCAATGGTCGCAGGCCGACCGCCCCGTCAGCACCGACCGCTCGTCTAGCCAGCGCAGCACCAGCGCCGCGACGAACGACCCGATAATCGCCCCCGCCACGCCATAGATCGCAGCCCATAAAGCCGATGCCGCCCCGAACGTCATCCCGATCCCTTATATCTCCCCTCCCCTTCAGGGGAGGGGCCGGGGGTGGGGCGCTTCCACGAACGCAACGCGCGTGGCGACGCCCCGCCCCAAACCCTCCCCCGAAGAGGAGGGGCTTCCATGGCCCCCTAACCCCTTTGCGCGCCCCGGGCAAAAGGCGTAAGGCGCGCGCCAAACAACGACATCAAAACAGACCTAATCGGAGAGTATGCCATGACGGATCCCATCGTCATCCTGTCCTATGCCCGCACCCCCATGGGCTCGTTCCAGGGCAGCCTGTCGGGCCTGTCCGCAACCCAGCTGGGTGCCGCCGCCGTCAAGGGTGCGGTCGAGCGCGCGGGCGTGGACGCCGCGCTTGTCGAGCGTATCCATATGGGCTGCGTCCTCCCCGCCGGGCTGGGCCAGGCGCCCGCGCGCCAGGCGGCGATCTTTGCGGGCCTTGGCGAACATGTCGAGGCGACGACGGTCAACAAGATGTGCGGGTCGGGCATGCAGGCCGCGATCATGGCGGCGGAAGCACTGGCGGCGGGATCGGCCGACCTGATCGTCGCGGGCGGCATGGAGAGCATGACCAACGCGCCCTATCTCAGCCACAAGCATCGCGGCGGCGCGCGGATCGGGCACGACACGCTCTACGATCACATGTTCCTCGACGGGCTGGAGGACGCCTATGAGCGCGGTCGCCTGATGGGCCATTTCGCCGAGGAAGCCGCGCAGGAATATCAGTTCACGCGCGGCGCGCAGGACGATTTCGCCATCGCCTCGCTGGAACGCGCCAAGGCGGCGCAGGGCTCGGGCGCATTCGATCGCGAGATCGTGCCTGTCACGGTCAAGACCCGCAAGGGCGAGGAACGGATCACGCTCGACGAACAGCCCGCCAAGGGCGACCCCGCCAAGATTCCGACGCTGAAGCCCGCCTTCTCCAAGGACGGCACGATCACGGCGGCGAACGCCTCGTCCATTTCGGACGGTGCGGCCGCGCTGGTGATGACGCGTCTAAGTGTCGCCGAGACGCTGGGCGTGACGCCGATCGCACGGGTCGTGGCGCAGGCCGGCCACGCCCATGCCCCCGCCCGCTTCACCACCGCCCCGGTCTTTGCCATGCGCAAGGCCCTGGAGCGTGCGGGCTGGGCGACCGGCGACGCCGACCTCTACGAAGTCAACGAGGCGTTCGCGGCGGTGGCGATGATCGCGATGCGGGACATGGACCTGTCGCACGACCGGCTGAACGTCCATGGCGGCGCCTGTGCGCTGGGCCATCCGATCGGCGCCAGCGGCGCGCGGGTGCTGGCGACCCTGTTGTCGGCGCTGGAGACGAAGGGCGCCAAGCGCGGTGTCGCGTCGCTCTGCATCGGCGGCGGCGAAGCCACCGCGATGGCGGTGGAGTTGATGTAAGTTCCCCTTCTTTCTCCACTCCCGCAGGCCGGAGGGCATCCTTCTTCTTACTCCCCTCCCGCAGGCGGGAGGGGTCGGGGGAGGGCACGGAGTCTCACCGAGACCATCGCCTGCGGCCGTCCCCTCCCCCATCCCCTCCCGCCTGCGGGAGGGGCGTGCCAAGTGCCTTACGGTAGAACCTCACCCGGCTCGACACCCCAGATCGAGCCCACCGGCACGAACCCGGCCTGCCCCTTCACGTCGAACCGGCACCAGCCGCCGTTACACTCGCTGATCCGCCCGACCACGCCGGGAGCCGCGCGCCACAATGTCTTGGCGCCCTCATCCGGGGCCGAGCGCATCGGCAGCGGCTCGGTGCCGCGCACGATGGCGGTGCGCGTGTTGCGCAGCAGGACGGCCAGCATCCAGCCCTCCGTGCCGTCCGGGTCCTGGACCTTGCGCCATTCCTTGAACACGGCGACGACCTTCACGGGCAGGTCGGCGCGGCGGTAATTCCAGCTGGCGGGATAGGTACGCGCCGGGCCGGTCCGCATCCGCGCCACCGATGCGCCGATCGACCCATAATAGGGCAATGCCCGCTTCTCGGTCGCGGCCTTCGCCACCGGGGCAAGTGGCCCCACCGCCAGCATTCCGCTCGCCAGCGTCGCCGCCAAAACAGCCAGCCCGGCCATGGACCTGCGCATCATCCGTACCTTTACTTGCTCGCCTGCGCGTTGCTCTACGCCGAGCCGGGGGGCCGCTTCAACCATGTTCGGGCGCGCGATCGCCGGTTGACGGACCCGCAGGCTTGCCGCAATCCGATGGTCATGGTCGATCCACGCCGCTGCCTGAACCCCAGGGTGGTCGTCACCCGCGAACTGCCCGATCCCGTGATGGAGCGGATGGCCGCGCTGTTCGAGACACAGCTCAACCAGAGCGACGAAAAGCTCAGCCGCGAGCAACTGGCCGCCGCCATGGCCGATTGCGACGTGCTGGTCCCGACCGTCACCGATCCGATCGATGCCGACCTGATCGCGAATGCCGGACCGCGCCTGAAGCTGATCGCCAATTTCGGCGCGGGCGTGAACCATATCGACCTGAAGGCGGCGCGGGCGCGCGGCATCATCGTCACCAACACGCCCGGCGTGCTGACCGAGGACACCGCCGACATGACGATGGCGCTGATCCTGTCGGTGCCGCGCCGCCTGCCCGAAGGGGAAAAGCTGGTCCGTTCGGGCGCGTGGAAAGGCTGGAGCCCCGGTGGGATGCTGGGCCACCGGATCGGCGGCAAGGCGCTGGGCATCGTCGGCATGGGGCGGATCGGCCAGGCGGTCGCACGGCGTGCCCGCGCCTTCGGCCTGTCGATCCATTACCACAACCGCCGCCGCCTGCCCGCCAGCGTGGAGCAGGAATTGGGCGCGACCTGGCACGACGATCTCGATGCGATGCTGGGCGCGGTCGACATCGTGTCGATCCATACGCCGCTCAACGCCGACAGCCACGACCTGATCGATCGCCGCCGCATCGCGCTGATGCGTGCCCACGTCTATCTCATCAACGCCAGTCGCGGCGGGATCGTCGACGAGGACGCGCTGGTCGAGGCGCTGGAAAAGGGGCAACTGGCCGGGGCCGGGCTGGACGTGTGGCGCCACGAACCCGAGATCGACCCGCGCCTGCTCGCCCTCCCCAATGTCGTGCTGACCCCGCATATGGGCTCGGCTACATTGGAGGGCCGCATCGCCTCGGCCGAAAAGGTCATCGCCAATATCCGCAGCTGGGCCGATGGCCACCGCCCGCCGGATCAGGTGCTGGAGGGGTGGCTATAGACGCGATCAGCACTGTTTTCTCTCTCCCCTCAAAAGGGGAAAGGGATGAGAGCATTGCTGACTGGGATTATTCGGCGGCCTGCACGACGAAGGTGAACCATGCGCTGTCGGCGTGATCGTAAAGCTGGACGACCTGATCCTCGATCCGGCAGGTGAAGTGGCCCGAGCTGCTGCGGTCGAAGCCCTTCGTCTCGCCATCGGCGATTTCCATATAGATCGCAGCCCCCGTTCCGGTTTCACGCAGTTCGGGAAGCGTGCCGCCGAACTTCACGTTCCGGTCGCCGTCCAGCCCCTGCAGATGCTCGCCCCGAGCCTCCGCCGCGATGCGGCGGTGCCGGTCCTGCGCCTGGTCATAAAGACCGGCCACCTTCCTGCCGGTCACGAGCGCATGGGACGAAGCGGCGATGATCGCGCGGATATCTGGTTGCATGACGTGCGACTGACACAGCCTATGAACCGGATCAACCTTGCACTCGACGATGGTGACAGGCTGCCGAGAAGAGCCGCCCCTGATCCATGTCAAATTGTTGCAATGCGGAACCGTTGCCTCGAGATTGCATTCCCCTCCTGTCATTTAACGGGAGCTACCACCATGAAAAAGCTAGCAATTACCTTCACCTTGGCGGCCGCGGCGATGTCGATCTCGGCCTGCTCGACGCTGAAGGGCGCCGCCATCGGTGGTGCGGGCGGCGCAGGCGTGGCGGCGGCGACGGGCGGCAGTGTCGAGCGTGGCGCGGCGGTCGGCGGCACGGCGGGCGCGGTCGTCGGGACAGTCGCCGACTAATCTATCGTGCGGGAGCGGCGGCCTTCCCCGCCGCTTCTGCCATCAGCGCCCGGATACGCGGCGCATCCTTGGGCCGCCCGAAAAGGCGGAACAGTGCGAGCAATTCCTGCTGGTCGGGCACGAACAGGGGCCCATCGGATTTCATGATCCGCTGACGCGTGCGGGGTTCGACGCGCTGCCAGCATCCGGCGACGGCGACATCGAGACCGGCCATCACCTCGACCGGAACCGGTGCGGCCTGCCACCGCGCAAAGGCCGTCGAGCGAAACAGCGGATCAGGCGGCAAGAGGATCGGCACGATACCCAGCCGATCGAACACCGCATCGGCCAGCCCGGCCTCGATCAGCAGCTCGACATCGTCGACCGGACCGGCATCGATACCGTGCAACGTCAGCGCCGCGCTGCCGATGATCCACCAGCCATCGGGGAATGACGCCATCGCCCCTGCGACGCTGTGCAACGTCGCGCAGAGTTCCGGCGTCATCATGATGGATCAGTCCCCGGTCAGGATGCGGTCGACCAGCTGCTTCACGGTCGGCACGAACCCGTTCGAGTAGAAGGGATCGCGCTTAAAGTTATAGGCTGCGTGCCCGGCGAACATCAGATTCTGCTCGACATCCCCGCCATGCGCGATCTCCTGCAGCGTCTTCTGGATGCAGAAGCTGCGCGGGTCGGCCAGACGGCCGGTCGAATTGGTTTCGCTGTCCGCCCAGCTGGAGAACAGGCACTGCGACAGGCAGCCCATGCAGTCGGCCTGATCCTTGCGGATTTCCTTGGCCTCTTCCGGCGTCACGAACACCAGCGTGTTGTCGGGCGTCTTCAGCGCCATGGTGAAGCCCGCGCCGAACCATTCGCGCGCGCGCAGCAGGTCGCCCTTCGTCACCCAGAAATTCTTGCCCTTCACGCCCACATCGAGCTGGAAGACATGATCGCCCGCTTCCTGGGTCGAGAAAGCGATCTGGCGCTCCGAACGAGCCTCCAGGCTGCGCAGGAAGGGATTGCGCACCGCGCTGGAATAGAAGCCGGTCGGCGAGAAGCGGTGGAGCAGGACATCGCCCTGCTCGATCGTCATCAGACGCTGCTTCCACTCTTCGGGGATCGGGCTTTCCTGGGTCAGCAGGGGACGCGTACCGAACTGGAATGCGATCTTGCCCAGCTCGGGATTGTCGATCCAGTCGTTCCAGTCGCGAAGATACCAGACGCCGCCCGCCATCACGATCGGCACTTCGTCCGAAATACCGCCCTCGCGCATCGTGTCACGCAGCGCTTTCACGCGCGGATAGGGGTCCTGCGGCTGCAACGGGTCTTCGGCGTTGGACAGACCGTTATGGCCACCGGCGAGCCAGGGGTCTTCATAGACCACCGCCGCCAACCATTCCGACGCCTTGGAATAGGCGCGCTTCCACAAGGCGCGAAAGGCGCGGCCCGACGACACGATCGGCAGATAGCTGACCTGGTGATGCGCCGCGATCTCGGACAGCTTATAGGGCATGCCCGCACCGCAGGTGACGCCCGCGACCAGACCCTTGGTGCGCGCGAGCACGCCTTCCAACACCCGCTGCGCGCCGCCCATTTCCCACAGCACGTTGATATTGATCGCGCCCTTGCCACCGGCAATGTCCCAGGCGCGCTTCACCTGCTGGACCGCACCCTCGATGGCGTATTCGATCAGTTCCTCGTGCCGCTCGCGCCGGGTCAGCGCGCGGTAGATCTGGGGAATGATCTTGCCCTCGGCGTCATAGCTGTCCGCGTTCACCGCCGACACGGTGCCGACGCCGCCCGCCGCCGCCCAGGCACCGGCAGAAGCGTGATTGGTCGCAGCAACGCCCTTCCCGCCTTCGATCAGCGGCCAAACCTCGCGGCCGTTGTACAGGATGGGGCTTAGGCCTTTGAACACGTCTTCACCTTACTGGTCCGAAAGGGTTTCATATAGCGTGTTAGGATCGCTATGCGAGGGGAATTAACGGCACCCCTCCGTGCCGGGCTCCGCCACGACATTCAGCCAAGCGCGCCGGGCCGTCCGAGCACCTGTTCGTAGAGCGCCTTGTAGCGCGCGACCATTTGCGCCTGGTCGAACTCGGCACGCACCCGTGCCTGGTTGGCCGCCCCCGCCTGGGTCCGCAACTCGGGATGCGCGATCAGCGCCTGGATCACGTCGCGCAGGCGCACCTCATTGGGCGCGTCGGCGATGAACTGGCGATTGGGCTCGGACACCATCATCGGCACATCGCCCACCGGCAGCGAGGCGATGGGCAGGCCCGCCGCCATCCCCTCCAGCACCGCGATCGGTGCCTGTTCCGACAGCGAGGACAAGGCGACGATGTCGAAATGGCGGATGTAGTTGTACGGCCGCTCCAGGAAGCCCGGCATCACCAGCCGGTCGGCGATGCCCATGGCGGCGGCGGCCTGCATGATGTTCGCCCGCTCCGGCCCCTCGCCGACGATCACCAGCCGGAAACGGTTGGGTATGCCGCCCATCGCGCGGACCAGCATTGGCAGGTTCTTGACCGTCCGAAGTCCTGCCAGCGCGCCGACGACGATCTCCTTGGGCTGGCGGACGAAACCGGGAATGCCCTTGGGATCGGGATCGCGGGCATAGAGCCGGGTGTCGATGCCGTTGGGGATGCGATGCACGCGCTCGGCGGGCTGTTTCCAGGTCTGGCGCGCAATGCCCTCCAGGATATGGCTCGGCACCGCCAGCGCGTCCGCCGCCGACAGGGCGATGCGGCGATAGATGTTGCGCTCGATCTTGAGGCCCCGCGCCTCGTCGGCATTGAAACCGTCCTCGTGATGGACCAGCGGCGGCGCGCCCTTGGAATAGACGCGGCGTGCCATCACCCCGTCGATCGCACCCCAATTATACGTCAGCACCAGGTCGAAGCGGCGCATATAACCCGCAATCGCCTCGTACCGCTTGACCGAGGGCTTGCCGGTCAACGGCGGCGCATCCTGCGCGATCTCGTAGCGGATGCCCTTGGCGATGGCATCGCGCGCGCCCAGTTCGTCGGGCAGTCCCGAGACGATGGTATGCCTGGCGGCATCGCCGAAGGCGTTCATCAACGCGACCGCCCGCGCCTCCTTGCCGCCCAGCGAGAAGGAGGAGTGGAGATGCAGGATGTTCAGCGGACGGGCCATGCCCGCCGGATTAGCGGGCGGCGGGCCACATGAAAACCGCCCGCGCCATTTTCCTCCCCTGCAAGGGGAGGTGGCAGGCCGAAGGCCTGACGGAGGGGTGTCAAGGTTGGAGAGGTTAGGGATCGCTCGCGACCGGGGACACCCCTCCACCAGCTTCGCTGGTTCCCCTCCCCTTGCAGGGGAGGAATTTGCCGGTCTTACCCCGCCACCGTGTCGAGCAAGCGGCCAATCCCCGCCAGCGCCTCGGTCTCGGTCAGCAGCGGCGTGTGGCCGACGCCGGGCACCGTCACCAGTTCGGACGGCGACAGCCGGGCGACCATCCGCTCGGCGACACTGGCGCTCAGGATATCCGACCGCTCGCCGCGCACCACCAGCGTCGGCACGCCGTTCAGCGCATCGAGGGCGGCCCACATGTCCGGCCCGCCCTCGGTATTGGGCACGCGGAACGGCTCGGCGATCTTGAGGTCGTAATCGAGCACGATCCGCCCCGCGCTGGTCAGGCGGTGCGTGCGCTTGGCCATCGCCAGCCAGTCCTCGACGCCCCAGCCGGGATAGACGTCCTCGTTATTCTCCTGGACGCAGCGCGCGGCGTGCAGCCAGGTGGGAAAGCTCTGCCCCTTGCCGACATAGCCGCGGATACGCCCGAGCCCCGCCGCCTCGATCTCCGGCCCGATATCGTTCAGCACTGCGCCCGCCAGCCGCCCGCGCGCGGTCGCCGCCAGCACCATGGTAACGATCCCGCCCAGCGAGGTGCCGACCGCGATGAAGCGCCCGATGCCGAACTCGTCCAGCATCGCTTCGACGTCCTGCACATAGGTCAGCGGCACATAGCTCATCGGGTCCTTGGCATAGGCACTCTCGCCCCGCCCCCGGAAGCTGACCGCGATGACCCGCGCGCGGCCGTCCAGCGCCTCGGCCAACCCCTCGAAATCGCGGGCATTGCGGGTCAGGCCCGGCAAGCAGATGACCGGGGGCAGCGTATCGTCCCCCGGATAATCCCGTGCATGGAGCCGCAGGCCGTCCTTCGACCACCAATATCGATTCTCATGAGGGATCATGCTTGAAGGTCCTCCGGTGCCGCCTCCATATCGCGGCATGCCCGTATCCCCGCAAGCCTATCGCCCTTCGGCCGCCCTGACCGGGATCGCCGATTTCATCGCCGATCCCGTCACGCCCGCCGATTTCCCGCAGACGATCATCCGCTTCCGCAACGACCGGGCGGCGGCCGAGATCGGGTTGGAGACGCTGACCGATGCGGAATGGGCCGCGCATCTCGGCCGGTTCCAGCCCTTGCCCGGCACGCTGCCGGGGCCCTTCGCGATGCGCTATCACGGGCATCAGTTCCGCCATTACAACAGCGATCTGGGCGACGGGCGCGGCTTCACCTTCGCGCAGATGACGGCCCGCGATGGCCAGTTGCTCGAACTCGGCACCAAGGGGTCGGGGCAGACGCCGTACAGCCGCTCCGGCGATGGTCGCCTGACGCTGAAGGGCGGGGTCCGCGAAATCCTGGCGACCGAGATGCTGGAGGCGCTGAACGTCCCCACCTCGCGCACCTTGTCGATCATCGAGACGGGCGAGGCGCTGCACCGGGGCGACGAACCCTCCCCCACCCGCTCGGCGGTGATGGTGCGGATGAGCCATGGCCATATCCGGATCGGCAGTTTCCAGCGGCTGGCCTTCGAACGCGACGAAGCGGGAATGCGGCGGCTGGTCGCTTATGTCCTTCGCCACTTTTACGGCGAGGATTCGGACGATCCCGTCCGACTGCTGACCCTGGTGGCGCAGCGGACCGCGACGCTGGCGGCGCGCTATATGGCGGCGGGGTTCGTCCACGGCGTGCTCAATTCCGACAATATCAACGTGACCGGCGAGAGCTTCGACTATGGTCCCTGGCGGTTCGCCCCCACTTGGGACCCCGAGTTCACCGCCGCCTATTTCGACCATAGCGGCCTCTACGCGCTCGCCCGCCAGCCCGAGGCGATCCAGTGGGACGTGATGCAACTCGCCTCCAGCCTGCGCCTGATCGCCGAGAGCGATCCGCTGATCGCCGCGCTGGAAGGCTTTGCCACGACCTATCAGACAGAGATCGTGACCGCGATCCTCTGGCGGCTGGGGCTGACACCGCGCGGCGGCACCGAGGACCGCGCGCTTGTCCAGACTTTCGAGCGCGTGTTGCGGGACAGCCAGGCGAGCCTCGACCGTGTCTATTTCGATCTGTTCGGCGGACAGGTGCCGGATCATTACGACGAAAGCTGGAACGCGCTTCGCGACCTGATCGAGCCCTATGCCCCACGCCGCGCGCGCGACGATGCCTATTGGCAGGGCGAACCGGAATCGATGCTGATCGACGAGGTCGAGTCGATCTGGGGCCCCATCGCCGAGCATGACGACTGGACCTTGCTCCACGCCAAGGTCGCACGGGTGCGCGCTATGGGGCGGGCGCTTGCCGACCCGGTTGCGGCAGCCTAGCATCGCATCACAAGGGCCTGACTCCCCCTTCCCCTTCGGGGGAGGGGCCGGGGGTGGGGCGCCCGCCCCAGACCTGGCATCGGTGGAGAGGCCCCACCCCAACCCCTCCCCTGAAGGAGAGGGGCTTGTCTGGATCCATGCCATGTCATCACCGCGCACGATCGAAACGCTATCGACCCATGAACCCGCGACCGGTGCGCTGATCGCCGAGCTTCCCATCGGCGATGCCAGTACGGAGGTCGCTACCGCCAGGGCGGCATGGGCCGGTTGGGCGACGACGCCACTGGCCAAGCGGATCGAGACGCTGCGCCGCTTCGCCGAAATCGTGCGGGGCCGCGCCGACGCCTTTGCCGACCTGATCGCGCGAGAGACGGGCAAGCCGCTCTGGGAAGCGAGGACCGAGGTCGACACCGTGATCGCCAAGGTTGCGATCTCGATCACCGCGCAAGCCGAGCGCGCGGGCGAGCGTTTCACCGAGCAGCCGGGCGGCGGGCGCATGGCGCTGCGTCACCGGCCGCATGGCGTGCTGGCGGTGCTGGGGCCGTATAATTTCCCCGCCCATCTGCCCAACGGCCATATCGTGCCAGCCCTGCTGGCGGGCAATGCGGTGGTGTTCAAGCCATCGGAGAAGACTCCGGCGACGGGCGCGTTCCTGGTCGAATGCTATCATGCGGCGGGGGTGCCCGATGGAGTCGTGCGGCTGCTGATCGGCGGACCGGATCAGGGCCGTGCGCTGGCGGGGCATGACGATATCGACGGGCTGCTCTTCACCGGCTCGGCGCGCACGGGCCTGGCGCTCAACCGCCAGTTCGCCGAGCGGCCGGAAAAGATCCTGGCGCTGGAAATGGGCGGCAACAACCCGATCATCGTGTGGGACGATCCCGACCTCGACGCCGCCGCCGCGCTGATCGTCCAGTCGGCCTATACCACCGCCGGGCAGCGCTGCACCGCCGGGCGACGGCTGATCGTCGAGGACCGGCTGTTCGATCCGCTGATGACGGCGCTGACCGGGCTGGTCGACCGGCTGATCCTCGGCGCGCCGCATGACGAGCCCGCGCCCTTCATGGGGCCGGTGATCGACAATGACGCGGCGGACCATTTGCTCGCGCGGGTCGAGGAACTGGTGACGAGCGGCGCGAAGACCATCCGACCGTTAGAGCGAGTCGCACCCGACCGGCCGCTTCTGACCCCCGCCATCCTCGACGTCGGCACCGTCGCCGAGCGTCCCGACGACGAGCTGTTCGGCCCAGTCCTGCAAGTCTCCCGCGCATCCGACTTCGCGGACGCCATCGCGCAGGCCAACGCCACCCGTTACGGCCTGTCCGCCTCGCTGATCTCGCCCTCGCGCGAGCGGTACGACGCCTTCTGGACCGGCATCCGCGCCGGGATCGTCAACTGGAACCGCCCGACCAACGGCGCGGCCTCCAGCGCCCCGTTCGGCGGCATCGGCTGGTCGGGCAATCACCGCCCGAGCGCCTATTACGCCGCCGATTACTGCGCCTATCCGGTCGCCAGCGCCGAAAGCGACAGCGCCGCCGCCACGATCCCGATCGGCCTGCGCCCGCATAGCTGATCTACCGCCGCCCCAAGCATCGCTCGGTTGTCGATTGTGGTCGGGGGGATCATCTTTGGAGCATGGCTAGTCTTCTCGATCCCACCGCGCGTGGCCGCGTGATCCTGGTTGGTGCAGGCCCCGGCGATCCGGGCCTGTTGACCGTGCGCGCGGTCGAGGCGTTGAAGACCGCCGATGTCGTCGTGCATGACGGGCTGATCGATCCCCGCGTCCTCGACCTCGCGCCGCCTCAGGCCCAGCGCATCTCGGTGGCCAAGCGGCGCGCGCGGCATACGCTGTCGCAGGACGCGATCAACGCGCTGATCGTCGCGCATGTGAAGACGGGTGCGATCGTCGTACGGCTGAAGGGCGGCGACCCGTTCATCTTCGGGCGCGGCGGCGAAGAGGTGGAGACGGTGCGTGCCGCCGGCCTGCCGGTCGAGGTGATCCCCGGCGTGTCGGCGGCGCTCGGTTGCGCGGCAGAGGCGATGCTGCCGCTGACCCACCGCGACCACAGCTCGGCCGTGTCCTTCGTCGCGGGCCAGTGCAAGGGGCTGACCGATCAGGACTGGTCCGGGTTGGCGGGCCAGGGGCGCACGCTGGTCATCTATATGGGCGTGGCGACCGCGAATGGCATCGCCGACAAGCTGATGGCCGACGGCGTCGCCCCCGACATGCCCGTCGCGGTGCTGGAGCGCGGCACGCTGGAGGGGCATCGCGCCATCCGCACTTTGCTCGCCGATCTCGGCGCGATGGTCGAGCGCGAGGCGGTGCAGAGCCCGGCGATCATCGTCGTCGGCGAAGTCGTGACCCTGTCGGATGCCGAAGACAAGCTCGCGCGTTGGGCCCGCGTGGCGGAAGGAATGAGCGCATGAAGCTGTTGACGGGCAATGACTTGGGTACCGGCGATGTCGTCTGGTGGACGGGGCGCGACTGGTCGCGTCATATCGAGGACGCGGTCGATGTCGGCGGACAAGGCGAGGCGATCCTTCGCGCCGAGGAAGGCGCGCGCCGGGTCAACGTCCCCTATCTGATCGATGCCGAGGCGACCGAACAGGGCCCCCGCCCCGCCCATATCAAGGACCGTATCCGCGCGCTCGGCCCCACCGTGCGCCCCGACCTGACGCTGAAGCCCGCCGACGCGGATGCCGGCGCCTGGGTTATCTGAGAGAACCGCCATGTATCGCTATGACGAATATGACCAGAGCATCGTCGATGCCCGTGTCGAGGAATTTCGCGACCAGGTGGAACGCCGCCTGTCGGGTGCGCTGACCGAGGATCAGTTCAAGCCGCTCCGTCTGATGAACGGCCTCTATCTCCAGTTGCATGCCTATATGCTGCGCGTCGCGGTGCCCTATGGCACGCTGGACAGCCGCCAGATGCGCATGCTGGGCCATATCGCGCGCAAATACGATCGCGGTTACGGCCATTTCACCACGCGCCAGAACATCCAGTATAACTGGATCAAGCTGGCCGATGCGCCCGACATCCTGGCCGAACTGGCGACGGTGCAGATGCACGCCATCCAGACCTCGGGCAATTGCATCCGCAACATCTCGTCGGATCAGTTCGCCGGGGCGGCCGCCGACGAGGTCGCCGATCCGCGTCCCTGGGCCGAGCTGCTGCGGCAATGGTCGACCTTCCACCCCGAGTTCACCTACCTGCCGCGCAAGTTCAAGATCGCGGTGATCGCGGCGGACGAGGATCGTGCGGCGATGCGGCTGCACGATATCGGCATCCAGCTGCTGACGCGCGACGGCGTGCTGGGCGCGAAGATCTTCGTCGGCGGCGGCATGGGTCGTACGCCGATGATCGCGCATGAGGTGAAGGACTTCATCACCGCCGACCATCTGATGAGCTATCTCGAGGCGTGCCTACGCGTCTATAACCGCTATGGCCGCCGCGATAATATCTACAAGGCGCGGATCAAGATCCTGCTTCACGAGATCGGCGTCGATGCCTATCGCGAGCAGGTGGAGGCGGAGTTCGCCGCCATTAGCGACCTCGGCATCGACCCGCCGCTCGCCGAGCTGGAGCGGATCACCGCCATGTTCGCGGGAACCGACTTCGCCAGCGATGCGCCGGACACGGTCGACCGCACCGACCCCGATTTCGCGGTCTGGCTCGATCAGAATGTCGCGGCGCACAAACAGCCGGGCCATGCCATCGTCACGATCAGCCTGAAGCCGATCGGCGGCATCCCCGGCGACGCGTCTGCCGACCAGATCGACCTGATGGCTGACCTGGCGGAGCGGTACGGCCATGACGAGCTGCGCGTCACCCACGCCCAGAACATCGTCCTGCCGCATGTCCGCAAGGCCGACCTGTACGCCATCTGGACCGCGCTGCGCGACGCCGGGCTGGCCGAGGCGAACCTCGACCTGATCTCCGACATCATCGCCTGTCCGGGCCTGGATTATTGCAGCCTGGCCAATGCCCGCTCCATCCCGTTGGCGCAGAAGATCGGCGAGCGTTTCGCCGGGCGGCAGCGCGAGCTGGGCGAGTTGAAGTTGAAGATTTCGGGCTGCATCAATGCCTGCGGCCACCATCATGCCGGGCATATCGGCATATTGGGTGTCGATAAGAAGGGCACCGAGAATTACCAGCTGCTGCTCGGCGGATCGGGGGCGGAGGACGTCTCGCTCGGCAAGATCACCGGCCCCGGCTTCGACGAGGACGGCGTGGTCGACGCGATCGAGCGCGTGACCGACCGCTATGTCGCATTGCGCGAGGGCGGCGAGCGCTTCCTCGACACCTATCGCCGCGTCGGCATGCAGCCGTTCAAGGAAGCGATCTATGGTTGATCCCATCACCGTTAACACGAACGCGGGCGAGACGCTGCTGCGTTTCCGCGACGATGTGGTGCATGACGAACCGGCGGTGACGCTGGACGCCTTTCTGGGCCAGACCAACGCCACCGCCGTCCGGCTGGAGGCGGGCGACGATGCGCGCGAGCTGCTGGAGCATCTGGGACAGATCGCGCTGGTCGAGATCAGCTTCCCGACCTTCCGCGACGGGCGCGGCTATTCGGCGGCGCGCATCCTGCGCGAGGCGGGGTTCGAGGGCGAGTTGCGTGCGGCGGGCGACGTGCTGGTCGACCAGATCCCGCACATGCGCCGCTGCGGCTTCGACAGCTTCGCGCCCGAAAAGCCGGTCGATGCGGCAACGCTGACCAAGCTGCTCGCGCTCTACCCCCAGCCCTATCAGAAGGCCGCCGACGCCCGCGTGCCGGTGTGGAAGCTACGCCATGGCTGAGCGTGCACTCGACCGGATCGACGTGCGGCCGACCTATACGGACGAGGATGCGGCGGCGTATGAAGCGCGCTTCGCTGGCGTGCCCGCGCCGGACATGCTGCGCACCCTGCTGACCGGCGAGTTGCACGGGCAGATCGCGGCGGTGTCGTCCTTCGGCACCGAGTCCGCCGTGCTGCTGCATATGGTCGCAAGCGCCGATCGCGCGACGCCGGTTGTCTTTACCGACACGCTGAAGATGTTTCCTGAGACGCTGGCGTACCGCGACACGCTGGTCGCGCGGCTGGGCCTGCTGGACGTCCGCGTCATCCAGCCCGACGCCACGCTGTTGGCCGCCAAGGATCCGGAGGGCATCCGCCACGGATACGACCCCGATGGCTGCTGCGACCTGCGCAAGGTCGAGCCGCTGGCGCGCGGCCTCGCGCCGTTCGAGGCGTGGATCTCGGGTCGCAAGGGTTTCCAGGCGGGCACCCGCCGCGCGCTGCCCCGGTTCGAGGTCGAGGACGGGCGATTGAAGCTCAACCCGCTGGCGGACTGGGACAAGGCGGCGCTGAACGGCTATTTCGCCGCGTACGACCTGCCGCGCCATCCGCTGGAGGCGGAGGGCTATCTCTCGATCGGCTGCGCACCCTGCACCAGCAAGGTGAAACCCGGCGAAGACCCGCGCGCGGGGCGCTGGCGCGGATTCGACAAGATCGAGTGCGGCATCCATCGGCCTGTTTCGGCGGCATAAAACGCCCGGCATTTGTGGAGCGGAACGGCCAGGAGTAACCATTTCCCCTCATCCTCTCTTAACCGCGCCCCGACCAAAGGTCGCCGGACAGGATGAAGGAGCACGAGATGTATAGCGTGACGGTCAACCTGGAACGCGGCTATTTCGAGGTTGCGACGCACGGGTTCTGGACCCTGGACACCCTGGGCGATTTCGCCCGCGAGCTGGAACAGACGGTCCGCCGCATCCGCGCCGCCGGCCGCACGCCCGTCAGCCTGTGCGACCTGACCAACGCCATGGTGCAGAGTCAGGAAGTCGTCGCCGCCTTTGCCCGGATGATGCAAAACCCCGCAGTCCGGTCGGGCCGCGTCGCGGTTTACACCTCAGGCGCGCTGACGAAGTTTCAGGCGGTACGCGCCAACGAGGATCACGACGAATTCCGCTTCTTCACCTGCAAGGACGAAGCCCGTGCCTGGCTCTTCGCGCCGCAGGGTGAGGTTGGGGGCCGTCGCCTCACGTCACCCCAGCCCCCGCCTCCGTTCGCACTGAGCGAAGTCGAAGTGCACGCCCCAAAGCAAGCGGCGCGGGATTCCCTTGGCCTTCGACTTCGCTCAGGCTGAACGGACGACGGGATTTAACCCGCCTCCGCTCAATACCCCGCGAAATCCGTGAACCGCGTAATCGTCGGGTCGAACTTCATCACGACCTTGCCGGTCGCACCGTGACGCTGCTTGGCGACGATCAGTTCCGCCAGGCCGTACACCCGCTCCACCTCGGTCGCCCACTTCGCGTGGTCCTCGAAGACCTTGCCGTCATCGCCTTCCATCGGGCGCTTGGGCTCGCGCTGCATCATGTAATAATCTTCGCGGAACACGAACCAGACCATGTCGGCGTCCTGCTCGATCGAGCCCGATTCGCGAAGGTCGGACAGCATCGGCCGCTTGTCCTCGCGCTGCTCGACCGCACGGCTCAGCTGCGACAGCGCCAGCACCGGCACGTTCATGTCCTTGGCCAGCGTCTTCAGCCCGCGCGAAATCTCCGAGATTTCCTGCACGCGATTGCCCTCGGACGACTTGCCCGAGCCGGTGAGCAGCTGGAGATAGTCGACCACGACCAGACCCAGTTCGTTGTTCAGCCGCCGCTGAAGCCGCCGGACGCGGGTGTGCAGCGCCGAGATGGTCAGGCCGCCGGTATCGTCGATGAACAGCGGCAACTGCTCCAGCTCGGCGGCGGCGGCGGCGAGTTGGGCGAACTCGTTGCGGCTGATCTTGCCCATACGCAGCGCTTCGGAGCTGATCCCCGACTGCTCGGCCAGGATACGCGTCGCCAGCTGGTCGGCCGACATTTCGAGGCTGAAGAACGCGACCTTGGCGCCGACCGACTCGGACGGCGGGATGCCGTCCTGCATGTCGCGCATCCAGCGGCGCGCCGCATTGAACGCGATGTTGGTCGCCAGCGAGGTCTTGCCCATGCCCGGACGGCCCGCCAGGATCATCAAGTCGGAGCGGTGCATACCGCCGATCTTGGCATTGACCGAGTCGAGACCCGTGGTGATGCCCGAGACATGGCCGCCCGAATTGAGCGCGCGCTCGGCATTCTTGACCGCCATGGTGGTGGCCTGGGAGAAGCTCTTGACCGCATTCTCGGAACCGCCATCCGCCGCGACCTTGAACAGCTCATTCTCGGCCAGCTCGATCTGGGCGCGCGGGTTCACCTCTTCGGAGGTGTCCATCGCCCGGTCGACCAACGTGCGGCCCACCGTCACCAGCGCGCGGAGCATCGCCAGGTCATAGATCTGCGTCGCGAACTGCCGCGCGCCGATCAGGCCCGCGCCGGAACCCGTCAGCTGCGCCAGATAGGACGGGCCGCCCAGCGCCTTCATCCCCTCGTCCGCCTCGAACATGGGGCGCAGGGTGACCGGCGTCGCCAGCATGTCGGTGGCGCGCAGATTCTTGATCGCGGAAAATACACGGCCATGCACCGGCTCGAAGAAGTGCTCCGGGTCCAGCCGGTCGACCAGATCGTCGGCCAGCCGGTTGTCGATCATCATCGCGCCCAGCAGCGCGGCCTCCGCCTCGATATTGCGGGGAAGCTGCTGCGGCTCGGTGGCGGCAGCGGGGTTCTGGAATGCGAGGGTGGCCATTTCGTCGGCGTTAGCGCGGAGTGGCGTCGGAGCAAAACGCATTGCGTCGATCAGCGGGGGATTTGCGGCGCACGCGCTTCGCGACTATCCCCGTCCCATGGCCGATCCCCGGATCATATCCATCGATCTCGACGAGCGCAGCCTGGGCTGGCGCTCGGCCGATGTCGAGCAGGAAAGGCGGATCGCGATCTTCGACCTGATCGAGGAAAATTACTTCGCGCCGCAGCGACCGCAGGCGGATGGCTATGCCGGGCCCTACCGCATCAAGCTGGAGTCGGAAGAAGGACGACTCGGCATCCATATGCACCGCGAGGACGGCACGCATATCGAGACGCTGGTGCTGGCGCTCGGGCGTTTCCGGCGGCCGATCAAGGACTATTTCGCGATCTGCGACAGCTATTACCAGGCGATCCGTGCCGCCACGCCACAACAGATCGAGACGATCGATATGGCCCGGCGCGGTATCCATAACGACGCCGCGCAGATGCTGAAGGAGCGGCTGACCGGCAAGATCGAGGTCGATTTCGACACCGCGCGCCGTCTGTTCACGCTGCTCTGCGTCCTGCATATCCGCAACTGATGGCGATTCTCTGGAAAATCGGCGCGGGCCTGCTGGCCCTTGGCGCGATCAGCGCGGGCGGGCGGCACTGGGCCACCCATTGGCAGCCGCCGACCGAGCGTTATGCGCTGCAGGGCATCGACCTGCCCGAGAACCCGCCTGCCGTCGAATGGCGCACCCTGCGCGCGAACGGCGCAGACTTCGCCTATCTGGTCGCCACTTCGGGCACCGACCGGCGCGATCCGTCGTTCGAGGGCAATTGGGACGCCCTGCCCGAGGCGGGGATGCGGCGCGGCGCGGTCCATATCTATTCGCTGTGCCAGCCTGCTGCGGCACAGGCAGACGCCTTCAACATCTTCGTGCCGCGCGCGGGCGATGCGCTGCCCACCGCGATCGACCTGTCCTTTCACGACGATTGCGCCGCCCGGCCCGAGCGTGCGCAGCTGGTCGCCGACCTGACCCGCTTCGTGGCGATGGTCGAGACGCACACGCGAAAGCCGGTGATGCTGCGCGTGTCCAAACCGTTCGAGCGCGAATATGACATCACCACCGCGCTCGACCGTTCGGTCTGGGCGATCGGCAATCTGTTCAAGCCCGATTATGCCGCGCGCCCCTGGCGCATGTGGCGTGCCAGCGATTTCCGCCGGGTCGAGGGGGTGGAAGGCCCCGTCAACTGGGACGTCGTTACACCATGAATGCCATCGATCCTCACGCCCTCATCACGGCCGCCCGCGACGCCGCGCGCAACGCCCATGCGCCCTATAGCCGCTTTGCGGTCGGCGCGGCGTTGCTGATGGAGGACGGCTCGGTCATCACGGGCGCCAATTTCGAGAATGCCAGCTACGGCCTGTCGCTCTGCGCCGAAACCGTCGCGATCGCCACCGCCTCGGCGGCGGGGCGACTGCGCGAGATCGTCGCGGTCGGCGTGATCGGCGGCGCGATGGACGCTGCGGGCGTGCCGACCGGCACCACCCCGGTCAGTCCCTGTGGCCGTTGTCGCCAGGTCATCAACGAAGCCGCGCAGATGGGTGGCCGCGACCTGCCCGTCCATTGCGGCGCGGCCGAGGGCGACGCGGTGCGGACCTATCATTTGTCGGAACTGCTTCCCGACGCGTTCGGTCCGGCGGATTTGGGGATCGGCTGAATTCGCGCGAAAGCGCGGATATCTTGTTCGCGCAGAGGCGCAGAGAGCGCAGAGAAGAAGTTTGGATCTCCTCTATTTTCAGCGATAGCTGGGCATCGCCAATAACTTCACACTCCCTCTCTGCGGCCTCCGCGCCTCTGCGCGAACCAATCTTGGAATCTGGCGGCTTCCCGCGAACACATAGCTTGCTGCCACGGCTGATTTCTCACGCGAAGACGCGAAGACGCGAAGATTTTTTTCACGCGGAGACGCGGAGGCGCGGAGAAGAAGATTTTCAGGCTCCCGAGCCTTGGCGATAACCGGCATCGCTTACGATCGGATACGCCCCCTCCGCGTCTCCGCGCCTCCGCGCGAACATCATCCTTCTTCGCGGGCTCGCGGCTTCGCGTGAAGAAACCGCCTCAGCCCCCCGGCTCTTCGCCCCGCGCCCGCATCGCCGCACCGGCGGCCTGAATGAACTGCCACACATCGGCCGAAAAGCCGGGATCGGCCTGTCCATCTCAATCCGCGCGATTCTCATGCAGCCGAGTCGCGCCCGCCCACATCTCCGGTGACGCCACCGCGCGGAACGGCGCCAGCAGCGCGAACCATTCGCGCACAAAGCCTCGTGCCGCCTCCGAGTCCGGGTCCATCGGCAGCACCGCCGCGATCCGCTGGCCCAGATCGGCCCAGCGCGCCTGATAGGCCTTTTGATCGAAGTCGGGGCCGAGTGCCTCCATCCGCGTCGGCCAATGCACCTGTTCTTCCTCGGTGAAATGGCGGTCGACCACCGATTTCCATTGTGTCGTCGTCATGGCATTCCCTTTTCGTATCAGCGAGCACAGCGTCGCGACGTCGATGCGCTCGCCGGCATCGATGCGGGACTGGATGGATGTCAGGAGCGCGGCGGTCTCGGCCAGTGCCCGACGTTCGGCCTCGACCGCCTTTGCCTGGGCCGCGATCATCGGCCCCAGCGCCGCGCCTGGCCGGTCGAGCATCTGTCCGATCGCCGCCAGCGTGAAGCCTGCGCGTTTCAGCGCGACGATGGCGTGCAGCCGCTCCAACTCGCCTGCGCCGAAAATCCGCCGCCCGCCCTCGCTGCGCAGCGGCCGGATCAGCCCGCGCGCCTCGTAAAAGCGCAGCGCCCGGCTGGTCAGCCCGGTCGCACGGGCAATCTCGGCAATGTCGAGCATGGCGGTCATGGGCCGCACCGTACCGCTTGACGTTGCGTCAACCGCAACACCCTTTTTGGCGGTTGCCGCTTGCCCTCCCCCCGCGATCCGGCGATGAGCGGCCAAACCTGAAGGAAATGAAGATGTCGATCCTGTCCGACCGCTGGATTCGCGAAGCCGCGCAGACCCAAGGCATGATCGAACCCTTCGTCGAGAGCCAGCGTCGCGACGGCTGCATCAGCTATGGCCTGTCGTCCTATGGCTATGATGCGCGGGTGGCGGACGAGTTCAAGATCTTCACCAATGTCGACAGCGCGGTCGTCGACCCGAAGGACTTTGCGTCGAACAGCTTTGTCGACCGCAAGACCGACTGCTGCATCATCCCGCCCAACAGCTTCGCACTGGCGCGGACGGTAGAATATTTCCGGGTGCCCCGCGACGTGCTGGTCATCTGCCTCGGCAAGTCGACCTATGCGCGGTGCGGGATCATCGTGAACGTCACGCCGCTGGAGCCGGGTTGGGAAGGCCATGTGACGCTGGAATTTTCCAACACCACGCCGCTGCCCGCCAAGATCTACGCCAATGAGGGTGCCTGCCAGTTCCTGTTCCTGAAGGGTAACGAGCCCTGTGAGACCAGCTATGCCGACCGGGCGGGCAAATATATGGGCCAGCGCGGGGTGACGTTGCCTCGGCTGTAACCATTCGCACAACCTTACATTGACACTCGCACAACCTTACACTGACATTCAGCGAATTTCCGCCACTTTCATACGGCTCGAGGCTGTCCTGCGCCGTCGAACCGATTTACTACCGTCCGCGACGCGTGGTGGACTACACTTACGCTTCGCCCGCCAGCCAAGCCGAGGCGCCGGTATGCCGTGCGCGTGACGGGTCTTGTGGAGCGCGAAGTCCGAAAGCGCGAACTCCCGAGCCAATGCGTCATCGGCTCGGACCGGACGAAAGCATGGAATTAGTCGCGGCAGAATTACTTGACCATGCGGGTCTGCCCTCGCTCGAGCGTTCAGCTGCAAAGGCTCTTCAGTCGCACTAAGTGCTTTGGGTCAACCTCCTCCATCATGACGGATAGGGTATTTGCCGCCTCTCTCGTCTCCTCCGCCCTCAGGGGGCGTCGGCGCCGTTGGATGATCTCATCGGCACGTGAGCTTGGCGATGCGCACCGCCTCGTCGACGGTGCCGAGCAGCGCCGCCACAGCCGCGACCATGCGCTCGCAGTCCCGGAGAGCGTCGATCTCCCTCTCTATCTCGGGGACTGCATCGGAAAACGCCTTGGCATGACGTGCAATCTCATCCGTCTGCCGCGCGAGCAGCACCCGGCCCGTCGAGGTCACGCGTGCGTTCACCTCGGCCATCTGCTCGGTGATGGCGACGATCGCGGCAGCGTCCGGGGCGGAATCGATCGCCCACTCTAGCCGACGGACGAGGGCGACGAGATCGCGGTGCATCGCATGCAGGTCGGGATTGTCGCCGGGGCCGACCGCCATGGTATCATCGCTGTTCATCTCGCGTCTCCCGCCTTCTCGATCGCCCGGTAGGTGGTTTCCGTCCTATCCAGCCGATCGTTGATGTCCTTCAGCACCTCACCGAACGGGCGCCGCGAACCGTTGGCGGCGGCGGTGTGCGCGTCGGCCAAGCCAAGGAGCGACGCGCGCAGCCCGGCGAGTGCCGCGAGTTGCGCGTCCCGCCTGTCGATGCCGGCAAGGTAGTCGGACACGATCTGTCGCTGACGGGCATCAGCCTTCTCCGTGGCGGCAGCGGCGTATGCGCGCTGATGCACAGAGAGCGCCATCGCCCAGTTCGAGGCGACCGTGCCCCGCAACCCCTCGGAATCGTTCCTGCCGACGGCGTCCGCCATCGCGGTCAGAAGGGTCCGGACTTCCGGGTCGGTGCGTCGAAGAATGTCGCGAGCGCTGGACTGCGCCCGGAGATCGACCAGCGCGCCTGCTAGGGTGACGAATCCGGCGGACACGCCGGGATCGAGGCCGGCTGCGGTCGGACCCGCGTTCAGCTGGACACCCAGTTCGCGGAAGGCGTCGGTCTGGACGCCGCCCCGCCCGCGCCCGGTCAGGGTCGCCAACAGGTTTCCGTAGCGGGCGAGATCGCCGAGTGCGCCGCGCCATTTGGCGGCGACCTCGGGTGGAACAGCCGCCGGGAAGCGCCGCTCCGACAGGCCGATCGCGCCGGACCGGACGAAGCGGTCCACTTCGACCGATCGGGTCAGTCGATTGGCCTCCGCAAAGGTCGTGGTCGTGTCCGTCTGCAGGGTCGATGCCGCGCGGCCGAATCCCGTCAGGTCGGCGGAAGGCGCCGTCGCGCAGCCGCTCGGAACCGTCGGCAGCAGCAGGCAGACGACGATGCGGAGCTTCGCACCGGACGGGATCGAAATCATGGTACGCACCCCAGTTCGGACGAGAGATTCCGGAACGACCGGGCCGTGAGGCGTGGGAACAGACCGAGGCGTGATCGGAGTTCGACCTCGTCCAGCGTCACCCTGGCGTCGCAATGGTCGAGCGTCCTCGGTGCGACCGTGTCCATGATGAAGGCGGCGAGGCGACCGTCCTGCGTCGCTATCACCTTCCAGTAGCCCGATGGGACCCGATGACGCTCGTCGGCATTCGGCATCGGCGGGAGGACACGCTCGAACAACGGCCCCGTCAGGACGTAGACCCCTATGTTCTCCTTGCGGGCGAGGTCGTTCTCCCGCGCCTCCAGCCGCTGCCACGCCCCTTGGTTCAAAGCCGCACCCTGCGGCGTGATGTTGGAGAGGATGTTGGTGTCGGCGGCGAACGGCGTGCCGGATTGGCCGGCGAGCGGCGCCTGGTGCCCACGGTCAATTCCCAGCGCCTTGGGCGCGCCGTCATAGTCTCCCGGTTCCAGCGTCTCGTCGGGATCGAGCCATGGATCCGCCGTCCACTTGCGTTCACCGGACGGTCCGATCGAGGACGGAGTCACGCGGTAGGCGACCCAGTCCGCCATCTTCGTCAGGTCGTTGGATGCCAAGGTGTAGATTTCTCGCACGACGATGTCGTCGATGTCGGCGGCTCCGATCGGGCATCCGTGGAGACAGTGGAAGGTGTGCAGTTCCGACTGGCCAGCCATGGTCGGGGTCGATGCGGTCACCCCGACCAGAAAGACCGCCGTCGCAATCCACGATCTCGCCTGGAGGAGCGGCCTGCCTACGGAATGTGATCGAAAAGGCCACTTTATCATAGGTAATGATCCCGGAAGAGCTCGTGCGTCCGCAGCACATCGGGTCTATATGGTCCATCGGCACCCTGCCGGGGCACGGCATCAAGAGCGAAGCGCTCGGACACGCTCGGATGCATCGTGGCGGTGTCCTTCGGGTCGCGCGGCTGTACCTTCCAGGTGATCGACCGCGTGAGCCGACGCAGCCAGAACGGTGTGCGGCTTCGCACGGTGTCGGACATACCCACCACCTCATCATGCTGGACGCCATGCGCCGAAGGGAACAGGTGGATGCGGGTATCGTCGACGATCAGCGGATGACGCACGGAGCGCGCCTCCTCCAGCATCCACTCCAACGCTATGTCGGACAGCCTCGACTCCGCCTCGGGATAACTGCCGCCGATGTCCGAATGGTTGCCCGCGAACCACATTTGGACGAACGGCTTCGGTTCACCCTCGACTTCCGGGCGGCGTTCCACGCCCTTGCCGGGCCCCCAAGGCACCCGAGGGAAATCCGCACGGTTCTCGTCTATGGCGATCGCATGTCGCGCATGGACGACCGCCCGGCCAAGCAGCTTGTCGTAGTCGCGTCCGCTCCATTGCGCCAAGTGGAAGGTCCTGCGTCCTCCCGCTGCGGACGGCTTGAAGGTCTTGAGGGCTGTCCGGAGATAAAGCCAAGCCCCGACCAGGACGATAATCGCGGCCGCGACGATGAATGAGGCAGTCCAACCGGTGTCGAACAGCCGATGGATTATCGTCGCCGCCGCTGCGGCGGAAGCCGCCGTCAAGAGCGCGAGAACCGCACCAAGCGCGATCCGCAAAGGCCCCTTCGCGCCGAGCGAGGCTACAGTGTCGAATACGCCTATGAAGTAGGGCGCGGCGTTCGCCTCGCCGTTGACGTCCGATCCGTGTTCGATGCGGAAGCGACGGGCGAGTTCTTCGCGCTCGGCCTCGTATCGCGCGCGCGGATGGCCCGCACCATACTCAGCCACCCGGATGACCGCCTGATCCGCGATCTCCCTCACGCGCAGCCGGAAGCGGGGCAGGTCCCCCTCCGGAATGCGGGTAGGGACGCCGCAGAGTCGAAGGACGGTCGCCACGCTGCGGGCGGTGTACGCGCCGCGGCTGAAGCCAAACAGCCAGATGCGGTCGCCGGGACGGTAGTGGTTGATGATGAATTCATAGCAGTCTGCGATGTTGACGGTGATGCCGCGTCCCGTCACCGACGCCAGCAGCTTCGCGATCCAGCGACGGACCGAAGTCAGCCCCGTGGCCCCGGCTTCCGTTCCAAGACCAGGATCATAGAAGACGACCTGATCGCGGGGATCGACCAAGCTGTCGGGTCCCGGCCTGGATGCGCGATACATCTTGAAGATGTTACTCATCCGCTGCTCCGGACGGACGCCGCCGTCCTGGCCCGTGCCATCGGAGAAGACCACTATGTTCTTCGGCATTGATGCCCCCTCCATTCTGTTTTCGTCTCAAGCCGCCAAATTGATAGCGTTCGTGCAGTGCTCGCAGCCCTTCGGCCAAGGCGCGGTCACCAGTCCGCCTCCGAGCGGCACCTGATTTGAACGGCGCGTCAGCGTCTCGGCCAGCGTCGCTCCCGCCGCGACCGCGTTGGCTCGAGCGGTCAGCCAGACATGCTCGACCGATTCCGCTGGCCTTTCAAGCAACGCGTTAAGGGATGTCGTCGCGACCAGATCGACCGCGAAACCGAGCTCAACCGCGCCGTAGGGCTGGTAGTGATTGCCGCATGCCGGCTCCTCGTGCTCGGTGCGGCCCGATGGCCAATCCAACGCAGGAAGGAGCGGAACACCGGTTGGACCGAAGCCGCAGCGCAGGCATCCACCGGTCTTGGATATGGTCACGGCGTGCGCCGCGAGCGCGAGATCCTCCAGCCAACCATAGACGATCGGAACGTTGCGTCCTGTCGCCACATGCCACCTGTCCAGTGCGCCTTCCGCTCCCCAGCTTCCTGTCGCTGCGACGATGAGATCGGCATCGATCAGCAGCCGCTCGTGGTGGGAGAGCAGTACGTGCATTCCCAAATCGTGCCCCGCCACATCCATGTGCGGAAACTCGCGACGAAGGCGTTCGGCGAGCGCCTTCGCCTTGTTGAACCCGACGCAATCGGCACCCAGTTCGTGTCGACCGACATTGGACCATGCCAGCGCGTCGTTGTCGACGAGGTGCAGTCGCCCGACGCCGGCACGGGCCAGTCTGGCGGCGACGGATGAGCCGAGCGACCCGCACCCGATCACAACGACGGTGGACGCGATGAGCCGTTCGAGCCTGGGATCCCTGCCGCGTCCATGGATCCATCTCGCATCGGCGCGATCGACCTGAAGGCGCCGCACCGGCGCCGCGGAGAACATGCGCGAGGCGGCCACGCCGGCAGGGAGAGGCGCCGCCCTGAACCCTTGGGTCAACGGATGTTCGGTGCCGCCGCGTGCGCCGCTACGCCTATGCGCCACGGTCGTCTCCACAGCGATCAGCCCTGCGCCGCCGCGACCCTCCGCCCCGAAGACGACCAGCGCGTTATCGACCGTGGCTGCCGCGAGCTCCTCCACAATGCCCGAAGCCCCCGGACCCGCGGTGGCAGCGAGGGTGACAACGTCTGCACCGATGATCGGGTAGTCGGCCGGCACAGGAGGCGTCGGCAGCCAGACCAGCGCTGCGGGTTCATGCCGACAGGTCTTGCGGGCATGCGGGGAACCGGAAAGGTTGGCGAGCCAGCGCTCGAGCGTCGCCGCATCCTCCGCAACCGTCATCGCGCCTGCCCGATCGCGCCACACCCGCACCATGCGGGACGGTCCGCCGGGGCGGAGCAGGCTGCGCACCTTCGGTGCTCCGAAGTCCGATCCGTAGAACCAGTAGGTGAGGAACTCCTCCCGGAAGTCGCGCTCGACGATGTCGCCGGAAAGCAGCTCCTCGATCAGTCGGGCGGATCGGGCGAGCAGATTGACGGCGACGGCCGCCGGATCACCGGCATCCACTTCAGCGTGGATCGGCAGGAGGCACATCACGCCATCGCCTTCGACGTGAGGCCATTCCAGGTCGTCGGGACGGTCGACCAGCGCGGTGCGGGGATATGCTGCGGGGAATGCCGAACCGATCAGAAGATCGACCCGACGCGTCTGGCCGTCCGAACAGTCCACGGGGATTCGCCACCCATCGACGAAGGCCCGGCGCGGATAAGCCGCCCGCAGCCGACCCGCATCGAGACGCTCCGGGACGATCCCCAGATCGGCGGCGAGCCTCTCATCGACGAGCTGGACGGCGACATCGGAGGTCATCTGGCCGCGGACGCCTCTGTCAGGCATGCCGTCCACCACCGGCGCCGACTACCGCCGCGGCGGTGGGGGCCTCCAGCGCCATGAGGGCGGCCGACCCGATGCCGACGCGACAGGCGAACGCCGCGGCGCGTTCCTCCTTGTAGCGGGCGCTGAAGAAATCGGTATTGTAGACCTTGTCCCAGCACGACAGCGCCTTCTCGCGGGTGCAGTCCGCCTCGAACAAAGGCTCCATCCAGCCGAGGGCCTCGTCCAGCTTGGATCGCAGGAAGGAAGCCTTACCGTCGGAATCGCCGCTGGTGATGGTGTCGCCGGGCGTCACCGGATGGGAGACGACGAGGTTCCAGTCGAGCCGCTGCTTGATGGCGCGCATCGTCTCGTGGACGGCGCGGTCGTCGCGCGCCACGTCGAGGTGCCGGTTCTCGACGACCAGCACGGTAATGCCGAAACCACTCAAGATGCGTCCGGACCAGCTCGACCGGCTTCGCGCGAACTTCTTCACGTGGCGCACCAGCCGGCGTAGCAGATAGGTCTGCCCGCTGGCGTTCAGTTCGCGATCGAACCACGCCGTGACATCGCGAGCATCGGACCGTCGCCACCCGGCCCCCGACGCCAGCTCATAAGAATAGGATCCGTTCGTATCGACGCGACGATATACGGGGACGTCGACGTGGAATCCGGCCGCATAGAACACCCGGACGCAGTTCGGTCGCACCTCGGGTGCATCATTGAAGCTGCCGTCGTCCAATGCGTCGCGCACCATCCATCGTGCGTCGAGCGCCGACATCGCGGCGCCTCGCGAGCCGACCAGATCGTCCTTCCGGAAATACACCCCGTCGTCTATGTCGTAATCGTTCTGCGGATGCTGGAGCATCGTCTTCATGGCGTAGCTGCCCTGCTTGACGAACTCGATCGGCGCAGGGTTGCCGTTGTCGGCCAGTCCCTTGCGGAGGCGGCGGCGGTTCGCATCGCGCCGGTCACGCATGGCGGTCTGCTCCGCCTGCGAAAGGACCACCTGCTTGTCGTGGAAAGCGCGCACGTCCTTGGAGCAGTCGAACACCGGTCTATTCCTCAGTTGGCCGCATGGGCGGGGGAAGGATGCGCCTGACCGGCGGCATCGGGCAGATCGTCGAGCAGGGCGCGGATCATTGCCCCCTCCCCGTTCCGCGGATCGTCGCAGTTGCTGCGCGTCAAATCCGCGTCCGTGTGCGCCTGCGCGACGAGGCGATCCATAGCCTCGTCACGGGCGTCGTCGAGACCGAGGAACGGCATCATTCCGGCCGGCACCTCCCTATTGGGAAAGCGCACGCGGCGAACCTGTCGGCCGCACTGGCTCATCGCGTTGGCGAGCAACCTGGCCATGTTGTCGTATGCGAACTCCTGCGCCGCGATGCCGAGCGGCGCCACGTCCGCTCCGAATCGCCACTCCATCATGGATCGATGCGCGGCATCGCCGGTCACATGCTCTCCTTCGGGGCGGGGGCAGGTGCCGAGCGAGAAGATCTCGATAGGCTGATCGGGTGCTGCGACGGTGAGCGCGTCGGTCAGACCGACCATGATGGGATTGTTGGCCCATAGACCACCGTCAGCGAACACCTGTTTGACGCCGGAGCCGTTCGGCTCGTCGATCTCAGCAAGCGAACGATAGATGGGTGCCGCGCTGGTCGCCAGGCAGACGTCGACGAGCGGATAGTTGTCGTCCCTCACGCCGCTGCGCGGGGTCTTCTTGAAGACCCACGCCTTGTGGTTGCTCATCCTCACGGCCGGAATGGACAGCGAGATGCCACGGTCTCGGTAGACGTCGATCATCGTCGTGGTGCCGAGCACCTCGGTCAGTGCCTGCCGCAGCGCCTTGTCGCCTTCGCGCACATAGCGTCGTCCGGCGAACGCACGGTGGAGGACGCTGGCGCGACCGGTGATGCGGTGAGGGAAAATGGCTCGCCCGTGTTCCCGGTACAGGCGCACGACTTGCACCATGGGAACGCCGACCGCGGCGGCGCAGCCGACGATCGCTCCCGTGCTGGTACCGACGATGAGATCGAAGCCGAGGCCGAGATCAAGTGGGCCTCGTCCTGTCCGCCGCGCATGCTGGTCGAGGAGCCGGTCGAGGAACGCCGCGGTGTAGATCCCGCGCGTTCCGCCGCCATCGAGGCTCAGCACGCGATAGGGCCGCTTCGTGTCATCCTGCCGATCTTCAGCCACCGAATCGCTCCTGCCGCTTCCCAGTCGGATTTACGCGATGTTAAGAATAATGACAACCAGATTGGCAACGCCACTACAGCCCAAGATAGCAATTTCGTTGATTTCGGGCGCGTCAAGGTGTTTGACTTCCACCTTGGCATGATTCATTACCCCCGCATGCGGGAGATGGTTCATGGCGGCTGACATCTATGCCCGGGTAGGCGCGGCCATCCGCGCGCGGCGCGGGGTAGTCGGGCTCACGCAAGCCATGCTTGCTGCGGAGACCGGTCTTTCCAGAAGTTCCATCACGAATATCGAGAACGGTGGGCAGGCGATACTGCTGCACCAGTTGGTGGATGTCGCGAGAGCGCTGAAGACGGATGCGTGTGAACTGCTGATCGCCGGTGCCGTGAATGGCGAGCACGACGTTCGAACTGATGTACGCGTTGGGGACGGACGGGCAACGGCGCTCCTGTCACGATTGACACCCATCGGCGGGAGTGTTTCGCGGTGAGTACGTTCCGTCGCGCCCGTTACGGCAGAATCGAGCGGATGGTCGACGAACTGCTTGACGCGGACGGCATCGGCGATGCGCCACCGGTCCCAGTGGAGGCCATGATCCACCGCCGTGGGATCAGTCTTCAGAAGGGCGATCTCGAAGACGTTTCAGGACTTCTGGTCCGGAACGGAAGTAGCAGCATCATCGGGGTCAACGGCAGTCATCCGGCCGTCAGGCAGCGCTTCACCATCGCACACGAGTTCGGCCACTTCCTGCTGCATGAGGGGATCGTGGAGCACGTGGATCACGGGTATCGCGTCAACTATCGCAACGACGCGTCATCGTTGGCGAGGGACGTCGAGGAGATCGAGGCGAACTTCTTCGCCGCATCCCTACTGATGCCCAAGCGCATGCTGGACGCCTGCGGCGGGGTCGACGCGATCGATGATGATCAACAGGTGAAGCAGCTCGCGACGCGCTTTAACGTAAGCGCCCATGCTATGAGCCTGCGCCTCGCCAACGTCTATCGCCGCTTCGCTCCGTATTGAGTAGCCTTCGGCGCGCAACGTGCCCGTATATGGGAGGTCGCCGTTAATAGGGTCAGGACTTGTTGATCACAGCCAGAAGTTACCGGTGGCAGCGAGGGTGATGGCCGAGAAGAAGGCGGTTGGGCAGCGGTCGTAGGGGGGGGCAACGCGGCGCCAGTCCTTCATGCGACCAAAACCCCCTTTTAACTCGCAGGCTCGATGCCGTGCGGTATGCCTTTAGGTAGGTTGCATCGATCATGACCGTCTGCGGCTCGGCGCCAGCAGTAGCTAGACCTTACACCATTCGCGTGAACACGCCAGCCTCGCCCCAACGCTTCCACCGTTTATACAGCTTCTTATTCGGTCCATACTCGCTGGTCGCATCTCGCCAGCGCAGCCCATTAGCGTCGCTGTGCCTCGAAGCCGCTTACGCTCGACTCCGCAAATCGACAAGTTTGGACGTCGTCACTTACGCGGCGCAAACTCGATGTCGGTGATGGTTGCTGTGGCCTTCCCCTCCGCCCACTCGGATGGAACGCTTTTGGCGTTGTAGAAGTGGTCCTTCTCGTTCTGCCATATGTAGTTCGGACGCAGCGGCGTATTGTTATCGCTGGAATAGCTGTTTTCAACTACCCATATCGGGCTGTATTCCTCTTCTGCGATCGGCTTTCCCTGAGAATCCTGAAACACCACCTTGACCTTCACCCGGTTCAGCGTGCGGCCACCGTTGTTCTTGATCTTGAAATCCACACCGGGAACGCGTCCGTCCAACATGCTCTCATAGTATTTGGTCTCGAGGCCGTAGAGCTTGAGATTGTTCCGGATATACGCAGCCTCCTCAGGGCCCGGCCCTTCCGCTTCGACGCTTGGCAATCCCACGCCATCCGATATCGTGCTCGACAGGCCTGACGCATTCTGGCCGGTATCGCTGCCTGCCGTCTTGATGCTGCCCCCCGCGATGGTCCAGCCGATCACGCCGACTGCCAGCAGGGTCGAGATGCCGGCGACCGTCTTCGCCGGACTGTCCGGAAGCGCGGTCAGTGGCTGCTCCAGCTCCCGACGTGCCCTGATGCCCGCATAGACCAGCAGGCCTGCGCCGGCTGCGAGCACGAGCCATCCCCATTGAAGTTGAATCGCGCCGACCGCCGTCTTAGCGAGGCCAGCGAACGGATTGTCCTTCAACTCGTCCATGCTGCTGCGCATCTGGGACAATCGGTACTGCAGGGTGGCAAAGTGGTAGACGAGTATCACGGCTCCCGCGACACCGGGCCACAACGTGTCGTGTTCGCGTCCGTTGAGCGCCATGGCGCCGCCGATGACGGCGATAGCGAGCAGCACCAACGCGATCAGGTTCGTGCCATCATTGAAGATGTTGACGTTGCCAAGAAACGGCAGCGTGACGATCGGGCAGAACAGTCCCACGATCAGCACTGCGGCGCCCGCCAATCCAAGATTCTTGTTGCTCGTCACGACATCCCCCAGTCTCGACCCCATAAAGCCCTTCAAAGGAATGATCGCCCAGTTCTGGCGGCCGATCAACTACCTGCTATAGCGAGCCTTCACTCTTGGGTGGGGCAGAGACCTTGGAAAAGATGAAGTTTTGGCTGGCAGCGACCGTTGCGGCGGTGACTGTCGTGTCGCCAGCGATGGCGCGCGACTTCGGAAACGCGGGCGGCTTCGACATATCCGCTCAGGAAAGCGATGCGGAAAAACCCAACAGCGGTTTCTGCGGCATGCTGGAGGAATACGAGGGGTCGGGCGACACGCGGCTGCTATTGTTCCGCTACCTCAGCAATCCCGAAATGATCGTGGTCATCGTGGACAACTACAACTGGTCGATCAAGAAGGACGAGGAATACGAAGTCGAATACCTGTTGGGCGGATCGTATTACGACCGTAAGGCAATCGGCACCGAGGACAGGATCCGAAAGGGATTGATGTCGGCGTTCCCGGCTAGCGAATTCCTGCCGCTGTTCGCGAAGAGCTCTAACTTCAAGGTGACGAAGGGAGCGGTGACCGTTGATAGCCTGAGCCTCAAGGGTTCCGGCGCCGCCGTGGAAGCCTTCAATCGCTGCTGGACCTACCTTCGCGGTGACGAAGCCGCCAAACAGCGTGAACGCGATCGCTTTTCCCACATTCCAAAAGACCCGTTCAAGTAGTCATGACGACGGACTGCCGCATGGGCGGTCGCCCCGGTATCCCGGCTTACCGACGCATGGGGTGTCGGAGATACCGAATGTTGCGGAGCGCACAGGTAAGCGGTGAGATGCTGCCCTTGGATCAGCGTTCGACGTGCGCACGGAAGGCGCCGGTCGCTTCGTCGAACTCGTCGAGTCTCCACCACACGCCCTCCTGCGGATGACAGGACGCGATGTCGCGCGGGTCTGCGGCGACGTCCACGGCGCGAGCGATCACGGCCCGGAAGCGACCATCGTGCCGGTCCCGGCAGATCGCGAGATGACGCACCCGTTCCGTGTGTCCCGGTCGTCGCCGCCATTCGGCATCGAGATCCTCGTTGTCGAAATAGGTCAAGCGGCCGTCGCGCCCCTTCACCACGTCCTGCCATAGGACCAGTGCAACCACCGAGCCGTCAAGCGCGATGCCCGACCAACTCCATCGTGCATTGGTCAGCGTCGTGCCGAAATGCGCGAACGCATCCGTCTTCGTCCAGGTGCGCGGCATCGTCAGCTCCTTTTCCTGCCCGGTCGTGGGATCATGATCTCCCACATGTCCTCGCTTTTCATAACTATCCGACGTTCCTGGGAGGATCTTGTCACATCCCGCGTCGGGCGCCGCCTCCGCTGCGAAACCGCAGATCAGAGATGACGTCCTGAGCCGCAACACACGAAATGCTCATGCGCCCCGCCGCCTTCACGTCACATCCTGCAACTGGCGAGACCACTCCGGAAGCTGTTGGTCCTGCGCGAGCCGCAGTCGGCGCCAGTCGAGAGCCGCGAAGACTTCCGCGGCGTCCAAAGCATCGGACACGGGCAACGAGCCAAGCGCCTCCCTGCCGAACCGCGCGGCGAGTGCCGGATCCGACAGGTAGGCGTCCTGCCACCAGCGCATTATCCGTTCACGGCTCTGCGAAAGCAGCTCTGCCGAGGGCAGCCGGTCCCGCTTCTCATGGCGATTGACCCGGGAATCGCATGGCCCGAGGTTCCACAGGTCGCCGCAAGGCCATGCGGCCCAAGGAAGGCAGTGATCTACATCGAGCCTGACGGAAGAAAGCGGCCGGCCGGTCCAGACGCACTCGATCTGCCGGCCCTCCGCCAAGATCCGATCCGCAGCCAGTCGCGCGATCGCAGTAGTCCGAACCGGTTCCCGCCATTCCAGCGCCGCCTCGACGATGCCCGTTTCGACTGGAATGCTCATCCGATCCGCATAGCCGCGCGTCAGCCGAGCCCACTCCGCTACGAGCATTGGATCGATCCAGGGTCCGTGCCGCGACAGCGCGCGCCAGAGTCCTCCCGGGACCACGATCGCACCCCAGCGCCGCAATCCGGCGACTGTCAGTTCCGACCCGCCCGCACGCGAGCGACCACCACGCACCACCTCGAAAACGCGGCGATCGCTGTTGGGGAAACGGGTGAAGTTCGCGGGCATGTTCGCAATCGTCGAAGCGGCTTCCGACAACGCCGACACCAACGCGGAACCGCGCTCCGCATCGAAGACGGCGCCGACGCGAAGGTCTGACGCGTCCACGCCGTCCGCCAGCAACCGACGAAACCCGTTCTTCGCGAAGCCGAGCCCGTCGGGACCGCGATTGTTCGGGGCCTGCGGCAGCCCCAGCCGCACGAGCGGGAGATACATGCGTATCCAGAACAACGCGACCAAACCAAGCGGCAGATCCACGGCGTCGGCTTGGCCGGCTACGGGCGCCACCGCACCGGGGGCGTGTTCCGCCACGCGGGCGACTGCCCGAAGCAGGCCCAGCTTGTAGGTCGACGACTTGTCGTCTCCCAGCACGATGCCGCGGATCAGCGGCAACGCGCTCGTTCCGTCATCAGGCATGCGCATCGCCACCGACGACCACGTCACATCCGCTCGACCCTGCAGGTCTGAGGCGGTCTCGACCTTCAGGATCTCGAGACCGACCGATCGCGCGAGCCCCTCGACTTCTGCGGCCGACGTTGCGTGCATAGGGCGGTCGGAAGGAGACGGACCCGACCTGAGCGTGATCGCCAGAACGCCGCCCGGCTTCAGCAGGGTCGCGAGCTTACGGAACGAGCGCTGCCTGTCCGCTGGCGCGACGTGCTGCCACACTGCTGACAGTATTATCAGATCGAAGCCGAGCCCGAGTCTGTGGACGCGGTCCAGCGAGGGAAGACGGTCGTCCACCCAGCGTATGTCATCGTCGGGGTTTGCGGAGGCGTGTCGGCGAAAGCCGGCCGCCGGCTCGACAGCGACGACCGACATGCCGAGCGAACGCAGCCATCGGGCGTCACGCCCGGAACCGGCGCCAACGTCCAGCGCGAGGCCGCGCGATGGGAACAAAGCGCTGATGCCGCTGAACGAGGCGCCTCCTGCCAGCCCGTCGTAGCGGGCTGCAAGGTCCCCGGCCGCCGCGTCATAGGCGGCGATGACACGGTCGCTCTCGTTCAGACGGCGTCTCCCATGAACCGAGCACGGTGCCGAGCGACGTATTCAGGGTGCGGCCGCAGTCTCGGATCCTCCGGCAACCCGATGGGCACGCCGGACGACGGGAACAGCCGGACGAGCTCCGACGGCACCTTGTTATGGGAAACCAGCAGGTCGAAGCCCTCCCCGATGCTGATGAGATGTCTGTCGAACAGCCAGTGCGCCGTCGCGGAAAGTGCGATGCCGTTCTGCACGACGTCGGGCCCTCCGTCCGCAACGGACCATATGTGCGCGGCCTGCGCTTCGGCCTTTCCTCCTCCGTTGACCATGCGCAGACCGGTTACCGCGCATCTGTCGCCGTAGGCTTGGAGCACGTGGGCGCGGAACGCGGCATCCCTGATCTTCCGGTTGACCAGCATCTGCTCGACCCGCCGCTCCGAAGGCTCGGACGACAGCAGCGCTGCGGTGGCTGGGTCGATATGATCCGCGTCGAGTTCCAGACGAACCGCGCGCTGTGGAGACAGAGTGTCGGATAGGCCGGCATCGACGATCGCAGCGAAGTCCGGCCCGTCGAGCGGTCGCACGAACCGACCGCGAAGCGCCCGTCCCGCAAACGCCGGATTTTCGAGATCGCGCAGCATGCGCTCCGCGAAGCGCCCACCGTCATCGCGGTAGGGAACGGGCCGGTCGAACTCGACGAACCGCGACACGCGCGCATAGTGCATGCCGGCTGAGGCGGCGTCGGCGTCGATCCGATCAACGAATGCGGTGGCGACGTAGGCCTTCCGACCGCCGCCGGAACCCGTTTCGCGATAGACGATCCAGTCTTGCACGCAGGCCGTGGCAGCCCGCAGGTAAACGCTGGGGAAGTGATAGCGCTCGGCGATGAGGTCGTCGTAACGCGAAGATCCGCTGATTTCGAACACCCCCTTCACGTGACGCACCTCCCAGCGAAATCATTCGAGAACATCAGGCAAAGAGGAGCTGCCGCGCAAGGGCAACCTTCGCAGCTGGACGATATCCGGGCCGGACCGAGGCCCGAGCGATCGAGAACGAAGATGCCTGCTCAGCGTGCGCACCATGCTCGTTGGATGCGACGGCATCGAGAACCCGGCGATGCCGTCTTTGCAAACGCCAAACGGTCAGTCGCGTGTTGACAAGCGCCTGCACCACCCGCGATTGCATGGCTTCGCCGTGGGGACGGCGAGACGGGGGAGACGACATGCGACGTTCGATCAACATCTTCGGAGCGGCATGCGCCTTGTCCGCCATCGCCGCGTCGTCGGCGGCCACCGCCCAGGACAGGAACCAGCTGAAGACCGAGGCGAAGTCTTCGGTCGCGCTGCTTAGAGCCGCCGGCGAGCCCAAGGACCGCTGCGCCACGAACGCCGAGATCCAAGGCGAGAACGTCGTCACGCGCACCTTCCCGGGATCCTCCTTCGTGCCGGGCGACAGGGTCCTTTCGGTCAACGGCGTCGATCTTGCCGACAAGACCCCGAACGACGTGATCGCCGTGCTCCGCACCGTCGCGCCCGACGCGAACATTCCGGCAACGGTCAGCCGCGGCGGCGGCACGCGCGCCATCCAGATCACCTGCGTCAACAGCCGACCCGTCATGGAGGCATACGTGCTCGGGCTGGACCAGGCGGCCGCCGGCAGGTTCGATGATTGCGCCGCGACCTTCGAGCGTCCTGTGAACCTGGGATTCGGCGGAGCGGCGCTGCGCGCGCGGTGTGCGGCCCTGTCCCGCAAGCCAGACGACACCGTGATCGGCGAAGCCAACTTTCAGGCGATGCGCATGGCGGTCGAGGATGCGACCTACCTTCCAGCATCACGAGTCCGCGTCGCTCAGAACCTTCGCGCGATGCAGGCCTCGATCACGCAGAGCGTGGGTGCCACGCGGTTCCGGGAAATCGCCGATCTCGCGAGCCGGTGGCCGGGCGACGAGACGACCTTCGCCAAGTCCGAACCCGACTGGGACCTGTTCCGTCGCAACGGCGAGCAGGCGCTTCGCGCTCGGCTCATCGACCCGGATTCCGCACGCATCGAATGGCCGCGGGGCTTCCTCTACGGGACTTGGAAGCCGCTTCTGAGCAAGCGCATCGAAGGCTATTGGACGTGCGGACTCGTCAACGCACGCAACCGGATGGGCGGCTACACGGGATCGACCGCCTTCGTAGTCGTCATGGACCAGTCCGGCGGCACGCTCTACGCCGACATGGGTTCGGGACGCGACTACGACATCGTCTCCGCTCAGTGCGGCAACTCCGCCAAGCTGCTTCCGCAGGCCCCGGCCTCGTTCGCCACCGCGACGCTTCCTTCGGGCGCTCCGTCGTCGCTGGCGGCCGCGCCTTCGCTGAGCGACGAGCTGGCGAAGCTCGCCCAGCTCAAGGCGAGCGGTGCGCTGACGGAACAGGAGTTCCAGGCTGCCAAGGCAAAGCTGCTGACGGCACCAAGGCCGTGATCCGAATCGTACGTAGATAAGGGGCGATGTGATCGGGGCGGCGTCGACGCAGGCCGCGAGACCGATGGGCACGAGCGTAAGATTCCATCGACGCGATTAGCACCAGGGACGCCGCCGCCCCTCCCACGGTCGCGCCAGCCCCTCCCCGACCAGCTGGTCGCCCAGCGACCGGCCGTCGCGGACAAGCACGCGCAGACGCCGCCCGTAGAAATCGACATCGCGGTCCGACCGGCGGAGCTCGAACGGGCCGGCGTTCATGAGTTCCGCCAGGCGCCTGGTCGCCCTGTCGCCGAGCTCCGCCTCCGACCCGCATCTTGGCGGATGCGTCTCCGGCGCGTCGATGTCAGCGATCCGCACCTTCTCCCCATCGATCCAGGCGGTGTCGCCGTCCACAACGCAGTTCGTCCCGCCACCGACATGGCATATCGTGAACTTCGCGCCGTCCGACGTCGCCTCCCCCACCATGGCCATCGGAGCTGCCGGGTCCGCCTCGACGGGCGGAGGGGATCTCGACGGCCCGTGCGGCGCGATCGAAGTCTCAGCCGGTCCGCCACCTACGCCCTGCGGCACCGAAACGCCGATCAGGGTGCCGAGCGACAAGGTGCCTATCAACACCATTGCCAGCAGGGCACGGCTCACACGCTCGACGCCGGGATCGGCGCAACCACATCGATTGGCAGGATGAGGGTGTCGTCAGACGCCATAGCGCTTGTTGCCTCCGCTCGTGATGCAGTAGCGGCCGCCGCGGGGACCGACGCAGACGCCACCCCCGCCGCATGGACAGCTGCCGCCGCCGTCATACAGCCCCCGGGATCGGCTGCAACGCGTTCCCGATCGTGCGGACCGGGCGGATCGCGCCACGTGCTGGCTCCTGGGGGCGCGATGGATGCCGAGACCACGCTCATACGAGCGGTCAATATTCGCGCCTGCCCACTTCCGCCCCGCGGCTCGCGCAGCAGGCCACGTGTCATACGTGGCCAAGGATGAGACGAGCAGGTCGCTTCGCACCCAGCACGCCGCAAGACGCGGCGGGTCGACGCGGGTCCACGCGCCCTCGGTCGAGACGACAGCCACATCCTCTCCGCGCCGCAGCGTCCCTACGACCATAGCGTTTGTCCGCGGCGCCATGCGGCAATTAACGTCGTTCCCACCGACGACAGCCGCGTGGGCGCCGACCGCCCAGAGCAGTGCGGTCGCCATCAGAAACATTCGCAGTGCCCCTCATGCGCGTCCCCTCGATGCCGGACGTCACGCCCGGTTCTCATACTTGTAGAAATGCCCCTCCACCCACAGCAGAAGCGTCTTGTAGCGGCGCTTTTCCGAGGCGCCGGTGCGGTCGGTCACCATTACGAAGAAACGACAACCGTGGGCCTCGCCCCAGTCGAAGAGCGGCTTGGTCATTGCCTGGAATCCAGGCCCCTGCAGAACCCGTCCATAGGCCATGTTCGAAAGGGGGAGACGCACCTGCTCTGCGCGCCGGTTCGGAAGCGCCCGGTCCCGCGTCACGATTCCGCCGGACGTCAGGGTCACGTCGAAGATGTATTCCGGTGACCCCGTGCGCGTCGCCCAGCAGGCCGGCTTCTCCGAGCCCTTGCCGAGCGCCTCGAGGCGTCTGGCGGCATAGGCCATGCTCCCCTTCAGGCGCTCGTTCTCCAATCTGGTCGAGAGCACGCGGTCTGCGACCGCCCGTTCGCCGGAGGGCAGATCCGCCAGGGTCCCCTTGAGCGCATCCCGCTCGGCCGCGATGTCCGCGATGCGACGGCGCAGATCCTCTCCGCGCCGCTCCATGTCGCGATCCGGATCGGTCCGATCCGCCACGGAGATCCCACTCCGCGAAGCAGTCTCTTCGGATTCGCTCGCGGCCTGCTCCGCCTTCGATACTGCGGCGGAGGCCTGCCCCAACCGACGCTCGGCTTCCACGACCGCGTCCTGCCGCACGGCGGTATCCACCAGCTCGCGCGCCAGCGACCGCGCAGCCGCGGGATCGGCCGCCTTCTCCCTCAGCATCCGCTCGACTCGAGACGCAGCACGCTCCTCCGGCACCGCGCGCTTCAGGCCGGCGATCTCGCGGTTTTTCGCCAGCAGCGCTGCCCCGAATGCCAGAAGCAGGACGAAGATGACGAGGATGCCGAGCTCCGCCAGCGTGAGGCCGAGCACCAGACCCTTGCGGTATGTCGCATTGTCCCTTTCGACGGAGCGGTCGGTTCCGAACGCCATCAAGCGGGCGGCCGTTCGTGGAGGGTGTGCACCGGCGGAACGTATGGCTGAACGAGGGAAGCCTCATCGTTCAAAGGCTCCGCTGGCGGCGGTGCGGCATTCGCCGCTTCAACCCGCTCCATCGCCGCTGTCGCGCGGTCGATCACCGACCGGACCTGCTCCTCCACGTCGCCAAGCGCCTCGCTGATCCGCACCGGCTGAGCCTCCATGGCTTCCGCCGCGATCTCCGCGCGCTCTATGGCCGCAACGGCGCGTTCGAGACCCGCCGCCTGCGCCTGCAGCGCGGCCGAAGCCTCCGCCGCGACCCGACCGGCGTCGACCGTCTCCCTGCCCATGGCGACCACTGTCTCGAGGCCCCGGTCCAGCTGCTCCCTCGCGCCCGCAAGGCGTGCCTCCAGCCCCTCGGCCGCCGAAGACAGCGCCGCGAACCTCTGCTCCACGCCGTCGATGGGGCCGACGCCCTCCTCCATGCGCTTGGCCAACCGGTCGACCGCCGCGGAAAGGCGCCGTCCGACGGTGTTGAACTCGGTGTTGCGCTCCATCGAGACGCGCAGACCGTCGTCCCAGCGGGACTGAGACGCATCGAGCGCACCGCGAAGCGCATCGCTCGCCTCCGACAGCCTGGCCGCTGCGCCGCCCAGCTGGGATTCCAGTCCCTTCGAGGCTCCGGCAAGCCCTTCCGCGCTCTGCGACACCGCGTCGCGCAGTCTGCCGCCGGCCTCGTCGAGCGTCGCGCCCAGCTTCTCACGCATCTCCTCGATGGCGTCGGCCACCGATTGTCGGCTCGCCCGCGCGGCCATGCCGAACTCCGCACTCGCGTTCATCATCTCCACCTTCAGTCGCCGCGAGGCCTCCGCGAGCTGCAGCCGCGCCTCCTTCTCCGTCTCGAAAGGGTCGCTGCGCATCTGGCTGAATACGACGCGTAGCGTCACGCCGACCAGCGTCGTGGCCAGCGCGACGCCGAAGTTCGCGACGATCTCCTCCGCCGTCCCCCCTGCTGAGAACTGGGCGAGGGATACCGAGAGGCTGACTAGGGTGAAGATGAAACCCAAGTAATAGAGGTTGTCGCCTATCTGGTCGGCCCGCGCACGGTAGTATCGACGGACGATCAGGGAGGCATATGCGGCCATCACTAGGCAGGGCGCTATGGTCACAAACATCTGCCTCACGCCGAACGTCTTCAGCAGCATGATCGACGCCGCGCCAGCCAGAGCCGCCGCGAGAAAGGCTCCCGCCTGCACCGTCGCGGTGCCCTCCTCCACCTTCATCCGCATCAGTTCCTCCCCGGCAGCGGCGTTGACCGCCGCACCCTCGCACCTGAGGTGCCGAACCACCCCTCCCAGAAGTCCGCGAATGCCGGCGACACCTGCAGCGCGTCCTGAGCCTCGCGCCTGATGACCAGCAGTTCGACGTTCACCCCCTCCAGCTGCGCCGGTATCGCCTCACCGGCCCGTTCTGCCGCCCGGTCGTCCAGCGGCCCACCATACATCGAGTAGGCCCGCGAATTCTGGATCAGGTCCGACGCGACCAGCAGTCGGCGAGGCAGCCTCGACGTCGCCGGCGGGAACGCCGCCACCGTCACAGCCTGCACCCCCTCCAGGATCGGCGACGCATCCGACTTCGGCACGTCGAGCACGCCGTCGAGCGCTTTCGCCAGCGGGCGCTCGAACTGCTCGTCATGACGCTTTTGGACGAGTTCGGGTGAAGAGGTGAGCTGATCGACGTCGGCCTTCGTGCCCGGATTACATTTGGCGAACAGCGGCTGGAGCAGGGCGCTCTCGTCCGACCCGGCCGCGAATATCTTGAGCATGCCGAATCGCGGCAGGTCGTCCGCCGCGGCGAGGACCCGCGATCTGATCGCGGCCTGCGTCACCTTCGACGCCGGATCGGTCACATCCACGACAACGGCCGTCACGGCCGTCGGGCCACCCGAGGGACACAGCGTATCGGTATCCAGGGCCGGATTGGACCGGCCAGCGTAAAGGTAGAGACCGCCGATGCCGAGCAGGACGAGAACGCCGACGACGAAGAGTGCGACGCCCCGCCTGAACTGGCCGGTCTCGCGCTCTCTGCGCCGATTGCGTGCCGGCGGTCGGCGATCACGGGACATTCGAGGCCTCCAGGTCGTCAAGCGAACGGAGGCGCGTCATGGCCCGCTCGTGCGCCTCGTTGAGCCTATCGGACTGCGCGTCCAGCTCGGCCTTTGCTTCCGAAGTGATGCGCGAAACCTCCTCGTCGGAATATCGGATCTCGCCATAGGACGGCGACGCGCCGCGCGGCATCTCCCACCTGCGGTTGAAGTGCGCCGGCACCGGCGTCGACCGGGCTCTCCGGTTCGCCTCGCGGTATATACCGAGAAGATCGTTTCCGAGCCGCTCGAGGAAACCAAGATGGGCGTCGTAGCCGCGCGTCGTCCGGGCGATCGCCTCGTGGATCGATCGGCTCTCCGACCGTCGGCGTGTCAGATCGTCATGCTCGGAATTCATGCTGTCGTGGGCATCCTCGTAGGCTGCGCGGATCGCGTCGAGGAGGTCCTGCCGGTCGTCGAGATAGTCCTGACGCCGCTCGTCGAACGCCCGCGAAGGGCGGTCATAGCCGAAGTAGGGGTCTCCCATACGACGCCCATCGACGAGGGCGATGATCGAGAAGGCGCCACCCAGCGCGAACATCGTCAGCGACGCCGCATCGAGTCCGGAGAAGGCACCGTCCCGGATGGTTCGCATCGCGACGGCCCCTGGATGTTCCGGATCGACCGAGAACGCCGAGCGGTAGTGAGCGACCATGAGATTGAGGAACGTCGCCGCCGCGACATAGGATGCCAGTACCGCCCAGCCGACGATCCGCAGTGCGACGAACCGATGCCAGACGAGCGTCGTGCCGACCCGGCCGCCCCCCCAACCAATACCGATGTTAAGTGCGGCAAAGATGGCCGCCTGGAACCAGCCCCCGACAAGCCCGAGCGGACTGCCTTCGGCGAAGAACACGCCGTTCAGAAGCATCTCGACGATCAGCACGACGAACAGGACGCCATACAGGAACCACCGCTGACCCGACGTGCGTGGATAGTCGGCCGGTCGATCAATTCCGTGCTTCTGGCGGAACGTCGTCAGATGACGCTCCGCTTCGAGCATGTCCCGACGCAGCGGGTTGAGCCGATCCACGCCTTTCGCCGCCTCGCCCTCGATCGCCGCCACGCCGATGTCAGCCGCAGAACGGATCTGGCTCACCTTGGTGTCGAACTCGAGATCGAAGATGCGGTCGCGGTAGGTGTTCATCATATCGCGGAACTGGTTGTCCGCGTTGGCGCGCTCCCTCTCGATCCTATCGACGATCCGCGTCTCCACGAGGTCGAACTCCGTGCGTTCGTTCGAGGGCTCCTCGTCCGCACCGCGGGAAAGTCCGTCGCGCTCGAGGTGGAGGTCGGTCGCCAACCGGTCGAGACGCGGCTGGACGAACGTCTCCGTGGACACGTCGTATGCATGGCTGGACTCGCCGGTCCGGCCCAGAAACGCTCCGATTCTGTCGAGCACCTGATCCCCCCGCGGCCAATTCCCCCATCGCGGACCGCAAGTCTTTGATAGCAGAGGACGGACCGGCGGCAAGGTTGCAAAGTGTCCCCACTGGTCAGATCGACACACCCGATCCGGACGAGTGCGGGATATCGGCCGCCAGCGGCCAGATCGCGGTCAGTCCAGACATAGGTGGCCGAGAATCGCGTGCAGTGAAGCGCGCAGATGGCGCCGCATGCCTTCCTCCGCAACCCGCGGCGTGTCTCGCGCCTGTCCGCGAGGCCCAGCACCGCGCTCGTCACCTGCTCGGAGTGCCGCATAAGGACGACCAGCCCCGCGCCGTTCGGGCCGTTGGCCGACTGCAGCTGTTTCCTGACCGTGCGCGAGTTGACGCCCGTGAGCATCGCCATCCGCTTGACCTGGATCGGCCCGTCTCCAAACTCGCGGCGCGTGCTCCTGCGAAAGGGTGGCCCTGATTTCGCTCACGGGATCGATCGGAAAAGTGTTTCCCGGGTTCGACCGAAACTTTCGGTTACCGACCGCGACGGCTTACAACCTCACAATTTTCAGTCGCGATCATAGCGGTAAAGCCAAGCCGATCCGCCAAGTCCGTGATCGGAGCGACGGCGCCGACAAACTGATCCTCGTTCCTGGCAAACTGATCCGCTCTATCGTTTGGATAAGAAGCCACGTCTGCACATCTCGTCGAAGCCTGACAACGAGATGGAAGGACATGCCAATGCCGAAGAAGAGCCGCAACGAGATCACCATCACCGACGCCCCCCGGTCCATGACCCGGACGATGGCGGGCGGCGGCGACCTCGTTCAGGTCGATGCCGTCTTCCACGTGCCGGCGGTGCATCCCGTCGGATCGGGACCGTGGAGCGAGGAGGCGGACAAGATCAGCTGGACCGACATGCCCACCGGCTACGGCTGCATCATGCGCCGTTCGCCGCTCGGCAAGTATCTCGCCGGATACGTGTCGGTCCAGCCCGGTCATCCGATGTTCGGTCGCGGCACCGGTTCCCTCAATGATCTCCTCATCGGCGTGCACGGCGGAATCGACTACGCCGCTGCCTGCCGGGCCTCCGAACCGGAAGAGGTTTCGATCTGCCATCCGTCCGGCCGGGAGAAGCGCGAACGCGTCGTATCGCGATCGCACAGGCAGACGGTTTACGAGAACGAGGCTGCAAAGGGCCACGCCGACGCATGGTGGTTCGGCTTCTCCTGCAATCAGATCGGCGACGTTCTGCCGGACGCGAGCTACGACCGCCAGAAGAGACAGGAGCGGCTCATCGGTGGCGTGGAACCCATCTACAGGACCGAAGCCTACGTCTATCGCGAATGCGTCCGCCTCGCCGCCCAACTGAAGGCCATCGAGGAGGGACGCGATCCGCGCGATGCCGATCCCGGCCCGTCGGCGTCCAGCCACGATCCCTACCGGACGAGGGGGTGAGGATCATGGACATCGATCCCGAACTGCCCTGGGGCAACTGGCATCGCATCGAAGGCAGATCGACCGGCTCGGTCTACGTCAACGACGCGACGGGCGAGACGTGGCCATCGCTGCGTGCCGCGCTGTGGTGCGGCCGCCTCGGCATGCCCACCCAAAACGGCGAGCCGCCGGCCGAAGTGCTCGAACTCGTCCACGCCGTGCTCGCCGCCACCGTGCGAAGGGAGCCCGGATACCGTCAGCAGCTCGCCGATCTATTCGAAGGCAATAGGCTGTTCCAGCGCATGTTCCACCTCTGGCTTGCATCGACGGGTCTAGCGGTTCTGGCGCGGAATGGTGAAGGCGTAGGTGAACTCACGCCTGAAGGCTGGTCGGTGCTGCTCATGCTGGCTGCGACCCGGCCCTACGATGTCCGCCGCAACCGGCCGTCCGCTGCGACGATCGCGATGCTCCGCGAACTCGGCCTCGGCCCCGAGGATCGGGAAGTGCGGCTCGAACGGCTGGAGCGGGAGGCCCGTCGCTGGGATGCCGCCTTCCTCCGTTGCGACGAGGCGGGCAGACCGACCATCGTGCTCGCCAAACGTAGCGATGGTCCGGTGCCGGTCCTGCAGACGGTATGGACGCTTGGGTTCTCGACCAGGAACCAGCGTGACGGCTTCTACGACTGGCTCTGTCGGCACCTCGACCGCTGGCAGGCCTGGGGTGATCTCGCAAGCCAATACGACTCGACCAAGCTGACGCACAAGCTCCTCGCGGTGATGACGGAATGGATCGCAGAGCGTGACCATCAGGCACCGTTCGTCACCTGGCCCTGGCGCAACGAGACGAGCTGATCCGGGAAAGAGGCGATGACTGCATCGCCCGACATGCAGACCACCGGCTCGCAGAGGGCATAATGCGATCTTCACGCCCTCTGCGAGCCGGTCGGTCCGACATACCTCATACAGGAGCGCAAGGCCGCGGTCGCCGGGATGTGGGCACCTCTCTCGCTGCCGAGATCCACCCAACCGCGACGAGTCACACCGACCTGGGAGCCGGACATGAGCAAATGGCTGCTGCACATCGACGAGACGACCCGCGAACGAGTGATGCGCGTCATCGAGGAAGCACGGCGGACAATCGCCGATGACTGCCGCATCGTAGGGCGAATCCAGTGCGGGTTCGAGGCCATCGCCATCCGAGCGGTCGGCTCGCGCGGTGAACTGGAACAGGTGCACGTCTCGATCGACGGCGAATGGTGCATGATAACGGCAAGAGCGATCGAGGGACCGCTCCCCGATACGTTGATGCTGACCGGCCCTCTCCTCCCTCGATCTCCGTCATTGGTCAGCGGCGTCGACGACGTCCTGTCCAGCCTTGAGCACTGGCGTGACCGCCTGTCCGATCCGGAGACCATCGGCTCGACCGATCACGCGACCGGCATACGGCGTGATCTCTCGCATCTGATCAGAGCCGTGGCTCAGCAGTTCGACAACCGCTGGTCGCAGGCGATCGTACGGTCGCGCGGTACCGGCCGTCATCACATTCAACTTCGGCTCACTGGCCACGCGAGCGGATCGACGGAAATGAACTTCGTATCGGGAACACGCCGGTCCGGTGTCGGTCGTATGAGCAGGCAACTGATCGATGCGATCGACGGCATCGTCGGTGACCACACGCACGTGTCGTCTTGGAACGGAAAATGCCCGGCCGACCGGCTCGTCATCACCATAGGCTCGACCGCTTTCATAGATGTTGGCGATCCGGGCGACCACATGGCAAATCTGCGAGGCTGCGCGATCCGTCCAGACGGCGCAGTCCTCATTCCCTCGTCCACCTCGTCACGCTGAAGATGCGGTGGCTGATCAGTCTCGCGGAAGGCCTCTCGTCCGAATCGGATCGTAGATCTCCTTCGATCCGTTCGCCCCCCGCGAATTCAACGAAGATAAAGGGTGACTCTCGTGTCCGAGAGGTGATTTGAGATGAAAGACCCCCAAGAAGAGTTGATGCGCGCTGAGGAGCTGATCTTAGCCGCCCTTCGATCGAATGCCGCATGTACGATGGATCCTATGATAGTCCAGTTGATCACATCATCGCCAGTGTCGCAACGACCCGAAATCGTCGTCGCCATCTCGCACGCCGACCCCGGACACATTTTTGGCCACGTCATGTTCGACAAGGACGCGAAAAAGTGGCGGATCCTAATGATCCATTCGGATGCGATCGTGAGCAAAGGTTCCGACGAGCCGAACCTAAAGACGTTCCGAAAGGCCGTTGTGGAAGAACATCGATACAGTTTGGTCTATTCACTGGGTGACTCCGTGACGTCTGCCAACGCTCCAAGCTTCACCAAGGCCATAGACGCTCTCTGCCAAATGATTGTCAATTATGATCCGTCGGCGGCGTGGCCGGATCAGCCCAGCTCCAACCACCAACTAGATTTCGCTCCTTTCGATGCCTACCGGTTCCGGGATCAAGTCGAGCGCCGACGGTGACCGCTCTCTACCAATTTTTTCGAAAAATTTGATTTCATCCATGAAGTATCGACGTTCGCTACGTCGCACTTTGTTATGGGATGAGGGTTCGGAAGACCCGCTATTTTCTCTGCTTGGTTACCACTATCAGAGAACAATTTCTTGATGCGGACCGGCTTTGGATCGTGCCAGATCGCGCTTATCTTCGAGGTCTTCACCAACGCGAAATGACATGCTTGGTTCGTATCGACGGCGAAGTCGGCTAGCAGAAGGAGGATGTGGGGCACGCACCAGACCTCGATTCCAGCATAGCTCCAGATGTCGAGGCGATCCGCTCGACGGATCATCTCCTCGAACTTAATCAGCGGCAGGTTTCCGTTTCCGACGCACTTACGACAGAAAGCATAAGCCGCTTTTATCGCCCCCTCTTCGAAGAAGGCCCGTCGGACGCGAAGCCCGCGCTGCTTGTCGCGATCCTCCTCTCCAAACCAGCGCAACCTACGGCTTCGAGCCGCACGAGAACAATCGTCAAGATCGGACAGGCCCTGCGGGCTTGGTGGATGGGAGAAGTGCGCAGGAACCGCCAAGGAGTTGATCGCCTTGGCCGTCACGACAACGCGGCACTCTAGGCAGTAAATTTTTCCTGGATTGCTCCTGAAATCCTCGGGCTTGTGGCAGAACTCTCGGATCGACATCTCCCGACCGCGAACCTCAGCATACTGCATCCACCGATCCGATCCTAGAAATTTTGAACCACTGCATATCGTCGACTGATATCCATTCTGTCGAGTGTTCGTCGACCAAACTCCACGTCGAGCGCTTCGATCATCTCCATTGCTGCTATGCGCATTGCTGGTGCTGGCGATCATAGTGTCTGCATTGAAGCGGCGCCGCACCGATCGGATCGTATCCCTTGAACGCCGAACGATCGATAACCGGGTCAACTGTCGTTCGGAGCGGTCCGGAAGCGAACCGACACGCCCGGACTGAAGCGAGGTTGACCAACGCGAATGGTTGCGTCGGGCACGTTCGAAGACGCTGCTGCACATAACGCAACAACGTTGGAGGAGGGAGATGCCTGTTCACGAACCGCAAATCATCGAACCCTTGGCGCGGGTAATGCGTCCCCGCAAATCGACAACTAGGGTCGCGTTCGTGGTCACCGTCTCGTAACCCATGGTACGGACGACGGCTGTGTCCAGAACCCTGATGGTTAGCCCGGGGCTCCTCCAAGCGTCATAGGTGAAAGGGAAAAGCTCTTGGGCGCGGGTTGCGGGTTCCAGTACGACGACGCGCCCGGCAACTCGCGTCATGCCTTTACGTCCGTTGGCGGCGAAAAGGACCGGTCCGTTCCGTCGGGCCGACCAGTAGCAGCCGGTCCCGTCCATGCCCGCCGCACGCCAATCGCGCATCGTGGTGGCTTGAAGCGGTCCGTTCCGCTTCACTCTCGCGGCAATCGACGTTGCCGCCGTAGCGAGGCATGCCATCGTCATGAGCAGGGCCTTAAAACGCATATTCCCTCCGTTCAGAACGCCGCGCCGGTCTTCTTTGGCACCAGCCGGTCGGCCGCAGCCATGACGGCGGCATCGTCCGCCTTCTCGGCGCGGGTGCCGCGGGCGGCGTTGATCGTGACGGCGTTCGAGGTGTCGATGATGACCGTCGGCCCCTCGCTGAAGACGATGCTCTCGCCGCAGCGGTAGCCCGCGTCGCACCACGATCCCCGCAGCTCGGTGCCCACCATGGGACGTCCAAATTTGGCCGCCAGCTGCCTGCGCAACGCCGGCAGATCCACCGTCCTGCCGTCGATGCGGAGCGAGAAGTCGTCGACGATGGAGCCCGACTGCACCTGAGCGAAGTGGATCGTCAGGCCCTCGCCATTCGGCCCACGGCAATCGAACTGCATCGTGCCGGTGGTGTAGGGAACGGGACCGCGTGCACGGGTCCGGTCCTTGACTTCGGCGGCGACGCGAGCGGCGAAGTCGGCTTCGTTGCCGAACGGCTTGCAGGTGTAGTTCGCGGACGCGAGCGCGGTCCGGACCTGCTCAATCGGCATGCTCAGGCGGACGCCCGCGACGTCCATCCTCAACGGACTCATACCGGTAGCCGCCGACTTGATGGGCGCGACCGGCGGCATCGGCATGGCAGCGGCGAGCAGGACGGCGATGGTGGGGATCATAGCGTGCTTCTTTCGGAAGATGGTGGATGAAGATCGGAAGGAGGTGCGCTTCAGCGCATCAACGGGGCGGCAGAGCAGACGATGGCGGCGGGATCGGCGACGTGGCGAGCATCCGAGGCGCGGGCGGTGCCGAACCATCGTGGGATATCCTCAGTCGGCATTTCCCGTCGGTCCGTCACAGCGCCTCCCAGCCGTCGTTCGTTCGTACGAGCGTGACGATCCGTTCCTCGGGCTGAGTGATCTTCGAGCGCACGTTCTCGGGCAGGGCCGGCAACGGTTCGACACCCCGATAGGTGAAGGTGACCTGCGACACCGTGCGACCCAGGGCGTCGGCCGGATCGGTCCAGCGGACCACGTCGACGATCTCGCCCCTGGCGGCACAGACTCCCGGAAACGCGCGCATGCCGCTCGACGTCTTCGCCTCGACCGGTCGGAAGTACGCCTTGCCCCGGTCCGTCGGCGTGTAGCTGAACAGCGCCTGCCGGGTCAGCGGCAGGGTGAAGTCGGCACGCTTCGCCGGTGCGTTCAGTTCGGTGCGCGTCAGCAGGCCGTCGCGTGCCGCCTCCTCGATCAAAGTGCGGCTCCGGGCGTCATCGGGGTCGGCCCCCTCAACGGGAGCGACCGGCACGATGATCGGAAAGGGCTGCGTCAGGCCGTCGTTCAGGCTCATGCGCTGGATCGGGATCGTGCGGCAGAAGATGTCGCCCGCCACCGGTTCCAGCGCCTTGCGGAAGTTCGCATCGTTCGGCGTCTTTGTATCCGAGCAGGCGGACAGCACGAGCACGGCCGCCACCGTGCCGACGAGCGGTGGGAGAGTGTGGTTCATCGGTGACATACGTGGTTTTCCTTTCCGATCGGGTATGGTCAGCGGATGGTCAGGGTCGCGAAGCCGGCGGTGTCGACGGCACCGGCGACATGTCCGGCATCGAAGGCATGGGCGACGCCGAACCGGACCGAGGAGTTCGGCGACAGCGCACGGGACCATCCGAACTCGAGGTCCAGCTCCCGCGCGTCCGGGGTGAGATCGACGGCCCCGGTCCTGGTCGTCAGCGTGCCGGAGACGAGGTCGTAGGAGACAGGCATCAGCATCATGACGCGGGCGCGTTCGACGCGGAGCGGCGAGGACAGGCCGAACGTCGCCGTGCCGCCGAACAGACCGTGTGCACCCTCGACCGCGAAGGCGGTGCCGATGACCGGACCGGTGAAGCGCATCGTGTCCGATCCGTCCTCCACCTTGGTGGTGGCGGCGGTGACGCGTGCGGAGACGGGGATGCCGACGACCATGCGCCGCATCGTAAGCGAGGCCATGGTGGTCCTCGCCCCACGCTGTCCAACACCGACGTCCTGGCTCATGCCCAGCACGCGACCGCGTTCGGCAAGATGGGAAAGTTCGAAGCCGAAGCCGGACGGCATGGCGAAGGAGGCGGAGCGCAACGATGCCAGTCCGTCGCGCGACGAACCGGAAGAGAATCCGGCGGACCAGCCGTTGCCGGACCAGGCCGAGGACATGCCGACCGGGGCCGCGACGACCGCGCGTAGCGGGGATCCGGCAACGCCACCGCTTCCGCCGACGACGACGTTCGCGCCCAACGTCACCGACTGGCCGGGGGCGGGCGAGAACGAGACCATCGCCGGTCGGTTCGGGCGGATCTGTCGCCAATAGTCCGGAACGGTGGAAGTGAAGCCGAGACGAGCGTCGGTGCCCGTGGAGGCGGACGTCAGCCACGGCGGGTCGATCGGCGCTAGCATGCCGCCGGCCAGCAGCCCCGTGCCGCGCGTGCGGACGCCGGTCGCCGCCGTCATCCGGTAGTCCCGGCCGTAGCGGTCGAACACGGTCATGCCGCCGACGCTGCGACCGATCACGGATGTGCCGCCGAACGGTGCCGACATGGTCACCGAGGAGAATTTCGCCAGCGCCGTCTGCGCAGCGACGAAGGAACTGGCCGGCGCCTGCGCCTGCATCGCCTTCCCGACGTCGAGCAGCCCCACTCCGTATAGCTGGTCGACGCCCGGAGCGCCGAGATCGGTGGCCGTGTCGAGCAGGATTCGACTGATCGCCTTGCCGCCGAGCTGCGGCCAATATTGCTTGAGTAGCGCCGCCGCACCGGCGATCGCCGGCGCGGCGAAGCTGTTGCCGGTGACGGTCGTGATGGAGCCGTCCTTGCCCACGACGTCGATGTTCGATGCGACGACCGCGAGGGTACGATCCGTCAGTGCGCCGGGGGTGCCGTTGCCGCTGGGGGCCTGCAGGTTCCGGTCGACGCGGATGCCGAACAGGAACCAATCCTTGTTGGTCATGTCGGTGCCGACCATGTTTTCGGTGACCTGACCCGCGAAGCTGTCCTGGCCGACGTCGTTCGAGACGGATTGGACGAACAGACGGTCGCTGGTGCGCACCATATCCATCGCCTTGCGCTGTTCGACGGCGATCTGGCCGCCTGCGAAGCCGTTCAGGCTCATGCTGATGACGAACGCGCCCTTCTCGACCGCGTAAGTGATCGCGGGAGCGATGAGCGCCGAGTTCGGACCGCCGCCCTCGGGAACGGGGCCGGACGTCGGACTGACGTTCGACATGTCCGGACCCGCGATCTTGAGCGCGAGCAGGGTCGCCTCCGGCGCCACACCCTGCATGCCTTTGGCGTCGCGGGCCGCCAAAGCCACCGACGCGGTACCGCTGCCGTGACCGTTGTTGTCCTTCAGGTCGTAGCGGACGATCTCGGCGTCGCAGGTGCCGCAGCGGGCGATCTTCTGGTCGAACGAGTTGCTGTCCGCCGAGATGCGGCCCTTGAATTCGGCCTCGCCGACGTTGATGCCGGTGTCGATGACCGCGATGGTGACGCCCTTGCCGGTTATGCCCCGATCATAGGCATAGGCCGCCTTCATGCCGACCACGGCACCCGATGCCCTGTACTCCGCCGTATCCGCTGCCGAGGTCGGCGTGGGTGTGGGCACCGGAGTGGGCGTCACCGATGGGGTGGGAGCCGGCGCAGCTCCGCCAGCCGAGTTGACGCCGCCACCGCCACCGCAAGCGGCGAGCAGCATGGCCGTGGTCACGGAGGCCGAATTCCTGATGATGGCGAGCCGCCTGCTGCGGCATCCGATGAGTTCACCCACGCGCGAGTCCCCGTTCGCGTCGGTGCCGATCGGCTTGCCAGCCGGCGGCACCGCCCCTGTTAACGAGGCGGTGCCGGCCCAAAAGCCGGGGATTCAGAACCTGCAACGAGACAGGCGCGAGCGTCTTTAGACCTCCGAGGAAGCCCTGGACATGCACGCCCGCTCCCCGGCCGAATGGAATTCGGGCCGGGCATCGGCTGTCGTTGCGAGGTTCTGACGCCTCGGTCCGCCTGCTGGCGAACGGACACCCTCTAACCGGAGAGTGTTAACACGATCAATCCACAGGATACGGCACGAGTCTCTTTTCGAACGACAATGTGCCGGTTCCTGGTAACCGCACGCCGCTGACGGTCACGGAACGCCATGTCACCGGTGATCAATGGGGCTCGTCCCTCGAACTGCACCTAATCGGCTGGCTCTCCGACAGTTCTTCTACAACACATGGACGTCGGAGGAGCATCAATCAGGTTGCTTACGCGCTCATCTTTAAAGCGAGATCATCACATGAAAAGCAATCAAAATGGATCATTTTGCTCGCAACGTGACACCATGGGTAATAATTTCCAATTCGGATATTTTTATCGTTGACGTCATACTTGCGTCATGATGATTTCACAATGTCGGGCGGTGACAGATGTCTTTCCACGCATCCCGACACGGGAGAAAAATTATGAAGCGTATTGTACTTGCTGCAAGCCTCGTATTCTCTTCGGTGCTGCCGTTCGCTGCCGCGCAGGCCGCACCTGCGGCAGTCGAGAACAAGCACTCCTATGTCGAATATATCGGCTCCTTCGAGAGCGGTGGCCACGTCTATGACGTGTACGAGGTCACCGACCTGGGTGGCGGTTACTATTAAGCCGATCCGCTAGACAGCGGATCAGCGGGCGCCGGGACGGATGCGCGCAACGCCATCGTCCCGGTTGCTTCCATCAGGCGCATTCCACCTTTCCGATCGACGACGCATTATGGTTCGGCGCGCGATCATCTGAGGAGCATCCCATGTTCACGAAGTCGTGTCTCGCGCCTGTGGCCGCCATGGTCGTCCTGGCGGGGTCCGCGTCGGCCGTCGCGGCGCAAAATCATGCCGGCAGCTTGGTGGAGGGTACTTGGGCGGGATCTTTCGCCTCCACGGAGTGGACCTTTGAGTTCAAGCATGAGGGTGGCAGCTGGTCGGGCCGATACATGTCGGCGAGAAGCGGCAAATGGGTCCCGATGCAGTCCTTGGCCGTATCGGGAAACACGGTGCGGTTCGGCATCGAAGCAAAGCCGCCGGTTGCCTTCCGCCTTGAGGTCGACAAGGCGAACAAGGCCATGACCGGCGACGTGGCGATCTTCGGCAAGAACCTTCCATTCACGGCGACGCGGAAATCGTGACCATGACCCTGGGGCGGGTGGCTATCGCACTGGTCGCGCTGGCTCCGTCAATCGCGCCGGCTCATGCCGCACAGCCTGGCGCGATGGTCATCAGGAAGGCATCGTTCGGTCACGTCGAGGTGGCTGCAACCGCTGTCGAGACCGCGCTCCGAGAGGGTCGCGCGGCGCAGGCAGCCGCTCGTGACGTGCTGCTCCTGCCGCATGTGCGCTTCGGCATAACGGCGCGATCGCACGGGAAGGCGCGGTGGGTCAGCATCGCAAGCAACGGATCACCGATCTATAGCTGGGCCTTCGAGAACACCGCGCCAGGCGGCCGGCCTGTCCCGCCGAGCCACGCCTTGCGCCACGAGATCGGGCATGATCTCTTCATTCGCCACCTCGTTCCGAGTTCGAGGGAGGGTCAATATGGAGGCGATGCGCCCGACTGGCTCGACGAGATGGCGGCCATCGCCTTCGAAGGCACCGACGTGACCGCGATGCGCCGTCGCGAGGCTGCGCGTCTTGCAAGGAGCGGGTCGCTCATACCCATGGATCGCTTCCTCACCATGGTCCATCCCGAACTGACAGAGTCTCCGGCATCAGCCGTCGCGTCCGATGGCCCAGCATACCGCATCAGACTCGCCGCCTCTTCAGACACGCCTCGCTTCTACGCCATGACGCGCGCCTTCTATGACTATCTCGTAGCGCGAACGGGATCGCCTGCCGTCGTCGCCAAACTGGCAGATGCCTTCCGCAGGGGCGAGCGCCTGGACGCTTGGGTCCTGGCCCGTAGCGGCCAGCGCAACGGATCGGCCTCGCTCGGGGCCCTGGATGCCGATCTGCGCAGCTGGATCCAGTCGGATGCCCGGTACGCCGTTGCGACTGGTAGCCCGAACGGCGGCTGACAGATCACCATGTCTCATGAGCAGAAACGGATCGACAGGTCGCGCCGCCGTTTGGCAGACCCCGATGGCGATCGCGTTCTCGACCGCACGTCGCGATCGCTCTCCAACGTCGTGCACAATATGATGGACCGCGCCACCCGACATGCTTCGCCACCTGAGCAACGCGTAATGCAATTCAGTCTGCCGCGCGGCGCGTCTCGGCGACGCTGCCTCCTTGCTGCGGGACTCCTCACGAGCGTGGCATCGTTTCCCGCTGAGGCGCAGGAGGGATCTTCTCCACCAACTCCTTCGTCATCCAAGTCGGTCCCGGCTGAAAGCGCAACTCTAGCGGAACGCTCCGAGCCCGTGATCGAGTTCCGCGGTGCCGATGGCGGGGCGATGTCACCCGAAATCCAGCGCGAAGTCATGGAGCAGCTGAGGAAGGAACCTCTACCACCCGCCCCCACCCCGCCGCCCCGGCCCCCACAGTCTAGCGTCGAACGAAAGGCGGTGAACGGCCCCGACGGCGACGTAGTTGTTTCCGGTCAGCGGGCACGCGGATCGGTACTGGGCAGCCTTCCACCGGAGCGATCGTTCAGCCCGCTCGACATAAGGGCGCTCGGGGTAAACAACATCGGCGATCTCCTCGAAGCGATCCGACCGCAGGTCAGCAGTGACAGGGGGCGAGAGGATGGCGACCCGGTCGTGCTGCTCAACGGGAAGCGAATCTCCAGCTTCCTTGAGATCGCCAAGTTCCCGACCGAGGCGATCGAGAGGATGGAGATCTTTCCCGAGGAGCTTTCGCTGAGGTACGGCTTCCCGGCCGATCAGAAAGTGGTCAATGTCGTCACCTTCGCGCGATACGCCGCAGGTGTCGGCCAGATCGATCACGCCACGTCGACGGACGGAGGGCGCGACACCTCGGGCGGCGACGCAACCTATCTTCGGATCAGGAACGACACGCGGTTCAATCTGAACGGCGAATATAATCGCGCGTCGGCGTTGCTGGAAAGCCAGCGCGACATCGTGCGCGATCCCGGCATCGTGGACGACGGGCGTTTCCGAACCCTGCTGCCCCGCACCGAACAGTTCGCCCTGACCGGCACCGTCAGCGGAAACGTCGTGAAAGGCGTGTCGTCGACACTCAACGGTCGCTTGCAGGCAAACAACACCCGCAGCCTTTTCGGTCTGGCCGGGGACCGCCCCCTCACCCGCGACACGGATGCAAGCGTCTTCCATCTGGGCACCGTATCAAGCGGATCGGCTGGACAATGGTCCTGGACCCTCACCGGCAATTACGATCGCGCAACGGCGGACACCTTCACCGATCCGGGCCGCATCGCGGGAACGCGGGACGTGGCGCGTTCGGTCAATTCCTTCACAAACGCCGATCTGCTGGTGAGCGGCTCCCCGTTGAAGCTGCCGGCCGGCCCGGCGTCGCTCAGTGTGCGGGGTGGCGTCGAGTTTCGCGATTTCAGCGCCAGATCATCGCTGTCGGGCAATGACGGGCGGACCAAGCTCTCGCGCGATCGGACCGCCGTGCAGGCGAGCCTCGACCTTCCCATCACCCGTGCGCGGCCGAAACGCGCGGATGGGCTCGGCAGCCTTTCCGTCAACGCCAATCTTGAAGTCGAGGACCTGTCAGACATCGGGATGTTACGAACGTTCGGCTATGGGCTTAACTGGTCGCCGCTCAGGGGGATCAGTTTCATCGCATCGGTGACGGACGAGGACGGCGCGCCGACGGTCGAGCAACTCGGCGCACCGCTCGTCGTGACGCCGAATGTTCGCACGCTGGATTTCACGCGGCGCGAGGCGGTCGATGTGACGCGCGTATTCGGCGGAAATCCAGCGCTGCGCCCCGACAATCGTCATGTCACCAGGCTGGCGCTCAATCTCCAGCCACTTCGTGCGACCGACTTCACCGTCAGCATCAACTATATCCGAACACGCACTGACGATCCGATCGCCGTCTTTCCGATCGTCACGCCGGACATCGAAGCGGCGCTTCCCGATCGGTTCGTCCGGGACTCGGACGGCAGGTTGCTCCGGATCGACACCAGGCCGCTCAACTTCGAACGTTCGTCGCAGGATCAGATGCGCTGGGGCCTGAACTTCACAAGACCGCTCGGAGCGGTGCCCCCGGGGCTGCAGAACGCGAACGTCCGGGTGATAGGGGGTGGCGAAGCGGGCCTGCAGGGTGCACTGCCGCCGGGCGCCAGGGTTATCAGGCCAGAAGCCGGAAGCGCAGCAGCGCGGCGTGTAGAGAATCTGACGAGCCGCTTGATCTTCAGCATCTATCACACATGGCGCTTCCGGGACGAAATCACCGTCCGGGAGGGTGCACAGGTACTCGACCTCCTCAACGGGTCTGCGATCGACAACCGCGGTGGCCGGCCGCATCACGAGGTCCAGGCGCAGGCTGGCGTCTTCAAAGGCGGACTCGGTGCGCGGATTACGGCGACTTGGCAGAGCGGGACATATGTGCGCGGCCTAGCCGCCACGGCGGACGGCGCGGCGGGGAATTTGCGGTTCTCCGATTATGGCCGCATGGATCTCGAACTTTTTGCGAACCTCGCCGATCAGTTCGGAGGCGCCAGCGCGCCGGGCTGGCTCAAGGGGGCACGGATCGGCTTCAACGTCGATAATCTGTTCAACAGCAGGCCCGCCGTGCGGGACGACAACGGATCGACACCGTTCAACGTCCAACCTGGCTTCCTCGAACCCCTTGGTCGCTCCTTGAAGTTCAGCCTTCGAAAAATCTTTTAGCGCTACTGTGGCAGAAGTCTGCGGGCGCGGCTCCCACCACTGTGTATGCGTCCTCATGCCGTGTGTAGGATCGTCAATTAGCGGCTGAAGAACGTACGAAGCCAGTCCAGCATGCGCACTCTAACTACAACGTCATTCATCGACACAATGCGAAGCGTTTGACCTCCGGATACACGTAGTTCCCTGACCGACGTGACCCTCGAGCGATCAGGCGACGTGTACGTCATCGTCACTTAGAATGACGTGCCAGCAGGGCAGATGTCTTCTATTTCAACACTTCCAGCACCTGCCAGTGCGTCATGCAAGAGAGTGACGAAGACGCCGCCTCTATTCGCTTGAGACCATCAACGCATCCAGTGTCTGTGGCGTGATGGTTCCTGTCACCGGGAGAGAGCGCTGCCCTTGAAACTTGCGCAGCGCAGCCCTCAGCTTTGGACCGACAACCCCATCAATGGCGCCATCGTAGAGCTGCCGTGCCATCAATGCGATCTGTACCCGTCGGACGATGGAGGCAAACCGCTTAGTCCTGCCCGATAGTGTCTTGGGTTCAGCCTCGACGGGGGCGGCCCGCTCGGTAGGCGAGAACAAGGGCGATGGTGCCGGAGGGGCGATCGGTTCCGACCGAACCGGCGGCGGCGTGTATATCGATCGCGCCGGTGCGGCCGAGCCACCGATGTAACTGCCCCCGGTGCTCGAACGGTGACTGGTGTGACTGTAGTGTCCACCACCGCCATAGCCGGATCGATGGCTTGAATGACTGGAATGACTGCGATGGCTTCTATGATCCGCCAGGATCACCGTATGATCTTGGCGGAACACGTCCAGCAGCGACGATCTGTCAGGATCGTCACGCGGACCCGACGTCGTCCTGACGTACATTGCCTGCGCCGGATCGCCGTAGCCGAACCCTGCGGCCAGAAGGCTGGGGATGAGGAACCTGATGCGTTTCAAAGCGGTGTTACTCCGTCCTCGGCCTGCTGAATGGGATGCCATTCGAAGAACCCGCTGCACGCGTCCCGCTCGCGACATGGTGCACACGCGTCCGCATAGCGGCGCTTCCAATCGGATATCGATGCGCGTGCCAGATCCCGCCAGGGCTCCGGCACGGTGCAGCGGGGGAAGTTGAAGAGCTGGGCGCGGATACCGTGAAGGGCGGCATGGTCGATCGCGTCGCCGATCGGACCGAAGTCTCGGGCATGCTCGACGAACAGCGACGCCCATCGCGCACGCGCGAACCCGATGTTCTCCAACTGCATGATCGACCAGACCTCGATGAACCGCAGCCGCTTGGCGACGTACCTGGCCAGCCGGGTCAGCGCGTCCGCGTTGTCGGCAACCAGCACCGTACGCAGCTCGATGCGCGCGCCGGCTCGTGCCAGCACGGCCATGCTCTTCTCGAGCCTGCTGAACGCGCCGTCCTTGCCCACGATACGATCGTGCAGCGCGGCGTCGGCCGCGTATATGGGAATGCCCCAACTGACGCGAGCGTACCGCTCATCCCGCAAGCGCGCGACATCGTCGTCATCGAAGAACTGGCCGTTGGTCAGAACATGGAACTCCAGGTCCGGACGCTCGGCCAGCACGCGTTCCAGCATGCCGAGGAGGTCGTCCTTGTAGAGTGTCGGTTCGCCCCCCGAGATGCCGATAAGGCTGTCAGATTCGGCGAGAAGACAGGCCTGCTCGAAGAGTGCGAACCGGTCGACGTGCGTCTTCTTCGGCGGTTGAGAGCACATCAGGCACAGCTGGTCACACCGTTCAGTCACGAGCAGCGTGTTGTGGCCCGATCCTCGTCGTAGGATCCGCTCCGCGCGTCCTCCGACCGGATCCACGATGACGACGTCGCCGTCCAGCTCTGTCGCCGAGGCACCATCGATGGCCAATACGCCGTGACGTCCGAGATACGTCACGCCTTCGGCATCCTCGTCGACGAGCGCCGCATCGGCTTCCTCCACCCCGCCGCGGCCGGTGTTCAGTCGAGCGACATAGGGGGCTTCGGCGTCTGACGCCGCGGGGAGCGTGAGGCGGATCACGACAGACGCACTCCGAACTCGGCGGGCGTGCCAGGCAAGCGGAGCCAGCGTGCCAACGAGTACCGGACGGCGGGGTTAGCGGAATAGATCAGCTCGAAGACGAGGTCGAACATCGCGAGCTGCCTGCGACAGAACTCGGTTTCGTGGCGCGGCAAGTCGATGCGCCCATAGCGCGAGAGATCGTCGACGAGATCGCGTCCGCAGAAGGGCTGATATGCACAACCCATGCAGGTCGGATCGAAACGGTTGGTCGCGTGCGCATTGAGACGGTCCCTGGCCTCGGTCTCCCAACCATCGAAGACGTCGCCGATCGCCAGGTCGATCACGCCGGAACGCGTCAGCATCCGCGCCTCGTCAGTGGGATAGACCCGACCATCGTGATCGACGACGGCGTAGTCGACCCCGACGGGATTGGGATCACGCAGATCAACGTGCCGGTCGGCTCCCGGTTGGAACACCCGCCGAAGGCATATGCTGAAATAGGTCTCCTCGAGGACCCGGCTTCGATCCTCCCAGTTCCGCTCGATCAACCGCCGGACAAAGGCTGAGTGATAATCACGCCAGACGGCGTCCAGCTCCCGGACCTCGGCATGACGCTTGCGCGCGAAGCCCTGGTAGTTGATCGGCCTCAGGAAGACTCCATCGATGCCGTAGGCCGCAAAGCTGTCGATCAGCCCGTCCATGTCCGGCAGGCGGGCGGGATCGACCGTGGGCAACGCTGAAACCTTGGTCGGACCGTACCGATCCAGCACGAAACGCAGATTGGCGAGAAATGCGTCGGTCGTCGCTCCATCGACGGTCCGTTGCCTGGCATGCGTGGCGGCGTCACCGTCCAGCGAAGTGCTGATGAAGACATCGGGCCGGTCGAAGAGTGCCAGCACTTCCTCGTCAATGCGCTGCAAATTGGTGCAGATGACGAACTGCCGGATCGGAATCCGCTCGCATCGATCGATCACTGCACGGATCAGGTCCGGCCTCAAGGTCGGCTCACCGCCCTGGAATTCGATCTTCACCCGCTCGGTCTCCAGGCCATCGATCAAGCGAAGGACCGCAGCCAACGTCGCCTCGTTCCAGTCGAAGCCCGTGCTGCGCTCCGCCACACGCGAGACCTGACAATAGCTGCAACTGAGGTTGCATCGGAGGGTGGGAACCAGGATCAGATAGTCGAGGGCACCGGCGTGCCCTATCCGTTCCGCGACGCCGTAGGCATGTGCCACCCGCCCCAGAGGATCGCCATCGTCGATCAGAAGACCCTCGCGGCTCAAGGCGTCGCGATCATCGTCCGTCAGCGCGTCGGCGCACAGGCGTTCGACCATCGACCGCTCGGCCAGCGCGAAATCGCCCGCATCACCGACGAGCAGCATTCCCTCTCCGTTCGCTGGCCGGACCCTAATTGGAGCGAACGTCATGAAAGGAGTTCCGCCAACACGATGCGGCGTGCTTCGGCAGTCGCTTGAAGAAGGCGTTCGTTCGTCATGACGCACAGCCAAGCATCCCCGATGCGCTCATGCGTCGACGTCTCGGAACGAAGCGCAAAGCCACCATCGACGCGCTCGATCGCTATCGATGGATCGATAGTCGCGAGACGATGCTGCGCCATTTCCGGCAGATCGATGATGTCGACCCGAATTTCCGCTACGCGGACTTCCCCCTGCAACGCCCTCTCCCCTTGGCGTGATCGTACGAGACTAGGACGAGCTAAGATGCACCACAATAAGCATCACATCCATTTTCGAAATAATTCCGCGAGTTGAGGCACGCCGAAGAGCATGTATGTTCAATCGTCAGGACAGTGGGGGATGGCGATGAACCGAAGGTCGACCGGCGCGGCGGCGAAGAGCTCGAGCCGTGGAGTCGCATGGACAATCGGCATTATCGGGACGCTGGTCGTTTTGGTGAACGTGTCGAAATGCTCTTTGACTTCGCCGCGGACACCGGCGGAAGTCGCGGCCTCCGATCCTGCGATCAAGACACTGACGTCCTCCGTGGCCGCTCAGACTCCACCCGCAGTCCAGCCGTTGAGTTCGCCAGCAGTACGAGAAGGTATCGCCGAGATGGGCAAGGCCTTCGCGTCCGAGGGCTTGTCGGGATCCATGATCTACAGCCAGAACTGCTACGACGCCCTGTCTAATGCCTTCAGCTGGCGCCTGCTCGACACCTGCGGCGCCGCCGATCTGAAGGGCGTCGCATCCGTTCCGGAGGACGAGGTGAACGGCATGGAGAAGGAGATCGCCTATTTCCAGAGCGAGGTGGCGGCTGCCAGATATCTCGCAGCAACGACCGGTGCCGGAGCTTCGGCCGATGATGCCGACACGCGGCTGGCAGAAATTCAGCGGCGAGTGCCACCGGCCAAGCGCGCCCCTGCTGATGGCCCGGACATCGACAATACCTCCGCCGTTCCAGATGGTGCCGTGACGAACGGCGGAGAAGGAGGAGACGCAAAGGCCCCCTAGGGCCGATCGACATTCATCGTAGCCAGATCATGGCGGCGGCGAGATGAACGAAGCCGACGAAGTGGATGGTGCGGCGGTCGTAGCGAGTGGCGAAGCGTCGGAAATGTTTGAGGCGACTGAAGCATCGCTCGATCTGGTTGCGATGCCTGTAGATGCCCGCATCGTGCGGGATGGCGACCTTGCGGTTGCGCTTGGACGGGATCACCGCCTCGGCGTGCATCGCTGCGATCTGGCCACGTAACTTGTTGCCATCATACGCCTTATCGGCAAGCACCGCTTTGCCGCGCTGCCCTTCGAGCAAGCCTGATGCCGAAGCGATGTCGCTGGCTTGGCCGGGCGTAATACGGAAGCGCAAGGGGCGGCCGAACGTGTCGGCGAGCATGTGTATCTTGGTGGTCAGTCCGCCTCGGGAACGCCCCAGCGCCTGATCCTTGGCCCCCCTTTTCCGGTCGCCGCCTGTTGGTGCGCGCGAACGATGGTGCTGTCGATCATCAGATACTGGTTGTCGCGGTCAGCCGTCAGCGCCTCGAACACCCGCTCCCAAACGCCGGCGTGGCACCAGCGACTGAAGCGTCGATGGACCGTCTTCCACTTGCCGTACCGCTCCGGGAGGTCACACCAGTGTGCGCCCGAGCGCAGTACCCAAAGACATCCGTTCACAAACAAGCGGTTGTCCGCACCCGTCCGGCCAGGGTCAGCGGTCTTGCCGGGAACCAGCGACGCTATCCGCGACCATTGCGCCTCGCTCAACTCGTACCGCTTGATCCCCATCATCTGCCCTGCGCCACAACACGGATCCCTATGAATCAGCCTTCACGCCATTTGGGAATCCTGAATGTCGATCGGCCCTAGATTTCGGATGCCTCCTTCGGCATTCCCAGTATCCGCTCGATCTCATCATGCGTCGGCTCACGGATCGTGTCGCCGTCCAGCACGTCGAGGGCGTGCTGCAGATGCGGTACGCACCTTAGATCTCCCGCCCGATCCAAGATGTCCAATGCGCGTGTCATCAGCGAACGCGCCAAATCGAGGTTGGCCCCCTCCCCTATGCATTCGGTCTTTACAAAGCCCTCTCAGGAAAATCCCGCGCCTTCGAGAACTGCCGCCCTGATAAGCACCCCTCGCATCCCAAGCACGACCGTAAATGACGACGTGGATCGCCTCTGCCGCATCAGTAAGTTGTTGCAAGTGAAAATCGCGTTTGGAACGGAGGAAAAGAGCGGCACTGACTCCCGCTTTCCCCACTCCGATTCATTTCACGGGTGTAGCGCCTGCGCTACCGCACTTGGCGAAACGTCCTTTGGCGTCCTTGCACTTCATGGGCTTCGGCTTGGCCGTGTCGCACTTGATAAATTTCCCCTTCGCGTTACGGCACGGAGCTGCGTTCGCGGGAATTGCCATCACAGAAGCCAGCGCGATGGCGGTGGGAATCGACTTCAGCATTTAAGCTATCCTCGGGTCGTTTATTGACCCATCTGAATGTACAGCATGCTCCTTGGGAACGCCACGGTGATGACCTCGCGAAACGTCAACAAGCAACCACATCATCGTTCCGATATTGTACCAGTAGCGTCTGGTCGCACCGCAATCGGCCATTCGTTTGATCGAGCGGCGATGTTCCCTATCGCCACCGTTCAGGTGGCCGACAGCGAGTGCCGAAGCTAGGCGGTCCTATATGTTTCCAAGACTGATGGGGGCGATCGCAACGGATCTGAATGCTCACGTGCCATAACGGCGTCGAACAAAGGCGTCTGCCGCAGGAGGAAATCTCGGGGAGATGTCGGACAGCCAGACCGAGTCATCCGCCGACCGTCCTTGCGACTGACTGGCGAGATGATGCCTTGAGAGCAGTCGGAAGAACTGCGAGGCGGCCGCACTGGCTGAAATATGCCATTTTACCTCGCTTTCAGCTAGGCCGCGCGCGAACTCTAAATCGGGATTCTCCGGTTTTTCGCATTCCACAAACCATCCGACGACCGCGTAATCAAGAACGGATTGCGCAATTGCTGTCAGGTTCTGTCCTTCGCTTTCTCCGAAATTCCAAGCCAGCCAACGATCGTGAGCGTAGCGCCACAATTGGCTACGTCTGGTGGGGTTCGCAAGCCGCCGGAAATGCGTAAGGCAAGCGGTGACGATCGCCCGACTATCTGCGTCGACGGTCCCGAGTTCGATACTTTCCACATATGCCCGCAATGCAGCCTTGTCGCTGCGCGCCAGAGCTGCTGCGATTGCCGCATGGATATGGGCATGGCGCACCGGATAACGATTGCAGACGGCTAGCCAAGTCGGCCAGCCGATGCCGTCACGTGCCAACATAAGGAGAAAGTTGCGAAGTAACTGTGTCTCCTCTGTCGATAGAGGACGTTTCTCGCGATTGGCAATCCGATCCAAAATCGCAAAATGTAAATAGCTGTTTCGGCTTGCTGCGGCGAGGCGAAGAGCATCGGCCAGCACCAGTGGTTCCCCAATAACGTGGGCCCGCATCCAGCTATCGATGCCTTGCGACAATCGTACTAATCGTGGCCGATCGAGATGGAAGAGCGCAAGAATGGCTTCTCGAGCGGCCGGATCCAGAACCGGCAGTTGTCTGAACGAGGCGGCCCGACTGGCAACCTCTGCCCAGTCCTGCCGTCGCTCTGAATTCACGAGCGCCACGTAATGTTCGCGTTCCCAGATCGACACCCCATCCAAATATCGAACTTCTGTGGCTCGGCTGTTCAAGACGGCCTCACAGGCGGCACGAAGTTTTGGATGGCGATCGAAGCGAGGACGCATTGCTCGCCAGAATGCCCCGTCTTGGTCCCAAGCGGCCACGGAAGCCAACACGATCTCGATCCGTTCGGCAGGATTTGCCGCCCTGCTATCCCAGTCTGCGAGCGCTGATATGGTCCAACCGAGCCGGCGTGCCAGCGCCTGCACCGCAGAAGCATCAGCTGAGGCCATCCCAGCGATTGCTGACGGAACGTCGCCAAGATCCGCGAGCAAGGCGGCCTGGACTTGGGAGAGCCACCCTGATCCGTTCGAGATGCTGACAGTCCCGACCAGTGCTTCAAGCGAGGTCGGCTGCGTCACCTGCCCGTCCCAAACGCGAATAAGTTGACCAATTGCTTTCTCGTATCCGCTCATCCGCATTTCCATACAACATGTTCAGACTCGTTAAGGGCAGACCAGAGGTCCTCGAACGCGCCTGCTATAAGCGCCGGGTTCGAAACTCGCTGAAGAATGTGGTGGGCGGTCCCGAAACTGTTGATCGATGTCCCGAGCGACCAGGCAAGGGGGCCACTTTCTTGATTAGGGAAAATCAGAAAGCGATCGTGAAATGCCCAACCTTTTGGGCCATGACGCGTCTTATATATCAAGTGAAGTCCTTGATGATTGCCGCTGTCTCGTATCAGCGTTGCCTTTTGACGGTCGCGAAAAGGAGGCGCTTGGGGCGCTGGAGGGCCTATCAGTGGTGCCTTAAGACGTGGTGGGTCGCGACCATCGGTCAGCGCGCGAAGTGGTGCACCAACATGTTTGCACCAAAACAGGGTCTGGAGAAGGTCAGTCGCTGTGAGATAGGGATCCCAAAGATCAACACCTTTTTCTCCATGTTCGTCGATCAGGAAGCGAAGGTCAGCGAGTCCGCGTTCACGCTCTTTGATACAACCCGCACGGGGTCGATATTGTATGAAATCGCGCGTGTTATCGAGACGCCGACGTTCTTCGAGATCTTGTCGCTTACCGAGCCAACTGTTGGCGTCTGCGTCCACGACATCTCCTACGGTGCTGTTCTCGGTCGTGATCAGAGTAATACGGGCAGACGTCGGCTGCCCGTCCGCATCCATCGAATCGAAGACCCGAGGCTCGTGCTCAACGATGTGGATCGCGAGATGGGCGTTCTTGAGTGTCGATGTTGGAGCGGATGCGGCCAGCAACATACCCGTCGAAGCATCCCAGATCTCCCCTTCGAGCGGTTGACGGTGAGCGTCGATCGGCATGGTCGTGCCGCAATCGAACTCGCGCGCGATCGCAGCCCCAGTTAGCAGTCCATCCCAGCGGGTGCGTGCTGCGGCGGCAAGCGTGCGAGGCGGTATGCCGGGACGCCAGTCGACAGTTGCGGTCGATTCGCTTGCCCCGGCACCCGAACGAAATTCTGCGACGAGTCCCGTGACTGGGACTTGGATTAGCACGTCACCAAGAAGATCGGAAAGTCCAGCGAACGCGATAGGAACGACTGCTTCGACCGCATCTGACAAAGCTTGAAGGCGCCGTCGATCTAGGAAAAACGGAGCAAGAGGTGCTTTTATACAATCGTGCAGGCGGAACACATGTGATCCTGCCCAGAAATTGTTTTTGAGAACGCGATTAAGCGGTACTGCGAAGCTTCCATCCGGAGGGGCGAACATCTGAGGCTCCGCCTTCAACTCGCCCGTACAAAGCTTCTTGCCGCTTAATGTCCAGTCTCCGGTGCACGCGAGGTGATCAAGTGCTGCGTCGAGCGCGTTGACCGAGCGCAACGTACGGATAACGCCAAAAGACCAACCAGAAAAGCCCTCAATAGTGATGCGCCCGGTCAGAAACTCCGGACGTTCGTTGCCGCTAAGGTGCCCTTTCTCTCCAAGAACAGCGATGGATAGGACATTGATTGACGATTTCTTGGTTGGTGTCCCTATTACCTCAATGAGTTCAATATGGTCGAATTCGCCGACCACCCCGCCAGTAAGGAGCCTTTCTAGTTCAACGCGCGCCGTTTGGAGACCACCTTTGGCCTGAGAAATTTTAGTCACGAGTCTGGGCACCCCCGGATAAATGAACATAATGAAAAAATGCTTGATATCGCCTACTGGCAACATCAGACGCTCGACGCGAAGCTGCGGAACGCCAGCTAAGTCCCAAATCATGCCATTCGGGATGATCAATGATGCCCGATTTCTAATCAAAATTATTTAAAAAAGGGTCGATCCGCCAATACTCATCTTTGGCTAACCTCAGCCCACATTCATTCATGTGTCGGGCAGGAACGCCCCTCTATGATTGCCCGGACAGCACGAAATGCATCATCTCGCGCGATTTCCTCGTCAACGATATGTATCGTCGACGTGCGTCCGCAGGATCAGGGGTCGAGCAGATCAATCCGTCCGTGGTGAGCCTTACGAGATGTCGCAGAGCGGTGGTAGGCGGCACGCCCCCCGCCAAGCAGGCCGATGTTGCACTGATGGGGCGGCCCTTCTGTTCATTCACGAACAAATCGAGCAGGATGTCCCATGACGGCTCGCCGAAATAGCCGCTGCCGATCACCGCATCGCGATGACGTCTGATGCCCAGCAAAGTAGTCGCCACATCGTATGGTGACGAACCTGCGTTCACTGTCGTTCCGGCTCCGGCAATCGCGCGAAGGCGATTGGCCATGTCGAGCAATTCCGTTCCATTCCGCATGTCAATTTGCTCTCAGAAAACTGTCCAATCCCGCTCCGGCACATCGCGCGTCCTGTTACGGTGGCGTACGATGCCAATCAAAAGGATCAGCATGACGGGATAGGCGCTGTAGGCGTGCGCGAGTTTGTACACCTGCCGCTGTATCACTGGGGCGAGCCAAACGCCGATCTGAAGCTCGACCCCCACCAGTAGGAATGCGGCGAGGATCATCGGCCATATCCGCTCTGCTCTCAGTGCCACGGCCGTCACCGCGGTCAGCGTGATGACGTCGAGAAGCAGAATCCCTGGTTCTCGGGCGACGAACACCCCCCGCCCGGCATTCACCATCATCGTGTCGACGATGGCCGACGCTCCAAGAATTCCAGCGATCCAGCGTTCGGGACGCCCGCCGCATCTGATCGAATAGATGAGCAGCCCGATGAGACCGGCATAGAAGACGACGACGTTTAGCATGGACGCCGTCGTCCTGTTCAGGCGGCCGAACGGATCGCGACGACCGTTCCAGCAGGCGCATCCCGCGCCTCGTCGTAGGTCGGCACTGTATCGCCCCAGGAGGTCACGGAATGGCCCTTCCGTTCGACGATCTCCAGAGACTTCGAGTGCGCCCGCGCGAGATGATGACGCCCTCGAAGATGATGCGCCATCGCCTCGTTGATGTCCGCGAAGACCGACTGCGGCTCGCCGAAGGTCAGATCCAATTGCGCGCTGGCTCTCTGTGCGTCGAGCAACAGCTGTGCATATTCCTGCAGAGCGGCATCGGATGCGGATTCCGCCGCCTTGAGGCGCGCATAGAAAACACTTGTTACCTCGTTCCCCACATTATCCCCCGTCACATACTGTCGGAGCTCAACGCTCCGAACGATCAGCAGATGATCGGGCGGGATCGTATATCGCGATCCCTCCGACCACAGCCATGGCGCTGAGTCCGAGACCCATGGAAAGCGCCAACGCCACGCCAATGATCACACCCAGGCGATGGAAGGGCCGGAGCCGCTCCAAACCCCGGGATGTGACCCGGACGTCGTCAGACTGTGTGACGAGTGCTGACACCGGAGGTTCGTCCAGCTCAACCCGGATCGGTTCCCCCGGTAAAACTACGGGATTACTAACTACCTCAGAAAGTTCCATAAAGGTCGTCGCCGCATGCTGACGATTCCGCGCTCCGAGCAGCGCCACCGCATCGGCGATGTAGCCGTCCACTGTCTTCGGAGAGATTCCGAGATCTGCCGCGATCTCCTTGCTCGTTTTATGAGCGGCGACGCCGACTAGACATTGCTTCTGGCGATCACTGAGGCGGTTAAGCATATGTCCTGCTTAGCGGTAACGAACTTGGAAAGCACCGATTCGGTTGGTTCACGTACGGGTAACCGTGATCGTGATGGCGTTCCGGGCGCTTCGCACACCGCTCAATAATCCATCCTCTTCCATGTTCTCTAAGATTGCCGTGGATCGCATCGTTCGATCCGCTTCACGCTGAGCGTATCGAAGCCCTCCCTCATCCCGAAGACGACCACTCGCTCGCCGCCCCAGCGGCGCGCCAGCCACCATGATCGCAAACCGAGGTCGAGACGCCACGTGCCACCGCCATCCACACGAAGAAGATAGCCAGCGGCGTCGAAATTCAGCCGGCCGACAACCTGATACTTGGTTCCCATCGGCATTTTGTCGTCCCTGCACAGCCCTGCGAAGATGATCTGCCATAAACTCGACGGACATGCGAATGTCCGTCGGGACATTCTGACCACCTCACCCGATCATGCGCGACGCCCCCGGCAAATAAAACAATCATCAGACAAGGCGGAATGAGAGCCAGGCCACTTGATATTCCTCGGAGATAAAAATGAAATTGCTCAGCATTCCCCGGCGGCGCCAAGACTTCTTCCCCTACGTGATCACCCCGGCCTTCGGGGGATTTCTGCGCAGCAGAATGGATCTGTATGCAGAAAGTGGCGATAGATCAGCGGCCGATGACTTTAATCGTGCTATCATCGGCTATCGTGGAGCTGGGCACACTTCTCCCATGATTAGGAGGAGTCTCATTGATCATTTCCCTCGATGTGCTCGAAGATCGCATTCCAGCTACTGCATCGTCTTCGACGAAAATGACTGCGTGCATACCCAAAGACCCTGACCCCTTCGAAGCAGCCCGCTGGGAACGTCAAGAACCGGCCGCGTAGCGTTCGATCCAAGTGACCCTACGCATCTCGGGTTTTCGCCGACCGCCATACAGCATCAGGGAAGCCCAGTCCGCCTCCTCCCTTGCGCGGTCGTCGGCGATCTGCGCCGACCAGACACGCCGTAACGCATTCCAACGGTAGCCGCGTTCCTTCAGCACTTCTCGCGCGGAGAACGGCGCGTCCTGCGCGTCGACGATCCACGTTGGCTTCCTCGCATTGCCGATCATACGTCCAGCCACCGTGCCCCCGAAGTCGTCGAGCGGATGGGATAGGAGATGCAGCAGAGCGGTGACATCGACCTCGGCGCGGTGGGCGTCGTAGAACCATCCCATCCGACCCAGCAGCGCCGACAGCGTCCGTCCCTCGTAGCCCAGCTCCCTCCAGTCGACGTCGGCCAGGGTGCAGGCCCAAGGGCGCCCGGCCGCCATCGGGAGCCGTTTTTCGAGGAAGGGTCGGTCGAACGCCGCATTGTGGCTGACGACGAAATCGGCCGTCAGAATCATGCAGCCAGCTTCTCCGTCGGCTATCGCCCGTCCGGCCACATCGGCGTCCGTAAGACCCGTGACCTTGGTGATACTTGGCGGGATCGGCTCGGACGGCTGCTCCAGCCACGTCCGCGGACGTCCGGTCTCGACGATCCGATGCTGGGCATCGAGACGGAATCTTTGGATGGCGAGTTCGATGACCTCGTGTCGTGAATGATCGAGCCCCGTGGTCTCGACGTCGATGGCCACCCCGACCAGCGAATTGCTCCTGTCGATCCGGGTCGGGCGCCGGTCCATTCGCCTGATGCGGCGAAGGACCCGATAGTCATCGTGCCGATCCAGCGCCCGCGCGATGACTTCGGGTTCGATCGGCACGCCGATCAAGTCGGAACGGGGAGCCCTCACGCGGCGAAACGCTGTTCCAGGCACACGTCGAGCCCCGCAGCCAAGGAAGAGGACGGATCCTGCGCTACCAGCAGGAGCATGTCCGCCATCGCGGGGCTGATCATGGCGGTGGCCAGCGCCGTGGTCTGGTCGAAGCCGACTTGATAATTGGCAGTCGTAGCAGCCGAAGTGCCGAAGCGATCGGCCACTCGCTCCACCAGATCGTCTTCGCGGTCGGTCACGAGCGCGCAGAAGGCGAGGAGCCGCCGGTCGCCCACTTGGGCGTCGACCCAACAGGTCAACAGCTTGAATTTTCGGGACGACGGAAACGGGATGACTACATCATCCATCCGCGGGTCATTGATGTCGCCCGTGTCGTCGTCCGAAAGAAGATCGTCGACGTAGCTTGGATCGGCATCCAGGCCAAGACCAAGACCGTGCAGGACGACGTTGCGGTTGAAGGCGTCCAGATCCTGGCACGCGTCGATCGGGCAACGGTCATCGAAGACCGTGCGGGGAGTCATCATCCACGCCGCTGGATCATGCTCCATGCCGTCCAGAGCGAAGCGCGCGCCCACTTCGGTCGCCGCGATGGAGAGGCGCAGGAGACGGCGGCAGGTCGTCACGACCACCTCGTCGTCAGCGGCGTCCGCCTCCAGCGGATCGATGTCCCACCGGCTCAAGGGGGCCTTGATCACGTCATGCCACGGCTTCGTGGTCGCCGTTTTGGACCCTACCAGATCGATCTGCTGCATCACCATCGTGACGATCTCCACCTACCGCGGGTGGTATGGACCCGCCGCCGAAAGATAGGCCTGATCAAAAATGCGTCAAGATTTCTTGTCGTATTTTTCCTTCTACGCTCGTTTGCATTTTGTAAAACGCCAAATATATCTGGCGCATGGATGATAAATCTCTTTGCTTCGGCCTTGCCGCCCTTGGTCATCCGACGAGGCTCGCTCTGTTCCGGCAGCTGGTCCGGGCGGGAGCATCAGGGCGTGGTCCGACGGCGCTCGCCGAAGACGAAGGCATGCAGCGCACCCTGGTCAGCTATCATCTGCAGCCCCTCGTGGCGGCGGGCCTAGTACGCAGCCAGAAGCACGGTCGCGATGTCGTCTACTCGATCGATAGCGACCGGCTTGCAGAGACCGCACTGGCTTTTCAGAAGGTAGCCCTCCTGCGGCCATGACGGGTTAGTCCGTCGCGCCACAGGCGTGAAATTCGGCGGCACTCGGCCCCGCATTCGGGACAGGATGCTTCATCAGACTTGGCCCCCGCCACCCGCCTAAGTGGAAAATGGCGAGGCGAAACGCGCGAATGCCTTCGCAGGTCTCGCCATCCGAGAAACGACTGCACGATCGAACCGACATCAGCGTTCCGCCGGGGACTTTGCTCGACGGTTGGGTCGGTTGGTAGGTGGTGTGATGAAGGACTGACACGTGTTCGTGACCGACGCCCCGGCGGGGCGTCCAATGTTGAAGGAGGGCGGCAGCCAATTCGGCTTGCTGGAGTAAAGATGGTGCCGTCGCCCGACCTGAGTCTCGTGGATCCGGATCGTCGGACTGAGATCGCACGTAAGATCGAAGTAGTAGAGAACTTTTTGAAAGAGCCGGGCCGACGATCTGCCGAAGCGCATGCGGCCGAACTGGGAATCGGCGTCACACAATTCTACAGACTTGTTCGCGTCTGGAGCGAGCGGAAGGCACCGGAGGCCTTGGCGGGGGCGATCCGCCGCAGAGGTGGGTATCGGCATCCGAAGGGACTCGACGACGCTCAGCTGGCCCTCGTCCGCGGAACGGAAGCTGGCATGGCGGACGAACCCATCCTCGAACGGGTTCTGAACCGAATCTACCAGCATGCGGCAACAATGGGTGCGGCATTGCCGAGTCGTCCCACCGTGAGAGCGGCCCTGGCGGCCGCCAGACGTCACCGGCTGCAGGGACTGCCCGCGGGCGCAGGCCTCGCCATCGACCATTGCGTAGTCGACATGCGCGTTCCGTGGAAGGGCACCGACACGATGCCGATCGCGACCCTACTGCTGGATCTCGAGCATCGGGCGGTGATCGGACTCGCCTTGGATCCGGTAGGTGGGACTCCGACATCAACGGCGGCGGCTTTGCTGGACGGCCTGAAGCGCATCGGCGAAACGGCAGCGAGCGATGCCAAGGCGGTTGCTCTTCCGATCGCAATCGACAGGGACGGTGACATAGGCTGGCCGGACCTGTTCGCGCGCCTGGATCGGCACGGCCTGATTCGTTCGGGACGCGATCTGAAGACCATGCCGCGCGGAACGCGCACGACAGACCTCCTCGGAAAGGATTTGAAAGACGTGCGGTTCAGACCCCGCGCCATACATACGCCGCCGGAAAAGCGTCGAGGAAGCGGTGGCGTGATCGACCTGCGGGCCGCCGAGGAACACCTCAGATCGAAACTGATCGTTATCAGCGACGATGCTCCCCTATCGCGTCTCTCGCGTTCGATGCGTCATGCTCTTTACGACGACCTATCGACGCTCATCAGATAGGTTTGGAGCAACAGGAAACGCCCGATTGAGTAAATCTATCAACGGCTTGGGATCGCCGTTCCCGATCAGACCAAGCCGCTTTAGGCGCTTCTCGATCGGCTGGTTGTGGCGTCTTACAGCCACGTCGAGAAGGACTTCGATCTCCTCCGCCGTTGGCGAGGGGGTGTTAGCGACCTGTTTCGCCGTCGGCGCACCGCTTCTGGTGCCCGCCCGCGGCCTGAGCATCAGTTTGTCGATGCGATCGCCGACCACCTCAAGGAGAGTGTTACCGAAGCGGCGCGGTCCGGTGAATGAGAGCCTGTCCTCACCCAAGATCTCGGATAGTCGAAGCCGATTCTGAAGCCACTGGTACATTTCCCCATCCTGCGGCTCCGGCATCACGACGCTGAAGGATGGCTCTTTCACATCGAGACGCAGTTCGGTCGCAACGGTCATGCCATTCCGCACCACCTTCGCCAGCGAAGGCGATGCCTCGGCAGATCCGGCACCCGCCGAGAGGATAAGGCCGCTAGCGCACTCTAGCAGAAACGCGCACGTCAGCCACGATGACCCCCGTTCACCTTTCACGATGATGTCGACACCCGACACGTCCAGAGCGAAGTTACGACCGAAGTTCGCCCGCAGGACGGAAGGACGGCTGGCAAGGGCTCTGGTCCGCTCGCGTGCGAGACGACGGGCGGTAGGTAGCGATGGTCGGTTCGTGCCGCCGTCGCCGTCCTCAGCTTCTCCGCCCTCTGCGATGTCGCTTCTCTTGGCCGGGAGGCCGAATTTCGGCCGGCGTGTCCGTGTCCCCCAAGGGGCGACCACCCTCAGACTGCGCTCGGACGTCCATCGCCGCCGCAGTTCGTAGAAGGCGGTGCGTCCCATCGGGAGCCGTCCAGCGATCGCGTTCAGATCCGCACCCTCGCGTGTCGCGGCTTCAATCGCCCGCAGGCGTTCCATCAATCGCTCTCGCTGATGCGGCGACAGGCTCGCGAGAAAAGCCTGCTCCTCGTCCGAAATACCGTCGGGCCAGAGGCGATCGATCAGTCCTGTATCATCCACGTCGCAGCCACCTTCGTGTTCGGTTGTAATTTTGTACGATTTGATATTGTGTTCGGTTATAGTCGTTCATAGATCTCGCGTACCATGAGTGATCCGACTGCATCAACACCCTCTCCCGGCGAGCCGGTGTGGCCCGTCCCCGGGTACACGATCGCCAGGATGACGGTCATATTCTCCCCGAATGCACCGTTGGAAGCCGAGGTTCCTGCTGTTCCGGCGGCCGGACGCCTGGTCCGTCTGTACGACGAGCTTTACCGGGTGCTCGCCCATGTCGATGGCCGGCTCATGATGGCGCACCTCCGCACCAATGTGATCTATCTGGTGGAAGAAGGTGCCGCTGGCGACCTGCGACTGCCGCCCTTCTCGCTCTGGATCGACCTGACCCGCTCAGGTCATGCCAAGGTGATGCCAATGGCCGAGCGCGAAGATCGATCCGAGTGCCATCCCCGCGATGTCGAGGCGGCTCGCATTTCGCTTCAGTGCGACATGCTCGACGCGGCGGATATCCCTCTGGGCACCAAATGCATGGAGATTTGGCTCCATCGCCATTGGACTCCCGATCTCGTAGCCATGCACGGACCGCACGACTCCGCCCATACGCTTCGGCGCTGGAGGCGAATGCGCAACCGCGGGACACAGCCCCGCCCATCGTCACCCGACCCTCCGGACTGACCGTCCAGAACAGCCAGATGACGTGACCTGACGACGCCGGCAGCATTGCGCATCTGCCGGAACGATGACCCGCGCCCAGCCCGGAAGGAAGCCAGAATGAGCGACGACGACATCATCACCGACACCCTCCCCGCCAATGGATCCATCGGCCACTCGGTTGGAAAATTCTTCAGCATCGACGTCCCGACGTCGTCCCTCCTCCCCATCACGCTTGCCGAGATCCCGCTGCACGACGGTGTCTCATCCATAAGGACGCTGCGCGTCGAGCGTGCGAGATTCATCAAGGCCATCGCGTGCGGTCAAGTGACCATCCTGGCCGAGCCGAAACCCGTACCGGCTGCGAGAGCGACGGTGCCCTCCCGCCCTTATCCCTTCGAAGCAAATCACAACTCGGCAGAGAAGCGCCGTACAAATTTCTGGCAACGTCGGGAGATCGTCGCGCTGTGCCGTCGCGGCCTGCTCATGACCGGTGCCCAGTACATCCGCCATCTGGCCGACCGGGTTGCCCCCACCCCGTCTGAGTCGACCGACGACGGGATCGACTGATCGCCGCGCTGATCGGTGTCATCTGGGCGGACGTCACGTCCGCTCCGCCTATGTGAAGGGAGGACGGAGATGCGCCAGTTCGTAACTGATGAATACGACGACATTCCGCCTCGCATCCGGATTCCGCACCCGTGGGAATGCCGCCGTCCACGTCCGCGGCGAGAACCGCGCTGGCTCCCGCACACCCCGGTTAACGACGCTCGGAAGCCGAAGCGCTCGATCGTCGAGCAATGGCACGATCCGCAATTACTGGCGGCCCCGGACGTCGGACAGCTGCGCATAGCGTTCAACTACGGTGGCCCCTTCGGGAAGACCGCTGGCTTCAGCGCCAAATCCAAGCGCGCGGTCTACCATGAGGGTCCCATCGAGACGGCCGCATGGGTCGAGGCCGAAGCGCTCACGTCACGTCTCGATCTCGAATTCCAACCGCTGCGCGTTATTTGGCGCCGGGATCACGGCCGCACCCGCCAAATCACACTGGATGCTGGCTTCGAGATGGAGGACCATTCCGTGGTTTTCACGGAATACAAGGGTCACCGAAGGTTCTTCGACGTGCCGGACACGGCCGACCTCCTCGACGAGGCGGAAGAAGTGCTCGTCGCCCATGGGGTCGTTCTCAGGCGCGAGGTCGCATCCGACCTCGTCGGGACCAGGCTCCACCGCACCCTCAAGGAAATTTTCGACGATCGCAACACGACGTTCGATGACGTCCGTGACGTCACGGCCGCGCGCGAGGCCATCCTCCGCGAAGGCGGCACCGCCCCCCTCGGCATCGTACTGGAGGCCTTGGGCGGTCCGAAGCGCCTGGCTCAAGCGAGGCTTCACGCGATGAGCGTACGGCGCATAGTCCGCATCGATCCGGTGCTCCCTGAGATGCCGGACACCGGGGTCGACATTCCCCCCGTGCGCGCACCTGTTCGGCTCCGCGCGTTCCTTGCGCATCACGCTCGTCGCGACGGTGACGAATGACCTTGGGCCTACCGTCCCCCATGCGGCTCGAGCACGAGGACCGTGCACTCACCTTGCTCGGCACGAGCGGTTGGACGCTTAACATAGTCGACAAAGACGGAGAGCCGGTACTGCTGCCGATCGGACCCGCAGGCCTCCTCGTGCCACCTGACATCGATTGGATGATCGCTGAGAACCGGGCGGGACGGCTGCGCGATGTCGACGATCCCCGCGCCGTTCTCGGTGGTGCCAAGGCCCAGTTTCTCGGACTGGACCGCGCCGCTTGCGTCGCGCGCGACCCGAAGTCCGCGTGGCGGCATGCTTGGGCGACGGCGGCCATCGCAGCCGGCGTTCCCCGGAGCCAACAAAGCGTCGAGGCCTTCATCAGGCAGGATCCAGCACCGGCTTCCGGTACGCGCCCGAAGTGGCGTGCCCTCATACGATGGATGGGACTGCTCCTTGCGGATCCTTATCGACGGATCGGCAATCTCGTATCCACTGCCGGCCGCGAAAGGGGGGCGTCGCAGTTGCCGACGCGCGTGGACCTGCTCGTCCACGAAAAGGCAGCCGGATTCTGGACGATGGAACGCGACGCCTTCAAGTCAGACGCCGCGGCACGTGTCGTGGCCGATTGGGACGATCTGAAGGCGTCCGGTGCCACCGACATCGGCGATGAGCCACCTTCACTCGAATGCGTGCGGAACCGTATAAACGCTCTGCAGAACCGACGGAGCTACGCAGCCCGCTACGGAGATTTCGCCGCGGAAAAATACTACGGGGCAGTTGGCGAGCCGGTCGGCGCAGAGCACGTCATGGAGCGCGTGACGCTGGACGGCGTCGTTTTCAAGCACGTCTGCACGTATTCCGACGATTGGAAAATTCCCGCCGCCCGGATGAAGGGCGTATTCGCCATGGATTGGCGCAGTACTTTCGTCTTCAAGGGATCTGTGTTCACGGGACCGTTCCGTCCCGAGGCCACCGAACGTGCACTCCTCGGTCTGATGGCGAAGCCGCAACTTACGGAAGAGGAGCTGGCGGTAGAGCCCGACCGCGCGCTTTGCTTCGGAATACCGAGCCAGCTGCATCCCGACAACGAGAAGGCCCTGCTGCCACCGTCGATGGTACCGAGCCTCGTCAACATAGTCTCCTATCTCGAACTGCCGGAGGGGTATCACAGCGACGCCAAGGCTAAGCACGAGCGCTACCACCGTTTCCTCCACGGCGCCGTTTCCCACCTCAAAGGTCGCATACTTGGTCCCGGTCCGGCCCGGGACCCTCGCTATGACCCCCTGACCAGCGCGGACGTTACCAGAGCACAGTACGTCTTCATGATAGAAGCTGCCAGGCATGCCTGGAATGAGCGACCGAAGAAGGCGCTAGGATGGCGCTCGCCCATGCAGGTGCTGCTGGAGGGTCTGGCTGTTCGCCGGTCGCGCGGCATGCCGACTGAGGAGATCGAGCGACATCTGTGTCGCACGGTACGTGTCGTGCTGACGACCAACGGGATCGAATTCGACAACCTGCGCTACCGTTGGAACGAGCGCGGTGTGGAAAGGGCGCTGAACGCCAACTTGCGACGCGTGTCCTTCGCGGATCGTCTCGAAGTCACCGGCCGCTGTGAAATGGCCGCTCGCGTATGGGATTCGGACCTGGACTACATCGACGTCTATGATCCCGAAAACCGCGAGTATCATCGCCTTTATTCGACGGACCCGGATTACTCCGCCGGTCTGACGCGCTGGGAGCACCACGAATATCAACGCATGCTGCGTTCCGGCAAGGGCGGCGGTAGCCGCCCGGTCGACCGATTGCGCGTCCGCAATCGACTGCTGCGGGATCAGGCGACCGCGATGCCCAAGATGGCCTTCCGCGCCCGGGCCGCGACGGTGGCGCTGCTGGAGCACGAGGAGATGCGGGTGGCGGCCGGCGCTCTCGGCCGGTCGAAGGCCTACGACGACCTGCTCGATGCTACTGTCCCGACCGGGCCCAGCGGCGCGGATCGCGAGGACGTACCGAGGGCACCGCCCCAGACGGCCGCCGAACGACGCGCACGACAGGACGACGACCCAGACGACGACGTCCATGCGCCCAACCGCTCGGATCCGCACTATCCAATCGGCGACCGCGGTGCCGGCATCGGCGAGGGTGATGCTGAAGGGCGCCCCACGAGCATTTGGGACGATGAGTCCGACAACGAGGAGGAGTGATGCATGGCGACCAGGAGGGATCCCTTGGGCGTTGCGCCCCAGCCCATCACCGGATCGCGGCAGGCGATGAACGGCGACGCCGATGTGCAGCGCCGGTCGTCGCTTGCGGCCCGGTTGCTCGAGGACGAGTGGATCGAACACGCTCCACAGCGAGCCGTGATCGACGAGCTCCTGCGCTACCGCAACGATACCCGAGACCGGCTCGGCCGTCCCCTCTCCGGCAGGCGCCTCAGCCAGTACTCGCAGGCGGGCAAGAGCCGGACGATGGCGCGCCTGAAGACTGAGATGGCGAAAGAGCGCGAGGAGCTGGGACTGGATCCTAACCCCTATCAGGTCGTCATCGTCGAACTCGACAGACGGATGACCCTGAAGGGCTTCTATCAGGAGGTGCTCCGCAACATGGGTGATCAGTTCTGGAACGAGAACGTCAGCGCCAAGGTACTGGAGAATCGGATCTCCGACTTCGTCCGTCGATTGGGCGTCGAATTGCTGATCGCGGATGAGGTGCAGCACCTGAAGCGCAAGGCGACCGATGCGGGCGAGGTGACCGATCGCCTCAAGGTCTTCCTCGACCGCGGCATCGTTCCGCTCGTCCTCGTCGGCGACGAGGACTCGATCCCCTTCTTCCGCGCCAACGGCAAGCTCGCTGCCCGTCTCGGCCGACCTCTCGAACTGGCCCCGCTCGATCCGAAACTCAGCAAGGGAGACGCGAGGCTCTTCAAGAAGTTCTGCGTTGGCATCGACGCCCTTCTCGTGTCGAGCGGCGTCTTCCTCCTGACATCGAATCTCGCCGAGCATGCCACGCTCGACGCGCTACTCGCCGTATCAGGGGGGCACGTCGGTCGGGTTTCGCGCCTCGTCGGAATCGCCGCTTCGGATGCGGCCTGCCGCGGTGCCGACAGGGTGGAGGCATACGACCTCAGCCGCGCAACGAGGGAGTTCGCGATCGGAGCCGGGTGGATTACCGAAGACCCCTTCTCCCGGAAGCCCGCGTGACCGATAGCTACCCCTCTCTGCGCCGCTTGCGCTTCGACTTCGAAGTGGCGGAGAACGAAAGCGTACCCGGCGCGATCGCACGGGCCATCGCGGAAAACCACCTCGTCAGGCTCAACGTAGTGCTGAGGGAGGTCGGGCTAAGCAGATACGCCGGTGCTGCTCAGCTTGCGCCAACGTCTGCTCTCGGCAGCATCGCCCACGTGCTCCGCTGTGCCCCGGAGAGGCTTACCGCACAGGCGGGACGTCGTCTCATCGAGCCCGGCGACCGTCGACTTCAGCACTTCATCGACTTCGATGGCCTTGTCGTGCCGAGCAGTCATCTCGAACTGAAGCGAAGGCGCATCGCTCCCGGCGGACTTCAGATCGCGAACTATCATCGTCAGAATTGGATGCTGTCGGTGTTACCCTACTGCCCCGAGACGCTCGAACGAATCATAGACGAATGTCCTGGATGCGGCGCGGCCCTCGGTTGGATCCAAAGTGCTGGCATCGATCGCTGCGAACATTGCCTTGAGGTCGTCCCACCGAGCGAACTTCCTGCACTTCTCCCCGAACTTGCCGACGACTATCGCCTGTTCGCCTCACTCCTATCGATGCAACCCGCGGAACGTACGAACGCCATCCTATCAATGCCAACGCGCCTGCGAGACATGTCGTCTGGAGCGCTGGCCCGCTTCGCCATGCGATGCGGTTTGGATTGTAGCGACGAACAAGGAAAGCGCGCTTGGCAAACGCGTGCCGGACGTCTTCCCGCCGAACAACTCGCTCGAACAGCTTGCCGCGGAATTGAACTCCTGCGAAGCTGGCCGCATGGCATAACGGCGTGGGCAGAGGAGCAGATTGAACGCTCCTCCGAAGAAGACATCGGCCGCCGCAATTTGCGACGGAGGATTCAGCGCATCGCCTGGGGGGATTCTAGATTCGAGGATCAACGCGATCTCGTCCAAGAGGCATTCCCGCGTTTCGAACCGCCCCGGGTGGGAACGGCTGGTGGCGACCAGCGCTTCTATACGGGTAAAGAAGCAGACCGCATTTTGCCTGGGTTTCGCTCCGCTGCCGTTGCGCTTCGAACGCTTGGCATCGTCGAAGGGCTGATCGTCGCATCGCACGGCATCATGGAATCTTACATCTATCCTGCCGCCAAGATCGATGCCGCCGCGGTATGCTGGGCTGACGCGATGCCGGTTAGCACCATCGCTGGCCGACTCCGGCTTCCGTTCTACGCAGTCGAGCAGCTGATCGGAGCGCGTCTGCTAGCCCGTCACGAAGATGCTGTCCTCGCCGTCCTGATGCGAAGACCGCAGGCAATCGCCTCGATCTTCAACGAGTTCGTCAGCCGTCTTGACCGCCGGGCAGCCCGGCGTACCGTTCCTAAAAGCGCCGTGCCTATCGGACAGGAAAGTCGCCGCATAGGGGGCGGACCAAAGCCGTGGTCCGACATTTTCCAGGAACTGCTCAATGGCCGCATACGGTTCTGGTTGAACGGCAACGTGGATGTTGACCATCTGCTTGTAGAGAGAGGAAGTCTGGATGCCTTCGTCGCCCTGCCCCTGACAGCTAATTCGCCAGACCATCGCTCATTCGTCGACGAGATGTCGACCAGTGACGCAGCTGAATTGCTCAACGTCATACCGAGTCACGTCGTACGGCTGGCATCAGCGGGTGTCCTGATCCGCTCTACTGGCCTGCGTGCGATGACTATCCCGAGGATCGAGGTCGAACGCTTGGCGCGAGAGCGAGTTTCTCCTGCTGAGATCGCGCGACGCGCGCGCACATCGCCCGAGCACGTAAACAACAGGCTTAAAGCGGAGGGCTTCAACAACCTTCACGGTCTTTGGCAGAGGTCAGAGGCGGTCGATGCCGTGTTTCAAATTCGATAATCGGGGAAACCATGCCCATTGAGCTAAGGTGACGGGCTTGATAGCGATACCCATGTCAGCGGTGCTCAACGGATCGATGATTCTACGAACCTACAATGTCATTTCAAGGTTGTGCCAACGGTAACAGCGCGAGCCGCCCGAAGATGGTTCCTGTCAGCTCTTAGGCGGGAATTTAGTAAGAGGCGGGCTGTCGCGGTATCCTATCGGTCCGCGCCACGCCGGTCGGGCATGTCCAGACGCCTCGGCATCCGGACGTGCCCTTATCGATTTACCGCGAGGCGATCGTCTGCGGCAGATGGCGCAGACCCGTGCGGGCCACGGTGTGCGACGACAGGATCGCGCCCGACGGCATATCCATCGCAATAGCCTTTTCCTGCAGCACCGCGTCATACAGCGCGCGCGCATCGGCGGCGCGGCCGGTCTTGGCATAGACCGCGGCCAGGTTGAGCATCAGCTCCGGACTGTTCGGATCGGTGCGACGTTCCTCGAGAAGCGTCCGCTCTGCGGCGGTGAAATTGCCCGCCGCGATTTCCTGAAACCCCGTGCGCTGCGGCCATGAGTCCTGGGCCATGGCCGGGGCTGCCACGCCCGCCGCCGCCACAAGCAACACCGAAAACATTCCACGCATATCTCATCTCCTATGTTTCACTTTTGTGACTTGAGAGTGTCACTTTTGTGAAACGTGCGCAAGCGGGGAAAGATGCGCAATTTTGGGGCGATGGAAGTGGGTGGGAGGTCGCATTTTGGGAGGCGGAGCGTTTGCCTCGAGTGGGGGCGATGGTCGCCCGTTGCGTTTGATGTGCCTGGCTATGTGCGGGTTCAGGACAAAACGGGCTGGTTTGTAAGGACGCCTCGGCGACCCGCCCGTCTGGCGATGATCATGCATTGCGAATGAGGGGGTACCGGGGGGCTTGGCCGTAGACTTGCTCAGGCTGAGCGTAAGTAGGGTACGATCCTATCAACCATGCAATGGGGTGGGGCACAGGCTTAGGCTTCGATGGCAAAGCCTTAAGTCAATGTGAGCCCCTCCCCTTCAGGGGAGGGGTTGGGGTGGGGCCTTTCCACGAACGCCTCGCTCGCGGGAGCGCCCCACCCCTGCCCCTCCCCTGAAGGGGAGGGGTGGGTCTAACTCACGTCATCCCGCTTAGGGCTCAGGCTCAGGCTCGGGCTTGGGCTTGGGCTTGGGCTTGGGCGTGGGCTTAACATCAGCCACAGGCCCACCCTCCGTCCAGCCTGAGCGCAGTAGATGGCCACGGGACACCATCACCATGCCCCCCCACCTCACCACAAACGAAAAAGGGCGGCCTCCGGAGAGACCGCCCCATTTCATCACCGACCTGATCGAAAGGATCAGAAGTCGTTGCGATACTGCTCGTTGCCGATGAAGCCGAGCTTCGTCACCGCCGAACGCTTGATCACGGCCAGGGTCTCGTCGACCTTGGCGTACTTGGCGTCGGGGGCCGGCTGGAAGTGCAGTTCCGGTTCCGGGTTCATCGCGGCGCTCTGGTCCAGGAACTGGCGCAGCGTCACCTCGTCGACCGGGGCACCGTTCCAGGTGACCGTGCCGGCAGCGTCGATACCGATCTTGTTCTTATCGGTGTTCACGACGGTCTGCGGCGTGTTCGAGTTGACCGGCAGGTCGACCTTCACCGCGTGAGTCTGGATCGGGATGGTGATGATGAACATGATGAGGAGCACGAGCATGACGTCGATCAACGGCGTCGTGTTCATGTCCATCATGGGCTCGCCATCATCAGATCCGGCGCTCATTGCCATGGCGTGCTAACTCCTATTCTGTCCGCCCGGCCGATCAGGCGCGGGGGTTGCCGCCGGGGGGCGGCTCGGAGATGAAGCCGACCCGGGCGAAACCGGCCTGCTGCATCGTGAAGATGGTGCCGCCGATGCACCGGTACGGCGTGTTCACGTCGCCACGGATATGCGCTTCGGGCAGCTGGTCGGGCGTGATGTTACCCACACCGCCCAGCCGTTCGACCTCGGCCTTCAGCTTTTCGACCGCGCGGGTGCGCAGTTCGTCCGAGCTGACCGGGGTCAGGTTCCAGTACACCTTGCACTGGCCATTCTCGCTGGTGACCGAGAGCGACACGTTTTCCGGCTTCGTCGTGGTCGGATCGAAGCGGACGTTCGGCAGCTTCAGCGGAACGGTCTGAATCACGACCGGAACCGCGATCAGGAAGATGATGAGGAGCACCAGCATGACGTCCACGAGGGGCGTCGTGTTGATCTCCGACATCGGTTTCTCGGCGGAGTCACCGCCAACGCTCATCGCCATGAGAGAGCTATCCTATCCATGCATTCTTGCGCCGCCCCGAAATGGACGGCGGGGGGTGGCGGAGCGACGGTCCGAAAACCGCCGCCCCGCCCCCTTAAGCTCAGGCGCGGGTCTGAACGCCACCGGCCTGACCGGCGGTGGTGGTGCCAGCCGGAGCCTTGACGGCGGCCGGCTTGGCCGCACCGGCAACCGCCGGACGAACCGCACCGTTCGAGGCCAGGAAGCCCAGCACGTCGTTCGAGAACGACGACAGGTCTTCCGCGATGCCCTTGTTACGACGCTGCAGCCAGTTGAAGGCGAGCACCGCCGGAACGGCGACGACGAGACCCAGAGCGGTCATGATGAGCGCTTCACCGACCGGACCGGCCACGGCGTCGATCGAGGCCTGGCCCGACGAGCCGATCTTGATGAGCGCGCGGTAGATACCGATAACCGTACCGAACAGACCGATGAACGGCGCGGTCGCACCGACGGTCGCGAGGAAGGCGAGACCGCCGCCCAGCTTCGAGTTGATCGCGGCTTCCGAACGCGCCAGCGAGCCGTGCAGCCAGTCATGCGCTTCGACCGGATCGGTCAGCTTCGAGTGCTGGTCCTGCGCGGCCAGACCGTCGTCGACGATCTGCTTGTAGGCCGAGTTCTTCTCGAGCTTGGCCGAGCCCTCGCGCAGCGAGTTCGCCGACCAGAAGCCCTGACGGACGCGCTTCGCCTGGTTGATGATCTTCTGCTGCTCGAACAGCTTCGAGAACAGGATGTAGAACGACACGATCGACATCAAGCAGAGGATGGTGAACACCGACTGCGAGATGAGGCCGCCTTCCTTGAGAGCCTGGCCGAGACCGTAGGGGTTTTCGGCACCGGCCGCGGCGCCGCCCGCGGCGAGGATGGTGGTGAGCATGGTTGGTTAGGTCCTCTGACTAAAGCGTTAAATTTTTAAAGGTGGCCTGAGCCGTTATTCCTGCGGCAGCTGCCAGCGTACCGGAAGCGTGTAGGACGACGTGATCGCGTTGCCGTTCTGGTCGAGCGCGGGCGAGAAGCGCACGCGCGCCTTCGCGATCCGGCACGTCGTATCGTCGAGCGCACGATTGTTGCTGCTCGTCGTCACGACGCAATCGGTGACGCGTCCGTCGGTACCGACCGTCAGCTTGGCGACCACGCGACCTTCCGCGCCTTCGCGCTGGGCCGAAGGCGGATAAGCGTCGGGACCGAAGAACTGGCCCGGATTGCCCTTCAGGCCAGCAGCCTTCGACACCGCAGGCGGGGCCGGCGGGGCGGGCGGCGACGGCGGCGCAGGCGGGGCCGGCGGCGCAGTGGGCTGGCTCAGCGGAATCACGGTCGTCGTCGCGATCGTCGGCGCCTGGGTCGGCACGTTGACGATCGGCGGCGGCGTCACAACCGTCGTCGGCGGCGGCGGAACATTGGGCTGTTCCGGCGGCGGCGGGGGCGGCGGTTCCTCCGGCGGGGGTGGGGGTGGCGGCTCTTGCACGTCGAACGTGTTGAGCTTTTCGGTCGCCTTCTTCACGTACTGGTAAGCCAGCCCCGTGACGAAGGCATAGCCCAGAGCAGCATGGATGAGCACGACGATAACGATCGCGACCACCTTGCCCCCGGACATCTTCTGGTCAGTATAGGCCATTCAGCAACGAAACTCCTCAGTCTGCCAGTTTCGCCTCGCCGTAGCGTGGGGACGTGGGAAACTCCTGCCATGCTCTTTCGGCATGCGGCAGAGCCTTGGACCCTATCGTGACGGCTGGCGCGGTGCAATCAGTTTGTCGGACGTAATAAACGTACAACCTGCGCATGACGAAATTATTTCTGTACCGTTAATGAGCAAAGGAGTAGCGCGAAGCTATGAATCCCCTGTCCCACGCCATTCGCGCTGGCGCTTTGACGCTGTCGATTCCCCTGTTCGCCGCCGCCCTGCCCGCCCAGATGGCGACCGCGCCGTCGGCCCGGCCGGGTGATTCGATGTTAGCGCAAACAGGACCGGGCTATGCCGACCTCGCCGACCTGGTGCTGTCGGCCCCGGTCATCGCCGATGCCACCATCCGATCGGCGACCGCGATCAAGGGCGCGGAGGCCGCCGGGGTCGCTCCGGGCCATCAGCGTTTCTATATAGAGGCCGATATCGGCACACTGATCCGCGGCGCGGGCGGCCTGCCCGCACGGGTCGGCTATCTGTTCGACGCCGCCACCGATGCGCGGGGCCGTGCGCCGAAGCTCAAGAAGATGCGGGTGCTGATCTATGCCCGCCGGGTGCCCAATGCCGCCGACCAGCTTCAACTCGTCGCACCCGATGCGCAGCTGCCCTGGACGCCCGATACCGAGCAACGCAGCCGGACCATCGTCCGCGACGCTTTGTCCACCGACGCGCCGCCGGTCATCACCGGCGTCGGCAATGCCTTTTACGTGCCCGGCAGCCTGCCCGGCGAAGGCGAGACGCAAATTTTCCTGACGACCGCCAACAACCGGCCCGTCTCGCTATCCGTACTGCGTCGCCCCGGCGAGGAGCGGCGCTATGCCGTGGCGCTGAGCGAGATCGTCGACGAATCCGCCGCGCCCCCGGCGCGCGACACGCTGCTCTGGTATCGGCTGGCCTGCGCGCTGCCGGAATCGCTGCCCGATCGCAGCACCGCCTCGCTGGGGCCGGAAAATGCCCAGGCCGCGCGCGAGGATTATCGGTTCATCTTGCAGAAGCTCGGCCCGTGCGGGCGCGAGCGTCAGATGCCGACGGTCAGCGACTGACCCGTGACCGCGTGCGCGGCGGCAAGATAATCGACCGCCGCGGCGACCGCTTCGTCCGCCGCCCCCTCGGCCGGGATTACCGCGTTGATCCGTGCGCCCGGCGCCGCCGCGATGGCAAGCGGGGCGATCGCCGCCTCGACCATCGCCTGTGATAGCGCGTCGCGACCGGGACGGATCACCAGCACCAGATCCTCGCCAGGATACCCGGCGACGACGCCCGCGATATCGGCGTCGGGCGCCAGATCGACTCGTCGCGCCGTCATGTGGCTCAACGCCGGTGGCGGACCAGGGTGATGCCGATCGCCTCGCCATCCTCGGCGATGGCCAACTTCACGATCTTCACCTGCACGCGGCGGACCCGCTTGTCCTGAAGGAACAGCGTGTCGCAGATATGGTCGGCAACCCCTTCGATCAGTGTGAAATGCACGCCTTCGGGCAACTGGGTCGCGGCATGTTTCAGGTCGAGATAGTTTTTGGACTCGGTCAGCGGGCTGTCGGGCGTGTAGCGCGCCGGACAGTCGAGATCGACGGTCAGCGAGATGCGCAGCGGCTGCGGCAGGTGCGTTTCCTCGGAGTAGATGCCGGTCAGCACCTGGACTTCGAGGTCGTGGACTTCGAGCTGGAGACGGTCTTCCATTCCTGCGCCTGTAGCAGAGCGCACGCCGAAGGAAAGCTTGCATCCCCCCGCCGTCGCGCTAAGGGCGCGCGTCCCCCTCCCCGTACCACCGGACTTCGCCCCTTGCCTGTGATGACCGCCCTTGTCCCGCTCGACGCGGTCGCACCCGAGGCGGTCGAGGCACTGCTGGACCGCGCCTTTCCGCCCGGACGGCAGGCGCGCACCGCCTATAAGGTGCGGGGCAGCGTCCGGCCGATCGCCTCGCTGTGCTTCGCCGCGGTCGAGGAGGATCGGCTGATCGGGTCGATCCAGTGCTGGCCGGTCGCGCTGACCCAAGACGATGGTCGCGTGCATCCGATGGTGATGGTCGGTCCGGTCGCGGTCGATCCGGATCGCCAGCAGGGCGGGATCGGGCGCGAATTGCTGCATCACATGCTGGACGCGGCGGCGGCACAGGGGCTGGACCGCGCGATGATGCTGATCGGCGACCCGGAATATTATGGCCGCTTCTTCGGTTTCTCCGCCGAGCACACCGCCGATTGGCGACTGCCCGGCCCGGTCGAGCGGCACCGGCTGCTGGCGCGCGGACCGGATGTGCCGACGCTTGCGGGCATACTCGGCCCCGATCCGGGGCAGGTCTGAATCGCGCAGGCCTTTACCTGCCCGCCCCGCATCCCTAACTCGGGTCTATCATGCCGATGGCACCGCCCCCCGATCTGTCCGCGCTGAGCCTGGCCGAAATCGTCCAGGCGATGGAGGCGCAGAAGCTGCCCCCCGTCTCGCAATGGCATCCCAGCCATTGCGGCGACAGCGAGATGCGGATCGCGCGCGACGGCACCTGGTACCATCAGGGTAGCCCGATCACCCGGCCCGCCATGGTGCGCCTGTTCTCCACCATCTTGCGGCGGGAGCCCGATGGCCGTCACGTGCTGGTCACGCCGGTCGAAAAGCTCGACATCGCGGTCGAGGACGCACCCTTCGTCGTCACCGCGCTGAAGGCCGAAGGACAGGGTGAAAACGGTCGCCTGGTATTCCAGCTCAACACCGGCGAACTGGTCGCGGCGGGGCCGCACCATGGCCTGCGCTTCGTGGAGGGCGAGGACGGCCCCCGCCCCTATGTGCATGTCCGGGACGGGCTGGAGGCGCTCATCGCGCGGCCGGTCTATTACGAACTGGCCGAACGCGCGCTGGCGGGCGAGGGCGAAGCGCCCGGCGTGTGGAGCGACGGCGTCTTTTTTCCCCTGACGGCGTCGCCCGCCGCATGACGCTGGCCGAAAGGCTGGCAGCGGCGATGGCGCGGATACCGGCGACCGACCTGCTGACCGGCGACGGCGTCGAGCCGCATGAGATCATGGCGACGCCCACCGCCGCCGCCGTGCTCGTGCCCGTGACCGATCGCGCCGAGCCGGGCGTGCTGCTGACCCAGCGGACCGAGACGCTCCGCAACCATGCCGGGCAGATCGCCTTTCCGGGCGGCCGCGCCGATCCCGGCGACGTGGATCTGGTCGCGACCGCGTTGCGCGAAGCCGAGGAGGAGATCGGGCTTTCGCCCGCCACCGTCACGGTCGTCGGGCTGGCCGATCGCTATCGCACCGTCACCGGGTTCGAGGTGACGCCGATCGTCGGCGTCATCCCGCCCGATCTGACACTGACCCCCGCCGAGGCGGAAGTGGCGGACCTGTTCGAGGTGCCGCTGTCCTTCCTGCTCGATCCTGCCCATCACCACCGGGTCAGCGCGCCGTGGCGCGGTCGCACCCGCCATTTCTATGAGATTCTATGGAACGACCGGCGCATCTGGGGCGCGACTGCCGCGATGATCGTCAACCTGTCGCGGCGGATGCAATGGGCGGCATGACGCCCGGCACCGCACCCTGGGCCGACCGACCCGCATTGATCGCGCTGGCCGAGCGGCTGGAGGCGCGGTTCGTCGGTGGGGCGGTGCGCGACATGCTGCTGGGCCTGGCCGTTGCCGATATCGATCTGGCGACGCCGCTGTCGCCCGAAACCGTTATCGACCGGGTGCGCGACAGCGGGTTCAAGCCGGTGCCGACCGGCATCGCGCATGGCACGATCACCGCCGTGCTGCCCGAGGGCCCGGTCGAGGTCACGACGCTACGGCGCGACGTGTCGACCGATGGCCGCCATGCCGTGGTCGCCTTCACCGATGACTGGCGCGAGGATGCGGCGCGGCGCGACTTCACGATGAACGCGCTCTATGCCGATCCCGCGACCGGCGAATTGTTCGACTATTTCGGCGGTCTGGATGACCTGAAGGCCAGGCGGGTGCGCTTCATCGGCGATCCGTTGCAGCGGATCGCGGAGGATCATCTGCGCATCCTGCGCTTCTTCCGCTTCCATGCGCGCTTCGGCCAGGCGGTCGACGAGGCCGGGCTGGCCGCCTGTGCCGCGCGCGCCAACGACCTTATGGCATTGTCGCGCGAACGGATCGCGGCGGAGTTGCTGAAACTGCTGGTCGCCGCCCGCGCCGTGCCGGTGGTCGCGCTGATGGTCGAGCATGGCATCTTCCGCGCGGTCATCCCCGAGATCGATGCAGAGGGCGTGAAACGGCTGACCCGGCTGGCCGAGCGCGAAGACGCAGCGGGAATCGCGCCCGACGCGATCCGGCGACTCGCCGCCCTGCTACCTCCGCCAGCCGCCGAGAATGTCGGGGCGCGGCTGAAACTGTCCAATAGCGACCGCAAGCGGCTGATCGCCGCGACCGCCGGATCGGGCGACGAGGGACCGCGGGCGCTGGCCTATCGCGCGGGGCTGGTGAGCGCGATCGACCGGCTGTTGCTGGCGGGCGAATCGATCGAGCCGATTCGCGACTGGACGCCCCCTGCCCTGCCACTGACCGGTGGTGCACTGGTCGAACGCGGGATCGGCAAGGGGCCGGAGGTGGCGCGGCTGCTCCGCCGGATCGAGACTCAGTGGATCGCCGAAGGCTTTCCGGATGCCGAACGAGTCGGCCGCATCGCCGACGAGGCGGTGGCTCAGGCCTGATCGGCGATCATCGCCCAGGCGGCATCGGGATCGAGCGGGCGGGCATAATAATAGCCCTGTCCATGGCTGCACCCCAGGGCGGCCAGCGTCTGCCCGAGTTCGACCGCCTCGATCCCCTCGGCGGTGGTCTTCATGCCCAAGGCCTGCGCCAGGCCCAGGATCGCGCGGACGATCGCGATCTTGTCGCGGTCGGCCAGCATGCCGGAGACGAAGCTGCGGTCGATCTTCAATATGTCGATCGGCAGTTTCTGGAGATAGGCCAGGCTGGAATAACCGGTGCCGAAATCGTCCATCGCGATGGTGGGGCCCAGTTTCTTCAGCGCATTCATGATCGCGCTGACCCGGTCGGGATCACCCACGATCGCGCTTTCGGTCAGTTCCAGGATCAGCCGCTCGCCCGCGACGCCAGCCCTGGCCAGCGCCGATTCGATCAGTGCGGGAATGTCGTCGCGCTGCAACTGGATCGCCGAGACGTTGACCGACATGCGCACGCCGCAGTCCCCGCCCGCCCGCCGGTCCCAGTCCGCCAGTTGGAGCAGCGCCTGGTTCGCGGCCCAGCGACCGAGCGGCACGATCAGCCCCGATTCTTCCGCCACGGGGATGAAATCGGCCGGCGAATGATCACGCCCCTCGGCATCGCGCCACCGGGCCAGCGCCTCGAACGCGACGATGCGGCCGGTGCTCAGATCGCAGATCGGCTGATAGGCGAGGTGCAGTTCCTCCTGCTCGATCGCGCGGCGCAACGCGGTCTCCATGGCGAACTGGGCGCGCGCGATGGTGAAGGCCTGGGGATGATAGACCTCGGTCCGCCCCGCCGCCTTGGCATGCTTGACCGCAAACTGGGCGTGCCGGATCAGCTCCTCGGCGTCCTCGTCCAGCCCTTGGTTGAAGGCGATGCCGACCGAGGCCTCGACATTGACCTCATAGTCGGTCAGCCGGAACGGCGAACGCAGGGCCCGGTCGATCCGTTCGGCAAGGATATGCGCCTCATCCTCGGTGCCGTCGATCAACATCAGGATGCCGAACTCGTTACCGCCGATCCGCCCGATCGAGTCGCGGGACCGCAGGGCTCCCTTCAGGCGGCGTGCCACGGTGATCAGAAGTTCATCGCCGACCAGCGAGCCCATACAGGCGTTCAACCGACCGAACCGGTTCAGATCGATCACCAGCACCGCATGGCGCTGGCCGTTGGCCACCATCGCCTCGATCAGGTCGCCGAAACCCTGTCGGTTGGGCAGCCCGGTCAGGCTGTCGGTCATCATTTCGCGACGCAGGCTGCGTTCGGTGTGGTGCTGTGCCGTATGATCGACCAGCATCAGCACATAGCCTTCGCCATCCCCTTCGGCGGCGTGGGTCAGGGTCGCCTGGAAATAGCGGCAGTCGATGACCTCGCCCACGGCCAGCGGAAACTCGATCGAGGCCTGGTTCGACGCCAGGAACCCGTCGATTCGCTTGGCCACCTCGGCCAGCAGGCCAGCCTGGGTCCGCGAGTCGTTCAGTGCGGCGCGGCGATAGGCATCGTTGCTGGCGGCCACGACCGGCACGCCCTTCTCGATCAGGATTTCGGCCGCCGGAATTGCCATGATGCTGATCGCGCACGACGTCAGCGACCCGAAATTCCGGTTCGAAGAGCGTTGCAGCGGATGAGCGATCGTTGCCATCACTCATCCGCGTAACCCGCGAACGTTAAGAGCGCCTAAAATTCCAAGAATTTTACGGTTAACGTCGTGTGGCAGAGTCCTCCGGCGTCACCGTTGGATCGACATGATCCGCGACTGATTTCGCCCTTTCCCGCAGGGAAGGATGTACGGGTGGCTCAATCGAACCGATTGTCGCGCGGGAAGCCGGTCGGCGGCATCCGCCCTGCCGCCCCGCGTGCGGTGCGCCAGGCCGACAGGTCGGATTCGGTCCGCACCCGCCCGGTATCGCCGCCCATCGGCCAGCTCAGCCCATCCTTGAAGACGAAGGTCGTCGCATCCGACAGCCCGCCGTCACGATAGCGCTGGAGCTGGACGCCGGTGCCGCGGGACAGCTCGACGAACTCGGTCAGCGGGAAGACCAGCAGCTTGCGGTTGTCGCCGATCGCCGCGACATAATCGTCCTCGGCCCCGACCGGACGCACGACCTTCAACAAGGACCCGGCGCGCGGGGTCAGCACGGTCTTTCCCTTTCGCGTCTCGGCAATGGTGTCGGCAGTCGGCACGATGAAGCCGCGCCCGTCCGACGCCGCGACCAGCAGCTTGGTCGCGCGGGCCGCCGGCAGGAAACCGACGATCCCGATCGATCCGTCGAGATCGATCATCGCGCGCACCGGCTCGCCAAATCCGCGCCCGCCGGGCAGCTTGTCCGCCGCCAGCGTGAAGAACCGCCCGTTCGCCGCCGCCAGCAACAACTTGTCGGTGGTCTGCGCATGAAAGGCAAAGGCCGGGCCGTCGCCTTCCTTGAACTTGGCGGTGTCGGCGGAGGCGAGGTCGACATGCCCCTTCATCGCGCGGATCCAGCCGCGCTGCGAGAGGATGACGGTGATCGGCTCGCGTTCGATCATCGCCTCCAGGGGAATGTCGCGAGTCGGCGCGGCTTCCTCGATCAGCGTGCGGCGCGCGCCCAAAGCGGTTTCGGGGCCATAGCGGTCGCGGATCTTGCCCAGATCCTTCTTCATCCGCGTCCGCTGACGCTGTTCGGAGCCGAGCAGCAGCGTCAGCTGCTCACGTTCCTTGTCGAGCTTGTCGCGCTCGCCGCGAATCTCGAACTCTTCCAGCCGCCGGAGCGAGCGGAGCCGCATGTTGAGGATCGCCTCGGCCTGCCGGTCGGTCAGGCGGAACTCTTCGATCATCACCGCCTTGGGCTCGTCCTCGGTGCGGATGATCTCGATGACCCGGTCGAGGTTGAGATAGGCGACCAGATAGCCATCGAGCAGCTCGATCCGGTCGGCGATCTTGCCCAGACGGTGTTCGGAGCGGCGGCGCAGCACGACGAACTGATGCTCGACCCAGGCGGCCAACGCCTCGCGCAAGCTCATGACGCGCGGGGTGCGATCCTTGTCCAGCACGTTGAGGTTCAGGCTGACCCGCGTCTCCAGGTCGGAGAAGCGGAACAGCCCGTCCATCAGCACCTGCGGATCGACGGTGCGCGCGCGCGGTTCGAGGACTATGCGAACCTGCGCATCCGATTCGTCACGCACATCGGCCAGGATCGGCAGCTTCTTGTCGTTGATCAGCGTCGCGATCTGTTCGATCAGCTTGCCCTTGGCGACGCCGTAGGGGATTTCGCTGATGACGATCTGCCAGCCGCCGCCCTTCTCGCGCTCGATCTCCCAGCGCGCGCGGACGCGGAAGCCGCCCCGCCCCGTCGTATAGCTTTCGCGCAATATGGCGGGCGCATCGACGACCATGCCGCCGGTCGGGAAGTCCGGCCCCTTGACCAGCGCCAGGATCGCATCGTCATCGGCGTCCGGCCGATCGACCAGCAGGATCGCGGCCTCCAGCAGTTCGGCGGCATTGTGCGGCGGGATGCTGGTCGCCATGCCGACCGCGATGCCGCTCGCGCCGTTCGCCAGCAGGTTCGGGAACAGGCCGGGGAACAGCTCCGGCTCCTGCTCCTCGCCATTATAGGTCGGGCGATAGGCGACGGCGTCCTCATCGAGCCCGTCCATCAGGTTGATCGCGACCTGGGTCAGCCGCGCTTCGGTATAGCGATAGGCGGCGGCATTATCGCCGTCGATATTGCCGAAATTGCCCTGCCCGTCGACCAGCGGATACCGCAGCGCGAAATCCTGCGCGAGGCGGACCATCGCGTCATAGACCGACTGGTCGCCATGCGGATGGTATTTACCGATGACGTCGCCGACGACGCGCGCGCACTTCTTATACCCCGAGGCCGGGTCGAGCTTCAGCAGCCGCATCGCCCAAAGCAGACGCCGGTGAACGGGCTTAAGGCCGTCGCGCACATCGGGCAACGAGCGCGCGGTGATCGTCGACAGCGCATAGACGAGATACCGCTCCGACAATGCGCTGTCGAAGGGCGCGTCCAGAATGCCGACGGGAGGATTGTCGCGGAGATCGATCGCCATGGAAGCCCAGCTTCTAGCAAGCCCGTGGGGCCGGGGCAATCGGGCGGATCAAATCGGGAACGATTACTAACGATACGGCAAAGCGGGCGCGACTCTCATCACGCCCGCTTCCTCTCCGGCAAATGGACCGGGGTCACGCCTGGCTCGCCTGCGCCTGGGTCACATCCTGCTGGAAGTGATCGCCCGCGGCCACGGTGCAGTTCTGGAAGGCCACGGGAGTGAAGGTCTCGACCCCGGCGATATCCTCATCGGTCTTCACCTTGCCATGTGGCCCACGCACCGGCTGGAAGGCGACGACTTCGGGACGGAAGGTCGCAAGGACATCCGCCGTATCGCGGCAGGCGACCGTGCGCTCCGTGTCACCGTTCTTCACCACCGCGACGGCCTCCATGCCATTGGCGAGCGGGATACGCGCCTGCTCCCAGATTTGCGGCTGGTGCGCCGCATGCATGGGGCGCGCCACGGCAGTTCCCGCCGTCAGCATCAGGGCTCCACCAACAACACCGATCATCAGCTTGTTCATGACTACCTCCTTTGCAAGCATAGCCAGAACCCGTGATCTATCCGATCGGTTTCCGTTACTTTCCACCTTAAAATTCTTTAATCCACCTTCCAAAATTTGTTCATCATGTATTGCGGATGACGGCGCCGTCATCCTTGGCGATACCGTCCATCAGGCCATGCCCATATGGTGCCCAACTCCATTGCGCCGCCGCGCCCCTTCCATTATAGGCGCGCCATCCCGCCTCGGGCCTCAGCATGGGGGCGCCGGGGCTGTACTCATTTCAGGGGACCGCCGCATGGCTCGCCGCCGCCAAATCTACGAAGGCAAGGCCAAGATCCTGTACGAGGGCCCCGAGCCCGGCACGCTGATCCAGTATTTCAAGGACGACGCCACCGCGTTCAATGCCCAGAAGAAGGGCACGATCAACGGCAAGGGCGTGCTGAACAACCGTATCTCCGAGCATGTCTTCACCATGCTCGACCATATCGGCGTTCCGACCCACTTTATCCGCCGCCTGAACATGCGCGAGCAGCTGATCCGTCAGGTCGAGATCGTGCCGATCGAGGTCGTGGTGCGCAACGTCGCGGCCGGCTCGCTCTCCAAGCGGCTGGGCATCGAAGAGGGCGTGAAGCTGCCCCGCACGATCATCGAATATTATTACAAGGACGATGCGCTGGGCGACCCGATGGTCACCGACGAGCATATCGCCTGCTTCGGCTGGGCCAGCCAGGAAGAGATGCACGACATCGCCGACCTGGCGATCCGCGTGAACGACTTCCTGTCGGGCATGTTCGCCGCGATCGGCATCCGCCTGGTCGACTTCAAGCTGGAATTCGGCCGCATCTGGGACAACGACTTCGGTCGCATCATCCTGGCCGACGAGATCAGCCCCGATGGCTGCCGCCTGTGGGACATGACCACCAACGAGAAGCTGGACAAGGACCGGTTCCGCCGGGATCTGGGCGGCGAGGTCGAGGCCTATCAGGAAGTGGCGCGCCGTCTGGGCCTGCTGCCCGAGGGGGGCGACACCGCCGTCCTCGATCTGGAAGAACACCGCAAGAGCCGGGGCAAGTAATGAAGCTGAAGATTTTCGTCACCCTGAAGCCCGGCGTGCTCGACCCGCAGGGCAAGGCGATTCACCATGCGCTGGAGAGCCTGGGCTTTGCGGGCGTCAATGACGTGCGCGCAGGCAAGCTGATCGAGCTGGAAGTCGCCGACGCGACGACCGACGCGCAGATCGACGAGATGTGCCGCCAGCTGCTCGCCAACACCGTGATCGAGAATTACCGGGTGGAGCGCGCCTGATGAAGACCGCCGTGATCGTCTTTCCGGGCTCGAACTGCGACCGCGACCTCGCCGTCGCGCTGGAGGCGGTGACGGGCGTCAAGCCGGCCATGGTCTGGCACGGCGACAGCGAACTGCCCGAGGGGCTGGGGCTGATCGGCGTGCCGGGCGGCTTCTCGTATGGCGACTATCTCCGCTGCGGCGCGATCGCGGCCCGTTCGCCGATCATGCGCGCGGTGGTGGAGTCGGCGAACAAGGGCACGCCGGTGTTCGGCGTGTGCAACGGCTTCCAGGTGCTGGCCGAGACCGGCCTGCTGCCCGGCGCGCTGATGCGCAACCGCTCGCTCAACTTCGTGTGCCGCGACGTGAACCTGGAGGTGGCGAACACCGACAGCGCCTTCACCCGCCTGTACGAACAGGGCGAGACGATCCGCATCCCAGTCGCGCATCATGACGGCAACTACTTCGCCGATGCCGACACGCTCGACCGCCTGGAAGGCGAAGGCCGCGTGGCCTTCCGCTATGCCGAGGACGTCAACGGCTCGGCCCGCAACATCGCGGGCGTGCTGAACGAGAAGCGCAACGTGCTGGGCATGATGCCCCACCCCGAGCGCCGCATCGAAGCCGCGCACGGCGGCGACCATGGCCGCCGCTTGTTCGAAGGCCTGCTGGAGATGGTGGGGGCCTGACCCCATCCCCGTTCAGCCCGAATGACGTCGAAGGCCACGGGATGGCATTTGGAAAGGGGAAGCGAGGCAACTCGCTTCCCCTTTTTTATTCACGTGAAGCCGCGAAGAAGATGTTGGTTCGCGCGGAGGCGCGGAGAACGCGGAGGTGTCCGGCCTCGCGGAAACCTTATCCCTTCTACCGCGCCCGGTGGCAGACATAGGCCGGCTGCCGCCGGATACGACACCTCTGCGTTCTCCGCGCCTCTGCGCAAACCAATCTCAAACCCTTTGCGTCATCGCGTCTTCGCGTGAACCCAACTCAAACCCGCGCCCGAAACGGCGTGAAGTCCGTGCCCTCGTCGAACACATCCACCCCCTCGGCCCGTTTCAGCCAGCCGACGATCAGATAGGTCACCGGCGTCAGCAGCACTTCCCAGCCCACCTTCAGCGCCCATTGCGTGAACAGCACCACGACCACCAGATGCGTCGTCCAGCCTTCGGCTCCCCAAAAGGCCAGCGGATAGAAGATCAGGCTGTCCACCCCCTGCCCCACCAGCGTCGAGCCGATGGTGCGTGACCAGAGGTGCCGCCCGCCGGTCCACAGCTTCATCCGCGCCATCACATAGGCATTGACGAACTCGCCCGCCCAGAAGGCGCAGACGCTGGCCAGCACGATGCGCGGCACCTGGCCGAAGATCACCTCATAGGCGGCCTGATTGGTCCAGGTCGGTGCCGGGGGAAGCGCCACGACGACAAAGCTCATGAACGCCATGAACAACACCGCCGCCGTCCCCGCCCAGATCACCCGCCGCGCGCGGGCATAGCCATAGACCTCGGTCAGCACGTCGCCGATGACATAGCTCAGCGGAAAGAACAGGATGCCCGCCCCGAACGGCCACTGCCCGACCAGCGGCAATTCGATGACCGCCACCTTGCCCGCGCCGATGACGTTGGACAGCAACAGGATGGTCACGAACGCGGCCATGACGAAGTCGAACCAGCGAAACGCGCCGCGTTCCATGTCGCGGTCCGCCACCACCCGTTCCACGCCCATACCGATCCCTTTCACCGTGAGCGGCGACATTTATCGCCATTCCCAACCCACGCAAACCACGCTAGGGACACCGCCATCCGCGCGTCCGTAGCTCAGTTGGATAGAGCAAGGAGCTTCTACCTCCTCGGTCGGGGGTTCGAATCCCTCCGGGCGCGCCAATCATCCATCACTGGACGAACCCTGGCGGGAGAGCGTCACGCGCGCCCTCCCCCCGGATGGCCGTCACCAGCGCGTGCGCAGCGTCATGCCATAGGTGCGCGGTTCGGCCAGATAGGATCCGAACAGCGTATTGGCGGTCGCATAGGTCGGCGCGCCGAAACGCTGGACCTGCGACAGGCTGCCGGAACCCTGGAAGGGCATGTTGAAGGCGACCTGCTGATAGTTGGTGTTGAGGATGTTCTGGCCCCAGAATTCCAGCGCCCAGCGCTGGTCCTTGCCGTGCAGGCCGATGCGCGCATTCATCAGGAAGAAGCCGTCCTGCTTCTTTTCGACGAACAGGTCGGAGCCGGTATTATAGTCGCTGGTCATGCGGCCATCGATATAGAACAACGCCGTCAGCCCGGTCCCGGCGATCGGCGGCGTCCAGCTGGCCGAGCTGGTCACGACATGGCGCGGCGCGTTCGACATCATGCTGCCGGGCAGCAGGAACAGCGCGTTGCTGAGCGGCTCGCCCGCGTCGCTGCCGACCAGGTTGCGGGCATAGTTGGTATGGGCATAGGTATAGCCCAGATTGAAGGTGACGTCGCGCGTCGGGTACATGCCCGCTTCCAGCTCGATCCCTTGCGTCACCACACCGGCCTTCACCTTGCCGGTGCAGCGCCCCGTATTGGGCGAGTCGTCGCGGTCGGCCCCGCCCAGGTCGCTGCCGCACGCGCTGATATTCTGGACGATATAGCCGGTGCCGTTGAAGGTGTTCAGCTGGAAGTTCTTGAACTCCGAGCGGAAGGCGGCGGCGTTCAGCGTGAAGGTGCGCGAGGTGAACTTCACGCCCAGCTCATAGGCGTTCACCGTTTCGGGGTCGAAGCGCAAATTGGTGACCGACGCCGCCGTCGGCGTCCCGAACACGTTCGGGGTCAGGTCCGACCGCTCCAGATTATAGCCGCCCGCCTTGTAGCCGCGCGCATAGGAGCCATAGACCAGCGTGCTGGCCACCGGCTTCCACGACACCACGGCAGTGCCGGTGAACTGCCCCTCGCTGATCGAGTCGGACAGCGGCAGCCCGGTCAGCGCGGACGAGGAATTGCCGTTGCAGCTCAACGTCACGATGCCCCCGGCCAGATTGGCCAATGTCGGATTGCCGCTCAGCAGGAACGGATGAAGCGCGGCCTGCTGCAACGGACAAGCGGTGTTGTTGTTCTCGAAGCTCGCGCGCAGCCTCTTGCGTTCGTTGGTGTAGCGAAGGCCGCCGGTCAGGCTCAGCGTGTCAGTCACACGGAAGATATTGTGGGTGAAGAAGGCATAGTTGGTGCTGGTCTGGTCATAGAGATCGCGCAGCGAGCCGACATTGTTGATCCTGCTCAGCCGGTCGATCGTTCCGACCAGCGTCGGCCCCAATGCACCGGTCAGGACGGCACGCCCCGCCGCGCTGAGACAGCCCGGATTGGCGGGGTTCTGCAACGCCGCCGTCGGGTTGATCGTCGCGACGACGCGGCAGGCGGAAAAGGCGCCATATTGCGAGCCGAAGGTCAGATTGTCCGACACCTGAAGGTCTTCATGCGCGAAATAGCCGCCGACCAGCCAGTCGAGCCGGTTGTTCAGGATCGAGCCGCTGAGCCGTGTTTCCTGGGTGAAGGTCTTGAACTGGCGATAGGCCAGGCCGTTATTCGGGCGATCGATGATGTCGACATTGCTATAGTCGACATCGCCCGCCCCGCCCGCCTTATATTCGCGATAGGCGGAGATGGAGATCAGCTGGACCTTGCCGATGTCCCAGCCGACGCGGGCCGACACGCCATAATCCTCGGTCACGTTGGAATAGGCGTGGCCCGGCGTCTGCGCGATCCGGCGGTTATAGGGATCGCCCGCGCTGGGCAGGACGCCGCCCAGGCTGCGCAGGATGTTGACGATGCGGTTCTGCGGGGCGATCGCCGCATCGCCCGGCACGCCCGGCGTCGGATCGACCTTCTCGCGCGTGTCGATATAGACCGCGCCGCAGCACTTCTCGTCGCGGTGCGTATAGTCGCCGATCAGGCGGATCGAGAAATCGTCCGTCGGCTTCCAGAATAGCTGGCCACGCACGAACGCACGTTTGCGGTCGTTATAGTCGGTCTGGTTGACGACGTCGTACAGAAAGCCGTCGCGCTTGTTGTAGACGCCGTCGATCCGGAAGGCGAGCGTGTCGCCGATGACCGGACCGGTCACGCCGCCTGCGACGCGCACGGCATCGTAATTGCCGTAGCTGACCTCGCCATAGCCGCCATATTTGAAGGCGGGATATTTGGTGTAGATGCTGATCGCACCCGCCGAGGAATTGCGCCCCGACAGCGTGCCCTGCGGCCCGCGCAACACCTCGATACGCTCGACCTCGCCCAGATCGTTGAGGCCCGAGCCGGTGCGGCTGCGATAGACGCCGTCGATGAAGACCGCGACCGAGCTTTCCAGGCCGGGATTGTCGCCCACCGTGCCGATGCCGCGAATCCGCGCCGTGGCATTCGCCTCCGAGCCGGTCGAGCTGACCAGCAGCGAGGGCGCCAACTGGGTCATCTGGCGGATATCGGTCGCGCCCGAATTCTGCAGCGCGACGGTGCCATAGGCGCTGACCGCGATCGGCACGCTGGACAGCCGTTGCGAGCGGCGGGTGGCGGTGACGACGATATCCCCGTTATTCGGCGACTCGGCCTGGGGCTTCTTCTCGTCCGGCTTGTCCTTCGGCGCGGGCGCGGATGCCACCCCGCGCAAACCCTGGGCCGAAGCCGTTCCCGTTCCCGTTACCGCCAACGCCGCCGTCGATGCCAGCAGCAGCCCCCATAGTCGCATGACGTACTCCCCAGAATCTTATGTCGTTGATCCAGGGCATAACGGAACAATCATACCGGTCGGTTAAGCCGGACGCCGATACAGGGACTTACGACCATTTCGACCGTTATTATGGCTGTCTCCCCACCCTCTTCTCCCGGTCGCCGCACGCTGTGGCCCGATCCCGGGCCGTGCCTGCTTCGGGCCGCCCATTCGCCATTCCGGCCCACCAATGCTAACCCATTAATATGATGAAGAGTGAAATCAACCCGCGCGTCTTCTGGGGCGCCTCCGGGATCATCGCGCTGCTGCTGGTGACGACTTTGGCCATGCCGGGCACCGCCGATGCCGCGTTCAAGGCGGCGCAGGCCTGGGCGATCGACACGTTCGGCTGGTTCTATATCTCGGCGGTCGCGGCGTTCCTGGTCGTGGTGCTGGCCTTGGGCTTCGGCCCTGCGGGCAAGCTGAAGCTGGGGCCGGACGATGCCGAGCCGGACTTTCCCTATCTGTCGTGGCTGGCCATGTTGTTCGCGGCGGGCATGGGTATCGGCCTGATGTATTTCGCGGTCGCCGAGCCGATCCAGCATTATATCTCGCCACCCGAAGCGCCCAGCGGCACCATCCTGGCCGCGCGCGAGGCGATGGCGATCACCTTCCACCATTACGGCGTCCATGCCTGGGCCATCTATGCGCTGGTTGGCATGAGTCTGGCCTATTTCACCTATCGCAAGGACATGCCGCTGACCCTGCGGTCGGGCCTGTCGCCGATCCTGGGCAAAAGGATCAACGGCCCGCTGGGCGATGCGATCGACATCTTCGCGGTGTGCGGCACGGTGTTCGGCGTCTCGACCTCATTGGGCTTCGGCGTGTCGCAGATGACGGCGGGGCTGAATTACGAATATGGCGTGCCCGACACGCTGACCGTCAAGATCGCGGTCATCGTGCTGGTGATGGGCGCGGCCACCCTGTCGGTGCTGAGCGGCGCGGATCGGGGCATTCGCCGCCTGTCCGAGCTGAACCTGGTGCTCGCCGTCCTGCTGATGCTGTTCGTGATGGCGGTCGGACCGACCCTGTTCCTGCTGCGCGCGCTGGTCCAGAATTTCGGCTTGTATCTCGATCATTTCGTGAAGCGCACCTTCACCCTCTATGCCTATGAGCCGCGCGCCTGGATGGCGGACTGGACGCTGTTCTATTGGGCGTGGTGGATCGCCTGGTCGCCCTTCGTCGGCATGTTCATCGCCCGCATCTCGCGCGGACGGACGATCCGGGAGTTCGTGATCGGCGTGCTGTTCGTGCCGACCGCCTTCACCTTCCTGTGGATGACGGTGTTCGGCAACACCGCGATCTCGCTGGATCTCGGCGGTGCGCATGGCGGGATCGCGGACGCGGTGCAGGCGAATTTGTCGACCGCCTTGTTCAAGTTCCTCGAATATCTGCCCGCCGCCAGCGTCACCTCGACGCTCGCCATCGTCCTGGTCGGTTTCTTCTTCGTGACCTCGGCCGATTCCGGCGCTTTGGTCATCGACACGCTGGCCTCGGGCGGCACCGAGGAGACGCCCCGCTGGCAGCGTATGTACTGGTGCGTGCTGCTGGGCACCACGGCGACGCTATTGCTGGTCGCGGGCGGATTGGGCGCGTTGCAGTCGGCGACCCTGCTGGCCGCCCTGCCCTTCTGCTTCATCATGCTGTTGCTCGCGGTGGGGCTGGTGCGCCAGACCAATGCCGATCTGGCGGGGGTGACGTTGCCCGGTGACGGCCCGGCGATCAGCGAGCGGATCAAGCGGTTGATCGTGCCCGCCCGCCGCACCGACATCCTGGCGCAACTTCAAGCGCAGGGCGAACCGGCGCTGCAATCGGTCAAGGAGGCGCTGGAGGCCGAAGGCTGGACCGCCAGCCAGCTGGACAGCGCGGAGGACAAGGTCGAACTCACGATCACCGCGCGCGACGGTCGCCCGTTCGTCTATCGCCTGTCCCCCCGCTCGCGCCCGCTGCCCGCCTATACCGCGCTGGAGGCGCCCGAGCGTCGCCGCAGCCTCGCCTGGATGCTGGCCGCGCAGACCAATGGCGAAACGGGTTTCCGCGACCTGACCGGCTTTACCGTCGGGCAGATCGCGAACGATGTGCTGACCCAGCTGGAGCGCTGGCGGCTGGCCGAGGCGCCTCGCAAGGACGGCTGATCCGGCGGAATGACGGGCCGCGCGACTTTCGGGGTGCCCCCTGATCGTCCCCCGGCCTATGGCGGGCACCGCACATAAAGGTTCGTACTCATAATGATTTGGTTGGAAGCGCTGTTCCTGGGCCTGTTGCAGGGCATCACCGAGTTCCTGCCGGTATCGTCGAGCGCGCATCTGCGCATCGCGGGCGCCCTGCTCCCCTCCGGGAACGATCCCGGCGCGGCCTTCACCGCCATCACCCAGATCGGCACCGAAGCGGCGGTGCTGCTCTATTTCCGCAAGGATATCTGGCGCATCGCCATGGCCTGGCTGGGTTCGGTGATCCGCCGTCCCGCCACCCTGTCACCCGACGCGCGCATGGGCTGGCTGGTGATCCTCGGCACCATGCCGATCGCGGTCCTCGGCCTGTTGTTCAAGCATCAGATCGAAGGGGGACTGCGCGACCTGCGCATCACCGCGACGATGCTGATCGTCTTTGCGCTGGTGCTGGGCGCGGCCGACAGGATCGGGGCGAAGCGCAAGCCGCTGGAGCGGCTGGGATGGCGCGACGGCCTGATCCTGGGCTTTGCGCAGGCAATGGCGCTGGTCCCCGGCGTGTCGCGCTCCGGCGGGACGATCAGCGCGGGCCTGTTGCTGGGTTACACGCGCGAGGCGGCGGCGCGTTACTCGTTCTTGCTGGCGATCCCGGCGGTGCTGGCGTCGGGCCTGTTCGAACTGGCCGATAGCTGGGGACGGTTCGGGACGTTCGGACCGGGGCCGACCTTGCTCGCCACCCTGATCGCCTTTGTCAGCGGTTACGGCGTGATCGTCGTCTTCCTGCGGCTGGTATCGACGCGCGGCTATCTACCCTTCGTGATCTATCGCATCGTTGCGGGTGCGACGGTCTTCGCGATGCTCGCCTGGAACGTCATTCCGGCGCGGTGAGCGGCTCCACCCAGTCGCGGCGCAGATGCGGGCCCGCCAGCCCGACCAGCAGCGCCGCGACCGCGTAAAGGCTGAGGCCACCCAGCATCGCATGGCGCAACGCGTCGCTGCCATAGAGCGGGATCAGCGCGTCGGACAGCGCCCCCAGCGCATAGATGCCGCCGCCCAGCCCGATCAGATTGTTGATCAGCAGGAAGAGCGCGGCGGCCGTCGCGCGTTCGGGCGGCGCCACCAGATGCTGCACCGCCGACAGCACCGGCCCCAGCCACGCATAGGACAGCGCCTGGGGCAGCAGGAACAGCGCAAAGGCGATGCGCACATCCCCGCCATGCATGCCGCCCGCGAACAGCGGAATGCTGATCAGATAGGCGATGGCGGGGACATAGCCGAACCACGCCCGATCCCGCGCGCCCAGCCGGTCGGCCAGCCAGCCGCCCGCCACGATGCCGCCCACACCCCCGATCAGCAGCAGCCCCGCCAGGAAATGCGAGGTCGCGATCAGGTCCAGCCCGAAGCTGCGTCGCATCAGGCTGGGCAACCAGAAGGCCAAGCCATAGCCGATCATCGAGCCGCTCGCCGCGCCAAAGGACAACAGCCAGAAGGACGGCTTGCCCGCCAGGGTGCGCGCGACCGTGGCGAAGGCGGGCTTGCTCGCCACCGGGGCAGCCCTGGGCTTGTCGCGAACGATCAGCCGGACCAGCGGCGCGATCAGCATCCCGGCCAGCCCGACCGCGATGAAGGCCGTCCGCCAGTCGATCCGCGCGGCAATATAGCCGCCCGCCAGCACACCGGCCGCCGATCCCAGCGGAATCCCCAGCGAATAGACGGAAAGCGCCAGCGCACGGCGACGCGGCGGGAAATACTCGCTGATGATCGCATAGGACGGCGCAACGCCCCCCGCCTCACCGATGCCGACGCCCAGCCGCGCGAGGAATATCTGCCAGAAGCCGGTCGCCAGCCCGCACAGCGCGGTAAAGCCGCTCCACAGCATCAGCGAGCCCGTGACGACCCGGCTCCGGCTCGTCCGGTCGGCCAGCCACGCCAGCGGCACGCCCAGCGTCGAATAGAGCAGGGCGAAGGCGATCCCGCCGAGCAGCCCCAATTGCCGGTCGCTCAGCCCCAACTCCTGCTGGATCGGCGCGGCGAGGATCGCGAGGATCTGCCGGTCGACGAAGTTGAAGATATAGACGACCAGCAGCATCGCCAGCACAAGCCGAGGGCGGGTGGATTGGGTTATGATCGGCATCATTGCATTCCTCCCCTTGTAGGGGAGGGGGACCATGCGCAGCATGGTGGAGGGGTGTCCCGGTTCGTGGGAACGGTCTACCCTCGCGAATGGTGACACCCCTCCGTCAGGGCTGCGCCCTGCCACCTCCCCTTACAGGGGAGGAATAAACGGCCTCTACATCCGCGGTGCCTTGCGGCACCGAATAACCAAGCCGCAGCCCCGCCCCGCGGGGCCGCGAGCCTTGGTTATTCCCACTCGATCGTGCCGGGCGGCTTGCTGGTATAGTCGTACACGACGCGGTTGATGCCCTTCACCTCGTTGATGATCCGGGTCGTCACGCGCGGCAGGAAGTCGCCGGGGAAGTCGAAGGCCTGCGCGGTCATCCCGTCGACCGAGGTCACCGCGCGCAGCGCCAGCACCGAGTCGTACGTCCGGCCATCGCCCATCACGCCGACCGAGCGCACCGGCAGCAGCACCGCAAAGGCCTGCCAGATCGCGTCGTACAGACCCGCCTTGCGAATCTCTTCGAGATAGATGGCATCCGCCTTGCGCAGGATGTCGCAACGCTCGCGCGTCACTTCGCCGGGGATGCGGATCGCCAGGCCAGGTCCGGGGAACGGGTGGCGGCCGACGAACACGTCGGGCAGCCCCAGCTCGCGACCCAGCACGCGGACCTCGTCCTTGAACAGCTCGCGCAACGGCTCGACCAGCTTCATGTTCATGCGCGCCGGAAGGCCGCCGACATTGTGGTGGCTCTTGATCGTCACCGACGGGCCGCCGGTGAAGCTGACGCTCTCGATCACGTCGGGGTAGAGCGTGCCCTGCGCCAGGAACTCGGCCCCGCCGATCTTCTTGGCCTCGGCCTCGAACACGTCGATGAAGGTCTTGCCAATGAACTTGCGCTTGGCCTCCGGGTCCGTGACGCCCGCCAGACCGTCCATGAACAGGTCCTGCGCGTCCACATGGACCAGCGGGATGTTGTAATGGCCGCGGAACAGGCTGACGACCTGTTCGGCCTCGCCCTGGCGCAGAATACCGCCATCGACGAACACGCAGGTCAGCTGGTCGCCGATCGCCTCGTGGATCAGAAGTGCGGCCACCGACGAGTCGACCCCGCCCGACAGGCCGCAGATCACCCGGCCCTCACCAACCTGCTCGCGAATCTCGGCGATCTTGGCGGCGCGGAACTCGGCCATGGTCCAGTCGCCGGAGACCCCTGCGACATGGCGCACGAAATTGGCGATCAGCTTGGCGCCGTCGGGCGTGTGCACGACTTCGGGGTGGAACTGCATCGCATAGATGCGGCGCTCGTCATTGGCGATGATCGCATAGGGCGCGCCAGGGCTGGTCGCGACCACGCGGAAGCCCGGCGCCAGCGCCGTGACCTTGTCGCCATGGCTCATCCACACCTGATGCCGCTCGCCCGTCGCCCACAGGCCGTCGAAAAGGGTGCATTCGCCCTCGACGGTGATGAACGCCTCACCGAACTCGCCGCTGTCGCCCTTTTCGACCTTGCCGCCCAGCTGCTCAGTCAGCGCCTGCTGGCCATAGCAGATGCCCAGCATTGGCAGGCCGCTGTCGAGGATCGCCTGCGGAATGCGCGGGCTATTCTCGTCGACGACCGAGGCGGGGCCGCCCGACAGGATGACCGCGGCGGGGTTGATCCGCACGAACGCCTCTGCGGCGGATTGGAAGGGAACGATCTCGCTATAGACCCCCGCCTCGCGCACGCGGCGCGCGATGAGCTGGGTGACCTGGCTGCCGAAATCGACGATGAGGATGCTGTCCGGGTGCTCCATGGCGGTCCGATAGCGATGTCTTTTGCGAAAAGCTACCGGGGCGGACGTGTTTTGCGTGGTGTGGATAGCGGCAATGAATAAGCTAGCAACGCTGTCGCTACGTCGGAACGCGATACTTGGCACGCCCCTCCCGCAGGCGGGAGGGCATGCCACAGGCGATGGTCTCGGTGAGACACCCTGCCCTCCCCCCGGCCCCCTCCCGCCTGCGGGAGGGGGAGCGGAGAATGAGGGAATGGGACAACGAAAAAGGGCCGCCCCATCGCTGGAGCGGCCCTTCCTCGAAGGTCTTCGAGAAGCGCGTAAATTACGCAGCTTCGTCGAAATCTTCCTCGTTCATGACCGGACCCGAATCCTGGCCCTTCGCCGAGACGTCGCGATCGACGAACTCGATGATCGCCATCGGCGAGGCGTCCGACGCGCGGATGCCGGCCTTGATGATGCGGGTATAGCCGCCGTTACGATCGGCATAACGCGACGCCAGAACGTCGAACAGCTTCACCAGCTGCGCGTCGTCGAGCAGGCGGGCATGGGCCAGACGACGGTTCGAGAGACCGCCCTTCTTCGCCAGGGTCACCAGCTTTTCGACGTAGGGACGCAGTTCCTTCGCCTTGGCGACGGTGGTGGTGATCTGCTCGTGCTTGATGAGCGCGGCCGACATGTTGCGGAAAAGCGCGGTACGATGAGCCGAGGTACGCTGCAGCTTACGGCCGCCGACGCGATGACGCATGGGTAGTTCCTTCGTTCGTTAAGGGGCCGTGTCACGGAACCCCAGAGCCGGTGACCGTCAAGGCCGTCACCTTCGCCTGTCTTGTTGCCCTCCGGCTTTCACCGGGGAGCGGGTCAGCAAAGCTGCTGGAGAGCCGGACCGGATCACGGCAAAGCCGCGATCCTGACGTCGAACGGGTCGCCCTTCGGCGACCCGCCGGCCGGGCTTGCGCCGTCTCGCGGATAGCGTCGCTATCCGCGTGCGGCTCAGCCCATGATCTCCTGTTCCAGCTTCTTGGCCATTTCCTCGATATTCTCGGGCGGCCAGCCGGGGATTTCCATGCCCAGGCGCAGACCCATGGACGACAGCACTTCCTTGATTTCGTTCAGCGACTTGCGGCCGAAATTCGGAGTGCGCAGCATCTCGGCTTCGGTCTTGCCGACCAGATCGCCGATATAGATGATGTTGTCGTTCTTGAGGCAGTTCGCCGAACGCACCGACAGTTCCAACTCGTCGACCTTCTTGAGAAGGTAACGGTTGATCTGCTGCGCATCGCTCTGCGGCTCGCCACCGGCGGCGGGGATCGCCGCCTGGCCCACGGGGGCCGCGCGGGTGAGCGCCGAGTCGTCGAAGTGCACGAACAGCGCCAGCTGGTCCTGAAGGATGCGCGCGGCGTAGGCCACGGCGTCTTCCGGGGTGACGGTGCCGTCGGTCTCGATCGAGAGCGTCAGCTTGTCATAGTCCAGGTCCTGGCCGACGCGGGTCGGATCGACCTTGTACGACACCTGACGGACCGGCGAGTAGAGCGCATCGACGGGGATCAGACCGATCGGCGCATCGGCCGGACGGTTCGACGCGGCGGGGACATAGCCCTTACCGATGTCGGCGGTCAGTTCCATGTTGAACGTCGCGCCTTCGTCGAGATGGCAGATCACCAGGTCCTTGTTCATGACCTCGATGTCGCCCGACACGGCGATGTCGCCGGCCTTGACGGTGGCGGGACCGGTCGCCGACAGCTGGAGACGCTTGGGGCCTTCGCCCTGCATGCGGATCGCGAGCTGCTTGACGTTCAGCACGATGTCGGTGACGTCTTCACGCACACCGGCGAGCGACGAGAACTCGTGCAGCACGTTCTCGATCTTGATCGAGGTCACCGCCGCGCCCTGGAGCGACGACAGGAGCACGCGGCGAAGCGCGTTGCCCAGCGTCAGGCCGAAGCCACGCTCCAGCGGTTCGGCAACGAACGTCGCCTTCCGCTTGCCATCGCCACCCTTTTTCTCGAGCGCGTTGGGCTTCTTCAGTTCCTGCCAGTTCTTTGCGTTGACAGACACGTGGTTCCCCTGAGTTGTGGGCCGGAACGGGGACGGTTCCAGCCATGGAGAGAGGCATGGCCGACTCGTCAGCCGGCCATGGGAAGCATCAGACGCGGCGACGCTTGGAAGGCCGCACGCCGTTGTGCGGGATCGAGGTGACGTCGCGGATCGAGGAGATCTGGAAACCGACCGCCTGCAGCGCGCGCAGCGCCGACTCGCGGCCCGAACCCGGACCCTTCACTTCGACTTCCAGGGTGCGGACGCCGTGCTCGGCGGCCTTCTTGCCCGCGTCTTCCGCTGCGACCTGCGCCGCATACGGGGTCGACTTGCGCGAGCCCTTGAAGCCCATCATGCCGGCCGACGACCACGAAATGGCGTTGCCCTGGGCATCGGTGATGGTGATCATGGTGTTGTTGAAGCTGGCGTTCACATGGGCGACGCCGGCGGTGATGTTCTTGCGCTCGCGACGGCGAATGCGCTGCGGTTCACGTGCCATTGAATGAAAGTCCTGACCTAGTATCCTGATGCGGAGAGCGGCGGGCGGTCAGCCACAAGCCTGCCTCCGGCGGAGTAATTCGTCCCCCGGACGAATTACTTCTTCTTGCCTGCGATCGGCTTAGCCTTGCCCTTGCGGGTGCGCGCGTTGGTGTGCGTGCGCTGGCCGCGGACCGGCAGGCCCTTGCGGTGACGCAGGCCGCGATAGCAGGCCAGGTCCATCAGGCGCTTGATGTTCATCGCGGTTTCGCGACGCAGATCGCCTTCCACCGTGTGATCGGCGTCGATGGTCTCACGGATCTGCAGCACTTCCTGGTCCGAAAGGTCCTGGACGCGACGATCAGCGGCGATGTTCAGCTTGGCAGTGATTTGCTTCGCCTTGGCCGGACCGATGCCGTGGATATAGGTCAGCGCGATCAATACGCGCTTGTTGGTCGGGAGGTTGACACCCGCAATACGTGCCATGAAACTTGTTCTCCTAGCTCCACGGAGCATGGCATGGCCGCACATGCTCCATCTCAACGCGATGGTTCCGCCACGCGGAATGGCGACGCACGTAACGCGCGCGTCGTTCAACCGGGGGTGTTGGAAGGACGGTCAGTTAGGCCCCGCGCAACACCCTGTCAAGCGATCGGTTCCACAAACTTCGCCGATTGCAGCCGCTTGAGCGTCAGCCAGCGGCGGAAGGACACGACCGCCCACACGATCTCGACGACGCCGAACGGCCAGGCGCCCTGGAGAAATCCATAGGCCGACCCCGCGACGCACCCCAGGCAGAAGCCCAGCGTCCACCAGTGCGACCCCGATTCCATCGCATAGCAGACCAAGGTGAAGGAAACGGCGAGCAGGCCGAACAGGGAAAGCGTGTCCATGCGCCGGGGTGTAAAGCGCTGAGGCAGCGGGGCAAGTCATAGTAATTCCTCCCCTTGCAGGGGAGGTGGCAGGCCGAAGGCCTGACGGAGGGGTGTAGCGCTATCGAGAGGGGGACACCCCTCCGACGCGCTGCGCGCGCCACCTCCCCTGCAAGGGGAGGAACAGCTTACGGGATCACCAGCCGCGCGATCAGGCCGGGCGCATTGTCGGCCAGATCGAATCGTCCGCCGTGCAACCTTGCCACCGCCTCGATCAGCGCCATGCCCAGCCCGGCCCCCGGAGTTGTGCGGGCAGTGTCGAGTCGCCCGAAGCGCTTCAACGCCTGCGCCCGGTCCGCCTCGGCGATGCCGGGGCCGTGATCCTCGACCTGGAAGATGATTCCCTCCGCCCCCTCGCGCAGCCGCAGCGTCACCTCACCGCCCGACGCGCCGTGCTTCAGCGCATTGTCGATCAGGTTGGACAGCGCCTGGCTCATCAGCTCGCGGTGCAGCGGCAAGGGCGCAGGGCGCGCCTCCACGTCGATCAGGAAACGCAATCCGGCCTCCTCGGCGACCGGGGCGTAGAGTTCGCCGATCTCCTCGACCAGCTCGACCGGCGAGGCCAACGTAAAGCGGTCGCGCGTCACCGACTCGGACCGGCTGATCTCGATCACCATGGTCAGCATCCGCATGATGAGATCGGTCTCGACCAGCAGACCGCCTAGCGCCGCCTCGCGCTGCGCCGGGTCGGCGATCAGCACCGCCTGCTCGGTCTTGGTGCGCAGGCGGGCGAGCGGCGAGCGCAGGTCGTGCGCCAGGCTGTCGGTGACGACGCGCAGTTCGGCCATCAGCTGTTCGATCTTGCCGAGCATCGCATTCAGCCGCTCGGCCAGCCGGTCGAAGGCGTCGCCTTCGTCATTGCCGTCGCGGACCAATCGCACGCGGCGGGTCAGGTCGCCCTCGCCCGCCGCATCGATCACCGCGACGATAGTATTGAGCCGCCCCGTGACATAGCGCGCCAGCACCAGCCCAGTGCCCACCCCCAGCATCAGCGACAGGAACACCGCCAGCGCCAGCGCGCGCTCGATCGCCACCTGCTGCGCCTCGATCAGGTCGAGCGGACGCCCGACCAGCAGCCAGTCATGGCCGATGGGATGGAGCGTATACCCCGCCTCCCGCGCGTTCCACACACCGTCGCGGCCCAGCACCGCGATGCGGAACGGCGTGTCGGCCAGCGGCACGGCCAGATGGCGCGGCGCATAGCCCGCGATCCGGTGCCCCTGCGGATCGAAGATCGCCAGCACCAGCGACACGTCACCCGGCTCGCGCGCTTCCTTGATCGCATCGGCGAGGGCGGGCAGCGCCCCGGTCCGCCATACGGCGCGCAGGGCATCGGCCTGTTCGACGATCTCGCGGTGAAGCGCCGCCACCGCATCCGCACTGGTCTGCTTCCAGATGAAGCCGACCAGCGCCAGATTGGACACCAGCGCAAGGATGATCGACAGCAGCGCGATCCGCGCCGAGATCGTCAGCCGGGGCTTCACCCTTCGACGGCCAGCCTATAGCCCGCGCCGCGCACCGTATGCAGGATCGGGCTGCCGAACCCCTCTTCCAGCTTGCGACGCAGCCGCCCGATATGGACATCGACCACGTTCGATCCCGGGTCGAAATGATAGTTCCAGATCTTCTCCAGCATCATCGTGCGGGTGACGACCTGGCCCGCATGACGCGCCAGGAACTCCAGGAGGTTGAACTCGCGCGCGCCGACCGGGATGATCTTGCCCGCCCGCGTCACGGTGCGCGCCAGCAGGTCGATCTCCAGATCGCCGACGCTCAGCTTGGTGCGGGTCGGCTCGGACGCGGCGCGGTCGGAGCGGCGGACCAGCGCCTCGATCCGCGCCGACAGCTCGGCGAAGGAGAAGGGCTTGCACAGATAATCGTCCGCGCCCGCCTTCAGCCCGTCGACCCGGTCGTCGACCGTGGCGAGCGCCGAGAGCACGAGCACCGGCGTCGAGATACCCGCGGCGCGGATCGCGCTGACCATCGCCAGCCCGTCCAGCCGCGGCAGCATCCGGTCGGCGATGATGAGGTCGAATATGCCCTCGCTCGCCAGGAACAGGCCATCGCGGCCATCCCCGCATTGCTCGACGGCATAACCCGCCTCGGCCAGCCCCTTGGCGACATAGGCGGCGGTCGAGGCGTCATCTTCGACGATCAGGATTTTGCGGCTCATCGGCTCGTCTGCTCCGTCATTGGGCGACATTCATCATTGCGGCGGCATCGCGAGGTCGCTCGATCCCGGCTCACCGCTGCTGCCGCCAAGGAAAGACCGGCGGGAAGCGCTCTTCCCGCCGGCCGCGACGGCACCCCCGGGAGTGTCGGGTGCCGAGCTCTTCGAACTCCGTGGGGCAAAGGGCTACATCCCGTCGGGATACCCCGGGGTGACCACAATGTGACAAATGCGTCATCCACCCCATCCGCGGTTCGGCCGGTCGCGTTCTGTAATTTCGATCACACAAAAAGCCGAATAAATTCTTATGCTTCCGTCCATTTTTAAGGTTCTGAAAACTCTTTTGGTTATGGTCCGCACATCATGATGGAAGCCCCCCTTACCATCCCCGCGCCGTTCGACGAGGAACGCCGCCTGGCCACGCTCCAGGCGCATGCGCTGCTCGACAGCGAGCCGGAGGCGGAGTTCGATGCGCTCGTCTCGCTGGCCGCCGAGATGCTCGGCTGCCCGGTGGCGGCGTTGACCTTGGCGGACCGGGACCGTTTCTGGGTCAAGTCGGCGATCGGCGACCTGCCCCGACAGATGCCGCGCAACGTCGCCTTTTGCGATCATACCATCCACTCAAGCGATGTGACGATCGTCCCCGACCTCAGCCGCGATCCGCGTTTCGTGGTCAATCCGTTCGTGACGGGCGAGGCGGGGACGCGTTTCTATGCGGGGATGCCGATCCGTGTGCCCGATCTGGACGGCTCGCCCCAGGCGATCGGCTCGCTCTGCGTCATGGACGCCATGCCGCGCTCGCTGAGCCCGGCGGGGGAACAGACGTTGCGCCATCTGGCGCGGCTGGCCGAGGCGCTGATCGCCGCCCGCGCCATCGCCCGACGTGCCAACGCCATGGCCGAACTCAGCGAGCGACAGGCCGCCGATCTGCGTGCCAAGGATCGCACCGTCCGCCAGGTCGAGCGGCTGGCGATGATCGGATCGTGGCGGATCACCCTGGCTGACGGTCAGGCCATGTGGTCCGAGGGGGTATACCGCATTCACGAACTGAACCCCGGCCAGCATTTCACGGTCGACCAAGGCCTGTCCTATTACCCGCCCGCCGCGCGCGAGGTGCTGCGCAATACCATCGCGCAGACGGTGCGGACCGGCGATCCGTTCGACATCGAGCTGGACTTCATCACCGCGCTGGGCCGCAAGCGACGGGTCCGCGTGATGGGCGAGCGCGAGATGCTGGACGGCGAGCCGCACGGACTGGTCGGCATGTTCCAAGACGTGACCGAGCGCCACGCGCTGGAAACCCAGCTGCGCCGCAATGCGGATACCGACGCGCTGACCCTGCTCGCCAACCGCGCCGCCTTCGACCGGACGCTGGAGGCGGCGATCGCGGAGTCCGTCGGCAAGGGCGAGCCGCTGGCGCTGGTCCTGATCGATCTGGACGGCTTCAAGCTGATCAACGACACGCTGGGCCACCCGGCGGGGGACGAGGTGCTGCGCATCGTCGGCCAACGCCTGCGCTCCGACTGGCTGGACGGCAGCTTCGTCGCGCGACTGGGCGGCGACGAGTTCGGACTGATCGTCCGCGACCCTGCGCTGCTGACCGATATCGACGCCCTGCGCGCGCGGATCGAGGCGTTGCTGACCATCACGATCACCATCGACAAGCTGACCATGAGTTGTGCTGGCACGGTCGCGGTGACGCTGCGCCCCGAGGATTGCCGGACCAACCGCGATTTCATGCACCATGCCGATAGCCGCCTCTATGGTGCCAAGCGCGACCGGGTGGGCGAACGCCGACGCGGCGACCGGCGGCGGGCGGGTTAGGTCAAATCGGCACGCGTCTTGTTTTATCCTCCCCTCTCCCCTGGACAGGGGAGAGGGTTAGCGGAGCTTGCCAGTTTACTGGCTATCGCAGCTGGGACTAGGCCTTTGCTCGCGCAAAGACCAAGTCTGCGCAACCCTCTCCCCTCTGCGAGGGGCGAGGGAAGTACGTGTCTTCAAATGTCGATCCGCCCTGGACCGCGTAGCACTGGCCCCTTCCCTCGCCACCGTGCCGCCCCATATAGCGGGTCCATGTCTTCGCGCGCCCGCGTCCTCGTCCTGAACTCCGCGCTCGGCCCCCTCGACTATCGTGTGCCGCACGGGATGACGGTCGAGCCGGGGTCGATCGTCGTCGCGCCGCTCGGGCCCCGCCAATTGCTCGGGGTGGTGTGGGAGCCTGAGCGGATGCCCTCCGACGCCGAGGTCGGTGACAATCGCCTGCGCCCGCTGCTGGGCGTCGCCGATGCGCCGCCCCTGCCCGATGCGCTGCGGCGGCTGATCGAATGGACGGCGGACTATTATCTCGCGCCGCCCGCTGCCGTCGTGCGCATGGCCCTTTCGTCCACCTCCGCGCTGGAGGGCGCACGGACCGTCACCGAATATCGCGTCACCGGCCATGTCCCCGACCGCCTGACCCCGCAGCGGGCACAGGCGCTGGAGCGGATCGGCGACCGCCAGGGTCTGATCCGCGAGTTGGCGACGATGGCCGATGTCTCCGACGCGGTGATCCGGGGGCTGGTGAAGAACGGCGCGATCGAAGGCGTCGAGGTCGATATCGACAGCCCCTTCCCACTGCCCGATCCCGACCATCACCGCCCCGCCCTGTCCGAGGACCAGCGCGCGGCGGCGGACATCTTGGTCGCGGGCGTCACCGCGCATAGTTTCCAGCCGGTGCTGCTCGACGGCGTCACCGGATCGGGCAAGACCGAGGTGTATTTCGAGGCGGTGGCGCAGGCGATTGCCGAGGGGCGGCAGGTGCTGGTCCTGCTTCCCGAGATCGCACTGACCGAGCCGTTCCTCAAGCGGTTCCACGACCGCTTCGGCTGCGAGCCGGTGGCGTGGCATTCGGGCCTGCGCTCGTCGCAGCGACGCCGCGCCTGGCGGGCCATCGCCAGCGGCCAGGGGCTGGTGACGGTCGGCGCGCGCTCGGCCTTGTTCCTGCCCTATCGCAATCTTGGGCTGATCGTCGTCGACGAGGCGCATGAGACCAGCTTCAAGCAGGAAGACGGCGTTCATTACCACGCCCGTGACGTCGCGGTGATGCGCGGCAAGTTCGAGCCCTGCCCGGTCATCCTCGCCTCCGCCACCCCCGCCATCGAAACACGGCAGCAGGTCGCGCTGGGCCGCTATACCGAGGTCAAGCTGCCAGGCCGCTTCGGACCCGCGCAGATGCCGACGATCGAGGCGATCGACCTGATCCAGAACCCGCCCGAGCGCGGCCGCTGGATCGCGCCCAAGCTGGTCGCGGCGATGAAGGAGGTGCTGGAGAAGCGCGAACAGTCGCTGCTCTATCTCAACCGGCGCGGCTATGCCCCGCTGACCTTGTGCCGGACCTGTGGGCATCGGTTTCAATGCCCCAACTGTACCGCCTGGATGGTCGAACACCGGCTGGTCCGGCGGCTGGCTTGCCATCATTGCGGCCATGTCCTGCCCACGCCGCGCGCCTGCCCCGAATGCGACGGCGAGGATACGCTGGTTGCCTGCGGCCCCGGCGTCGAGCGGATCGCCGACGAGGCGACGGCGCTGTTTCCCGAAGCGAAGATCGCGGTCGTCACCTCCGACACCATCTGGTCCCCCGCCAAGGCGGCCGAGTTCGTCGGGCGGATGGAGGCGGGCGATATCGATATCGTCGTCGGCACGCAGCTGATCACTAAGGGCTATCACTTCCCCAACCTGACCCTGGTGGGCGTGATCGATGCCGACCTCGGGCTGGACGGCGGCGACCTGCGCGCGGCGGAACGGACCTTCCAGCAAATCCGGCAGGTGTCGGGGCGTGCCGGGCGCGGGGCCAAGCCGGGGCATGTCTTCATCCAGACGCACAGCCCCAAGGCGCAAGTGATGCAGGCGCTGGTGACGGGCGATGCGGAGGCTTTTTATACGGCCGAGACCGAGGCGCGCCGCGATGCGGATGCGCCGCCCTTCGGCCGCTATGCCGCGATCATCGTGTCCTCGGAGGATCAGGGCGCGGCCCAATCGGCGGCCGGAATGATCGCGCGGGCCGCGCCCAAGGTCGACGGGATGCACGTCTTCGGCCCCGCGCCGGCGCCGCTGGCGATGCTGCGGGGGCGGCATCGGTTTCGGCTGCTGGTCCATGCCCGGCGGGCGCTGGCGGTGCAGGATGTGATCCGCGAGTGGCTGGGCGGGCTGGAATGGTCGGCTAAGGTGCGCGTCGCGGTGGATGTGGATCCGTACAGCTTTTTGTAAGCGCGCCGATCGCCCCAGACACGCCCCTCCCGCAAGCGGGAGGGGATGGGGGAGGGAAAGGCCGCGGGCGTAAGTCTCTGCGAGACTCCCTGCCCTCCCCAAACCCCTCCCGCAAGCGGGAGGGGCTTACCGCATGGGGACGGGTTTTCCCTTGGCCTTCGACTTCGCTCAGGCTGAACGGATGTTGGTGTAAGACCCTGTTCCCCTCGCCCCGTTCAGCCTGAGCGAAGTCGAAGGCCACGCCCCGCCCTCACCACAAACGAAAACGGCCGCAGCTACCGCCGCGACCGTCTCAAAACCCGGTAGAAAGGCGAAACACCCTTACCCCGCATGTTCCGCCAACACGGTCAGGCCCTTGGGCCCCACCTCGGCGAAGCCACCACGGATCTGGATCGATTCCGGCTCGCCCTTTTCGGTGCGGTAAACCTGGATCGCGCCGTCGCGAACGGTCGACATGAAAGGCGCATGGCCTTCCAGCACGCCGAAATCGCCCTCGGTGCCGGGGACGACCACCATATGCACCTCCTCCGAGCGGAGGAGCTTTTCGGGGGTCACGAGTTCGAAGTGCAGCATGTCAGGGTCTCGTTTCAATCGCGCGGTCGAACGCGGTGATGGCCGCGTCGAACTTGTCCCGGCAACCAGGATTGCAGAAGCCGACCACCGCGCCGCGATAGACCGTCAACCCGTCGTCGCTGATCGGCTTACCCGACCAGGGACAGACATCGTTGACCGCGTCCTCGCGGCGCGGCGCGGACATCAGGCTTCCTGCGCCAGCTTCTCGGCCTTGGCGACGGCTTCGTCGATGCCGCCGACCATGTAGAAGGCCGCTTCCGGCAGATGGTCATACTCGCCGTCGACCACCGCCTTGAACGAACGGATCGTGTCTTCGATCTGGACGAACTTACCCGAGATGCCGGTGAAGACTTCCGCGACGTGGAAGGGCTGCGACAGGAAGCGCTGGATCTTGCGGGCGCGCTGGACGGTCAGCTTATCCTCTTCCGACAGCTCGTCCATGCCCAGGATCGCGATGATGTCCTGCAGCGCCTTGTAGCGCTGAAGCAGCGACTGGACCGCACGGGCCGTCTCATAATGCTCCTGGCCGACGATGCGCGGCTCAAGCACGCGGCTGGTCGAGTCGAGCGGGTCGACGGCCGGGTAGATGCCCAGCTCCGAGATAGCACGGTTGAGCACGGTCGTCGCGTCCAGGTGGGCGAACGAGGTGGCCGGCGCCGGGTCGGTCAAGTCGTCGGCGGGCACGTACACGGCCTGCACCGAGGTGATCGAACCCTTGTTGGTCGAGGTGATGCGCTCCTGCAGCGCGCCCATGTCGGTCGACAGGGTCGGCTGATAGCCCACGGCCGACGGAATACGGCCGAGCAGCGCCGACACTTCCGCACCCGCCTGGGTGAAGCGGAAGATGTTGTCGACGAAGAACAGCACGTCCTGGCCTTCCTGGTCGCGGAAATATTCCGCGATGGTCAGACCCGACAGCGCGACGCGAGCGCGGGCGCCCGGCGGCTCGTTCATCTGGCCGTACACCAGCGCGACCTTCGAGCCCTCGCTGATCGCATTGCCCTCGGCGTCCTTGGCGATGACGCCCGCGTCGAGGAATTCGTGATACAGGTCGTTGCCCTCGCGGGTCCGCTCACCGACGCCCGCGAACACCGAGGTGCCGCCATGGCCCTTGGCGATGTTGTTGATCAGTTCCTGAATCAGAACCGTCTTGCCGACGCCCGCGCCGCCGAACAGGCCGATCTTGCCGCCCTTGGCGTAAGGAGCGAGAAGGTCGATGACCTTGATGCCGGTGACCAGGATCGCGCTCTCGGTCGACTGCTCGATGAACTCGGGCGCCTTGGCGTGGATCGGCGCGCGCAGGTCGGTGGCGACCGGGCCACGCTCGTCGATCGGCTCGCCGACGACGTTCAGGATGCGGCCGAGCGTCGCCGGGCCGACGGGCACGCGGATCTGCGCGCCGGTGTCGGTCACGGTCTGGCCGCGGGTCAGACCCTCGGTCGTGTCCATCGCGATCGTGCGGACGGTGTTCTCGCCCAGATGCTGCGCGACTTCGAGCACCAGGCGGGTGCCGTTATTGTCCGTCTCCAGCGCCGACAAAATCGCGGGCAGGTGATCGGGGAAGTGAACGTCGACGACCGCGCCGATGACCTGGGCGATCGTGCCGACATTGTTGGTGGCCGTGGTCGGCCGGATGTCCTCAGCGGCGGTTGCCATCATTGCTTCCTTGGTTCGGTAGAGCCCGAAATCGCTTCGGGGCGGGCTTCGGGGCGGGTAAAGGTTACGACCAGACGGCGGCCACCGTCGATCTTGTCACGGGTAACACGGTAATCGGCGCCGGTCAGGTGGCCGGTGGTGGCGCTTTCATTCTGGATCGCGGCCGTGACCGCATCCTTGCCGTCTAGACCCAGCTGATCCATCGGCTTGGTCACCCAGCGGATGAACTGCGTCTTGGCGAACGGGCTGGTATCGAGATTGACGAGGTCGAGCGAGAAGCGGACTTCATTCAGCCGCGCTGCGTCGCCCTCGACGATCAGATTGCCCATATTGACCGGCGACACCGACGGATCGGCCATCGGGGTGGCTTGGGCGATCGCGCGGGTAGCACCCTGGACGGGCGCGTAACCGCTCATGCGAAAGCCCATCCGGTCGAGCAGGCTGACCGTCTCGGGCGCATGGGCGAACACGGTCGCCCAGCCGCCTGTCACGAACGGCGTCGGCGAAGCCTTGGGCGCGTCCTTCGGCTGGTCGGACGCCTGGCCGCATCCGGCCAGAGCGACCGTCAGGCCCAGAAGGAGCGCACGCTTTAGCACAGCGCCAAACCACCCGTTGCAAAAGAATACTTAAAATCCACGTTATTCTTTCAGCTTTTACCAAGCACCACTCGGATCATTTCCGAATGAGATGCCATCCAATGACCTACAAGCTTACCGAGCAATTCAATGCTATTTTCCGATGAAGGTATCGGATACATCCGGGAAAAGCTTACTACACCATCACCGAGTGCCATCGTGGCATAATAAAATTCGGAGTTCCAGTCGTTTGCATCAACTTCATCCAATCCAACTGGATTTGGAAAAAGCGACTCAAAGATAAACCCCTCGTATGCTTCAGCGCTGCCCTGCTCGACCAAAAACGTAAGCTGGGTCTTAACCGCTCCGTTCGCAAAGAAAACCGCAGGATAGTCCCCATGCGACGAGACGCCGACCTCGGCTTGAATGCCGAGCTTCCTCAACTCCCTCGCTATGGGTTTAATGCTTGTCACAGCGCCTCGGCGCCCGAGATGATCTCGACCAGCTCGGTGGTGATCGCGGCCTGACGCGTACGGTTATACTGGATCGACAGACGGCGGATCATGTCGCCCGCATTGCGCGTGGCATTGTCCATCGCGTTCATCTGCGAACCGTAGAAACCGGCCTGGTTTTCCAGCAGCGCGCGGAAGATCTGCACCGCGACGTTGCGCGGCAGCAGCGCGTCGAGGATGTCCTCCTCGCTCGGCTCGAACTCGGCAACCGCCTCGACCGAGGTCTCACCCTTGCTGGGCGCGGGCATCGGCACGGGGATCAACTGCTGCGAGACGGGGTCCTGCACCAGCGCCGAGACGAACTTCGAGTAGAACAGATGCGCCACGTCGAATTCGCCGCGCTCGAACCGCGCGATCAGGTCGTCGGCGATTTCGCGGGCGTCGTCGAACTTGGGCGCCTTGATCGCGCTCATGTCGTGATCGGCGAGGATCGCGTTCGGGAAGAAGCGCTTCAGCACGCGCCCCTTCTTGCCCGCGAGGTAGAACTTCACCGTCTTGCCCTGCGCGGTCAGCTCTTCGGCCTTGCGGCGCGCGGCGCGGACGATGTTGGTGTTGAACGCACCCGCTAGACCACGCTCCGAGGTGGCGACGACCAGCAGCTGGACATCGTCCTTGCCGGTGCCCGCCAGCAGCGGCGACGCACCGACGCCACCGACGCGTGCGGCCATACCGGCCATCACCGCTTCGAGACGCTCGGCATAGGGACGGCCGTTCTGCGCCGCGTCCTGCGCCCGGCGCAGCTTGGCGGCGGCGACCATCTTCATCGCCTTGGTGATCTTCTGGGTCGACTTGACCGAGTTGATCCGGATCTTGAGGGCCTTGAGGGACGCCATCTTAGTCCTTCTTCTCCCTCTCCCCACGGGGGAGAGGGCCGGGGTGAGGGGCTGCCACGGATGAGACGGCCTGTCTGGCGCCCCTCACCCAACCCTCTCCCCGGAGGGGAGAGGGCTTACATGCCGTCTTACGCGAAGATCTTCGCGAACTGGTCGAGCGCGGCCTTGAGCTTGCCCTTGGCCTCGTCGCCCAGATCCTTGGTGTCGCGGATCATCGCCAGCACATCGGCGTGATCGTTGCGCAGATAGGCGAGCATCGCCGCTTCGTAGCGGACGACCTGCGCCACCGGCACATTGTCGATATACCCGTTCGTGCCCGCGAAGATCGACGCGGTCTGCTCCTCGAAGGGCAGCGGCGAGAACTGCGGCTGCTTGAGCAGCTCGGTCAGGCGTGCACCGCGGTTCAGCAGCTTCTGCGTCGAGGCGTCGAGGTCCGAGCCGAACTGCGCGAAGGCGGCCATTTCGCGATACTGGGCGAGCTCCAGCTTGATCGAGCCCGACACCTTCTTCATCGCCTTGGTCTGCGCGGCCGAGCCGACGCGGCTGACCGACAGACCGACGTTGATCGCCGGGCGGATGCCCGCGAAGAACAGGTCGGTTTCGAGGAAGATCTGGCCGTCGGTGATCGAGATCACGTTGGTCGGGATGTAGGCCGACACGTCGCCCGCCTGGGTCTCGATGATCGGCAGCGCGGTCAGCGAACCGGCGCCGTTGGCGTCGTTCATCTTGGCCGCACGCTCCAGCAGACGGCTGTGCAGATAGAAGACGTCGCCAGGGTACGCTTCACGGCCCGGCGGACGGCGCAGCAGCAGCGACATCTGGCGGTACGCGACGGCCTGCTTGGACAGATCGTCGAACACGATCAGCGCGTGCATCGCGTTGTCGCGGAAATACTCGCCCATCGCGGTGCCGGTGTAGGGCGCGAGGAACTGAAGCGGGGCGGGCTCCGACGCGGTCGCGGCGACGACGATGGAATATTCCATCGCGCCATTCTCTTCGAGCGTCTTGACCAGCTGCGCCACGGTCGAGCGCTTCTGACCCACGGCGACGTAGATGCAGTAGAGCTTCTTCGACTCGTCGGTGCCGGCGTTGACCGTCTTCTGGTTGATGAAGGCGTCGATCGCGACGGCCGACTTGCCGGTCTGACGGTCGCCGATGATCAGCTCGCGCTGGCCACGGCCGACGGGAACGAGGGCGTCGATCGCCTTCAGGCCGGTCTGCACCGGCTCGTGCACGCCCTTGCGCGGGATGATGCCCGGTGCCTTCACCTCGACGCGGCGACGCTCGGTCGCCTCGATCGGGCCCTTGCCGTCGATCGGGTTGCCCAGGCCGTCCACGACACGGCCCAGCAGGCCACGGCCGACCGGCACGTCGACGATGGTGCCGGTGCGCTTGACGGTGTCGCCTTCCTTGATCTCGGCGTCCGAGCCGAAGATCACGACGCCGACATTGTCGGCTTCGAGGTTGAGGGCCATGCCCTGCACGCCATTGGCGAACTCGACCATCTCGCCCGCCTGGACATTGTCGAGGCCGTAGATGCGCGCGATGCCGTCACCGACGCTCAGCACCTGGCCGGTCTCGCTGACCTGGGCCTCGGTGCCGAAATTGGCGATCTGGTCCTTGATGACCTTGGAGATTTCTGCGGCGCGGATATCCATGGGAACGTCAGCCTTTCATCGCGCTGGCGAGCGCATTCAAACGGGTGCGGATCGAGCTATCGATCATCTGGGAACCGATGCGGACGACAAGCCCGCCGAGCAGGTCGGGATCGACCGACAGGTCGACCGACACCTCGCGGCCGACGCGGGTGCGCAGCTGCTGCTTCAGCTGGGCGACCTGTCCTTCCGTCAGCGGGTGGGCGCTCGTCACTTCGGCCGCGACCTCGCCGCGATGGCGGCTGGCCAGCTGGCGGAAGGCACGGATGATCTGCGGCAGCGCCGAGAGGCGCCGATTCTCGGCGAGGACGCCGAGGAAATTCTTGGTCACCCCGTCGAGGCCCAGCGTGTCGGCGACCGCCAGGATCGCCTTGACGGCGGCCCCGCGCGCCACGACCGGACTCTTGGTCAGCGCGACCAGATCCTTATCGGCGGCCAGCGCATCGCGAAGGGTCACGAGGCTCGCCTCGATCGTGTCGATCGAACGGCCCTGTTCAGCCGTTTCGAACAGCGCGAGCGCATAACGTCCACCCAGGCTCGCCTGGATGCCGCCTGTGCCGCTTATAGTACCGCCGGACATCTCCACGGATGCGAATTCCTCGAACAACGAACGGGTTGGCCCCATGGGGAACGGGGCGCGAAAAACGCGCCTCCGATGGGTTGGCGGGCGGTTAGCATCGGGAACCTTTGGATGCAAGCTGCGTGGCACATGTTATGACAGGTTGGTGACGCAAGCGTGAGAGCTTTGGCCGCAAGCCGTGGGATGAAAGCCACAATGGATTTTGCCACAATCGTCCGGCCATGACCGACACCCCGCCCGCCCCCGCCCGCAACGCCATCGACGAAGACACCGCCTGGGCCACCTTCGTCGCGCGCGACCGGTCCGCCGACGGCCGGTTCGTCGTCGCGGTGAAGACGACGGGCATCTACTGCCGCCCGAGTTGTGCGGCCCGGCGCCCCAGACGCGAGCATGTCCGGTTCCTGGACAGTCCACAGGCCGCCCGTGCGGAAGGCTTCCGCGCCTGCCTGCGCTGCCTGCCCGATGCCGTGACGCGCGACCGGCAGGCGGTGGCGGCGGCGATCGCCCTGATCGAGGCGGCGGAAGCCCCGCCGTCGCTCGAAACGCTGGCGGCGCAGGTCGGCTATACCCCGCATCATTTCCACCGGCTGTTCAAGCGCGCGACCGGGGTGACGCCCGCCGCTTATGCCAGGGCACGTCGCTCGGCCCGTGCCGCACAGGCGCTGGCCGCCGAACCCAGCATCACCGCCGCACTGTACGAGGCAGGCTATGCCGCCCCCAGCCGTTTCTATGCGGACAGCGACCAGCGGCTGGGTATGGCGCCGGGACAATGGCGGCGTGGCGGCGAAGGGGTGAGCGTCGGTTGGACCATCGCGCCTTCGCCGATGGGGCCGCTGCTGGTCGCGACGACCGACCGGGGCATCGCCCGGATCGCCTTCGAGGAGGACGAACAGGCGCTGGTCCGGTCGCTGCCCGCCGCCGATATCCGCCCGGCGGACGAACCCCGACGCGACCAGATCACCCGGATCGTCACCGCGACCGACATTCCCGACCCGCAGCTTGCCGAACCCGCGCGGCGTACCGCCTTTATCGAGGCGGTGTCGCGGGCGCTGCTGGGGGCATGACCGACCGGGAGTTCGTACGTCATCTACGCCCCGACTTGGCTTGGGTTAGCCGGGCTTGGCGCGCGCCCCTCGTCGGTTCAATGCGAACGAAGGGCCGTCAAAGAGCCTCGATCCGCGTGAACCCCCGCGCCGCCAGCCCGGGCGCCAGCGCATGTTCCCGGTCGCTGAGCCGCGTGAACACCGCCACGCCCTCGCCCGCCGAGGCGGGCCAGTCCTGTCCCTCTGTCAGGAACGCGATTCGCCGCGCGATGCCAGGCCCGCCGTCGACGAAACGCATCGACCGAGGGGCCGCCGCCGCCAGTTCGGCCTCGACCAGCGGGAAATGGGTGCAGGCATTGACGATGACGTCGATGGCGTCGCCGCCCTCTTGCCCGAACAAGCCGCCCAGCACCGCCGCAAAGGCTCGGGAGGAAAGGGACTCGCCACGCAGCTTTGCCTCGGCCAGTTCCACCAGTTCGGCCGAGCCGTGCCGGACCACCCGACAATCGCCGGCAAAGCGCGCCGCCAGATCGTCGACATAGGCCTGCCGCACCGTCGCGCGCGTGCCCAGCACGCCGATGGTGCGCGTCTCGCTCATCGCCGCCGCCGGTTTGATCGCAGGCACAGTGCCGACCACCGGCAGGTCCAGCGCCGCGCGCACGGCGGGCAGTGCAATGGTCGAGGCCGTGTTGCACGCGATCACGATCAGGCGCGGCCGATACCGCTCCGCCAGTCTCCCGAGCAGCGCGGGCACCCGGCCCGCAATCTCCGCCTCGGTCTTCTCGCCATAAGGAAAGCCCGCACTGTCGGCGACATAGACGAAGGGCGCGGTCGGCAAGGCGGCGCGTGCAGGCCCCGCGATCGACAGCCCGCCCACACCGGAATCGAAGAACAGGATGGGACGCGCATCGCTCATCCCCGCCTCATAAGCGCCGTGCGCGTCCGAAACCAGAGCCGCGCCGGATTGGACAGGCCAGCACGCATGTTCTATGTCTGTCCCGGAGCACAGGGGAAGACTATTGCCGACCGAAATCATCTGGGGGCCGCCGACCTGGGCCTTGCTGATCGGCTATCTGCTGGGGTCGATTCCGTTCGGCATCATCCTGACCCGCGCCGCTGGGGCGGGTGATCTGCGCAGCATCGGGTCGGGCAATATCGGCGCGACCAATGTGCTGCGCACCGGCCGCAAGGGACTCGCTGCCGCGACGCTGATCCTCGACATGCTGAAGGGTGTCGCCGCCGTATTGCTCGTCCGGCACTGGCTGCCCGGTGAGGAAGTGCTGGCGGCGGCGGCCGCATTCGTCGGGCATTGCTACCCGATCTGGCTGAAGTTTCGCGGGGGCAAAGGTGTCGCGACGTTGATGGGTGTCGTCACCGCGCTCTACTGGCCGCTGGGTGTCGTCTATGCGGTCGTCTGGTTGGGCCTGCTCGCCACCATCCGCATCTCGGCCGTGGCGGGGATGACGGCGGCGGTCAGCGTACCGCTGGCGGCGGCGGCGATGGGCCGGTTCGATCTGGTGCTGCTGCTGATCGCACTCGCGCTGATCGTCGTCTGGAAGCATGGCTCGAATATCGAGCGCCTGCTGGCCGGGACCGAACCCCGTATCGGCAAGAAGCGTGACTGACGCCCGGTTCGCGCAGCTTCGGCTGCTGCGGACGCATGGCATCGGACCCGTCACCTGGCGACAATTGATGGCGCGATTCGGCGAGGCGCAGGCCGCGCTCGACGCCCTGCCCCACCTTGCCCGGCGCGGCGGCGGCGAAGCCCCCAGGGCCGCCGACCCGGCGGGGATCGCGCGCGAGATCGAGGCGGTCGCACGGCTCGGCGCGCGTCATGTCATGCTGGGTGAGCCCGATTACCCCGCGCTGCTCGCCGAACTCGACACCGCCCCGCCCGCACTGATCATACGCGGCGACATGGGATTGGCACAGCGCGGCGGCGTAGCGCTGGTCGGCGCTCGCAACGCCTCGGCCGCATCGTGCCGCTTCGCGCGCGGGCTGGCGCAGGACCTCGCGGCGCAGCGCGTGCCCGTCACCTCCGGACTGGCGCGCGGGATCGATACGGCGGCGCATATCGGCGCGCTCGAGGGCGGCACGATCGGCGTCATCGCCAGCGGCATCGACATCGCCTTCCCACCCGAAAACGCCCGGTTGCAGGAGGAGGTCGCCACGCGCGGCCTGCTGATCGCCGAGCAGCCACCGGGCACGCAGCCGCTGGCGCGCCACTTCCCCTCGCGCAACCGGATCATCGCAGGGCTGGCGCAAGGCACGGTGGTGGTCGAGGCCGCGCCGCGCTCCGGCTCGCTGATCACCGCGCGGCTGGCAGGCGAGGCGGGGCGCGAGGTCATGGCGGTGCCCGGCCACCCCGCCGATCCGCGCGCGCAAGGCTGCAACATGCTGATCCGCGAGGGCGCGACACTGATCCAGTCGGCGGGGGATATCCTGGAACAAATTCGCCCCATCGACGCCCGCATGGTCCGCGCGCCCGAGAGCCGCTACACGCCCCCGCCGCCGCAAGATGCCAGCGATGGCGACCGGCAGCGGGTGAGCGATCTGCTCGGCCCGGTCGCGGTGACGGTCGACGAACTCATCCGCCAGAGCGGACGCCCCTCCGCCATCGTCCAGACGATCCTGCTGGAGCTGGAACTGGCCGGACGGCTGGAGCGCCATGCGGGCGGGCGGGTGGCGCTGACATGATTCAGACCGAACGCCTGACCCTGCGTCCCTATGAGGTTGGGGATTACAACGACTATGCCGCGATGGTCGCCGATCCGGTGGTGGTCCGCCACGCCGGTGCGCCGATGACCGGCGAGGAAGCGTGGATGCGATTGCTGCGCTTCATCGGCTATTGGTCGGTGTTCGGCCACGGGATGTTCGCCGTTCTGGATCGGACGACCGGGCAATATATCGGCGAGACTGGATTCATGGATTTCCGGCGAGAGGTCGCGCCCAGGCTGGACAGTATGCCGGAGGCCGCCTGGGTCTTCACCAGCGCCGCCCATGGCAAGGGCTATGCCTATGAGGCGGCGGCCGCCGCGCATCGCTGGATGGACGAGCATCATGCACCGCCCGCGACCCAGTGCATGATCTCACCCGCCAACCAGCAATCCATCCGGCTGGCGGAGAAGCTGGGCTATCGCTCGCACGACGAACCCCAATATCGCGACCATCAGGTCCATCGCCTGATCCGCGCCCGCCCCTGACAACCGTCAGTCCGTGCCACAAAGCGCCCTACTATCGCCGGTGGCGCACAGCGTCGCTGCGGCCACCAGCGCTTCGGCCCAGGCAATGGCCTGCGGCGTCACGGGGCCCCGAACGGCAGCCTGAACATTGTGGAGCTGTTCGCCGCCAGTCACATAGCGCCCGATCACCATTTCGGCCTGGCCCGTCTGCGGGTTGCGCGGACAGTCGAGGCGAAGGGTCACCGATTCATGCCCGGCCAGCGGCGTATCCCGCATCTCGCCCACCGTCGTGCCGGGACAGGCCCGCTGCATCGACTGAGCCCAGAGCTCGGCATAGCGGCGCGGCCCCATGCCCGGCTTCCAGCCCAGTTGCAGGACCGTGACCATCCGGGTCCAGCGTTCGACCGTCTGCCCGCGTGGCACATATTCGCGGATCGGCGCCGGGCCTCGTCCGGCAAAGCCCAGGACGAAATCGGATGGGACTGGCGGCGCGATATGTTCGGTCACGGGCTGGGCGTCCGCCACACCCATCAACAATGCCAGAATCATCATCACACCCCTCCTCGTCCCATCCCCGGATCACGGCTAGGCATTGATCGTTACGCCGACAAGACGGCCTTGCCTATGCGGCTTGACCTCCCCCCGCCCCCTCCCCATCCTCGCGTACACACGTAAGGGACGTAGTTTTACCACTCATGCAGCTTGTCATCGTCGAATCGCCTGCCAAGGCGAAGACCATCGAGAAATATCTGGGTTCGGACTACCGCGTCCTGGCGAGCTATGGTCACGTCCGCGACCTGCCGCCCAAGGACGGCTCGGTCGACCCCGACCAGAATTTTTCGATGGAGTGGGAGAATTACGCGGACAAGGCGCGTCAGCTCAAAGCCATTGCCGACGAGGCGAAGAAGGCCGACCGCCTGATCCTGGCCACCGACCCTGATCGCGAGGGCGAGGCGATTTCCTGGCACGTGCAGGAGGTTCTGAAGAACCGCAAGGCGCTGCCCGACAAGGTCGAGCGGGTGACGTTCAACGCGATCACCAAGCCCGCCATCCTGCACGCGATGCAGAATCCGCGCGAGCTCGATACCGATCTGATCGACGCCTACCGCGCGCGCCGCGCGCTCGACTATCTGGTCGGCTTCACCCTGTCGCCGGTGCTGTGGCGCAAGCTGCCCGGCGCCAAGTCGGCGGGCCGCGTCCAGTCGGTGGCGCTGCGCCTGATCGTCGGGCGCGAGCGCGAGATCGAAGCGTTCCGGCCCCAGGAATATTGGTCGGTGACGGCCGATATGGAACAGGACGGCACGCCCTTCGTCGCGCGCCTGGTCCAGTGGGATGGCAAGAAGCTCGACCGCCTGTCGATCGGTAACGAGGGCGACGCGACCCGCGCCAAGGCCGATGTCGAGGCGGGCCGGTTCCAGGTCCAGTCGGTTGAGACCAAGCCTGCGACGCGCAACCCGCCGCCGCCCTTCACCACTTCGACGCTGCAACAGGAGGCCGCGCGCAAGCTGGGCTTCTCGGCCGATCACACCATGCGGATCGCGCAGCAGCTCTATGAGGACGGTGCGATCACCTATATGCGGACCGATGGCGTCCAGATGGACGGATCGGCCATCTCGGCGGCGCGCAAGGCCGTGGCCGAGCGCTATGACGGGTCTTACGTCCCCGACAAGCCGCGCATGTACCAGTCCAAGGCGAAGAACGCGCAGGAAGCGCATGAGGCGATCCGCCCGACCGATTTCAGCCGCGACCGTGCCGGTTCGGGCGATCATGGCCGCCTCTACGACCTGATCTGGAAGCGCGCGCTGGCGAGCCAAATGGCGTCGGCACGGATGGAGCGTACCACCATCGACATGGCCGACGGCACCGGCCGCCATACCTTACGCGCCACCGGCCAGGTCGTGCTCTTCCCCGGCTATCTGGCGCTGTATGAAGAAGGCCAGGACGACAGCCAGGACGAGGAAGCCCGCCGCCTCCCCCGCCTGCGCGAGGGCGATGCGCCTGCGAAGAAGGAAGTGAAGGCCGAGCAGCACTTCACCCAGCCGCCGCCGCGCTTCTCCGAAGCCTCGCTGGTCAAGCGGATGGAGGAACTGGGCATCGGGCGTCCGTCCACCTATGCCTCGATCATCAAGACGCTGAAGGACCGGGCCTATGTCCGCGTCGAGAAGAACCGCTTCTTCGCCGAGGAGAGCGGACGACTGGTGACGGCGTTCCTTGAGCGCTTCTTCGAGAAATATGTCGGCTACGACTATACCGCCGAGCTGGAAGAGGAACTGGACGACGTGTCCGGCGGCCGTGCCCAGTGGCAGGCGGTGCTCGACGCCTTCTGGCGCGACTTCAAGCCGCGCACTTCGGAAGTGATGGAGCAGCAGCCCTCGGCGATTACCGCCGAACTGGATCAGTTCCTGGCACCCTATCTGTTCCCCGAGAAGGCGGATGGATCGGATCCGCGCCTCTGCCCCAATTGCGGCGAAGGCAAGCTCGCCCTTCGTGGTGGCCGATTCGGCGCGTTCATCGCCTGCTCCAACTATCCGGAGTGCAAATATACCCGCCGATTCGCCCAGGGCGGCGAAGGGGCTGGCGAGGACACCGGGCCGGAAACGCTCGGCCAGGACCCCGAAACCGGCCTGCCCGTCGAGCGCAAGTCGGGGCGGTTCGGCCCCTATATCCAGCTGGGCGAAGGCAAGGACGCCAAGCGCGCTTCCATCCCCAAGGATGTCGATCTCGACCTGGAATGGGCGCTCAAGCTGCTCAGCCTGCCGCGCACCATCGGCAACCACCCGGAAACGGGCGAGCCGATCACCGCGTCGATCGGGCGCTATGGCCCCTATCTGGCGCATAGCGGCAAATATGCGCGCCTTACCTCGACCGCCGATGTGTTCGAGACGGGCATGAACGCCGCCGTGGTCAAGCTGGCCGAAGCGGCGGCGGGCGGCGGACGTGCCGCGCGGGGCACTGCGTCGCGCGAGCCGCTCAAGGTGCTCGGCAAGCATCCGCGCACCGAGGCGGAGATCAAGCTGATGGAGGGGCGCTACGGCCCTTACGTCACCGACGGCGAGACGAATGCGACCATCCCCAAGACGGTCGACAAGGATCAGCTGACGCTGGAAGAAGCCGCGCAACTGATCGACGCGCGCGCGGCGGCCGCTCCGGCACGCAAGAAGCCCGCGAAGAAGGCGGCGGCGAAAAAGGCGCCTGCCAAGGCCAAGGCAACGGCCGACAAGAAGACCGCCGAGAAGAAGACACCCGCCAAAAAGGCACCTGCCAAGAAAGCCCCGGCAAAGAAGGCGAGCGAAGCCTGAGTCGAATATGATCCCGTGAGCTGATCCCGGCCCGCCCCGTTCGGGCGGATCAGCGCGCGGCGGTCCGCCGGTTCAGGCCGCGTCTATCCGGCGCTTTTCACCAAACCTGGTGGCGGTTGACATATCAAGGGCAGTCTCGACGCCCGATATATGTCGCGCCTCAGGAGTTCGTCTGCTCCACCAACGGCAAGAGCTTGGCGAAACCTCGACGAAAGAGCAGCGCGACGGCCAATCCGATGATTCCGGCCAGTGACCGGCCATGAGAGCTATTGGCTACCATCCAGCGCGGCAAGCCAGCATAGCGTTCGAGCATGATCGTTACAGACAGGCTGACGGCTATCGTGACCCCAAGGTGAACGGCGAGACGCCAAAAGCTGACGGTCACCTTGCCATCGCTCACGCCTTGTTCCGTCATTGTCCCACACATCCCGTCATCACGACCACCAATGGCCATGCTGCGTTAGCGTGGTGTCAGGCCGCGCGCATCTGTGGCATGTTGCCGTAAAGGAAAGCGCGTGCCTGGCGCTGCGCCTCGGCGATCTCGCGCGCGGTCATGTCGCCCGCCACTTCGGCGCGGGCGATCTGCGCCGGCAGGAAGCCCGCGACCGCCGCCAGGTTGAACCATTTGTGCGCCTCGACCAGGTCCAGGCGCTTGCCCCCCGAGCCGGTCGAATAGGCGACCCCCAGGTCGTACATCGTCGCACCATCGTCGGTCGCCACCTGATCGGCGAACCGGCTTTCCATCAGGAATTGTGCGGATTTGCTGCTATTGGCCATATCCTGCCCCTCTGTTCGGACCCCCTCTGCGTCCGACACTGGGTGTATGGCCATAACGGTCACAAATTGGTTAACTCATGACAGGTCGGTGACAGCGATATTATCGATCAGTCTGGTCGATCCCATACGGGCAGCGGCCACCAGGCGGCGCGGGCGCTCTACGGTGCAATCGAGTGAAAGTGTTACCGCGTCGACCAGCTCGACATAATCCACCTCGAACCCGGCGGCGGTCAGGGTCGCGCGGGCATCGCCCAAAACGGTCGCTGCGTCCTCGCCCCGCCCGATGGCCCGGGCCGCGACACCCAGCGCGCGCGGCAGCGCGACTGCCTTGGCCCGCTGTTCCTCGTCGAGATAGATGTTGCGCGACGAAAGCGCGAGGCCGTCATCGTCGCGCTGGGTCGGCACGCCGACCACGTCGATGGGGAAGTCGAGATCGGCGACCATGCGGCGGATCACCGCCAGCTGCTGGAAATCCTTCTCACCGAAATAGGCCGCGTCGGGGCCGACCTGGTTGAACAGCTTGGCGACGACCGTCGCGACCCCGTCGAAATGGCCCGGGCGCGATGCACCCTCCAGCCCTTCGCTGACGCCGTCGACGCGGATCGAGGTCGCATGGCCCTCGGGATACATCACCTCGACGCCGGGCATCCATAACAGGTCGCAGCCCGCCTCGGTCAGCATACGGATGTCGGACTGTTCGCGCCGGGGATAACGGCCCAGATCCTCGCCCGCGCCGAACTGCTTGGGATTCACGAAGATCGACGCCACGACCTTGGTGCCCGGCCGCTTCGCCGCTTCGACGAGCGCGATATGCCCGGCGTGGAGCGCGCCCATGGTCGGCACCAGCGCCACGCGCGCGCCCTCGGCACGCAACGCGGCGAGTGCCTCTACCAAGGCTTCGCGATCCCGAATGACTTGCACTGATTTTACCCCTCGTTCCCCACGCCGAGGGCTTCTATGTAGGGTGGCAACGGGGATCAATAAGGAAGCGACGAGTTGCCGGAACGGCTATCTTCAACGCACGTGATTGTCTTTGCCAATGAAAAAGGTGGCACAGGCAAATCGACGACGGCGGTTCATGTGGCGATCGCGCTGGCCGCCAAGGGTGCACGCGTGGCGTGCCTCGATCTGGATCATCGCCAGCGCACGGTGGGCCGCTATCTCGACAATCGGGCCGAGACGATCAAGCGCACCGGGCACAAGCTGCCCATGCCGGCCCATGCGACTCATACCAGCCAGACCGAGGAAGGGTTCGAGGAACTCTGGTTCGGTCTGTCGCAGGATGCCGATTTCCTGATCGTCGACACGCCGGGGCGCGACGATCATTTCGCGCGGACGGCGGCGGCCCTGTCCAACACGCTGGTCACGCCGATGAACGACAGTTTCGTCGACTTCGACCTGATCGGACAGGTCGACCCGGAGACGTTCCAGGTCACGCGTCCCAGCTTCTATTCGGAGCTGATCTGGGATGCGCGCAAGCAGCGGGCGCGCGCCGACGGCACCACCATCGACTGGGTCGTGCTGCGCAACAGATTGCAGCATATCGAGGCGCGCAACATGCGCCGCGTGTCGGACGCGCTGACCGACCTGTCGCGCCGCGTCGGCTTTCGCGTGATCCCCGGCCTGGGCGAGCGCGTCATCTATCGTGAGATGTTCCCCAACGGCCTGACCATGATCGACGCCAAGGAATTCGGCGCAATGGGCTTGGGCCATGTCGCCGCGCGTCAGGAACTGCGCGAGATGATGGCCGCGTTGCAACTACCCGAAGGCGGAGCGGAAGCAGGAGCCAAAGAGGCAGACGCCGCCGCATGATGGGGGCCGCATGAAATGGCTGATCGCGCTGGCGGTCATCTGGCTGGTGTGGCGTTACATGCCACGCCCGACCAAGCCGAAACTCGCGCCCCGGCTGCCGCGTGACGAGGCGGACGCGCTGGCGATTCTAGACCTGCCGCCGGGCGCGGATGCCGAGGCGATTCGCCAGGCGCATCGTCGCCTGATCGGGCAGGTCCATCCCGATCGCGGCGGCTCGGCCGACCTGACGCGGCGGGTGAACGCCGCGCGCGACCTGTTGCTGGCGCGCCGTGACGCCTGATCCTGGGGCCGGGCGAATCGCTGCGATCCACCCCAGCGCCTGCCGCGAATATGACGTGCGCGGCACCGTGCCCGAGACGCTGGACGAGGGCGCGGCCTATGCGGTCGGGCGCGGCTTCGCCACACGGATCCGGCGGGCGGGCGGCACCCGCGTCGTCGTCGGGCGCGACGGGCGGCTGAGTTCCCCTATGTTGGAGGCCGCGCTGGTCGACGGGCTGACCGACAGCGGTGTCGATGTCGTACGCATCGGCCTGAGCCCCACGCCGATGGTCTATTTCGCCGAAGCGACGTTAGGGGTGGACGGCGCCGTACAGGTAACGGGCAGCCATAATCCCCGCGACGACAACGGCTTCAAGATGGTGCTGCGCCATCGCCCCTTTTTCGGCGAGGATGTCCAAGACCTGGCGCGCATGGCGGCGGCGCGCGACTGGACCGAGGGTGCGGGAAGCGTCGAGCAGGTCGATATCCTCGACGCCTATGTCGACCGGCTGCTGGCCGGTTATGCGGGCGGTGAATACCGCATCGGCTGGGATTGCGGCAGCGGCGCGGCGGGCCCCGTCATCGAAAAGCTGGTCCAGCGCCTGCCGGGTGAGCATCATACGCTGTTCACCGATGTGGATGGTCATTTCCCGCATCATCACCCCGATCCGACGGTCGAGGCCAATCTAGACGCGCTGAAGCGACTCGTGGCGGACAGACGCCTCGATTTCGGATTCGCTTTCGACGGCGATGGCGACCGGATCGGCGCGATCGACGGACAGGGACGGGTGATCTGGGGCGACCAGATTTTGATGCTGCTGGCGGGCCCTGCCCTGACCGAGCATCCGGGCGCCCCGATCGTCGCGGACGTGAAGGCCAGCCAGGCGCTGTTCGACCATATCGAGGGCTTGGGTGGACGGCCGGTCATGTGGAAGACCGGCCACAGCCTGATGAAGACCAAGGTGCTGGAAACCGCAGCCCCGCTAGGCGGCGAGATGTCGGGGCACATGTTCTTCGCGGGCGAATGGTATGGATTCGACGATGCCCATTATGCGGCGATCCGCCTGATCCGCAGCGTCCATCTGGCGGGTCGTTCGATGACCGAGCTGCGCGGCGCGATGCCCCTGATGGTCGACATTCCCGAGACGCGGATCACGGTGGCCGAGGCGGACAAGTTCGCCATCGTGGACCGGGTGGCGGCGGCGCTCGCTCGGGATGGAGCCGAGGTCAACGATACCGATGGCGTCCGGGTGCGGACGGCGGACGGCTGGTGGCTGCTACGGGCGTCGAACACGCAGGCTGCACTGACCGTGCGCGCCGAGGCCGGGGATAGAGCCGGACTGGAGCGGGTCTTGGCGGAGTTGGACGGCTATCTGGCGGCGCAGGGGGTACGCCGGTAATTTGGCGAGGCTCGGGACGTGGCCTTCGACTTCGCTCAGGCTGAACGGAGCGAGGGGGTTTACATTTTTGCCCCAACCGCCGTTCAGCCTGAGCGAAGTCGAAGGCCAAGGGGAGCCCTATCGCAAGGGCTCCCCAAAACCCCGATCAGATATCCCCGATCATCTCCGACAGCACCTCCAGGCAAGACACGCCCAGCTTGGCCGAACGCTCGCCGGACCAGCCATGGACGCGGTCCGGGTTCGGGGCATGGTCCTTGAACGGCATTTCCAGCGTCACCGACACCGCACCGAATCGCTCGGCGAGCTGGTTGGTCGACATGGCGAGGTTGGCATTGCCCGCGCTCGACTTCTCATAGCCCATCTGGGTCTGGAAATCGGGCGTATGCGCGGCCAGGCGGCGGCCGAATTCATAGAATTTGGCGCCATGTTCCTCGGTCCAGCTCGGGATACCCTCGAACCCGGCGATGAAGTTGGCCGGGATCGCCTCGTCGCCATGCGCGTCGATCGCGAAGTCGACGCCGGTCTGGTCCATGCGATTGCGGACGCACAGCACTTCGGGGCTGCGCTCGGGCGTCGGCTCGTGCCATTCGCGGTTGAGGTTCACACCCGCCGCATTGGTGCGCAGATGCCCGCGTCGCGTGCCATCGGGGTTCATGTTGGGCACGACATGGACCGTCGCCGCCGCCAGCAGCGACTCGGCCGCCGGGCCGGTCAGCCAGTCGAGCGCGCCCTCCATCCACCATTCGGCCATCGATTCGCCCGGATGCTGGCGGGCATAGAGCCACACCTGCTTCGGGCCGGAGCCGAAGCGGAAATAGTCGATTGGTTGACCGTCCAGGCTCTGGCCGATCTCTTCGTGATGAACGCCCTTCGCGGCGATTCGCGCGACCAGATCGTGGTGACGCTCCATCGTATAGGGCTCGAAATAGGCGAACCACGCGACGTCCGACTCGCCCGTCCACTGCCATTCCAGCACGCCGCCCGCATAGCGGGTCGGCGTCATCCGCCATTCCTGCCGGTCGGTCGAGGCACGGACCTGATAATTCGGCCAGCCATCGGGGAAGGCCGAATCCGCCCCGTTCAGGATGCGGAAGGTCAGCGTCCGTCCCTTCGCGCCGCCGACCCGGAAATAGAACCACTGGTAAAAGTCGGAATCCTTGTCCTTGACGATCTCCAGGTCGACCCGGTCGCCCTCGATCGCCACCACGCGGATGTTGCCGCCATCGAAGGACGCATTGATGGTCAGGGTCATCGCCTTACTTCACCTCGATCGTGCGGCCCGATTCGCCGGGGAATTTGGTGAACAGCGCATCGGCGAGCTTGGCGGCCTGCGCCTGCGCGTCCAGCTTGGCGAGGGCCTGAACCGGCGCGATGTTGCGCGCGCTGCCTTCCCAGATGGGCGACTGGTCCACGCGGCGCTTGATCTGGACCGACAATTCGGTGCCGATGATCTCCTGCGGCTGGCTCTTGCCGATCGGGAAGCTCAGCCCCCCGCCCAGCCCCACGCCGCCGCCACGACCGCCCGAGAAGCTGCCGCCGCCCAGACCGATCGAGAAGGGCGAGGGTCGCGGCGGGCCCAGCCGGTTGGCGCGGGTGAAGTTCACGGTCGCGATGAAGTCGGGCTGCGCATCGCCCTGCGCCAGCGAATAGCCGTTGCGCAGAAGTGCGGTCTCGACCGCGGCGGCATAGGTCTTGAACTCGATGCTGGCCGGGCCGGTGGCCGACAGCGGCTCGACCCGGATGGTGCCGCGCGCGATCGGCTGCCCCAGGTGATAGCGGATTACCTCGGTCGGCGGCAGGCGCCCGCCCGTGGTGGAACAGGCGGCCAGCGTTCCGGCGGCAGCCGCGAGGATCAGGAGCGAGCGGGCTTTCATGCGTCGAAGACCTTGAGATGTTACGGATGGGCAACGCATGACATATGAGGGATGATCCGGCGGCGGAAGAGGGCGCGGCGATCATGACCCATCCGTCATGCCGGAACCTTGACTTAAGTGCCGGTTGCCACTAGGCGGCGACGCTTTCCAGATCACCCTCCAGTTCAAAAGAAGCGAATCGATCATGAAGATCCGCAATTCCCTGAAGTCGCTCAAGGATCGTCACCGGGACAACCGCGTGATCCGCCGTCGCGGCCGCACCTATGTCATCAACAAGACCAACCGTCGTTTCAAGGCGCGCCAGGGCTAATCAGCCCTGATGCCGATCGAATCGAACGTGACGGACGAACAGTCCGTGACGCGCGCCGATCGGCCGACCGCCGTCATCTTTGACGTCGGTCGTGTGCTTTACGACTGGGATCCCCGGATCCTGTATCGGCGCCTGATCGCAGACGATCGGGCGCTCGATGCATTTGTGCGCGATGTCGTCACCACCGAGTGGCATTTCCAGCATGATGCGGGCCGCGACTTCGCCGACACCTCGGCGGAGCTGATCGCGCTGTACCCGCAGCATCGGGAACTGATCGCCGCCTGGGGCCCGCGCTTCAGCGACAGCATCGGCGATCCGATTGCCGGGATGCACGAACTTGTCGCCGAACTGGATGCGGCGGGTGTGCCCCTGTTCGCGATCACGAACTTCAGCCATGAATTTTGGCCGCCCTTCCGTGCGCGCGAATCGGTGCTGTTCGATCGATTCCGCGACATCGTGGTGTCGGGCGACGAAAAACTGGTGAAGCCCGATCCCGCCATCTACCGCCTCGCGCTCGCCCGATTCGGGCTGGAGCCGGGGGAGGCGGTGTTCATCGACGACAATCGTGCGAATATCGATGCGGCAGCGGCGTTGGGCATTCATGCGCTGCACTTCACCGACGAAGCGACGCTTCGGCCTCAGCTTCGGGCATTGGGGTTGGTGACCTAGCCGCCCAGTTGGCCCGTGCGCTTCGACTTCGCTCAGCGTGAACGGCCTTTAATACCAAGTCCCGTTCAGCCTGAGCGTAGTCGAAGGCCACGCCCGAACCTTACCGCGACAACGACGCCAATTGCGCCTCGTTCGCCTGGCTGGCCTCCGTCTCCATGAGCGCCGGGTCGAAATGATCCCCGACCATCTGATCGGTGACGATCACAGTCGTCCCCACCGAGGTGATCGAAAACAACTTCTTCGCAAAGGCCGCAGGCAGCCGGATGCAGCCATGCGAGTCGGGAAAACCGGGATTGTTGCCCGCATGAAGCGCCACGCCATCCCAGGTCAGGCGCTGCATGAACGGCATGGGAGCCGAATTATACAGGTTGCTGCGATGCATCTCGCGCTTCTGAAGGATCGGGAAGACGCCGACGGGCGTATCCTTGCCGTCCTTGCCGGTCGACACCGCCGCCGCCGCGACCATCGTGTCGCCGCGATAGACATAGGCGCGCTGCATCGGAATGCTGACCACCACCGTCACCGGCTGCGCGATCGGATAGACCGCTGTCATCTGCGGGTCGGCCCAGACGAATCGATTGGGGGCAAGAGCGGCGGCGGCCTGCGCCACCGTGGCGGTCCCCGGCCCGTCCTCGGCCAGAGCCGGTGCGGCGAAACCCAGCGTCGTAGCACCCAGCAGGGCGGCAAAAGCGAGAGCCTTCATATCCCTTTTCCTTGGCGAGTTCACAAAATATTAAACCCGTCAAGCAACAATTGGTGCCAAGCGAAAATTTTTGCGATGCGACGGAACTTTCGCTGAATCGATGGAACCAAGCGATCAACCGATGGGCCGATGGGCAGAAAAATGGCCTGACCTTTGCTACATAGGTCTTGCGGGAATTCTGGGGTTGAAGGACCAAAATGCACGATAATTTGGACGCGGCGCCGGGTCGGCGCGCGCTGTTGAAGAACGCGCTGGTGCTCGCCGGGGCATTGGCGGTTCCGGGGGCGGTGAGTGCCCGGGGACGGCTGACGGCGGGCGATCTTCGCCCGGTGCGCCAGCCTCCGATCCCAAGCCGTCCGACCGTTCCGGCAGTGCCGCAGGCGATCCTGGCCTCGTCGCGGGTCGTCCGTCCGGCGCTGCTGCGTCAGGCGATAGCCTCGCTGCAGAAACATGGTTCGCAGGTGCGGCAGCGCGACCGGATGGCGATCGTCGATTTCGCGGTCGGCTCGTCCGAACCGCGCCTCCACCTGGTCGACCTGATCAGCGGCAAGAGCACCTCGCTGCTCGTCTCGCACGGCAGCGGGTCGGACCCGTCGCACAGCGGCTATGTCCAGCGCTTCTCCAACGCGTTCAATTCGAACGCCAGCAGCGAGGGCGCCTTCCTGACCGACAATTATTATGTCGGCAAGCATGGCCGGTCGCAGCGTCTGGTCGGGCTGGACCCCACCAACGACAATGCGCTGGGCCGCGCGATCGTGATCCACTCGGCCTGGTACGCCAATCGCGACATGATCCGCAGCCACGGGATGCTGGGCCGCAGCCAGGGCTGCTTCGCGGTCGGCGAGAACGACCTGGACCGCGTGTTCGCCAATCTCGGCCCCGGCCGGATGATCTACGCCGCCAAGGTGTAACGGTCTCAAATCCTCCCCGGCACGGGGAGGTGGCAGGCCGCAGGCCTGACGGAGGGCGGATCGCCACGTAGGACGTCCTATGCGGCACGCCCCCTCCACCATCCTGCGGATGGTCTCCCTCCCCGTACCGGGGAGGATAAGAATTGCGATCCCGGGTGGCGGGGGTTAAGCCCCCGATCCTCATGGCCCAACCGCTGATCATCGCCGTCCCCAAGGGACGCATCCTGGCCGAGGCGCTGCCGTTGCTCGCCGCCGCCGGCATCCGGCCCGAACCGGCCTTCACCGACAAGGACAGCCGCGCGCTGCGCTTCGCCACCGATGTCCCCGGCATCGAGCTGATCCGCGTCCGCGCCTTCGACGTCGCCACCTTCGTCGCGCATGGCGCGGCGCAGCTGGGCATCGTCGGATCGGACGTGCTGTCCGAATTCGGCTATTCCGAGCTTTACGCGCCGGTCGACCTGAAGATCGGCCATTGCCGCATCTCGGTCGCCGAGCCCGCCGCGATGGCGGAGAGCGACGATCCGCGTGGGTGGAGCCATGTCCGCGTCGCGACCAAATATCCGCATATCACCAGCCGCCACTTCGCCGCGCGTGGGGTACAGGCGGAGTGCGTCAAGCTGAACGGCGCGATGGAGCTGGCCCCGACTTTGGGCCTGGCGCCGCGCATCGTCGACCTGGTGTCCTCGGGCCGTACGCTGAAGGAAAACGGGCTGGTCGAGGTGGAGGTGATCGAGGAGGTCACCTCGCGCCTGGTCGTCAACCGCGCCGCGATGAAGACGCGCGCGCAGGTCGTGCCGCTGGTCGAGGCCTTCCGCCGCGCCGTGGCCGAAAGGCACGCCGCATGATCCGTCTCGATACGCAGGAACCGGGCTTCGCCGCCGCGTTTGACGAACTGGTCGATGCCCGGCGCGAAAGCGATGCCGATGTCGCGCGCGACGTGCAGGTGATCCTGCGCGCGGTCCGCGACGATGGCGAGGCGGCGGTCGCGGCCTTCACCAAGCAGTTCGACGGCCATGACCTGGCCGAGACCGGCTGGCGGATCGAGCCCGCCGATTGCCGTGCGGCCTATGAGGCGCTGGAGCCCGAACTGCGCGCCGCACTCGACCTCGCCGCCGCGCGCATCCGGGCCTATCACGAAAAGCAGAAGCCGACAGACACCGACTATGTCGATGCGCAGGGTGTCCGGCTGGGCGCGCGCTGGACGGCGGTGGATGCGGCGGGAATCTATGTCCCCGGCGGACGCGCGGCCTATCCCTCCTCGCTGCTGATGAACGCGATTCCTGCCAAGGTGGCCGGTGTCGAGCGACTGGTGATGGTCACCCCGACGCCCAAGGGCGAGATCAACCATCTGGTCCTCGCCGCCGCGCATCTGGCGGGCGTGGACGAGGTGTGGCGCGTCGGCGGCGCACAGGCGGTGGGCGCGCTGGCCTATGGCGCCGGGCGCATCCAGCGGGTCGATGTCGTCACCGGCCCCGGCAATGCCTGGGTCGCGGAGGCCAAGCGCCAGGTCTATGGCATGGTCGGCATCGACATGGTGGCGGGCCCGTCCGAGATCGTCGTCGTCGCCGACGGCCGGAACGATCCCGACTGGATCGCCGCCGACCTGCTGAGCCAGGCCGAGCATGACACCGTCACCCAGTCGATCCTGTTCACCGATGACGCCGACTTCGCGACCCGTGTCGCCGAAGCCGTCGACCGGCAGATCCCCGAACTGGCGACCGCCAGCGTCGCGCGGACCGCCTGGGATGCGAACGGCGCGATCATCGTCGTCGATTTGCTGGAGGCCGCCATGCCGCTGGTCGACCGACTCGCGCCCGAGCATCTCGAACTCGCGGTGGACGATCCGCAAGCGCTGTTCGACCGGCTGCGCCACGCAGGCTCGGTCTTTCTGGGCCGCCATACGCCGGAAGCCATCGGCGATTATGTCGCCGGGCCGAATCACGTCCTGCCCACGGGCCGCCGCGCGCGTTTCGCCAGCGGGCTGTCGGTGCTCGACTTCATGAAACGGACGAGCTTCCTGGGCCTGACCGAGACGGCGCTGAACGAACTCGGCCCCGCGACGGTGGCGCTGGCCCATGCCGAGGGGCTTCCGGCCCATGCCAAGTCGGTGGCGCTGCGGCTGCGGCTCAATCGATGATCGTCGCGCCCGCCGCGCCGGAGCATCGGGAAGGATGGCGGGCGTTGCGGGCGGCGCTCTGGGGCAAGGAAGCGGGTGATCCGGCGGACTTGCCCGAAAGCGACGGGAATTTCGTCGCGCTGGAGGATGGCCGGGTGATCGGTTTTGCCGAGGCGGCGGTCCGGCATGATTACGTCAATGGCTGCGACACCTCGCCGGTGCTGTTCCTGGAAGGGCTGTTCGTCGATCCCGACCATCGCCGACAGGGCGTCGCCGGGGCGCTGGTCGCGGCGGTGGCGGACTGGGGCCGGGCGCGAGGGTATACGGAATTTGCTTCCGATGCCGAGATCGACAATGTCGACAGCTATGCGATGCACCGGGCACTGGGGTTCGCGGAGACCGAGCGGGTGGTGTATTTCCGTCGGGAATTGTGAAAGGTCCGGCCCTTGGCCTTCGGCTTCGCCTATGCTGAATGGAGGTTGGGAACCGGGCTGGATACCAAAACCCCGTTCAGCCTGAGCGAAGTCGAAGGCCACGTCCACGCCCCCTCACCCAAAACACGTGACGGATTGACGACAGCCCGGTAAAGGCCCGCCAATGACTCGTCCTCCAGCCCGTACCCAGGCGCGCGCCGCCGCGCGCCTTGCCGCCGTTCAGGCGCTTTATCAGCATGACATGGAACAGACCCCGCTGGCGGCCTTGCTCCACGAATTCCACAATCACCGCATCGGCGCGACCATCGAGGATGTCGAATATGCCGATGCCGATATCGATTTCTTCGACGATGTCGTGAAGGGCGTGCAGGCGCGCCTGGGCGAGATCGACGTGATGATCGAGGGCAAACTGGCCAAGGGCTGGACGCTCAACCGTCTCGACAAGCCCATGAAGGCGATCCTGCGCGCCGGGACCTACGAACTGATCGCACGCCATGACGTGCCGGTCGGCGCGGTCATCAGCGAATATGTCGATGTCGCTCACGCCTTCTACGAAAAGCGCGAATCGGGCTTCGTCAACGGCCTGCTCGACGCGATCGCCAAGGTCGCGCGGGCCTAGGGCATGATGGCATGGCTTTGCCCCGTCGTGACGGAGCCGAAATTGGCTTGTGGGTAGGAGCGAGGAAGGAGCGGGGCTTTGCCCCCGTGACTGACGAGGGACGACGCTACAGGCCAATTTCGGCCCGCCGCGGAGCGGTTGCCCTGCGCCCCCCGCCGGACGTCGTCACGCCGCTTGCACGGGCCACCAGCCCGCGCCGCGCGTCGCTCCTCGCCGACGAACGGCGCAGGGCAATCACGACGGGTCAAAACCATGCCATCATGCCCTGACGCCCGACCGCCCCGATGAACGAGGCGGACTTCATTGCCGCGTTGCGCCGGATGCCGCTGCATCCCGGTGCGCGCGGACTGATCGACGACAGTGCGGTGCTGACCGCCGCGCCGTTGGTGGTCACCACCGACACGCTGGTCGAAGGCGTGCATTTCCTGCCCCACGACCCGCCCGCCGATATCGCGTGGAAGCTGGTCGCCACCAACCTGTCCGACCTGGCCGCCAAGGGGGCGTTGGTCGAGGGGGTGCTGCTCAACTATCCGCTGGGTGATCCCGTCTGGGACCGCGCCTTTCTGGATGGTCTGGCGGCGGTCCTGAACCATTTCGACGCGCGGCTGATCGGCGGCGATACGGTGTCCAAGCGGGGACCGCGCAGCCTGACGCTCACCGCCTTCGGTCGCGATGCCGCCGCCCCCGCCCGCGATGGCGCCAAAGCGGGGGACGCGCTGTGGGTCACGGGCACGATCGGCGATGCCGGTCTGGGCCTGGCGATCGCGCAGGCGGGCCATGGGCCGATCGCGCTGCGCGACGCCTATCGCCGCCCCTATCCCCGCCTGACCGAGGGCCGCGCGCTCGGCCCCGTCGTCCATGCGATGATGGACGTGTCGGACGGCCTGCTGATCGACGCGGGCCGAATGGCGCGGGCCAGCGAATTGGCGGTGACGGTCGCGCTCGATACGGTCCCGCTGTCCGAAGAGGCGCGGGCGTTCGGCGGCACGGACCGGGCAGCACGACTGGCCGCCGCGACCGCCGGGGACGATTACGAACTGCTCTTCGCCCTGCCCGCCGGGATCACACCGCCGGTCGCCGCCACGCGCGTCGGCAGTTTCGCGCCCGGCGATGGCCTGACCCTGACCGACTCGGGAAAGCCGATCCCGCTGCCGCCCCGTTGGGGCTATGAGCACCGCCCCGAACGCTGAACCCCCTTTCCTCCCTTCGCTACGCTGTTAATCTGGATCGGTTCGGCCCCTGGGGAGTAGTGCCGACATGGGGGGATCGGGAATGCGTGGGGTAAGGAAGCTGGGCGCGTCGGTGACGGCGCTCGCGTTGATGACGCTGACGGGCATGACGCAGGATGCGGGCCAAATAACGGCCGCCCCACCGCCCGCTCCTGCCAGCCCAACCGCCGCAACGGGCCCCCTGTCGGTCGAGGCCTTTGCCGCGCTGCCCGAGTTCGAGGGGCCTGCCCTGTCGCCCGACGGCACCCGCATCGCGGGCAAGCGCGCCCTGAACGGCAAGCAATATCTGATGGTCGCCCCGCTGATCAAAGGCCAGGGAAAGACCGCGCTGGCCGCGCTCAGCGACAAGGTCGACGTCAATTGGTGGCGCTGGGTCAATGACGAATGGCTGGTCGTCGGACTGGGCAGCCAGGACACGATCCAGGGCGAGGAATATTATGTCACCCGCCTGATCGGCGTCCGCGCCGACATGACGAAGATGGTGAAGATCGACTGGGACAATTCGGGCTTCCGCGCCGACGAGGTGCTGTGGACCGCGCATGACGGCACCCCGCGCCTGCTGTTCGCCAAATCGACCGGCATCTATTCCATGTCCGAGGTCTATCCTTCCGTGTACGAAGCGGATGTCTCGACCGGGCGGGTCAAGCGGATCGCGAACGGGCAGACCGATGTGTGGGACTGGTATGCCGATGGCCAGGGCCAGTTGCGCATGGGCGTCCGCTATAGCGACGAGACCCGTCAGAAGAGCATCCTCTATCGCCAGTCCAACGCCGAGCCCTTCCGCACCATCGCCCGCGCCAATGGCCGCAAGGACGAATCGGTACTGGTGCCCAGCGTCTTTCGTACCGACGGCACCGCGCTGGCGATCGATGACAGCGACGGATATGACGCGCTGTACGAGGTTTCGCTGCCCGACCTGAAGCTGGGTCGCAAGCTCAGCACCGTTACCGGCTATGATATCGACGGCATCATCAAGACCGCTTCGGGCGACGATATTTCGGCGATCCGCTACACCGACCAATATTATCACGACGCCTGGACCGATCCGCGGATCAAGGAATTGCAGGCGGCGCTCGACAAATCGGTGGCGCCGCGCCGCGCCGAGATCGTGTCCTGGAACACCGCCCGCACCCGCTTCCTGGTGACGGTCAGCAGCCCGTCCTCGGCGGGGTCGCTCTATTATTGGGATACCGATTACGGCAACATGCAGTTCCTGTCCTGGGCCAATCCCCAGTTAAAGGGCCAGCGGTTGTCGCCCGTGCGTACCCTGCGCTATCCGGCGCGTGACGGCACCTCGATCGAGGCGATCCTGACCATGCCGCGCGGACGCGGGACCAGGAATCTGCCGCTGATCGTCATGCCGCATGGCGGCCCCTTCGCCCGCGACGCCGAAAGCTGGGATTGGTGGAGCCAGTATCTGGCCGAACTGGGCTATGCGGTGATCCAGCCCAATTATCGCGGTTCCTCGGGCTATGGCACCGCCTTCGCCAAGAAGGGGCAGGGCGAATGGGGCCTGAAGATGCAGGACGATCTGGACGATGCGGTCGCCTGGCTGGCCAAGGAAGGCATCGCCGACCCCAAGCGCGCCTGCATGGTCGGGGCCTCCTATGGCGGCTATGCCGCGATGCGTGCGGCCCAGCGCAACAGTGCGCTCTATCGCTGTGCGGTGTCCTATGCGGGTGTGTCCGATCTTCAGGCAATGAAGCGGTACGACTCACGTTTCCTGTTCGGCAAGACGCGTGCCGACTGGCTGCAGAAACAGGCCCCCGACTATCACGCCGTCTCGCCCCGCTTCGGCGCGGCCGACATGGCGATTCCCCTGCTGATCGTCCACGGCAAGGAGGACAAACGAGTCCCGGTCAACCAGTCGCGCATGATGGTGTCCGCGCTGAAGGCGGCGGGTAAGCCGGTGAACTATATCGAACAGCCGCTGGCCGACCACCACTTCACCCGCGCCGAGGACCGGCTGGAATTCCTGAAGGCGATGGCCGCGTTCCTGGAAAAATATAACCCGGCGTGACGGGGTTCATTCCTCCCCTGCAAGGGGAGGAATTGAGCGAGGCAAACATCTTGCCCCCGCCCCCTCACCAACCCCATATCGAGGGCTGATTCGGCGTGCCTTTCCTTTTCGGCCCATTGCGGCTATGGCGGCGCCTCTTCGACATACCCTATAACACGACGAACCGAGGTATTTTTTGGCCAAGGAAGAACTGCTCGAGATGCGCGGCCGCGTGGTGGAACTCCTCCCCAACGCGATGTTCCGCGTCCAGCTCGAGAATGATCACGAGATCTTGGGGCATACGGCGGGCAAGATGCGCAAGAACCGCATCCGCGTGCTGGTCGGCGACGAAGTGCTCGTCGAGCTGACGCCGTACGACCTGACCAAGGGCCGGATCACCTACCGCTTCAAGTGAGCGACCGGCCCCACATGCCGCTCGTCCTTGCATCCTCCTCCCCGCGCCGCCGCGATCTGCTGGCGCGGCTGGGAGTCGTGCCCGACCGAGTCGCCTCGCCCGATATCGACGAAGCCCCCCGCCCCGCCGAGTTGCCCCGCGTTTATGCGCTGCGGCTGGCGGTGGAAAAGGCGCATGCGGTTGACCGTGCGGACGGCGAGATCGTCGTCGCGGGCGATACCACCATCGCGCTGGGCCGTCGCATCCTGCCCCCCGCCGAGACCGAGGACGTCCAGCGCAAGCTGCTGCGCCTGATGTCCGGGCGGCGGCACCATGCACTGTCCGCCGTGTGCGTGATCGACGCCACCGGCAAGGCGCGCACCCGGCTGGCCGACACCATCGTGGCGTTCAAGCCGCTCTCCGACGACGAAATCGACGCATACATCGCGTGTGGCGAAGGGCTGGGCAAGGCCGGGGGCTATGCCATCCAGGGCCGCGCCGAGGCGTTCGTGCGCTTCCTGCAAGGGTCGCATTCCGGCGTCATCGGCCTGCCGCTGTTCGAAACCCGCGCCCTGCTGAAGGCCGCCGGGCTGCCGCTTGTCTGAATGGCTCTATGAGGCCGGGATCGGCGAGGCCCGTGCCGCGCTGGTCGAGGATGGCCGCATCGTGCAGGCCGCGACCGAGCTGACCGGCACACTGACCGTCGGCACGGTGACCGAGGGGCGGCTGGTCGAGCTGCTCCCCGGTCGACAGGGGCGAGTGACGTTGAATCAGGGCGGCGACGTGCTGCTGTCGCCGGTGCCGAAGGGCATGACGCAGGGGGCGGCGCTGACCGTCATCGTCACGCGCGAGGCGATTCCCGAGCGCGGCCGCGCCAAGCTGCCCAAGGCACAGCTCGCCCCCGAAGACGCGTGCGCCGCCCCCGGCCCCGATCTGCGCGCACGAATCGCCGCGACGGGCTTTCCCGTGCGTGAGATCCTGCCACATCAACCCGACGACCTCGAAGCGGCGGGCTGGTCCGAACTGCTCGACGAGGCGGCGACCGGCGAGATCGGTTTCGGTGCGGGCGTACTGCGCATGACCCCGACCCCGGCGATGACCTTGTTCGACGTCGACGGATCCCCCCCGCACGAACCGCTGTCGATCGCCGCGGCCCGCGCGGTGGCGCAAAGCATCCTGCGCCACGGCATCGGCGGGTCGATCGGCATCGACTTCCCCACGCTGGAGGGCAAGGGCCCGCGCCAGGCGGTGGCGGAGGCGCTGGACGCCGCCCTCCCCCTCCCCTTCGAGCGGACGGCGGTCAACGGCTTCGGCTTTCTCCAGATCGTCCGCCCGCGCCCCCGCGCCTCGATCCCCGAGCGTCTGGCCATCGACCCCATCGGCGCCCGTGCCCGCGCGCTGCTGCGGCAATGGGAGCGCGAGCCGCCCGGCCCCGCGCCGACCTATCGCGTATCCGGCGCCGTCCATGAACGCCTGATGGCCAATCCCGCCTGGCGCGAGGCGCTGGAGCGCCGCACCGGCCGTCCCCTGCAACTGGAACGCTCATGACCACCTGCCCGATTTGCGACAAGCCGACCGCCCCGGACCACGCCCCTTTTTGCTCGCGCGGGTGCAAGGATCGTGACCTTCTGCAATGGCTGGGCGAAGGTTATCGCATCCCGGTCAAAGAAAATGATGAAGAAGGGCTGGACATAGGAGAAAGCCACCCGTAAAGGCACGCCTCCAATCGCAATCGCGGTGTGGGCCCAAGTAGCTCAGTTGGTAGAGCATGCGACTGAAAATCGCAGTGTCGGTGGTTCGATCCCGCCCTTGGGCACCATTTTTCCTACATTGATGGTGTTTTGACGGCTCGCTTGTGGCGGACTGTTTTATTTGGCCGGGCTTATGCCCGTGGCTTTCTGCGCTACGCCCATTCTTTCCGGTTCATCGATCCGCGTCAGGCAGAGCTACCGGCACACTTGCCAAGACCATCCAGGTCGGCGCCCGCGTCGCGGCAGCCGTTGATCGATATGCGAGAAGCCAAATCGGCACAGCGCAGGCCGCCCCAGGGACATGGATCGGCCTGCGCAACGGAGGGCCGGATACGCAAACCGCGCTACTCCTTGCCGTCCTCCCCCGATGCCTTGGCCAGCGCGGCCTTCACCGCATCCTGATTGCCGCTGTCGAGCAGCGCGAGCAGTGTCGCCGCCGGGTTGTCGGGTCGCGCGTGGGGATCATAGGCAAGTGGGCGTAGCGTGCGCTTCGCTTGGTCGATCTGTCCGGCCGCAATCTGCTGGCTGGCCAGCATGAAGCGCAGCCCCTGATCCTGGGGCACCAGCTCGAAGGCCCGTTCCAACCCGTTCACCGCCGATTCGCGCGGACGCTCGCCCGCCATACGGAAGCTGCTGTAGAAGACCGCCAGCGGCTCGGCCGCGTTGGGATCGGCACGGTTGGCACGGATGATCCAGCTGCGCGCCTCGTTCCACCGCGCGGGGTCCTTGCTCTTGTCGCTGGCGGCGCGACGCAGATGGAGCAGCCCCTTGTAGAGCAGCGCCTGTTGCAGGTCGGGCTTCACCGCCAGCGCCCGATCGGCCGCCGCCTCGGCCGCCTGATCCTGGCCCGCGTCATAGGCCATTTCGGCGAACCAGCCCTGCGCGACCGCGTCCTGCGGAAACGCCGCCGCCACGGTCGAAGCTCGCGCATAGACCTCGCCCGCCGTGTTGCGATTGACGCCGCGATCCGACTGCATCCGGGACGGGATCATCGCCTGTTCGCCCGCGCTCAGCACGCGAACGGACACATCGGTCTTGGGCAGCCGCTCGAACCGGACGAGCATGCCGGGAATCTTGCTCTGGCCCAAATAGCGACCTAGCTCGCGATCCAGCTGTTTGAGCGATCCGAACGCCTCGTTGCCCGCATCGATACTGGGCTTCCCCTGATTGAGCAGGATCAGATAGCGGTTGAAATTCGCCACCCGCGTCGCATCGAACATCAGATAATGGGTCAGCAGCCAGCCCCGGCCATAGACCTGTTCGGTTTCCATATCGCTCAGCTTGCGGCGCGACGAATCGAACAGCGTCTCGATCGGCAGCTTGGCGGCGTCGAGCAGGCCATAGGCGCGATGCTGGGCCGCGACGCCGAGCATGATTCCTTCGCGCTCGAATCGCGCGGTCCCGACGAACTCGGCCGCGCCCTCGGAATACCAGGCCGGATAGGCGACCTGCGAATTGCCGAGCAGGAAGTGATGGGCATATTCGTGGAACAGCACCTGTTGCGGCTGGAGGGCATTGGGGCCCTCTTCGTCACTCCGCATCGGCGTGAAGGCGACCGAGCCCGAAACCCGGCCCTGATAGAAACCGGCGATATGGTCGCCGCCCTTGCCATAGAGCCGCCGCACCGCCGACACCGTGGGCAGGACATAGACGGTGACGGGATTGCTTTCCTGCCCGTCGATCTCGGGCTTGCCGTAGAGATAGCGCAGCGCACCGTCGAACTGCTCGAGCCGCGTCGCCATGGCGCGGATCGCCTCTTCGGACATGTTTCCGTAGAGGATGAAATGCTTCGCCCGCGCCTCGCGCCATTCGGCCTGGGCGGGCGTCGCCGCCAACAGGCCCAGACATGTCATCGTCGCGGCCGCCATCCAGCGGCGCGCGCCCATTGCCCCCTTGGTCATCTCCGGCCCTCCCAAGCCGCATCGATCAGGGTCGTTATGTCGTCGAAACGGTGGCGGCGGCGCAAGCCTCTTCGGCCCTATCGGCAGTCATATACCTCCCCCTTTCCCTCTCGCCTCCACGAGGGGAGAGGGTTGCGCAGACTTGGTCTCTGCGAAAGCAAAGACTTAGTCGGAGCTGGGCGAGGGGTGGAGCGCGGAGCGCGCAAGCTGATGGCTCGCTCGGCCCCTCACCCCAGGCTGCGCTGGACCGTGATGACATTGCGTTGAACCAAGCCGAGCCCCTCCCCTTCAGGGGAGGGGTTGGGGTGGGGCCTCGCCACAGACGGCGTGCTTGCGGAGGTGCCCCACCCCCGGCCCCTCCCCTGAAGGGGAGGGGTGAGTCCATCTCATGTCATCACGGTCTAACCAGCAGGCTGGCAAGCTTTGCTAACCCTCTCCCCTGTCCAGGGGAGACGGAAGGAGGCGGGGATGAATGCTATCCCGCCCTGAACACTCAGCGGGCCGAGCGGCAGCTATAGACCAGCTTTTCGTTGGGCAGCGGCGGCAATTGCTGGCGGATCTGGGCCTGTTCGCCCTCCAGATTCTGGAGCGCCTTGTCGGTCTTCACGCAGGCGTTCGGCGTGCTGGGCTGATGCAGCTTGCGGATCGCATCCATCGTGGCGGCGGGCAGCATGTAGCGGGTCTGGGTATAGGTGCGCGTGACCGGATCGAAACGAGCGACGGTCACGGTCGGCTCGTCCTCGGGCACGATGATCCTCTGCCAACCGCCCTCGCCCTCCAGATACTGGACCTGGCCATCGGCACAGCCCTTGGCACCCCAGTCCAGCCGCGTCTCGGCGGTCGAGGAGACGGTGATCCGGCTGCGATCGGGGATCAGCGTGCAGATCATCGGGCCGATCGCCGTGCCGGGCGCATTCGCGCTCGCGGCCGTCACCAAGGTCTCGCGCGGCAGATGAATCTCGGCGGAGGGGCGCAGCAGGAACACGACCACCGCCGCGACGATCGCGATGCCGCCCGCCGACACGGTCCAGATCGCCGCCCGCCGCGACCCGCGCGACTCCAGCAGCCCGGCACCACCAACCGCCAGCGCGCCGCCGACCAGCAGCAAAGCCGCCACCGCCATCACATTCTCGCGCAGCCGCTCGGCCTCACCGCGCGCGGCGTTCAGCGCCTCCTCGCGGCGCAGCGCCGCCGCATTGGCCGCCTCGCGCTTGGCGGCGGCCGCCTCGACCACGGCGCGGGCATCCGCCGCGCTGTCCTCGCGCAGCCGCTCCTCGATCGAGGTGCACGGAACGCCGACCGAGGCATAGGGCTGTTTCGCCTCGCGCAGGAACGCCATCAGTTCGGTATCGGCGATCGCGAAGCCGAAGGTCGAATCGCCGTCATCGGCGCGGGTCAGCGCCGAATTGACCCCGATCACCCGCCCGCACGGATCGAGCAGCGGCCCGCCCGAATTGCCCCGCGCGATGCTGGCGGTGTGGAGCAGCACCTCGATGCCCGTCAGCGCCCGACGGCCCGAGGCGACGCCCTGCGACCGGACGGGCGACAGCGGGCGGATATAGTCCGCTGCCGACTGCGCCGTGGCCAGGTCGACATTGCCGGGATAACCCAGCGCGATGACCTGATCCCCCTCGGTCACGGGGCCGGTGAACAGGGCGACGGGCGGCAGCTTCGCCTCGCTGACCTCGATCAGCGCCAGGTCGCGGCGCGAGTCATAGGCGATGACCCGGCCCTGATAGGATTTGCTGCCCTCCGACGGCACGACGCCGATCACGACATTGTCGGGATAGCGTTCGGCCAGTTCGACGACATGCGCATTGGTGACGATGCGGTTGGGCGCCACCGCGAAGCCCGAGCCATGGCCGAACCCGGCCACTTGGTCGTCGACCATCGCGATGGTGACGACCCGCACCACGCCGCGCGCGGTCGCGGCGATATCGTCTGCCCCGGCCAGAGCGGGCGACAGTCCGACCAGGGTCAGGAGGACGGCAAGGACGAACCGGCTGAGCATCGGGACAGGGCCATATCCCGCCCTTTCCACCGCCTGCAACCGGGATCGGTTAGGCATATGGTAAATCTTGGCATTTAGGGAATCGCCGGATGCCATGGGGAATGTCGGGATGAGTGCGTTCGGTCGCCGTCAGGGTTTGGGAAGCGCAAGCGGTGGGCGCCCGGCCTTCGGCGTCGCGCGTCCGATGCACGGCCCCGGCCCAAATTCCGGTTCCACCACGCGCCCCGATCCCGATTCGCCCGCCCCCGTCGGCGGCGGCTCGCAATTCCCGCCGCTATCCGCACTGGAAGGCGCGATCGCCGCGCCCGGCACCGCCGCCGACGCGATGCAGCGCCTCGCCGAGCGCCAGGCCGCTTCCATCGATCCGACCCCGGCGCGCGGCGAAGGGTTCGAGGCGTCGATCCACCGCATCAAGGAACAGGTCCTCCCCCGCCTGCTCGAACGCGTCGATCCGGAGGCCGCCGCGACGCTGGGCAAGGACGAGCTGGCCGAGGAATTCCGCCCGATCATCGGCGAGGTGCTGGCCGAGCTGAAGCTGACGCTCAACCGGCGCGAACAGTTCGCGCTGGAAAAGGTGCTGGTCGACGAGCTTCTGGGCCTGGGACCGCTTGAGGAGCTGCTGGCCGACGCCGACATCACCGACATCATGGTGAACGGGCCCGAGCAGACCTATGTCGAGCGGAAGGGTCGGCTGGAGTTGGCCAGTATCCGTTTCCGCGACGAGGAGCATCTGTTCCAGGTCGCGCAGCGTATCGTGAATTCGGTCGGCCGCCGCGTCGACCAGACCACGCCGCTGGCCGACGCCCGCCTGAAGGACGGCAGCCGCGTCAACGTGATCGTGCCGCCGCTATCGCTTCGCGGCACCGCCATCTCGATCCGCAAATTCTCCGCCAAGCCGATCACGCTCGACATGATGGCGAACGGCGGATCGATGAGCGAGGACATGGCGACGCTGCTGAAGATAGCTGGGGCATCGCGGTTCAACATCGTCATTTCGGGCGGCACCGGCTCGGGCAAGACGACGATGCTGAACGCCCTGTCCAAGATGATCGACCCGGGCGAGCGCGTGCTGACGATCGAGGACGCGGCCGAGCTTCGCCTGCAACAGCCGCACTGGCTGCCGCTGGAAACCCGTCCCGCCAATCTTGAGGGCCAGGGCGAGATCAGCATCCGCGACCTCGTCAAGAACGCCCTGCGCATGCGACCCGACCGGATCATCCTGGGCGAAATCCGCGGGTCGGAATGTTTCGACCTGCTCGCCGCGATGAACACCGGCCATGACGGGTCGATGTGCACGCTCCACTCCAATTCCCCGCGCGAGGCGCTGGCCCGCATGGAGAATATGGTGATGATGTCCGACATCAAGGTGCCCAAGGAGGCGATCAGCCGCCAGATCGCCGACTCGGTCGACATGGTCGTCCAGGTCAAGCGCCTGCGTGACGGCAGCCGCCGCGTGACCAACATCACCGAGGTGATCGGCATGGAAGGCCCGGTGATCGTGACGCAGGAGTTGTTCGCCTTCGAATATCTGGACGAAGGCACCGACGGAAAGATCATCGGCGAATATCGCTCATCGGGCCTGCGCCCCTATACGCTGGACAAGGCCAAGCAGTTCGGCTTCGACAAGGCGCTGCTGGAGGCGTGTCTATAGAAGATCAATCCTTCTTGGACTCGATCCCCATCCATTGCTCGGCATGGTGGCGGACGTCGCCGCCGACCTTGTGATCATAGGCCAGCCAGGCGCTGGTGACGAGCATCGTCCAGACGATGCTGAATAGCGAGCCGACGAGGAAATATTCAGCGAAGGCACGCTCGTCCATGTCCTTGAACCGCGCGACCGTCTTGAGCGCGATGACGGCGGCCAGGATTTCCCAGCTGTGCGCGATGATGCCGACCGCCAGGATCAGCCGCTCCAGAGCTCCGATCCAGCGCCCCGCGCTATGCACCGGCGTGGGGAGATGGGCGATGGAATCCTTCAGTCCGGTCAGGCTGAAAATACCGCGGCATATCTCGTTGCCCAGCCAGATCAGCGCGATCAGCGCGACGCCAGTGTAAAGAATGACATGCATCCTCAGTCCGCCCCCATCAGCCCGTAGCGGATATCCAGTTCCGCGAGCGCCGTGTGAACCGCATCCCATTCGGTCATGTAGCGATCATATTCACCGGCACTGCGCACCTTGTAGATATTCGCGATCCCGACGTCTCGCGCCTGCGCCAGCTCCGCGACCGACACGTCTTCCGACAAGGTGATGATGACGTCGCGTTGCACCCTGGACCACTTGCGCTCTATGGCGCTCAAGCTTCCACCGATGGCTTCCAGCAACGTTTCCAGAAGAGCGTCCTGCGGAATGGAGAATCGGTAGCGGTTTGGTGATCGCTTCTCGCCTAATCGTTCGCGCGCGGCCGCGAAACCCGGCCCCATCATGTTCCAGGCCCGCTCCGAGTTGAGCGGCGTCTTAATATCAACGATGCCGATGACGAACCGGCAATCGATATCGTGAAGCATCAGGTCGAACCGAATGTTCCGCGCGGCCTTAGCGGCAGCATCCAGCGAATGCAGCAGCCCCTGAAATTCGTCGCCCAAGGTGATCGTCAGCGGCGATGCCATGTCATCGGCCAGCAGTGCCTTCTGTCGTTCAACCGCGCTATTGAAGGCGGAATGGAGATATCGAGCGTCCTCATATTCTTCGCTATCGACCAGATCCCCCATCAGAACGGCGAAGAAAGACATAACCAATTCCTGCAGCCTTCACCCAAAATCGGGATAATCTCATCTTTAGCTCAGAAATGGGATAAAATCCATATTAGCCCGATATTGGGTTAAAATAGGCGTTCACCTCCTTATCGACGAAGGAGCCCACCTCGCGCGCAGCTTCGCGCTTCGCTAGGCGTTGGGGCGTGATGCGTTTCCTGCTCTATCTGCTTCCCGTCCCCCTATTGCTGACCGCCGCGATGATGGCGCCCCGCGAGCCCAAGGCGGCCGCTGCGCAGGAGGATGTCGTCGCCGCCGCCGCGCGCGATCCGGGGGTTTCGACGCTTGCGCCGGATGCCGAGGAGCGGTGGATTCCGTTTCAGCTGACGCCGGGCAACCAGATCCGTTTCGCCATGACCATCGACGGGCAGAAGGTCGGCGCGATCCTCGATACCGGGGTCAGCTTCACCTTGCTGTCCCAGGCCTCACCCATCGCCGCCAAGGCCAAGATACGCCCCGGGGGACAGGCCAGCGCGATCGGCGGGGCGGTGGCGATCGGGTGGATGCCGACGCGCAGCCTGTCGCTGGGCGGGCTGACCCGCAAGGGCGGCGGGGTGGTGGTCGCGCCGCTGCCTGCGCTCGCGACCGGGGATACGACGCCGGTCGACCTGCTGGTCGGGCGCGACCTGCTGGCGCCGCACGCGCTCGACATCGATTATGCCGCCAAGCGGTTTCGCCTGATCCCGTCAGGTCGCATGCCCTTTACGGGCGCGACCGCCCCGCTGACCGTGTCGACCGAGCGGCGCGTCTATGAGAGCATGGTCGGCCTGGGTGCGGCGAAGCTGTCCCCGGTCATCGTCGATACCGGCGACGGCTCCGCGCTGACCGTTACCCAGGCGGGCTGGCGGGCGGCGAAGCTGACCGGCTTGCCGACCACCACCGCGATCGGCTTCGGGCTGGCGGGGCCGACGATCAACGACCTGGCCATCGTGCCGAGCGTGCGGCTGGGCAGCCTGACCGCGCATGAGGTGGAGGTAAGGGTCGAACCGGCCCAGGGATTCAGCGAATCGGTCGGCGCGGCCGGGCGGATCGGATCGGGCTTCCTGCAACGCTATCGCGTGCTGCTCGACCCCGGCGCGGGCCGGATGATCCTGAAGCCCGGCCCCCAGGCCGACATGCCCGCCCAGCGATCGACCGCCGGGCTGTTGATGGGCGTAGCGGGCGACCGCCTGCGCGTGCTGCACGTCATGCGCGGCGGCCCGGCGGCGGCGAGCGGCTGGCGTGAGGGCGACACGATCTGCGCCATCGACGGACAGCCCATTCCGCGCGACTATGTCGACAGCCCCGTCGCCCGCTGGACGGTGGGCAAGCCGGGCACGGTGGTGCGTTTACGCACCTGTGACGGACAGGACCGGACGCTGACGCTCAAGCGCTTCTACTGACGCGACTTTCCCCATTCGCGCGCGACGGTATAGCCCAGATAGCCGGTGCCGAAGAGCGCATAGAGCGGCTCAGGGATAGCGGCGAGATACTGTGCCATGCCGCGCACCATCGCCGCCGCCATGCCCGGCCGCACGCCCGCCAGCAGCCCCATCGGGATGCTCCAGAGCAGCAGCGCGTACATGACATAAAGAAAAGTCGGTCGCGCCCGGCGGGTCCAGAGGTCGGTGTCCGGCTCGCCGCTCATGACAGCCGGTCCGCGAGCCAGCCGTAGAGGAACGCCTCATTGGCGGGACGTCGCTCGGCGAGCGTCAGATAGCGTTCGCCCTGCAATGCCTCGACCGCCTTGAGCAGCACGACTTCGCCCGCAGCGCCCCGGTGGCGGAGAAAGGCGTCGAGCGCCGCCAGCGTCACCGCTCCGATCCGCCCGTCCGCCGTCAGATCGGGATAGTCGCGCGCCCCGCGATTAAGCGCATTCAGCGCCCGTTGCAGGAACGCGGCCGCGACGTTCGGCCCCATATTGACGCCGGTGTCGAACAGCTCCTCCGCCAGCCGGGGAGCGCGCGCCGCCACTTGGTCGAAGCCGGGCGCGGTCCAATAGAGGCGGCGATAAATGGCCTCGGCCCGGCCCAGCGGCAAGCGGCGCATCGGCCCCGCATAGCCATCGGCGCGCGCCACCGCCTCGGTAATGCCGAACCGTGTCGCGCCGCCGCGATCGGCGGGATGGTCGCTATAATCCCCCTCGCGCGCGATGACCTGCGCGATCATCGCATCGACGCGTGCTTCGTCCCCCTGCCCCATGATGCTCTCCCCCCGTTACGGGGAAGGAGGAACCATATCGGTTCGTTGTAGGACAGCATTTTCTAAGATTCCTCCCCTGCAAGGGGAGGTGGCGCGCGCGGCGCGACGGAGGGGTGTCCCCCTCTCGATAGCGGGACACCCCTCCACCAGCTTCGCTGGTCCCCCTCCCCTTGCAGGGGAGGAATGATGGCGTCAGTCCAGCACCGTCCGTGCCAGCGCCAGCGTGCCGAGCGGCCCGGCCTGGTCGCCCAGCTGGGCATGGACGATGCGGTTGGCGACTTCCGCCGCGTTGACGAAGGGGAGATAGCCCGACAGCTTTTCGACCGTCGCGGCACGCACCATGTCAAGCAGCTGCGGCTGGCCCACGCCCACGCCGCCGCCGATCACGATACGACCGCAGGCCAGCGTCAGGAACAGCCCGGCAAAGCTCTCCGCCAGTGCATCCGCGACGAAGGTCCAGGCGGGATCGTCCGCCGCCAGCTCCTGCGCCGGGCGGCCGACGCGCGCCGCGATGCCGGGGCCTGCGACCAATCCTTCCAGGCAGTCGCCATGGAACGGACAGGCGCCCGCGAAATCGTCGCCCGCCATACGGCGGACCCGGACATGCCCCGCCTCGGGGTGCATCCGGCCCGACACCGGCTGGCCGTTGACGATGATGCCCATGCCGACGCCGGTGCCGACCGTGACATAGACATGGTCAGCCAAGCCGCGCGCCGCGCCCCACTGCCCCTCGGCCAGCGCCGCGCCGGTTACGTCGGTATGGATCGCAACGCGCTCGCCAAAGCCCTCGGACAGCGCACCCGCCACGTCCGCGCCCGCCCAGCCCGGCTTGGGCGTGGCGAGCATATGGCCATAGTCCGTATCGGTCTTGTCGAGCGCGATCGGGCCGAAGCTGCCGATGCCCAGCGCCTCCGGCTTATATTGCTCGTGCCATTCGGTCAGGCGCTGGCGCAAAGCGGCCAGGGTGACGGCGGGGGTCGTGGTCGGCAGGCGCTCGGACACCAGGATGTCGCGCCCGCGCCCGATCAACACAATCGATTTCGTACCGCCCAATTCGACCCCTGCGACGATCCGATCCTGTGCCTCGGTCATTCCATTCTCCCGCCAGACGCTTTGCTTAATCGCTGCGCGCCTGCGCGAAACCGCGCCGGGTGGTCAAGGGGCGGGGATCAGAAAATCGGTTGGGCTACCAAGGCCGCCTCGCGCTGGCAGGCGGCGGCGTCGGGGCGGGGGGTGGCGGGGTCGCGGCGCAGCGCGTCGACTTCGGCACGCGCGGCGGCCAGGTCGCGCTGGAAGGCCGGGCCCTGCGACAGCGCGGTCAGCGTTACGGTGGCCGACAGACGCCCCGCCTCGACCGCGCTGGCATTGTGCACGCCGCAGACGATCCGGCTTTCCCCAAAAGCCCGCCCCCGCGCCAGGATCGGCGCGGCGCGGTCGGGGGCGATCTCGGCCAGCAGCATCGCCCAGGTCCACCCCGCCGTGGTGTGGCCCGAAGGATAGTCGTAGCTGCCCTGCAACTCGCTCGCCGGTTGGCAGGTCGGGCCGCGATCGATCAGATAGGGGCGCTGGCGCTTGTAATAACGCTTGGTGATGCCCGATCCGCGCGCGGTGTCGGAGCCTGCGCCGTCGATCAGGCGCATCGTCGCAGGTGCGTTCTGCGGCGTCAGTGCGATCCCCAGCGCGCAGGAGAAATCGCGCGCCATATCGGCCTCGCCCAGCTTCACGTCGTTGGTCGCCATCGCCCAGCGGGGCGAGCCGACGAACCGGCGGGTCTGACGGAAGATCGCCCGGTCGGCCTGCCCCCGCGCATCGTTCGGCCTAGGTGCGGGCGGCAATATGGCCAGCAGGTCGAAGCCGGTGGCGGGCAGATAGCGGGACGGCTCGTCGCCTTCCCGTGGCTGGGCCATGACGGCGGTACAGGCTACCGCAATCAACGCGGCGGCGATGGCGCGGGCGACGGCTTTCGACATGGGCACCACGTCCTCGTTACAGGGTCATAAGTCGGTGAAGATTGGTGGCGCGCAGATTGGCGACATGCGCGACGGCCAGCACCAGCCCGCCCGCCACGGTCAGCGCGGTTCCCATCCCCTGCCCCTCGAACGCCAGCCCGAGCATTAGCAGGATCAGGCCGAACATGCCCACAATCATCGGAAAAACGATCCGATGCCGCCGCCATCCGCCAAACAGCGTCAGGCCACTGAGCGGTACGGCCAGCGCCAGCATGACGATATGGAACACCTCGCCCAGATCGGCCCATTCGGCGATGGCGGGCAGAAAGGCGATCAGCACTGGCAGAACCAGACAATGGATCAGGCACAAGGTCGAGGCCGAGATGGCCAGGGCATCCATATGCCGGAACCGGCCGTGATGGCTGCGAGACAGGGGTGCATCATCGACCATGAGCGCCTATTGATACATTGTATCATAATTGGCAAGGCGTCATTGCCAGGCTTTGCATTCGTATTCCGTATAATATAGCGTTGCCCGCGATACGGGACAGGAGGACAGGATGAAGACAGGCACCAGGCTTTGGCTGAGCACGAGCATGTCCGTCCTGATGGCAGGAGCCGCGGCCGCCCAGGCCGTCCCCGACCAAGCCGCCCCCGCCCGGCCCGATTGGGAGAACCCCGCCGTCAACCATATCGGCGCGGAACCGATGCACACCAGCTTTGCCGGATTCGAGTCGCGTGCCGCCGCGCTGGCCGGTAACGTGGCCAAGTCACGCTATCACCTCTCGCTTGATGGCCTGTGGCGGGTGCATATGTCCCCCAATCCCGAGGCGCGGCCGCTCGGCTTCGAAGACCCGGCCCGCGACGTGTCGAGCTGGCGCGAAGTGGCGGTGCCGGGCATCCTCCAGGCACAGGGTTTGAGCCGCCCGGTCTTCGTCGGCAGCGGCTATCCCTTTCCCCGCAACGAACCATTGATCGAGCACCGGCTGAACGAGGTCGCCTCCTATCGCCGCGACTTCACGGTGCCCGCGCATTTTGCCGGACGCCGGTTGCTGCTGAACATCGGTGCGGCGGGCGCGGCCTATTATCTCTGGGTCAACGGCCAGAAGATCGGCTATTCCGAGGACTCCAAGCTCCCCACCGAATTCGACATCAGCCGCGCCGCCAAACCGGGCAAGAATGTCATCGCGATCGAACTCTATCGCCATGCGGACGGCAGCTATCTGGAGGATCAGGATTTCTGGCGCGTCAACGGGATCGAGCGGTCGATCACCCTCTATGCCGCGCCCCAGACGCATATCCGTGACTTGGGCGTAGACGCCGGGCTGACCCATGACTATCGCGACGGCACGCTGGCGGCCCAGGTCGATCTGGCGGGTGCGGCACAGGCGACCGCCGTGCGCGCGACGCTGCTCGACGGCAAACGGACGGTCCTGACCCGGACCGCGACTCCCAGCGGCACCAGCGCGACGATCACCGCCGAATTGCCAGGCGTGAAGCCCTGGAGCGCCGAGGACCCCAATCTCTACACGCTGCTGGTCGAGCTGCTCGACAACAAGGGCAAGCTGATCGAGGCGACCAGCCGCCGCATCGGCTTCCGCACCGTCGAGGTGGCGGGCGGCGAAGTCCGGGTGAACGGCAAGCGAATCATGATCCGCGGCGTCAATCGCCACGAGCATGATCCCCGTACCTTCCGGATCGTGTCCGAGGAAACGATGCGCAAGGACATCGAGTTGATGAAGGCGGCCAATATCAACGCGGTCCGCACCTCGCACTATCCCAACGACCCGCGCTGGTATGATCTGGCCGACGAATATGGCCTGTACGTGATGGACGAGGCCAATATCGAGAGCCACGGCTATCTGAGCCTCACCCAGGAAAAGGGCGATCCGACCCTGAACCTGGGCCACAAGCCCGAATGGGCAGCCGCGCATCTCGACCGGGTGCAGCGGATGGTCGAGCGCGACCGCAACCACCCCTCGGTCATCTTCTGGTCGCTGGGCAATGAGAGCGGCGTCGGACCGAATTTCGAGGCGGCGGCGAAGTGGGTCCGCGCGCATGACAAGACGCGGCTGATCAACTTCCTGGGCTACAGCATGAGCGGCTGGCGGCACCCGACCAACGCCTATGTCGACATCTTCGCCCCCATGTATGACGATGTCGAGAAGCTGGCCGACTATGCCACCCGCCCCGAATTCACCCAACCGCTGATCCTGTGCGAATATGCCCATGCGATGGGCAACAGCCTGGGCGACTTCCAAGGCTATTGGGATACCTTCCGCAAATATCCCAAGCTGCAAGGCGGCTTTGTCTGGGATTGGGTCGACCAGACGATGATGCTGAAGGACAAGGATGGGCGCCCCTATTGGGGGCAGGGCCTGGACTATGATCCCGATCCCAAGGATGCCGGGCTGCACGGCGACGACAGCCCCGTGGGCGACGGCGTGATCCAGTCCGACCGGACGCCCGATCCCGAATATTATGAGATGGCGCATGTCCAGTCGCCGATCCACTTCACTCATGAGGGCGGCGGCTGGCAGGTGGTCAACCGCCACGACCATATCGATCTGTCACGCTTCACGCTGGACTGGACGGTGCTGGAGAATGGCGTCGAGACGGCGCGCGGCAGCATCGCGACGCCCTCCGTCGCCGCCGGCCAGACCGCGCCGCTGTCCTTCACCCTGCCGCCTGCGAAGGACGCCACCGCCGAACGCTCGCTGATCCTGCGCGCACGGACCAAAGCGGGTGCGATTCCGCCGTTGCCCGCAGGCCAGGTCATCGGCTGGGAACAGTTCGCGCTCTCCGCCCCCGCCTTCGCCGCCATCCCTGCCGGGTCTGTCGTCCCCGAAGAAAGCGCCGATGCGATGACGCTGAAGGCCGGCAATGCCGTGCTGGAGATTGACCGGACGACCGGCCTCGTCCGCCGTTACGCCCGTGACGGAAAGACACTGCTGACCGGCGGCACGCCCAATTTCTATCGTTCGCCGACCGACAATGACGTGGGCGCGGGCGTGCCCAAGAGCCATGCGATGTGGCAATATTTCTCCGACCATCGCCGCCTCGACGCCATCCGGCAGGAGGGCAATGCCATTATCGTCGATCACGACATGGGCGTCGGATCGGTCAAGATGCAGACCCGCTGGACCATGGCACCCGACGGCGCGGCGACCGCGACGGTGCGCTTCGTGCCGCTGCGCATGACGCTTCCCGATCCGCTGCGCGTCGGCCTCGCCTTCGCGACGCCGGGACAGGAATTCACGCAGGTCAGCTGGTTCGGGCGCGGTCCGTGGGAAAGCTATGCCGACCGCAAGACCGGCGCGATGATCGCGCGCTGGGACGGCAAGCTGGCGGACCAATTCCATGACTATGCCCGGCCGCAGGAGAGCGGCAACAAGACCGATGTGCGCTGGATTCAGCTGACCGGCACCGGCACGGGTCTTCGCGTCACGGGCGCGCAGCCCTTGTCGGTCAACGCCCTGCCCTTCCCGTACAGTGACCTCGCGATGAAGCCGCCCGCACAGGCGCATAGCTCGGACATCCGCCCGCATGGCAACGGTACGCTGCTGATCGACGCCGCCCAGGTCGGGGTCGGCGGCGATACCGGCTGGAACCTCGATGGCCGCGCGCATATGCCTTACCGTATCGCGCTCCAGCCGCTGACCTACAGCTTCACCATCGGAGCGGCGCGTTGAAGAGACTGTTCACCCTTGCCCTGTTGCTGACCACGACGCCGGTCGCCGCGCAGACCGTGCCCGACCGGATCGCCACGTCGCTGGCGCTTCGCGACCAATGGCAATGGCTGACCCACGACATCGCCTCGCCCGCCGAGTGGGACGCGGATGGGCGGCATTTCCATTATCGCAAGACCGTGGCGGGGGGTTTCGCATTCGTCGATGTGGACGCCGCCACCCGCGCAAAAGCCCCCGCCTTCGACGCCGCCGCCTTGGCGCCCGCGCTCGCCAGGGTCATGGGCGAGTCCGTGGCCCCCTTGCGCCTGCCCTTCGAGCATTTCAGCTACACGCCCGACCGTTCGGCGATCCGCTTCTCGATCGGCTATGACGATACCGTCTATCGCTGCACCCTCGTCCAGCCGGTCTGCGCAGTCATCCCGCCCGAAAACGCCAGCCGTCCGCGTGGCTTCGGCGTGGTGCGCGACCTGCGCGTAGCCGCCGACAACCACCCCCGCCCGTCACCAGACGGTAGGCTGGAAGCGCTGGTCCTCGACGACAATCTGGTCGTGCGGGCCGCGAATGGCGGCAAGGAGGTCTGGCGGTCCCAGGACGGCAGCCCCGCCGATTTCTACGACCCCGAAACCATCGCCTGGAGCCCCGACGGCCAGCACATCGCGCTTCAGCGCGTCCGCCCCGGCTATGCCCGCATGGTCACGCGTGTGCTCGCCGCGCCGCCGGGCAAGGTCCAGCCGCAAGTCGTCCAGCAACTCTATCCCAAGCCCGGCGATGCCGTTGATCAGGAAGCACCCGTGCTGTTCCGCGTTTCGGACGGGACGCGCACCGACATCGACCCGAGCCTGTTCGCGGGCGCTTACACCCTCTCCGCCCCCGAATGGCGCGCCGACGCCAAGAGCTTCGCCTTCAACGACCTGAAGCGCGGCTTCGGCGAGACGAAGATCATCGCGGTCGATGCCGATACCGGCCGGGCGCACGCCGCCGTGACCGAGACCGCCAAGACCTTCGTCTTCCGCGACCGCATCTGGTCGCATGACGTGAAGGGTCTGGGCCGTGAAATCCTCTGGGCCTCGGAGCGCGACGGCTGGCGGCATCTCTATCTGGTCGACGGCGCGACCGGCCGGGTGGTGCGCCAGATCACCAGGGGCAACTGGCTGGTCCGCGACATCGTGCACGTTGATGACGAGAAGCGGCAAATCTGGTTTTCGGCCAGCGGCTTCGTCCCCGGCGAGGACCCTTATTATAAACACTGGTTCCGGGTCGATTTCGACGGCCGCAACCTGACGCGCCTGACAACCGAGAACGCGACCCACGAGGTCCGCTTTGCCCCCGACATGGCGACCTATGTCGACGTCTATTCGCGCACCGACCTGCCGGAAACGATGGAACTGCACGACGCGCGCGACGGTCGCCTGATCCAGACGCTAGAAAAAGGCGACATCACCGCACTGACCGCCGCCGGATTCCGACCGCCCGAACGCTTCGCCGCCAAGGGCCGCGACGGCAAGACCGATATTTACGGCCTCGTCGTCCGCCCGCGCGATTACGATCCCGCCAAGCGCTATCCGGTAATCGAGAATATCTATGCGGGCCCGCACGACAGTTTCGTGCCCAAGGCGTTCTGGCCGTTCGGCGGCTTCTCCGGCGGCGACAAGGTCATGGGGATGCAGCAGCTCGCCGACCTCGGTTTCGTCGTCGTGATGATCGACGGGATGGGGACCGCCAATCGCTCCAAGGCGTTCCACGATGTCGCCTGGAAGAACCTGGCCGATAGCGGCTTTCCCGACCGAATCGCCTGGATGAAGGCGCTGGCGGCCAGGGACCCCGGCGTCGATATTTCCCGTGTCGGCATCTATGGCGGCTCGGCGGGCGGGCAGAGCACGCTCAATGCGCTGCTCTTCCACCCCGAATTCTACAAGGCCGGGGTCGCCTATGCCGGGTGTTTCGACAACCGGATGGACAAGATCGACTGGAACGAACAGTGGCTCGGCTATCCGGTCGACCGGAGTTATCTCGACGCCTCGGGCGTGGTCCACGCCAAGCAGCTACAGGGCAAGCTGATGCTCGTCGTCGGCGAACAGGATTCCAACGTCGACCCTGCCAGCACGACCCAGGTGGTGGATGCACTCATCAAGGCGGACAAGGATTTCGACCTGCTGGTCATCCCCGGCGGGGAGCATACGGCGGGGCGCAGCACCGGGCCGGTGGCTTATGCCATGCGGCGGCAATATGCCTTTTTCCTGAAGGCGTTGCGCGGGGAGGAGTGATCCTCTCCCATTCCTCCCCTCTAAGGGGAGGTGGCAGGGCGAAGCCCTGACGGAGGGGTGTCCCGCTATCGAGAGGGGGACACCCCTCCACCATCCTGCGGATGGTCCCCCTCCCCTTACAGGGGAGGAATTATGGGAACCCCTTACTTCTTCCGCTTGAAATCCACCGCGACGACGTTGCTGCCGTCTTCTACCGGCTTGGCGACCGGCTCGTCATTCTCGGCCGAGCCGTGCGGATCGGGATCGCTCTGCGGATCGTCGGCGACGTGGAAGCCGAGTTCGAACTGAACCTCGGGGTCCTGGAAACGGGTGATCGCCGAATAGGGAATCACCAGCTTCGACGGCACCTGGTTGAAGCTGAGGCCGACCGAGAAGCGATTCTCGTCCACCGTCAGGTCCCAGAAGCGATTCTGCAGGACGATCGTCATCTCGTCCGGGAATCGCTCGACCAGCCGCTGCGGGATGTCGACACCCGGCGCCTGCGTCTTGAAGGTGATATAGAAATGGTGCGTGCCGGGCAGGTGCCCCGTCTCCGCCACCGGGCCGAGCACACGCCCCACCACGGCGCGCAGGGCCTCCTGCACGATGTCGTCATAGGGGATGAGGCTGTCGGGCAATCCTTCGGTCATATCCCTTGGACTAGCGGCCTTTGATCGCGGGTCAAGATTGCATGGGACGGATAGGTGTTTATGGGGAGGCCATGCGCACCGCCACTGTCCACCGCGCCACCGCGGAAACCGTCATCGACGTCACCGTCAATCTCGACGGCACCGGCGTCTATCAGAACGCCACCGGCATCGGGTTTTTCGACCATATGCTCGACCAGCTGTCGCGGCATTCGCTGATCGACCTGTCGGTCAAGGTTCAGGGGGACCTGCATATCGACGGGCACCACACGACCGAGGACAGCGCACTGGCGATCGGACAGGCCTTCGCCAAGGCGCTGGGCGACAAGCGCGGCATCTACCGCTACGGCGAGGCGCTGTCGCCGATGGACGAGGTGCTCACCCGCACCGCGCTCGACATTTCGGGGCGGCCCTGGCTGGTGTGGAAGGTGCCGTTCACCAATCCGATGCTGGGCACGCTTCAGACCGAGATGATCGAGCACTGGTTCCACAGCTTCGCGCAGGAGGCGGGCATCACGCTCCATGTCGAGCTGCTGCACGGCCACAACAACCATCACATTGCCGAAAGCATCTTCAAGGGCCTGGCCCGCGCGCTGCGCATGGCGGTGGAGATCGACCCGCGCAAGGCCGACGCGATTCCCTCGACCAAGGGCATGCTGTGACGCTGGCGCTGATCGACATCGAGTCGGGCAATCTCCACTCGGTCGACAATGCCCTGCGCGCGGCGGGGGCGAGCGATGTGGTCATCACCGCCGACCCGGATGTGATCGCCAGGGCCGACCGGATCGTGCTGCCGGGCGTCGGGGCATTCGGGGCCTGCGCGGCAAACCTGCGCGCCGTCGACGGACTGGAGGAGGCGTTGCGCGACGCCGCCCTCACCCGCGCGCGGCCGTTCCTGGGCATTTGCGTCGGTATGCAATTGCTCGCCGACGCCGGCGACGAGATGGGCGAGCATCGGGGCCTGGGCTGGATCCCCGGCCGGGTGACGCGACTCGCCCCCGCCGATTCTGCCGCCAAGGTGCCGCATATGGGCTGGAACGATGTCCGCCCCTTGCGCGATCATCCGCTGATCGTGCCTGGCGAGGCCTATTTCCTCCACAGCTATGCTTTTACCGGCGAGCATGTGCTGGCGACCACCGATCATGCCGGCCCCGTCACCGCCGCGATCGGCCGCGACACGGTGGTCGGCGCGCAATTCCACCCCGAGAAGAGCCAGCGTTATGGCCTCTCCTTTCTCACCCGTTTCCTGGAGTGGCATCCGTGAGCCTGATCGTCTTCCCCGCCATCGACCTGAAGGGCGGCCAGGTCGTCCGCCTGGCCGAGGGCGATATGGACCGCGCCACCGTCTATGGTGACGACCCCACCCATCAGGCGATGCTGTTCGCCGAAGCGGGCGCGCAGCACCTGCATGTCGTCGATCTGGACGGCGCCTTTGCGGGCGAGTCGGTCAATGGCGAGGCGGTGCAGGCGATCGTCAAAGCCTTTCCGGGCCATGTCCAGCTGGGCGGCGGCATCCGCAAGCCGGAGAATGTCGAGCGCTGGTTCGACCTGGGCGTCTCGCGCGTCGTGATCGGCACGGCGGCACTGGAGAATCCGGACTTCGTGCGCGACATGGCCAAGGCCTATCCCGGCGGCATCGTCGTCGCGGTGGACGCCAAGGACGGCATGGTCGCGACGCGCGGCTGGGCCGATGTGTCCGACGTGTCGGTCGAGGACCTCGCCCGCCGGTTCGAGGATGCGGGGGTCGCCTCGCTGCTCTTTACGGACGTGGGCCGCGACGGGATGCTCAAGGGCTGCAACGTGCCCGCCACCGTCGATCTGGCGCGGGCGGTGCGTATCCCGGTCATCGCCAGCGGCGGCGTGGCGGGGATCGGCGATATCCATATGCTGGCGCTTCATCATCAGGACGGCGTGGAAGGCGTCATCACCGGCCGCGCGCTCTATGACGGGCGGCTCGATCTGGCGGCGGCGCTGTCGGTGGCGGCGGCCGTATGACCGTCCGCGCGCGCGTCATCCCCTGCCTGGACGTCGCCAATGGCCGGGTGGTCAAGGGCGTCAACTTCGTCGACCTGATCGACGCGGGCGATCCGGTCGAACAGGCCCGCGCCTATGACGCGGCGGGCGCGGACGAGTTGTGCTTCCTCGACATCACCGCCAGCCATGAGGCGCGGGGCACCATCCTGGACGTGGTGCGGCGGACGGCGGCGGTGTGCTTCATGCCGCTGACCGTCGGCGGCGGCGTGCGCACGGCGGAGGATGCGCGCGCGCTTCTGCTGGCCGGTGCGGATAAGGTGGCGGTCAATTCCGCCGCCGTCAGCCGCCCGGAGGTCGTTTCCGACATCGCAGAGCGATTCGGCAGCCAGTGCTGCGTCGCCAGTGTCGATGCGCGGCGGACAGCGGATGGCTGGGAGGTATTCACCCATGGCGGGCGGCGCGCGACCGGGATCGATGCGGTCGAACACGCGCTGCGTCTGGCCGAACTGGGTGCGGGGGAGTTGCTGGTCACCTCGATGGATCGCGACGGGACGCGGGGCGGATACGACCTGGAACTCATCCGTACCATCGCCGACCGGACCAGCGTGCCGGTCGTCGCATCGGGCGGCGTCGGCGGGCTGGACGACCTGGTCGCGGGCGTGCGCGACGGGCACGCTTCGGCGGTGCTGGCGGCGTCGATCTTCCACTTCGGCGACGCGTCGATCGCCGATGCGCATCGGGCGCTGGCGGCAGCGGGGGTACCGGTTCGGGCGCATTGATTTTCGCGCGGAGGCGCGGAGACGCGGACGCTTTGGTAGCTGGGTGGACGGTGGCCTGCGTATCTGACCGGGAGAACGTCTCCCGATCGATAGGGCAAGCGCCCCAATCCCCGTTCAGCCTGAGCGAAGTCGAAGGCCAAGGGATAACCGCGCCACTGGGCAGAGCGCCGGGCGTGCGCTTCGACTTCGCTCAGCGTTAACGGAAGGGGGGAGGTTGCGAGCGGAAGACTTGAACCGGCTGTGTGGCGGCCAATTGCCAACCCCACAACCGGACTCTCCGCGTCTCCGCGCCTCCGCGCGAACCCAAATTCTTCGCGGCCTCGCGTGAATCAAAACCCCCGAATGACCCAAGCCCGACACGCTGCTAAACCGCCTCCATGCCGCTCGCCATCCTGACCGCCGCCACCGCCCACACCGGAGCGCCGCAGCCGCGCCGTCATCCCGAATGGTCCGACATCGGCCTGTTCGTCTTCGCGATCGGCGCGGTCTGGCTGCTCCGCCACCTGATGCGCCGCCGCAACCGCAAGGATTGACGTCAGCGCTTCCCCGCGCCACCCACGCCGTCATGGACATGTTCGACCGCCTCGAAACCACGATCCGCGCGCGCCGGGATGCGGGCGATGCCGCCACCTCCTATGCCGCCAGCCTGTTCGCCAAGGGGCGACCGAAGATCGCGCAGAAGCTGGGCGAGGAAGCGGTAGAGACGGTCATCGCCGCCATGGCCCAGCCCGACAAGATCGTGTCCGAGGCCGCCGACCTGATGTTCCACCTGATCGTCCTGCTCGCCGATACCGGCCACACGCTCGACGACGTTCGCGCCGAGCTGGCGCGGCGCGAGGGCGTGTCGGGCCATGACGAAAAGGCCACCCGGCCCCGCTGACCCCCTGGAGAGTTTCGATGCCGATCGACGCCACCCTGCCCTATGACGACCAGAATATCTTTGCGAAGATCCTGCGCGACGAAATCCCATCCCGGCGGGTCTATGAGGATGAATGGGCGGTCGCCTTCCACGACATCGCGCCGCACGCCCCGACCCATATCCTGGTGATCCCGCGCGGCCCCTATGTGTCGTGGGACGATTTCGCAGGCCGCGCCAGCGAGGCGGAGATCGCCGGTTTCGTCAGGGCCGTCGGTCATGTCGCGCGTGAGGCAGGCGCGGTCGAGCCCGGATACCGGCTGCTGGCCAATATCGGGCCGGACGCCGGGCAGGAAGTGCCGCACCTCCACGTCCATATCCTGGCAGGCAAGCCGCTCGGCCCGATGCTCGCACGCTGACCTTGCCGCTGGCCGCTCCCCTCCCGTAAACGGGAGGGGATGGGGGAGGGAAAGCCACGCGCGATGATCTCTGTGAGACCCCATCCCTCCCCAAACCCCTCCCGTTTACGGGAGGGGCTTACCGCGAGATGGATTGGTGATCCCATTCCTCAGTGCTGACGGTAGAAGGTGGCGGCAATCACCGCCTTTCTCCTCCCCCGACCGCATCCCACGCACCTTAGGGATTGCGCGTAATAAAATTGCAGCTAACTTCCCGGATCATTCACCAAACGCCGGGCGTGTCCCAAGTCGGGGCCGCCCTTCCCTCGGGGGGATTGGACATTCATGATTTTCGGGCGCGTTAAGCCTCTGGACGCCATTTTGGCGACCGCCGAGAAGAAGGGGCTGCAACGATCGCTAGGCGCGTTCCAGCTTACCATGCTGGGTATCGGCGCCGTCATCGGTACGGGCATCTTCGTTCTCACCTCCGAAGCCGCGCAGAAGGCGGGGCCGGGGATGATGTTGTCCTTCGTGCTCGCGGGCTTCGTCTGCGCGGTGGCGGCCTTGTGCTATTCCGAGCTGGCCTCGATGGTGCCGGTCGCGGGCTCGGCCTATACCTATACCTATGCGGTCATGGGCGAGCTGCTGGCCTGGATGGTCGGTTGGGCGCTGATCTTGGAATATGCGGTCGGCGCGTCGGCGGTCGCCGTCGGCTGGTCGGGCTATGTGGTGGGGCAGCTCCGCAACCTGCTGGGCATCGACATACCGATGGAATGGGTCAACGGCCCGTCGTCGGGCGGTTACATCAACCTGCCCGCCGTGATCATCTCGCTGCTCGTCACCTGGCTGCTGGTCATCGGCACCACCGAGAGTGCACGGTTCAACGCGATCCTGGTCGCGATCAAGGTCGCCGCGCTGACCCTGTTCATCGCGCTGTCGGTGCCGGTCATCAACGGCGCGCATTTCGAGCCGTTCATGCCGACCGGCCTGACCGGCGTGGCGGGGGCCGCGGCATCGATCTTCTTCGCCTATGTCGGCTTCGACGCGGTGTCGACCGCCGCCGAGGAGACCAAGAACCCGCAGCGCAACGTACCGATCGGCCTGATCGCCTCGCTGCTGTTCTGCACGGTCTTCTACCTGCTGGTGTCGGCGGGCGCGATCGGCTCSCCGCTGGGCGCGCAGCCGGTGCGCGACGCCGCCGGTGTCGTGCTGTCGCCCGGCACGTCGGAACTGGCCGCGCAGTGCAAGGCGATCGTCGCCAGCGGCGCGACCGAGCCGTTGTCATGCTCGCGTGAAGCGCTGGCGCATGTCCTGCGCACCATCGGTTGGGAAAAGATCGGCAATCTGATCGGCCTAGCCGCCACGCTGGCGCTGCCGTCGGTCGTGCTCATGATGATGTTCGGCCAGACCCGCGTGTTCTTCACCATGGCGCGCGACGGCCTGCTGCCCGAAAAGCTGGCCTCGGTGCATCCCCGCTATCGCACGCCGCACGTGGTTACGATCGTGACCGGCATCGCCGCGACGCTCGCCTCGGCCTTCCTGCCGGTCGGCAAGCTGGCGGACTATTCCAACTCGGGCACGCTGTTCGCCTTCTTCATGGTGGCGCTGTCGGTGATGGTGCTGCGCAAGACCGATCCGACCCGCAAGCGTCCGTTCCGCACCCCCGCCGTGTTCATCGTCGCGCCCGCCGCGATGATCGGTTGCGCGTATCTGTATTTCTCGCTGCCGCTGGTCGCGATCCTGGTCCTGCCCGGCTGGGGCGCGGTGGGTCTGGCGATCTACTTCCTCTACAGCCGCAAGCGCAGCCATGTCGGGCGTGGCATCGTCGATGTGGTGGACGATCCCGCGATGCAGCCGGAGGTCGCCAAGCCGCTCGATCGCTGATCCGGCTTTCGCCGAGACACAAAAAAGGCCCGGAGGAGCGATCCTCCGGGCCTTTTGCTTTGGGGCCTGCCCCCCCCACCATCCTTCGGATGGTCCCCCTCCCCAAGCAAAGCTTGGGGAGGATCGGGATTAGAGGCTGGCGGCCAGGGCCTTCAGGTCGACCTGGGGCCGGGCGCCGAAATGGCTGATGATCTCGGCCGCGCAGGCCGCGCCCAGCGTCAGCGAGGCCTTCAGGTCATGGCCGTGCGTCTGGCCATAAAGGAAGCCCGCCGCGAACAGGTCGCCCGCGCCCGTGGTGTCGACCACCTTGTCGACCGGATGGGCGGGCACGGTCACGCGCTCGTCCCCGCGCTGCGCCAGCGCACCCTTTTCGGCGAGCGTGACGACCAGCGTCTCGACCTTGTCCTTCAGCGAGGCGATCGCGGCCTCGACATCCGCCGTTTCGGTCAGCGCGACGATCTCGGTCTCGTTGGCGAAGATCACGTCGATCATGCCGCCGTCGATCAGCGCGTGGAAATCGGCGCGGTGGCGGTCGATCACGAACTCGGCCGAGGCGGTGAAGGCGATCTTGCGGCCCGCCGCGCGGGCGACGTCGATGGCGGCGCGCATCGCGGCGCGCGGCTCTTCCGGATCCCAGAGATAGCCCTCGATATACAGATAGGCCGCATCGGCGATCAGCGCCTTGTCGAGCGCTTCGGCGGGCAGATAGTGCGAGGCGCCGAGGAAGGTGTTCATCGTCCGCTGGCCATCGGGGCTGACGAAGATCATGCAGCGTGCGGTGGTCGGCTGGCCGGGACGCACCGGCGTGTCGAACTTGACGCCCGCCGCACGGATGTCGTGGCTGAACACCTCGCCCAGCTGATCGTCGGCGACCTGGCCGATGAACGCGGTCTTGCCGCCCAGCGCGGCCATGCCCGCCAGCGTGTTGGCGGCCGACCCGCCCGAAATCTCGCGACCGGGACCCATCTTGGCATAGAGCGCGTCGGCTTCTTCCGGCGAAAAGACGAGCTGCATCGCGCCCTTGGTCATGCCGTTCTCGGCGATGAAATCATCCTCGGCCGGGCTGAGAATGTCGACGATGGCATTGCCGATCGCCACCACGTCGTAAGTGGGGTTGGTCAAGATACGGACTCCGGGAAACAAGCTGTGATGTCGCCGCCCTAGTCAGCACGCTACCCCTGCGCAAGGGAGCCGCCGTATGGCCCCGTACCGCATTGACTTGCCCATGCCGCCCGCGCCATCGAAGAGCCATGATCCGCGCCTTTTTCCTGTCGCTCGCCCAGTTGGGCGATCCGGCGATCCGCCGGGTGCTGATCCGTTCGCTGGGCGTGACGCTGGGCGTCTTCGCGCTGGCGGGCGTCGGCTTGTGGTATGGCATGCGCGCGGCGCTGACCGGATGGCTGGGCGCACAGGCGGACGGTTGGTCGGCCGCCTTTACCTTCGTCGTCGAACTGCTGGCGCTGTGGCTGGCCTTTCGCGCGGTTGCGGTGGCGGTGGTGGGCGTGTTCGCCGACGATATCGTCGCGGCGGTCGAGGCGCGGCATTACCCGCATGCGCTGGCGAGCGGCAGGCCGGTTTCCTTCGCACGCGGCACGGCCATGGGTCTGGGTTCGGCTGCGCGGGTCATTGCCGTCAATCTGATCCTGCTGCCCCTGTACATCGTGCTGCTCGTAACCGGCATCGGCACGGCGGCGGCGTTCCTGCTGGTCAATGCCTGGCTGTTGTCGCGCGACCTGGGCGACATGGCGGCGGCGCGGCACATGGACCGCGCCGCCATGCGTCGCTGGCGCAAGGCGACCGGGCCTGCGCGCTTCCTGCTGGGGCTTGCCGTCGCCACCCTGTTCGTGGTTCCGGGATTCAATCTACTCGCGCCCGTCCTGGGGGCGAGCATGGCGACCCATTTCTTTCACAGGAGACAGGCGTGACCCGCCTCATCGCGCTGCCGCTGCTGGGCCTGACATTGCTGGCGGGCTGTACGGTGCCGCAGACCGCCGCGCCGGTGCGCAGCGGTGGCATGGCCCCGGTGCCGGTCCCCTATACCAGCGTCGGGCTGGAGCGGGTGATCGGACAGGACGCCGCCGGGCTGACCAAGCTGTTCGGCACGCCCGATGCCGATGTCCGTGAAGGGGCCGCGCGCAAATTGCAGTTCCTGGGCAGCTTCTGCGTCCTCGACGCCTATCTCTATCCCAAGGACGGGGCCGAGCCGCGCGTCACCTATCTGGACGCGCGCGAGCCCGATGGCAGTTCGATCGACCGGGCGAGCTGCGTCGCGGCGCTGACCCGGCGCGACGGCGGACGCTGATGCGCCCCGACCTGTGGTTCGCCTTTGTCGCGGCGACCCTGGTCATCGGGCTGATCCCCGGTCCCGGCGTCGCGGCGATCCTGGGCTATGCGATCGGATCGGGACGGCGGACCGCCTTTGCCTCGGTCGGCGGGCTGATGCTCGGCAATCTGGCCGCCTCGACCGCCAGCCTGCTGGGCATGGGCGCGGTGCTGGCGGCCTCGTCCTTTCTGTTCGGGCTGTTGAAATGGGCGGGTGCCGCCTATTTGATCACGGTCGGTGCCATAGGGCTCTGGCGCGCACGCAATGCCGATGCGGTGGCGATTCGCCCTCGCCTGATTTCGCCGCGCGCCGCCTTTCTGGGCAATCTGGGCGTCGGCACCTTCCATCCCAAGACCATCCTGTTCCTCGCCGCCTTCGCACCGCAGTTCATCGACCCCCATCGCCCCTATTGGTCCCAGGCCGGGATATTGGTGGTAACGTTCGTGCTGGTGCTGGCGCTGACCGACGGCTGCTATGCATGGGCGGCGTCGAGCGCGGGCGGACTATTGCGCTCGCCACGGGCACAAGCCTGGGCACAGCGGGCAGGCGGTGGAGCATTGATTTTCGCCGGAGTGGCAACGGCCGCCATTCGTCACTGATCCCGATCATTTAGGCCCAGAAACGATCGCATCCTGATTAACGACTGCGACATTTGTTCCACGCCCTCGTCTAAAAAATGATGCAGTGCGGGAACAAATTTACGCGGCCACGCTTTTGCGCTATTGGGACGATGAACACCACCGCGTCTTGGCGGTCGTTCGCCATGGGAGATTGATTATGATGAAGTTCCTGTCTGCTGTCGCCGCTACGGCTCTGGTTGCTGCTCCGGTCGCCGCTGCGCCGACCAACCCGGCTGCCAGCCTGTCGGTTTCGAAGTCGGTTCGCGCTTCGGCTCCGACCGCCAAGGGCAACAAGCTGGCCGGCGGCGGCATCCTGGCGGCTCTGATCGCCGCTGGCGTCGTCGCGATCGGCGTCGTCGCCGTCGTCAAGGACGACAGCGCGGACAGCAACTGATTGTCGCGGGCGGGAGCAATCCCGCCCGGACCATCACCGCTCAGGCGGATGGAAAGGGAGCCGGTTTCGGCTCCCTTTTTTGTGGCCCGCTTCAGGCCCCCCATTCGGGGCCGTCGGGATCGGGGAAGAAATCATCCTCCTCTTTCTCCGGCAGAGGCTCGGCCGTACGGGGGATGGTCGGTGTACCGCCGCCGAAACGCACCCGGATATAGGCCACCGAGCCTTTCAGCCCCTGATATACCGCCTGTACGTCCTCCCCACGCCGCATCCGCGCACCGACCAGCGGCGCTCGCTCGGCGGAGAGATAACCCACCTGCACATCGCGGGCGCTGAAGACGGCGATCGCATGGGGATCATGGCGGTTGCGCGGCTCGGGTCGCAGGCTCACCGGATCGCCGATGGCCGAAGCGAGCAGCTCGAATCGCCGATTGCTCCGCGCCTTGTCCTCATTGGGAAAGTCGATTCCGACCACGGCCAGCGTCAATTCGTCCATGCCGCCTAACTGGTTATGCGAAGCCCCTGCGTCCAGAGCCCTCCCATTCATCGGCAATCCGGCTATGGTGCAATCATCCTGTCCCATTCGGAGTGCCCATGTCCCTGGCCGCCCTGGCGATGTTGCTCGCCGCCCAATCCCCCTCCCCGAACGTCGCGCCGGTCCTGACCTCCGCCGATGCGCGTGACGTTCACAGCTATGCGCAGCCCCTGGAAGCGCGGGTCACCCATGTCTCGCTGAACCTCTATGCCGATTTCGACACCCATGTGATGCGCGGGATCGCGACCCTGTCGGTCGATGCCAAACCGGATGCCAAGCGGCTGATCGTCGACGATAACGGCCTGCGCATCGTCACCGTCACCGACGCGCAGAACCGCCCCCTGCCCTACACGGTCGGCGCGGTCGACAAGGTGCATGGCGCGCCGCTGACCATCACGCTGAACGGCAACCGCACGATCAAGATCGCCTATGCCTCGGCGCCTGGCGCAAAGGCGCTGCAATGGCTGTCGCCCGAACAGACGGCGGGCAAAAAGCAGCCCTATCTATTCAGCCAGGGCGAGGCGATCCTCAACCGCAGCTGGATTCCGACCCAAGATTCGCCTGGTATCCGCCAGACCTGGGACGCCACGGTCAACGCCCCTTGCGCGCTGACCGTCGTGATGAGCGGCGAGCGGACCGGCGAGACGCCGTGCAATGACGGCCGCCACACCGCCAGTTATCGCATGGACAAGCCCGTCGCCCCCTATCTGATCGCGCTGGCCATCGGCGACCTGAAGTTCAAGCCGCTCAGCGCCAACACGGGCATCTGGACCGAGCCCGCGATGCTCGACAAATCGGCCTGGGAGTTTGCCGGGCTCGACAAGTTCGTCACCGCGGCCGAGGGGCTGTACGGTCCCTATCGCTGGGGCCGGTACGACGTGCTGGTCCTGCCGCCCAGCTTCCCGTTCGGCGGCATGGAGAACCCCATGCTGACCTTCGCGACGCCGACCGTGCTGGCGGGGGACCGCAGCCTCGTCAGCCTGATCGCGCATGAACTGGCGCATAGTTGGTCGGGCAATCTCGTCACCAACGCGACCTGGGACGATTTCTGGCTGAACGAAGGCTTCACCAGCTATTTCGAGAACCGGATCATGGAGTCGATGTACGGCAAGCGCCGCGCCGCCATGGAGGCCGACCTGGCCTGGACCGACATGATGAATGCGGTGAAAGAGGCAGGCGGCCCGCAGTCGCCCGACACCAAGCTGCACCTCGATCTGGATGCCAAGCGCGATCCCGACGACGGCATGACCCAGATCGCCTATGACAAGGGCGCGACCTTCCTGCGCACCATCGAGTCGGTGGTCGGCCGAGCGCGCTGGGATGCTTACTTGCGCGGCTATTTCGACCGCCACGCCTTCCAGCCGCAGACCAGCGCGGGCTTCCTGGCCGATCTGCGCAAGAACCTGCTCAAGCCCGGCGAGGACGCAAAGATCGGCGTCGACCAGTGGGTCTATCAGCCGGGTATCCCCGCCAACGCCGTCCATGTCCGTTCCGACGCCTTCCCCGCGATCGACGCGGCGGCAAAGGCGTTCGCGGCTGGCGGCCCCGTCTCGGCGGTGCCCGACAAGGTCACGACACAGGAATATGTCCGCTTCCTCGACCAGCTGCCCCGCCAGCTATCGGCCGGACGCCTTGCCGCGCTCGACGAGCGGTTCCACTGGAACGAGACGGGCAATAGCGAAATCCGCTTTGCCTGGCTCCGCCTCGCGCTCGCCAATCGTTATCCGCCCGCCGAGGCCTCAGCCGAGCAGTTCCTGACCTCGCAGGGCCGCCGCAAGTTCGTCGCGCCGCTGTTTCAGCAGCTTCAGGGACAGGGCGAATGGGGCCAGGCGCTGGCCAAGCGAATCTATGACAAGGCGCGTCCGGGCTATCACGCAGTGACGCAGGTCACGGTGGATCGCCTGCTCGGACGATAAACCGAGCCATGAGAGCGGCGAAACGAGGAACGAAAAACTCGTTTCGCCGCCGATTTTTCAGGTCATCGCCGCCGAAACACCGTTCACCGGATATGGTTCCCGCGGCGCTTTCCAACATGTTTAGCCCCGGTTAATCGACACTCACACCGACATTCCGACCGGGGGGTCCAGTGAAGTTCAAGGCATTCGCAGTGCGATTCGCGCTGATGGCAACGTGCGGCCTGATGATGGCCACCCCCGCTGCCGCGCAGTTCTGGCAGTGCGCCCCTTATGCCCGCGAGATTTCGGGCATCGATCTTCACGGCAATGCCAACACCTGGTGGGGCCAGGCCGAGGGCCGCTACCAGCGCGGCCACACCCCGGAACAGGGTTCGGTCCTCGCCTTCGAATCCACCAGCCGGATGCGCGTCGGCCATGTCGCCATGGTCAGCAAGGTCGTCAGCGACCGCGAAGTCCTCCTGACCCATGCCAACTGGTCGCGTCGCGGCGGCATCGAGCGCGACGTCCGCGCCGTCGACGTCTCGCCGAACAACGACTGGTCGATGGTCAAGGTCTGGTACGGCCCCAATGGCGGCCTGGGCACGTCGGCCTATCCGACCAAGGGCTTCATCTATTCGGGCCACAAGAGCGGCGTCGCCGACCTGCCCGCCACCCAGATCGCTTCGCGCGACAGCGGCCGCGTCAACGGCATCCTGACCTTCGCAGCGCCGATCCAGTAATTTCCTGCCGGGCGGCGCGAAGGCCCAGCGCATAGCGCAGAACGTGCGCTTCGACTTGGTTCAGCGTGAACGACCGTGGCGAAGCACCCCGCCTGCCCCCCTGGCCTACGGCAAGACAAGCCCCTCAAACCTCCGTTCAGCCTGAGCGCAGTCGAAGGCCAAGGGAAACCGTCACCGGAGCGACGGACCAGCCGTCACCCCGCCCGGAACGTCATCGCCACGCCGTTCATGCAGTAACGCTTGCCCGTCGGCTTGGGCCCGTCGTCGAAGACATGGCCCAGATGCCCGCCACAACGGCTGCAATGCACCTCGACCCGTTCCATCATCAGCGACCGATCCGACTCCGTCGCCACCGCCCGCGGCAACGGCGCCCAGAAGCTCGGCCATCCGGTGCCGCTCTCGAACTTGGTCTTCGACGAAAACAGCGGCTGCGCGCACCCCTTGCAGGAAAAGACGCCGCTGCGATGCTCGTTGTTGAGCGGGCTGCTATAGGGCCGTTCGGTCCCCTCGCGCCGCAGGACGTCATAGGCCGCCGGGCCGAGCTTCTGCTTCCACGCGGCATCGCTCATCGCCACCGGAAAGCGTTCCGCCGCCTCGGCCTGACGGCCACAGGCGGACAGCCCGACACCTAAGGTGCCAAGTCCCATCAACGAGAGAAAATGGCGGCGATCGGAAGGGGATGCGGTCATCGAACCAAGATAGGGAGATGGCCCGCACCGGCAAGCCTTCAACATTCCTCCCCTGTAAGGGGAGGGGGACCATCCGAAGGATGGTGGAGGGGTGTCACCGCTGGTGTGGACACCCCTCCGTCAGAGCTTCGCTCTGCCACCTCCCCTTACAGGGGAGGAAAAATCTTACGCTCCCTTGCGTCGCCAAAAGGGTCGCGTGCTGCCCGATTGCAGGACGCCGCGCCGGAACAGCCGCGCGCCCAGCGTCACGAACAGCGCGACCCATAAGGCCTGCCACGCCAGCGCCACCGCATGCGGCCACAGCGCATCGCTCGCCGCCGCCACGCCCGCCATCGCAAAGGGCGAGGAGAGCGGAAACACCTCGGCCACCAGCGCCAGCCAGCTGCCCGGTTGCGACAGCCCGCTCAAGGTCAGGGTGAACATGCCGACTTGGATGATGGTGATCGGCAGCGAGAGCATCTGGATCTCGCGCATGGTCGAGGCCTGCGCCCCGATCGTCAGGAACACCGAGCCGAGCAGCAGATACGCCATGGTGAAATAGGCGACGAACAGCATGACGAACATCGGCAGGCCCACGGCAGGCGACAATTCGCCGACCATCCCGGCAAAGGCGGGTGGCAACAGGCTCGCCACTTGGCCCAGCACCGTGCCCCAGAAGCCGATGAACAGCACCGCCACCCCGAACATACCCAGTAGCTTGCCCAGGAACACCGCCTCCAGCGGCACGGCGGCAGCCAGCACCTCGATGACCTTGTTCGACCGTTCCTCGGCCATGGTACCGACGACCTGTCCCGCCAGGAACAGGGTCAGGAAGAACACGCCGAAGACCGCCAGCGACGCCGTCTGATTCTGTCCGCCCAGCGTCGCGCGCTGGCGCGAGAAGGCCAGCTTGCGGGGGGTGACCTTGGGCAGTTCGCCACCCAGCCGTTCGGCCGAGAGTGCGCCGGTCGCCAGCACCGCCAGATAATCCGCCGCCCGCTGCCCGCGTGCGCCGTACAGGATGGTGGGCCGGTCGAGCGGGCCATAGAGCACGGCGGTCGCGTCATAGTCGGGCGACTCGAACGCGGCGCGCGCCTGCGCGGCCGGATCGCGTGCGGGGGGCAGCGTCACCAGCTCGGGCGGCTCCTCGTCCCGGCGGAAGATCGTGCGCGACTGGCGGTCGGCGGTGACAAAGGCGGTGGCCGTCGCATCGGGCACGATCGCGACGATCCGCACCCGGTCGGCGCCATGGTCCGCCGCCTGCGCCGCGCCCAGTGCGCCGATGGTGCTGAACGCCACCATGATCAGCGGCGCGAACAGGAACAGCAGGAAGATGGGGGTGAAGACGGTGGCGATGAAATCGCGGCGTGCGATCGTCATCGTCTGGCGGATCAACCGGCGGGTCTGGCTCATGCCGCCATCTCCTGTTCGCCGACGATGCGGACAAAGGCTTCGTGAAGGCTGGGCCGCTCGATCGACAGGTTCAATATGCCCGCCCCTGCCGTCAGCAGGCGGCCCAATATCGGCTCGATTCCCTGCTCGGGCATCGGGAAGCGCCAGTCCGCGCCTTCGCGCACCGCATCGGCGGGCAACAGCTCGGGCAGCACCCGCTCCGGGTCGCGCGGGCGATAGCGCACACGGGCGGTCAGCGTGCCCCGCGCATCGTCCACCGTCCCCTCGAACCGGCGGCGGCCCCCGGCGATGATCGCCAGCCGGTCGCAAAGCCGCTCGGCATGGCCATGACATGGGTGGAGAACAGGATGGTCGCCCCCCGGTCGCGCTCGCCGAGGATCAGCGCCTCCAGCCGTTCCTGGTTGACCGGATCCAGCCCCGAAAAGGGTTCGTCCAGCACCAGCAGCTTCGGGCGGTGGACGACGGAGCCGAGCAGCTGGACGAGCTGCGCCATGCCCTTGGACAATTTGCGGATCTTGCTGTCGGCGGCATGGCCGAGCCCGGCCTGTTCGAGCAGTTCGTCCGCCCGCACCCGCCCGGTCGCGCGGTCCAGCCCCCGCAAAGCGCCCATGAAGACGATCGCATCGCGCGCCTTCATCGCAGGATAGAGCCCGCGCTCCTCGGGCAGATAGCCGACCAGATCGCTGGCATCGCGCGGATGGGCATGGCCGAGCAGGCTGCGCTGTCCCTCATCGGGTTCGATGATGCCCAGCAGCATGCGCAGCGTCGTCGTCTTGCCCGCGCCATTGGGGCCCAGCACGCCGTACACCGCCCCCGTCGGTACGGCGATGTCGACGCCATCGACGACCCGCCGGTCGCCGAACCGCTTGGCAAGGCCCGAGGCGGTGACCGCCCACTGATTATCCACGCTGATTGTCCCTCCCTGATCGCCTGTGGTAGCGGGCGTATGTGGCGCAAGACAAGCTGGAAACCCGGATCAAGGCAAAGGCGGCCGAACTGGGCTTTGCCGCGATCGGCATCACCCATGCCGATGCCGCCCCCAAGACGGTCGAGCGGCTGCACCAATGGCTCGCCGAGGGACGCCACGGATCGATGATCTGGATGGCCGACCGCGCACACCAACGGCAGAGCCCCGCCAGCCTGTGGCCCGAGGTGAGGAGCATCATCTCGCTCGGCGTCAGCTATGCCCCCGCCGAAGACCCGATGCGGCTGGCGGATCAGGGGCGGACTGGACGCATTTCGGTCTATGCGCAGGGGGCGGACTATCATGATGTCGTGAAGCGCCAGCTGAAGGCGCTGGGCCGCTGGCTGGCGCAGGAGGCGGCGTGCGACCTGAAGGTCTTCGTCGACACCGCCCCGGTGATGGAAAAGCCGCTGGCCGAAGCGGCCGGGCTGGGCTGGCAAGGCAAGCACACCAATTTGGTCAGCCGTGAGCATGGCAGCTGGCTGTTCCTGGGGGCGATCTACACCACGCTGGCGCTGGAGCCCGATGCGGTGGCGCGCGACACGTGCGGGCGCTGCGACGCATGCCAGCGGGCCTGTCCTACCGACGCGTTTCCGGCGCCGTATCAGCTCGATGCGCGGCGGTGCATTTCCTATCTGACGATCGAACATGCCGGGCCGATCCCGGAGGAATTCCGGGTGGCGATGGGCAACCGCATCTATGGCTGCGACGACTGTCTGGCGGTGTGCCCGTGGAACAAGTTCGCGGCGGCGGCGCAGGCGAACATGGCGTTCCATCCCCGCGCCGAGCTGACCGCGCCGGAGCTGGGGGATTTGCTGTCGCTGGACGATGCCGAGTTCCGGCAGGTATTTTCAGGCTCGCCGATCAAGCGGATCGGGCGCAACCGGATGGTGCGCAATGCCGCGATCGCGGCGGGGAATAGCGGAGCGGCGGAGCTGGTGCCGGTGTTGCGGGGGTTGCTGGGGGACGGCGATCCGGTGGTCGTCGAGGCGGCGGAGTGGGCTTTGGGGCGGCTTGGCGGGTCTATCGCCTAGCCCGTGCCCTCCCCCATCCCAGTTTCAGGTAAACGATGCCCCGCATCGTTTAGGTCATGCCGGGGGCATGACCGACCTGAAACTCGCCTGCGGGAGGGGTGTGCCCAGCGGCACCTACGTGCGCTTCAACACATCCTAACTTCGCGGTTTACGCTTAACGTTCGCCCGACAACGCACCCCTCCCGCAAGCGGGAGGGGATGGGGGAGGGACCGGTGTCTCACCGAGACCCAACCCCAAAAATCAATCCACCCAATCCAACCCGATATCCTTGTAGACCGAACGATCCTCGTCCCAGCCTGGCTTGACCTTCACATGCAGGTACAGGTGCACCTTCTGCCCCAGCAGCTCGGACAACTGCGCCCGCGACCGTGCGCCGATTTCCTTGATCCGCACGCCGTTCTTGCCCAGCACGATGGCACGCTGGGTCGGGCGTTCGACCAGGATCTGCTGGTGGATCTCGACCGATCCGTCCTCGCGCTCCTTATACGCCTCGGTCTCGACGGCGCTGGCATAGGGCAGCTCGGCGTGAAGCTGGAGATAGAGTTGCTCGCGCGTCACCTCGGCCGCCAAGGCCCGCTCGGTGGCGTCGGACACCTGGTCCTCGGGATAATGCCATGGCCCCTCCGGCATGAGCGAGGCCAGCCGGGTCTTGAGCTGGGGCAAGCCATCCCCCGTCTGCGCCGAGATGAACCAGGTTTCGTCGAACTTCACGACCTCGTTCAACTTTTCCGCATGGGTCAGCAGGCGCGCCTTGTCGGCAATGTCGACCTTGTTGAGGATCAGGTGCTTGGGCTCGGGCCGGTGAGCGATCGACTCGGCGATGGCGTGGATCTTGGGGCCGATGCCGCCCTTGCCGTCGACGACCAGTGCCAGGATGTCGGCGCCCTCCGCGCCTTCCCAGGCGGCGGCGACCATCGCGCGGTCCAGGCGGCGCTTGGGCTCGAAGATGCCGGGGGTGTCGACCAGCAGGATCTGCGCCTCCCCCTCGATCGCGACGCCGAGCAGCTTGGCCCGAGTCGTCTGCGCTTTGGGGCTGACGATCGCGACCTTCTGGCCGACCAGGGCATTGACGAGGGTGGATTTGCCGGCATTGGGCGCGCCGACGACGGCCACGAGGCCGCAACGTTGTTCAGTCATGACCGCCAGCGGTACAGGTCCCGCCCCCTTCCCGCAACGTCCGGCCCACATGGACGGAATGTAATGGTCGGATCACGGAACGGCCACGGCTTCGCGCGCATTTTTCCGGCCACGATTTCGCGTGCAAGGAGAGACGTTATGAAGACCCTTCTCACCGCCCTGTCGGCCGCGGCGCTGTTGACCGTCGCGGGCCCCGCCTCGGCCAAGGGTTGCCTGAAGGGCGCGGCCGTGGGCGGCGTCGGCGGGCATTTCGTCGGCAAGGGCCATGCGGTGCTGGGTGCCGCCGCGGGCTGCGCGATCGGCCATCACCGCGCCAAGGTACAGGCCAAGAAGGAAGCGGCGGCCGCCAAGGGGCGTTGAGTCCGGTGACTGGGCGAGGTCGGGGCGTGGCCTTCGACTTCGCTCAGGCTGAACGGGGTTTGGGGATTATGGACAACAGCCGTTCAGGCTGAGCGAAGTCGAAGCCCAAGGGAATCCCTCAAGCCTTCAACTTCGCCAGCATCGCCTTCGCGGCCGCCGTCTCGGCTTCCTGCTTGTTGGCCCCCGTCGCCGTCACCTCCGCCGTGCGGCCGATCCGCACCGCCACCGTGAAGCGCGGTGCATGATGCGGGCCCGAACGGTCCACCACCACATATTCCGGCGCCTTGCGATTATGCGCGGCCGCCCATTCCTGAAGCGCCGACTTCGGATGCTGCGGGGCTTTCCCCTGCGAATGCACCCGGTCGCCCCAGGCCTTGCGGATGAAGGCGCGCGCCGCTTCCAGCCCCGCCTCGCGATACCAGGCACCGATCAGTGCCTCCATCACGTCGCCCAGCACATTGTCGCTGTCCGAAGCGCCGTCGTCGCGCGCCTGCTTGCCCAGCCGCAGATGCTCGCGCACACCCAGGTCACGCGCGACATCGGCGCAGACCGCGCCCGTCACCAGAGAATTGAGGCGGCGAGACAACTGCCCCTCGGGCTCGGCAGGGAACTGCTCCCACAGCCATTCGGCCATGATCAGGCCCAGCACCCGGTCGCCCAGAAACTCCAGCCGCTCGTAATTCTCGGCGGCCTGGCTGCCATGGGTCAGCGCGCGGTGGAAGGGTGTCGCATCGCTCGGCGCGCGACCCAGGATTCCGGCGAGCCAGTCATCGACGGCGCTCAAAACCCTTCTCCGATCCGGTTCCAGCGCGCGGCCGACACCCAGGTCCAGGGCTTGATCCATTCGGCCGAGCCGTCGGTCGAGAAGAAGGTGACGGCGGCGCGGCCCTCCAGCCGGTTCATCGGGATCATGCCCATGCCGCGCGGCGGGGCAAAGCGGCTGTCCGCCGAGTCGTCGCGATTGTCGCCCATCAGGAAGACGTGGTCGGCGGGAACGGTATAGACGCCGGTATCATCGGCCTCAGGGAAATTGCCCTGGTCGAGCACGTCATAGCTCTTGCCGTTCGGCAGCGTCTCATGGAAGCGGGGATAGCGGCACACCGGCTGGCCGGAGACGGTGTCGAGGAACGGCCCGCACTTGTTCGCATCGAAATTGGGGGTCAGCGGCAGGATGAAGTCGGCGATCCGCTGCTTCGGGATGGCACGGCCGTTCAGGAACACTTGCCCCTCACGCACCTGGATCGTGTCGCCGGGCAGGCCGATCACCCGCTTGATGACGTCATGATCGTCCGGTTCGGGCGAGCGGAACACCACCACATCGCCGCGTGCCGGGTCGCGCCCCAGGATACGGCCGGGCAGCAGCGGCAGGCCGAAGGGGAAGGACCAGCGCGAATAGCCGTAATTCCACTTGGTCACGAACAGATAATCGCCGATCAGCAGACGCGGCAGCATCGATTCCGACGGGATCACGAAGGACGTGACGATCAGGCTGCGCAGGATGAAGACGAACAGCGCCAGCTTCAGGAAGAAGCGCAACGTGTCCTTCGTCTCCGACTTCTCCGGCGACGTTTCAGGTGATTTTTGCGGGGTGTCGGCCATCGCGTCGGGTTCGCGCAAGCCGCCCCCGTCGTCAAGTGTCGCCAGCGGGCGGCCCGGCCTCTTTCCCTCCCCTCCGGGCAGCTTTAGGGGGAACCGCCCTCCCCTTCATCGGTACATCCCTTCACCCATGACCGATTTCATCCTCAACCTCATCGCCTGGGGCGGCTATTTCGGTATTTTCCTGCTGATGGCGCTGGAGAATATCGTGCCGCCCATCCCGTCCGAGGTCATCATGGGCCTGGGCGGCATGGCGGTCGCGCGCGGCGACATGGCGATGATCCCGCTGATCCTGTGGGGTACGGCCGGGACCACGATCGGCAATTACGCCTGGTACGCGGTCGGCCGCTATATCGGCTATGAGCGGTTCCGCCCCTTCGTCGACAAATATGGCCGCTGGCTGACGATGGAGTGGCGCGACGTCGAGCGGTTGCACCTGTTCTTCGTACGGCATGGCGGATGGGTGGTGTTCGTGTTCCGCTTCATGCCCGCCTTCCGCACGATGATCTCGCTGCCCGCCGGGATCACGCGGATGCCGCTGGCCAAGTTCCTGATCTGGACCTTTGCGGGCAGCACGATCTGGAACGCGATCCTCGCCTATGCGGGCCTGTGGCTGGGTGCCAATTTCGAGGCGATCAACCGCTATGTCGGCCCCGCGGCCATCGCAATGACCGTGCTGATGGTCGGCGGTTATCTCTGGCGCGTCTTCACCTGGAAGCCACGCGGGGAACGCTAGGCTCGCGGATGGGCGGTGCGGTAGATGTCGAGCAGGTGCGCGGCATCGACCGCGGTATAGATTTGCGTCGAGCTGAGGCTCGCATGACCCAGCAGTTCCTGTAGCTGACGCAAATCCGCACCGCGCCCCAACAGATGCGTGGCAAAGCTGTGGCGCAGCGCATGGGGCGTCGTCCGCCCGCCAAGCCCCAACCGCTCGCGCGCACCCTGCACCGATCGGCGGATGATCGCGGGCGATAGCGGCCCGCCCTTGGCACCCCGGAACAGCGGCTCACCCGGAATCAACGGATAAGGCGACTGGCGGGCATAGTCCTCGATCGCGCTACGCAATTCGGGTAGTAGCGGCACGATCCGGGTCTTGCCGCGCTTGCCCAGCACGCGGATCGTCTCGCCCAGGGGGAGGATGTCGGCGGTCAGCGCCATCGCCTCGCCGATGCGCAGCCCTGCGCCGTACAGCAGCAGCAGGACCGCCCAGTCGCGTGCCGCGATCCATGGCTCTGCTGCATTCTCCGCCATGTCCTCGCCCAGGGCCATGATGTCGGCGGGGGACTGGGGGCGCGGGAGGCTCCGCTTGCGGCGGGGGCCTTTCAACGGGGGCGGCTCGACGCCGGTCCAGTGGAGGAAGGTTCGCACCGCCGACAGTTCCCGCGCGGTGGAGGCGGCGGTCAGCCCCTCACCCCGGCGCGCGGCCAGAAAGGCGCGCAGGTCGGCGGCGGTTACGCGGGACAGCGCAGGCCCGTCGACGGCCTCGCCCCAATGGGCCGACAGGAAACCACAGAGCCGTTCCGCCGTCGCGACATAGGCGCGCACCGTGTGGTCGGAACGGCGCAGGTCGACCGTGAGGTGGCGGTAATAGTCGGCGATCAGCGCGGTCATGGGCCGGGTCTAGGGGATTATCACGGCCGATTGAACCACTTCCCCCTTCCGTTCAGCCTGAGCGTAGTCGAAGGCCAGGCTGCGACATTCGTCAAAAGCCTGGGGCCCGCGTTGTCCTCGGAACGCTCCCCTCCCGCAGGCGGGAGGGGATGGGGGAGGGCATCGGGGTCTCACCGAGCATTCGGCTTGGGGCCCTCGCCCCCCCCAACCCCTCCCCCCTGCCGGGAGAGGGGCTTTGCGTACGGCTCCGCGCCCACCCAGAACGGAAAAAGAGGCGCTCCCTTTCGGGAACGCCTCTCTTCAAACATTCTGGTTTGGATCAGCGATCGAGGATCGCGTCGATCTCCGCCCCCACCGCGTTCATCGCCGCCATGCCGTCGACCCGCGTCACGATGCCGCGCGCCTCATAGAGCGGCAGGATCGGCGCGGTCTTGGCGCGGTATTCGGCCATGCGCGTGCGCACCGTCTCGGCATTGTCGTCGGGGCGGCGCTTGAACTCGGTCGAACCGCAGACATCACAGACGCCCTCGACCTGAGTCGGCTTGAAGCTGTCGTGATAGCCCGCCCCGCACGACGCGCAGGTGAAGCGGCCGGTGATCCGCTCGACCAGCGCATCCTCGTCCACCGCCAGTTCGATGACATGGTCGAGCGACTTGCCGCGCTCGGCCAGCAGCACGTCCAGCGCCTCGGCCTGCGCCTCAGTCCGGGGATAGCCGTCGAAGATCGCACCGCCTTCCGCCTCGGCCGCGTCCAACCGCTCGCCGATCAGCGCCGAGACGATCGCGTCCGACACCAGCTCGCCCGCGTCCATCACCGCCTTGGCCTGGAGGCCGACGGGGGTGCCCGCCTTGACCGCCGCGCGCAGCATGTCGCCGGTCGACAGCTGCACCATGCCGCGATTGGCCACCAGCCGCTGCGCCTGGGTTCCCTTGCCCGCGCCCGGCGGTCCCAGCAGGATGATGTTCACGCCCACGTCTCTCTCCCCTCTTTACCCTGAAATCCGCCTGCGCCTCAGCGCAGGCGACCGCCCTTCAGCTTCGCCTTCTTGATCAGATCGCCATATTGATGCGCCAGCAAGTGGCTCTGGATCTGGGTCACTGTGTCCATCGTCACGTTGACGACGATCAGCAGGCTGGTGCCGCCCAGATAGAAGGGGATCTGGAGCGCGGAGACCAGATATTCCGGCAGCAGACAGATGATCGTCAGATAGGCCGCGCCCAGCACCGTGATGCGGGTCAGCACATAGTCGAGATAGGTCTCGGTGTTCTTGCCCGGACGGATGCCGGGGATGAACCCGCCATAGCGCTTCAGATTGTCCGCCGTCTCTTCCGGGTTGAAGACAACCGCGGTGTAGAAGAACGAGAAGAAGATGATGCCCGCGCCGTAGAGCAGCATGTACACGGGGCTGCCGTGCTGCAGATACTGGTTCAGGCTGATGATGAAGTCGCCCCAGCGGCTCTCGCCCGCGACGCGCTGACCCGCGAACTGCGAGATGGTCAGCGGCATCAGCAGCAGCGACGAGGCGAAGATCGGAGGGATCACGCCCGCCGTGTTGATCTTCAGCGGCAGGTGGCTGCGATCGGCCTGCATGCCCCGCTGCGTCGCGCGCTTCGGGTACTGGATCAGGATGCGGCGCTGCGCACGCTCCATGAAGCAGATGAACAGGATCAGGACGACGACCGCAACGATGATGCCGATCAGGCGGACCGGATCGATGCTGCCGGTACGGCCGCCTTCAAGCAGGTTGACCAGCGTGGTCGGCAGATGCGCGACGATGCCCGCCATGATGATCAGCGACACGCCGTTGCCGATGCCGCGGCTGGTGATCTGCTCACCCAGCCACATCAGGAACATGGTACCGCCGATCAGCGAGATGACCGCCGCGATGCGGAAGGTCATGCCCGGCTCGATCACCGCCTGGATGCCCTGGCTGGCGCCCAGCGTCTCGAGACCCACGGCGATGAAATAGCCCTGGATCGCGGTCAGCAGCACCGTGCCGTAGCGGGTATATTGGTTCAGCTTCTTGCGGCCGCTCTCGCCTTCCTTCTTGATGGCGGCGAGCTGCGGGCTCAGCGAGGTCGCGAGCTGCACGACGATCGAGGCCGTGATGTACGGCATCACGCCCAGCGCGATCAGCGACATGCGGCTGAGCGAACCGCCCGAGAAGGTGTTGAAGAAGTCGAGCACGCCGCCCGTGGTCTTCTGGCTCAGCAGGCCCAGCGCGGTCGGGTCGACGCCCGGCAGCGGAACATAGCTGAGCAGGCGGAAGACGATCAGCGCGCCGATGGTGAACCACAGCCGCTTCTTGAGGTCGGTGGCCTTGGCGAATTTCGCCAGGCTGATGCTTTGCGCCATCTGGTCGGCTGCGGATGCCATAGCTGTTGCGTTATCCTGGAAACGAAAAACGGCGGGATGCGTTTTGAACCGCCCCGCCGCTCATATAGGCGCGAAGACGCGCTTGTCTAACCCGGATGCAAAATCCGCCGCTGTCACCCCGGCGCAAAGCCGTTCGACAGCGGCGGATCCTATCCGGTTCAGGCCTTGGCGGCGAGCTTCGCGGCGCGGGCCTGGCCCTTCTTCGCGGCGGCCTTCTCAGCGGCGGGCACGAGGTGCGGCACGTCGACCGAACCACCGGCCTTCTCAACCGCTTCACGCGCCGAAGCCGACACGCCCTGCACGACGAACGACAGCTTGGTGGTCAGCTCGCCCTTGCCGAGCAGACGCACGCCGTCCTTGCCGCCACGCGCCAGGCCAGCGGCCTTCAGCGCGGCGTGATCGATGGTGCCGTCGGTCTTCAGCTTGCCCGAGTCGATCGCCTTCTGGATCGCGCCCAGGTTAACCTCGGCATAGTCCTTGGCGAAGATGTTGTTGAAGCCACGCTTCGGCAGACGCATATGGAGCGGCATCTGACCGCCCTCGAAGCCCGCGATGGACACGCCCTCACGGCTCTTCTGACCCTTGACGCCGCGACCACCGGTCTTGCCCTTGCCCGAACCGATACCGCGACCGACGCGGATCTTGGACTTGCGGGCACCCTGGTTGTCGAAAAGTTCGTTCAGCTTCATGATTTGCACTCGCTTTCGCTTGTTTCGCGCATGGCCGTGATCGTTGAGAATCGCGGCCGCTAGATAAAAGGAAGGGGGCCGCATAGCCCCCTTCCCCGTGTTTGTCACTGTTCAATGTGACGGATGTAAGTCTGTCTTACGACAAGCCTCAGTCCACCACCTGAACCATGTGCTGCACCTTGCGGATCATGCCGCGGACTTCAGGGCTGTCCTGAAGCTCGGAGACCTTGTGCATCTTGTTCAGGCCCAGGCCGACGAGGGTCGCGCGCTGGTCCTTGGTGCGGCGGATCGGCGAACCGGTCTGCTTGATCTTGATGGTAGCCATGGTCGCTTACTCCACGACGGCCGCGGCTTCCGCCTCGGCAGTCTGCTGGGTGGCACCGTGACCGCGACCCAGCAGGTCGGCGATCTTCTTGCCACGACGCTGCGCCACCGACTTGGGCGAGGTCTGCTCGCCCAGCGCTTCGAAGGTGGCACGGATCATGTTGTACGGGTTCGACGTACCGACCGACTTCGTCACCACGTCGGCAACGCCGAGCGATTCGAAGATGGCGCGCATCGGACCACCGGCGATGATGCCGGTACCCTGCGGAGCCGAACGCACCGTCACGCGGCCCGCACCGAAATGGCCGTTGCCATCATGATGCAGCGTGCGACCGTCCTTCAGCGGAACGCGGACCATTGCCTTCTTGGCGGCAGCCGTCGCCTTCGAGATGGCTTCCGGCACTTCGCGCGCCTTGCCATGACCGAAGCCCGCACGTCCCTTGCCATCGCCGACCACGACGAGCGCGGCGAAGCCGAAACGCTTACCGCCCTTCACGGTCTTCGAGACGCGGTTGATGTGGACGAGCTTTTCGATCAGCTCTTCGCCCTGCTCCTCAGGTCCACCGCGACGGTCGTCGCGACGACCACGGTTGCCGTCACGGCCGCCACGGCCGCGGTCACCACCGCCCGGACCACGGCCACGGCCGCCCCGGGGACCACGACCCTGGGTCGCGTCCTGCGCGGCGCCTTCGGCACCGGCAACGGCCACGTTGTTCTCGTCAGCCATATTAGAACTCCAATCCCGCTTCGCGTGCCGCCTCGGCCAGCGCCTTGACGCGACCGTGGAACAGGAAGCCGCCACGGTCGAAAACGACCTGCGTGACGCCGGCGGCCTTGGCCATTTCGGCCACGCGCTTGCCGACTTCGGTCGCCGCTGCGACGTTCGCGCCCGACTGGCCGCGTGCGTCCTTTTCCAGCGTCGAGGCCGAAGCCACGGTACGACCTGCCTCGTCGTCGATCACCTGGGCATAGATGTGCTTGCCCGAGCGATGCACCGACAGGCGCGGACGGGTGCCCGCACGCGCACGCAGCGCGGTACGGTTGCGCCGACGGCGCTTCTCGAAAAGAGAGAGACCCTTGGTCATTACTTCTTCTTCCCTTCCTTGCGGAAGATGAACTCGCCGTCGTACTTGATGCCCTTGCCCTTATACGGCTCGGGCTTGCGCCAGCGGCGGATCTCGGCGGCCAGCTGGCCGACCTTCTGCTTGTCCGCACCGCTGATTTCGACGGTGGTGGCGTCCGGCGTCTTCACCTCGAGGCCTTCCGGCACGTCGATGTTGACGTCGTGGCTGTAGCCGAGCTGCAGCTTCAGGGTCTTGCCCTGCGCGGCGGCGCGGTAGCCGACGCCGGTGATGACCAGCTTCTTCGAGAAGCCTGCGGTCACGCCGGTGACGAGGTTCTGCACCATGGTGCGCTGCATGCCCCAGAACGCGCGGGCGCGCTTCGTGGCGTTGGCAGGCTGCACCGCGATGGCGTCCGCCTGGACGTCATAGGTGATCTCGTCGGCGAGCGGCATGGAGAGGGTGCCCTTGGGACCCTTCACGCTCAGCACCTTGTCGGCGATGGTCGCGGTGACGCCGGCCGGAACCGGGACCGCCTTCTTACCGATGCGGCTCATCAGAACACCTCCGCCAGGACTTCGCCACCGACGTTCTGCTCACGCGCTTCGGCGTCCGACAGAACGCCACGCGGCGTCGACACGATGGTGATGCCCAGGCCGTTGCGAACGCGGGGAAGGTCCTGCGCGCCCGAATAGATACGGCGGCCGGGCTTCGACACGCGCGCGACATGCTTGATCGCGGGCTGGCCTTCGAAATACTTCAGCTCGATGCGGATGCCGGCCGCGGGGCCCATCTGCTCTTCGCTGTAGCCACGGATATAGCCCTCGCGCTGAAGCACGTCGAGCACGCGGACGCGCAGCTTCGACGCAGGCGTCAGGACGGAGTCCTTGCGCGCGCGCTGGCCGTTGCGGATGCGGGTGAGCAAGTCACCCAGGGGATCGGTCACTGCCATCTCCAATGGTCCTTACCAGCTCGACTTGGTGACGCCGGGGATCTGGCCCTTGTTGGCCAGTTCACGCAGCATGACGCGAGCGAGACGGAACTTGCGGTAATACGCACGCGGGCGACCGGTGATCTCGCAACGGTTGCGGATACGGGTCGGATTGCCGTTGCGGGGGATCTCGGCCATCTTGAGGCGCGCGATCAGACGCTCGGTCTCATCGAGGCTCTGGTCGTTCGCGATCGCCTTCAGCTTCGCGTACTTGCCCGCATACTTCTTGACGAGAGCGCGACGCTTCTCGTTCTTATTGATTGAACTCAGTTTCGCCATGGACTTAAGCTCTTTCTGTAAGGACCCCCTCCCCGGCGTGGAGAGGGGGCAGTCCGGTTACGCCGCCTTCTTCTCGTCGGCAGCGTCTTCCTTGGGGAACGGGAAGCCGAACAGACGGAGCAGCTCGCGCGCTTCGTCGTCGGTCTTCGCCGAGGTGGTCACGATCACATCCATGCCGCGCACCTTGTCGATGCGGTCATAGTTGATTTCGGGGAAGATGATCTGTTCCTTGATGCCGCAGGCATAGTTGCCGCGACCGTCGAAGGACTTCGGGTTCAGGCCGCGGAAGTCGCGAACGCGCGGCAGCGCGATCGTGATGAAGCGGTCCAGGAACTCGTACATGCGCTCGCGACGCAGCGTGACCTTCACACCGATCGGCATGCCTTCACGCAGCTTGAACTGCGCGATCGACTTCTTGGCCTTGGTGATGACGGGCTTCTGACCCGCGATCAGCTCCATCTCGGAGGCGGCCTGGTCGACGCGCTTCTTGTCCTGCGTCGCTTCGCCCACGCCCATGTTGAGCACGATCTTTTCGATCCGGGGGATCTCGTTGACGTTCTTGTAACCGAACTTGTCGGTCATCGCCTTGACGATGCTATCATCATAGATAGCCTTCATGCGGGGCTTGTAATCAGCCATCGATCTTCTCCCCGGTCTTGACGGCCACGCGGACCTTCTTGCCATCCTGCGTCTCGAAACGGACGCGGGTCGGCTTGCCATCGGCGGTCACGTGCGCAACCTTCGAGATGTGCAGCGGAGCAGCGGTGCGCTCCAGGCCACCCTGCGGGTTCGCCTGGGTCGGCTTGCGGTGACGGGTGGCGATGTTGACGCCGTCCACGACGACCTTGCCGTCCTTCGGCATCGCCAGCGACACGGTGCCGGTCTTGCCCTTGTCCTTGCCGGACAGGACGATGACCTTGTCACCCTTCTTGATGCGTGCAGCGGCCATTACAAAACCTCCGGCGCCAGCGAGATGATCTTCATGTGCTTCTTACCGCGAAGCTCACGCACGACCGGGCCAAAGATACGGGTGCCGATCGGCTCCTCGTTCTTGTTGACCAGCACGGCGGCGTTACCGTCGAAACGGATCACCGAACCGTCGGCGCGACGGATGTCCTTGGCGGTACGCACGATCACCGCGCGGTGAACGTCGCCCTTCTTCACGCGGCCACGCGGCTGCGCTTCCTTGACGCTGACGACGATGATGTCGCCGACCGATGCCGTACGGCGCTTCGAGCCGCCCAGCACCTTGATGCACTGCACCCGCTTCGCGCCGCTGTTGTCAGCGACGTCGAGATTGGACTGCATCTGGATCATGGATCCGCTTCCTTCTCTCTTCTGGGGGAGGATACCGACCCTACCCCGCCTTAAAAAACGACCCCCGGCGCGGGTGTCCGCACCAGGGGGAGAGGCCCCATAGCCACTCCTGGCTCGAAAGGCAAGCGAGTCGCCCCGCCGCTTTCGACCAATCCGCTCTTTGCCCCGAAGGGCGCCTTCAAATCCGAACCCCGCCCCTCCGATCCGGAGGGACGGGGCCCGAAGTCAAAGGGTTCAGCCTTCGGCCGAGGCCCGTTCCGGCGTCATGTGGGTATCCACCCGCTCGACGACCTTCCAGGTCTTCAGCTTCGAGATCGGGGCGGTCTCTTCGATCCGCACCGTCTCACCGGCCTTGTACTCGTTCGCCTCGTCATGGGCGTGGTACTTCTTCGACCGACGGATGATCTTGCCGTAGAGGGGGTGCTTAACCTTCCGCTCCACATTGACGACGACCGTCTTGTCGGTCTTGTCCGAGACAATCACCCCGGTCAGCACGCGCTTCGGCATGTGTCTCGGTCCTTACTTGGCAGCCGCAGCGGTGCGCTGCGCCTGGATGGTCTTGATCCGCGCGATGTCGCGACGGACTTCCTTGACCCGGCTGGGCTTTTCGAGCTGGCTCGTGGCCGCCTGGAAGCGCAGGTTGAACTGCTCACGCTTCAGGTTGCCCAGCGCCTCGACGAGCTGGTCGTCGCTCTGGCCGGTATATTCAGTCTTGGCCATTACTCGCCTCCGAGGTGCGAGGTGTCGCCCAGGCGGGCAACGACCTTGGTCTTGATGGGCAGCTTCATCGCCGCGCGCTCGAATGCCTCGGCGGCCAGCGGGCCGTCGACACCGTCGAGTTCGAACAGGATGCGACCCGGCTTCACGCGGGCGGCCCAGAATTCCGGCGAACCCTTACCCGAGCCCATGCGGACTTCGGCAGGCTTCGACGAGACGGGGACGTCCGGGAAGATGCGGATCCAGAGACGACCCTGGCGCTTGATGTGACGGGTGATCGCGCGGCGAGCCGCCTCGATCTGGCGAGCCGTGATACGCTCCGGCTCCATGGCCTTCAGGCCATAGGAACCGAAGTTCAGGCTGGTGCCGCCCTTCGCATCGCCGTGGATGCGGCCCTTGAAGGCCTTGCGGAACTTGGTGCGCTTTGGTTGCAGCATGTTCTTTGATCCTTAGCGGCGATGATCGTCGCGCGCCGGGCGCACGCCGGAGGTCTGAGCCTCCATCATCAGCCGGTCCTGCGCCATGGGGTCATGGCCCAGGATCTCGCCCTTGAAGATCCACACCTTCACGCCGCACACGCCATAAGCGGTGTGCGCCTGCGCTTCGGCATAGTCGACGTTCGCACGCAGCGTGTGCAGCGGAACGCGGCCTTCACGATACCATTCGGTACGCGCGATTTCCGCGCCGCCCAGACGGCCGCCGCAGGTGATACGGATGCCTTCGGCGCCCAGACGGAGCGCGGACTGCACCGCACGCTTCATGGCGCGGCGGAACGCGATACGGCGCTCCAGCTGGTCGGCCACGCCCTGAGCGACGAGCTTGGCGTCGATCTCGGGCTTGCGGATCTCGACGATGTTCAGCGACACGTCGGACGAGGTCATCGAACCCAGCTTCTTGCGAAGCTTTTCGATGTCGGCGCCCTTCTTGCCGATGATCACGCCCGGACGCGCCGCGAAGATCGAGATGCGGCACAGCTTGGCCGGACGCTCGATGACGACCTTCGAGATCGCGGCCTGGGGCAGCGTCTTCATGATGAACTGGCGGATCTTCAGATCCTCCAGCAGCAGGCGGCCATAGTCATGGCCTTCGGCGAACCAGCGGCTGTCCCAGGTACGGTTGATCTGGAGACGCAGGCCGATCGGATTGCTCTTCTGACCCATTATGCTTCTTCCTGCTCGCGGACGACGATGCGGAGCCGCGAAAACGGCTTCAGAATGCGGGTGGACTTGCCACGGCCGCGCGTCGCGAAACGCTTCATGGTGATCGACTTGCCGACCGACGCCTCGGCGACGACGAGCGAGTCGACGTCGAGGTTGTGGTTGTTCTCGGCATTGGCGATCGCGGAGGCCAGGATCTTGCGCGCGTCGACGGCCATCGCCTTCGTCGAGAAGGCGAGGATGTTCATCGCGTCGCCGACCTTCTTGCCGCGGATGAGCGCCGCAACCAGGTTCAGCTTCTGCGCCGAACCACGGATCTGCGTGCCGACCGACAGCGCTTCCTTGTCACCGACCTTGCGGGGGGATGCGGGCTTCGACATCAGCGCTTACCCTTCTTGTCGGCAGCGTGGCCGGGGAAGTAGCGCGTGGGCGCGAATTCACCGAGCTTCATGCCGACCATGTCCTCGTTCACCGAGACGGGAACGAACTTGCGACCGTTGTAGACGTTGAAGGTCAGACCGACGAACGACGGCAGGATGGTCGAGCGACGCGACCAGGTCTTGATCGGACCTGCGCGGTTGCCAGCATCCTGAGCCACTTCGGCCTTCTTCAGGAGATGGAGGTCCACGAAAGGACCCTTCCAAACGGAACGAGCCATTACGTGTTAGCCCTTCTTCTTGGCGTGACGGCTACGGATGATCATCTTGTCCGTCGCCTTGTTGTGACGAGTGCGCGCACCCTTCGTCGGCTTGCCCCACGGGGTGACCGGATGACGGCCGCCCGAGGTCCGGCCTTCACCACCGCCGTGCGGGTGGTCGACCGGGTTCTTCGCAACACCGCGGGTCAGCGGGCGATGGCCCTTCCAACGGTTGCGACCAGCCTTCGCCAGGTTGGTGTTGCCGTTGTCGGGGTTCGACACCGCGCCGACGGTCGCCATGCAGTTCGCATGGATGTAGCGCTGCTCGCCCGAGTTCAGACGGACGATGACCATGCCCTTGTCGCGGCCCACGACCTGCACATAGGTGCCGGCCGAACGTGCGATCTGACCGCCCTTGCCGGGCTTCATCTCGACGTTGTGGACGATCGTGCCGACCGGCATCTGGCCCAGTTCCATGGCATTGCCAGGCTTCACGTCGGTCTTCTTGCCCGCGATCACCTTGTCGCCGACAGCGAGACGCTGGGGCGCGATGATGTAGGACTGGTCGACCTTGCCGGCTTCGTCGGTGCCATAGTTGATGAGCGCGATGAAGGCAGTGCGGTTGGGATCATATTCGATCCGCTCCACGGTGCCCTCGACGTCCCACTGGCGACGCTTGAAGTCGATGAAGCGATAGCGCTGCTTGTGGCCGCCCGCGATGCCGCGGCTGGTCACATGGCCCTTGTTGTTGCGGCCGCCGGTCTTGCGCTTGCCTTCGGTGAGCGCCTTGACGGGCGCGCCCTTCCAGAGCGCCGAGCGGTCGACGAGGATCAGGCCGCGGCGGGCCGGGCTCGTCGGGTTATAATGCTTGAGTGCCATCGGCTCAGATCCCCGTCGTCACGTCAATGGACTGACCGTCCTTGAGGGTGACGATCGCCTTCTTCATGTCCGAGCGCTGGTACGGAGCGCCCTTCCACTTCTTGGTCTTGCCCTTCTGGACGATGGTGTTCACGCCGGTGACGTTGACGTCGAACAGCGCTTCCACCGCCGCCTTGATCTCGGGCTTGGTAGCACCGGGGGCGACCTTGAACACCACAGCGTTGTGCTCGCTCAGGAGCGTCGCCTTCTCGGTGATGTGCGGCGCAACGATCACGTCGTAATGACGCGGATCGACCGCCTTCTGCTGCTTAGCCATGGAAACGGGCCTCCAGCTTTTCGACAGCCGAGCGCGTCAGCACCAGGGTGTCATGCTTCAGAATGTCGTAGACATTGGCGCCAGCGGCCGGAAGGACGTTGATTTCCTTCAGGTTGCCTGCGGCCAGTGCGAACGACGTCTCGACGGCGTCGCCATCGATGACCAGCGCGGTCTTGCCGAAGCCGAGCTTCGCCAGATCGCCCTGCAGCGTCTTCGTCTTGTTACCAGCGACCGCCAGATCGTTCATCACGATCAGCGAACCCGCCTTGGCATGGCTCGACAGCGCCATCTTCAGACCCAGAGCGCGAACCTTCTTGTTCAGACCCGGGTTGAAGTCGCGGACGCGGGCGCCGTGCGCCTTACCGCCGCCGATGAAGACGGGGGCCCGACGATCGCCGTGACGAGCGACACCGCCGCCCTTCTGGCGACCGAGCTTCTTGCCCGAACGCGCGACATCGGCGCGCTCACGGGTGCCGCGCGCGGTGGCGCGACGCTTTTCCAGCTGCCAGGTCACAACGCGGTGCAGGATGTCAGCGCGCGGATCGAGGCCGAAGACCTCGTCGTTGAGCTCGATGTCCGCGGCGTCGGTGCCGGCGAAGGATTGAACCTTGACCTTCACGACTTAGCCCTCCTGGCTCTCGGTGGCTTCCGGAGCAGGCTCGGCAGAAGCATTGTTGTTGGCGGCCGCCTTGATGCTGGCGGGGAACGGGGCGTCCGCGTGGCGCGAAACCTTGACCGCGTCCTTGACGATCAGCCAGCCACCCTTCGAGCCGGGCACCGAGCCCTTGACGAAGATCAGGCCGCGCTCGACGTCGGTCGACACGATTTCCAGATTCTGCTGCGTACGGTTCTTGTCGCCCATGTGGCCGGCCATCTTCTTGTTCTTGAAGACGCGGCCCGGATCCTGACGGTTACCGGTCGAACCATGCGAACGGTGCGAGACCGAGACGCCGTGGGTCGCACGCAGACCACCGAAGTTCCAGCGCTTCATCGCACCGGCAAAGCCCTTACCCTGGGTACGACCCTGGATATCGACATACTGGCCGGGGACGAAATGGTCGGCGGAGATTTCCGCGCCGACGTCCAGCAGGCCGTCTTCGTTCACGCGGAACTCGACCAGCACCTGCTTGGGCTCGACTTCGGCCTTGCCGAAGTGGCCACGCTGCGGCTTGGCAACATTCTTGGTCTTGGCGACACCTGCACCAAGCTGGACGGCGGTGTAGCCGTCACGATCCATCTCGCGGCGAGCGACGACCTGTACGCCTTCAAGCGCCAGAACGGTGACCGGCACGTGCCGACCATCGTCCTGGAACAGGCGGGTCATCCCCAGCTTCTTCGCGATCACGCCGGTACGCATGATCCTGTTCCTTCCTCGACAGAGGCCCCCAAGAACCATTCAAGGGGGGCATATCCAGCCCGATTAAAGCGAAACGAGCCCCCGTCCCGGGCTGGCGACCGGCAAGCCGGTCAGACGGGGGACGCTGCCCCGGCACCATCTCGCTTGCGCGAAACCACCGGGCGGTATCCCTAAAGAGTGCCGGATCGCGGGAGCGACCTCGGCGCGTTTCCTGGTAGCTTCAGAACCGGAAAACGCCAAAATCCCGTGGGACGGAATCGTCGACCACGGGAACGCTGGCCCTCTTACGCCAGCTTGATCTCGACATCAACACCTGCGGCGAGGTCGAGCTTCATCAGCGCATCGACGGTCTGCGGGGTCGGCTGCACGATGTCCAGCATCCGCTTGTAGGTGCGGACCTCGAACTGCTCGCGCGACTTCTTGTCGATGTGCGGACCACGGTTGACCGTGAACTTCTCGATGCGCGTCGGAAGCGGGATCGGACCGCGGATGAGGGCGCCGGTGCGGCGCGCGGTGTCGGCGATGTCGCCAGTGGCCTGATCGAGCACGCGATGGTCGAACGCCTTCAGACGAATGCGGATATTGCTGTCCATGATCCCTACCGATGCGAAAGAGCGGGCTTTCGGCTCGCGGTCACGATGAACGACAAGTGCGATCGGCTATCCGACCAAGCACCCGACCGTCCGCCGTGAAGGCGACCCTGGGCCGAAACAAACTCTGGGTTACGACAGGAGCGGCGAACCACCCTGCCCTCACTAAAAGCAAAAGGCCGACTCCGGTGTTTCCGGTGCCAGCCGATTCCCTCAAGGCGTGTGCCTATACGCATATGGGCCGGGGGCCGCAAGGGGCGGATGCGGGTTTTTGTTGGAGGGGATGGAACCGGGCGGCGACTGCCGCAAACCCACCCTCCTTTCAGCCTGAGCGAAGTCGAAGGCCACGCTCTGACCGGCCCGCCTGGCGTGCACTTCAACTTCGCTCAGTGCGAACGGAGGGGGCAATCGGAACACCCTCACCCTTCCCACCCGCCTACGGCCCGACCCCGTCGCCGGGGCCGGCCCTTTCCTAAAGAAGTTTCAGGCTTTCGCCCAAGACTTACTTGTCGATCGAGCTGACGACGCCCGCGCCGACGGTACGGCCGCCTTCACGGATCGTGAAGCGCTGACCGATGTCCATGGCGATCGGAGCGATCAGCTTCACGCCCAGAGCGACGTTGTCGCCCGGCATGACCATCTCGGTGCCCTCAGGCAGCTCGACGGTGCCGGTGACGTCGGTCGTGCGGAAGTAGAACTGCGGACGATAGTTCGCGAAGAACGGGGTGTGACGGCCGCCTTCTTCCTTCGACAGGACGTACACTTCCGACTGGAAGTCGGTGTGCGGGGTGATCGAACCCGGCTTGGCCAGAACCTGACCACGCTCGACTTCGTCACGCGCCACGCCACGGATCAGCGCGCCGATGTTGTCGCCGGCCTGACCCGAGTCGAGCAGCTTGCGGAACATTTCAACGCCGGTGACGGTCGTCTTGCGGGTGTTGTTGATGCCGACGATCTCGACTTCTTCACCAACCTTGACGATGCCGGTCTCGACGCGGCCGGTGACGACGGTGCCGCGACCCGAGATCGAGAACACGTCTTCGATCGGCATCATGAACGGCTTGTCGAGCGGACGCTCCGGCTGCGGGATGTATTCGTCGACCTGCTTCATCAGCTCGAGAACGGCATCCTTGCCGAACTTGTCGTTCGAACCCGACAGCGCGCAGGTCGCCGAACCCTTGACGACGGGGATGTCGTCGCCCGGGAATTCGTACGAGCTGAGCAGCTCGCGGATTTCCAGCTCGACCAGCTCGAGGATTTCCTCGTCGTCGACCAGGTCGACCTTGTTCATGAACACGACCATCGCGGGCACGCCGACCTGGCGGGCGAGCAGGATGTGCTCGCGGGTTTGCGGCATCGGACCGTCGGTCGACGAAACGACGAGGATCGCGCCGTCCATCTGCGCCGCGCCGGTGATCATGTTCTTCACATAGTCGGCGTGGCCCGGGCAGTCGACGTGCGCATAGTGGCGCGCTTCGGTCTCATACTCGACGTGCGCGGTCGAGATGGTGATGCCGCGCTCACGCTCTTCCGGCGCCTTGTCGATGTTCGCGAAGTCCACCGCCGCGTTGCCGGCGACGTTGTCAGCCAGAACCTTGGTGATCGCTGCGGTCAGCGAGGTCTTGCCATGGTCGACGTGGCCGATGGTGCCGATGTTGAGGTGCGGCTTGTTCCGCTCGAATTTTGCCTTTGCCATTTTCCTACCTTCTGAATCGAATTCGGTGCCGCATCCGAGGCCACGCGAACGCGGCCCCATAGCGGGTGTTTGAAGCGATTGCCAGCCCCTAGCGTGTCCGCACCCCTGGTTGCCCGGGGGCGCGGGAGACGCTTAGGCCATCTTCGCCTTGACCTCGTCCGCAACGTTCTGCGGCACTTCGTCATAGTGCGAGAACTGCATCGAGTACTGCGCACGGCCCTGGGTGAACGAGCGGAGCGCGTTCACATAGCCGAACATGTTCGCCAGCGGGACCATCGCCTCGACCGTCTGCGCGTTGCCGCGCGTGTCGGTGCCCTGGATCTGGCCACGACGGCTGTTCATGTCGCCGATGACGTCGCCCAGATAGTCTTCCGGGGTCACGACTTCGACCTTCATGACCGGCTCGAGCAGCGTGATGCCCGACTTCTGGGCCGCTTCGCGCATCGCGCCGCGGGCACAGATTTCGAACGCCAGCGCCGACGAGTCGACGTCGTGGTACGCGCCGTCATACAGCAGGACTTCGAAGTCGATGATCGGGAAGCCGACCAACGAACCGGTTTCCGCGGTTTCACGGAAGCCCTTCTCGATCGCGGGGATATATTCCTTCGGAATGTTACCGCCCTTGATCTCGTCCTTGAAGACGAAGCCCGAACCACGCTCGCCCGGGGTCAGCTTGACCTTGACGCGGCCGAACTGGCCGGTGCCGCCCGACTGCTTCTTGTGCGTATAGTCGATGTCGACCGGCTTCTTGAGGTATTCGCGATACGCCACCTGCGGCGCACCGACATTCGCCTCGACCTTGAACTCGCGCTTCATGCGGTCGACCAGGATCTCGAGATGGAGCTCGCCCATGCCCTTGATGATGGTCTGGCCCGACTCGGCGTCCGAGGTCACGCGGAACGAGGGGTCCTCGCGAGCGAGACGATTGAGCGCGACGCCCATCTTCTCCTGGTCGGCCTTGGTCTTCGGCTCCACCGACAGCTCGATCACGGGCTCGGGGAATTCCATGCGCTCCAGGATGATCGGGGCGTTCTGCGCGCAGAGCGTGTCACCGGTCGTGGTATCCTTGAGGCCGGCCAGCGCGACGATGTCGCCGGCATAGGCTTCCTGGATGTCCTCACGGCTGTTCGCATGCATGAGCAGCATGCGGCCGATCTTTTCCTTCTTGTCCTTGACCGAGTTCAGGACCTGCGACGAGGTCTCGAGCTTGCCCGAATAGATGCGGGCGAAGGTCAGCGAACCGACGAACGGGTCGTTCATGATCTTGAACGCCAGCGCCGAGAAGGGCTCGGTGTCCGACGAAGGACGCTCGTCCGGCGTCTCGCCGTCGAGCTTCACGCCCTTGATGGCCGGAACGTCGAGCGGCGACGGCAGATAGTCGATGACCGCGTCGAGCAGGGGCTGCACGCCCTTGTTCTTGAACGCCGAGCCGCAGACCACGGGGACGAACGCCATTTCCAGCGTGCCCTTGCGGATCAGCGCCTTGAGTTCGGCGACCGAAGGCTCATTGCCTTCCAGATACGCTTCCATCGCGGCGTCGTCTTGCTCGACGGCCATTTCGATCAGGTCGCTGCGATACTTCGCAGCCTTCTCGGCCAGTTCCTCAGGAATGTCCTGATATTCGAACTTCGCGCCCAGCGACTCTTCGAGCCAGATGATCGCGCGATTCTCGACCAGGTCGACGAGACCCTTGAAGCCGCCCTCGATGCCGATCGGCAGATACAGGACCGCCGGACGCGCGCCCAGGCGCTCGATGATCGAGTTCACGCAGAAATAGAAGTCGGCGCCGGTGCGGTCGAGCTTGTTGACGAAGCACATGCGCGGCACGCCGTACTTGTCGGCCTGACGCCACACGGTTTCCGACTGCGGCTCAACACCCGCCACGCCGTCGAAGCAGGCGACCGCGCCGTCGAGCACGCGGAGCGAACGCTCCACTTCGATGGTGAAGTCGACGTGCCCGGGGGTGTCGATGATGTTGATACGGTTGTCATTCCAGAAACAGGTCGTCGCGGCCGACGTGATCGTGATGCCGCGCTCCTGCTCCTGCTCCATCCAGTCCATGGTGGCGGTGCCTTCGTGCACTTCGCCGATCTTGTAGGACTTGCCGGTGTAATAAAGAATGCGCTCGGTCGTGGTCGTCTTGCCGGCATCGATGTGCGCCATGATACCGATGTTGCGATACTTCTCGAGCGGATGGCTGCGGGCCATGATCGATCTTCCTCAAGCGTAGGGGGGAGCCGGTTGGCCCGGCTCCCCCTTATATAGGCTGTTTGCGTGACCAGCGGAAGACCGCCGGCACCGCACCCTGAAAAGGTTGCGGCAGACCGGACATACATCCGGTCCGCCGCAAGACCCTTACCAGCGGTAGTGCGAGAAGGCGCGATTCGCTTCCGCCATGCGGTGCGTATCTTCGCGCTTCTTGACCGCGTTGCCGCGGTTGTTCGCGGCGTCCATCAGCTCACCCGACAGACGGGCGGCCATCGTGTTTTCCGAACGGGCGCGCGATGCGCCGATCAGCCAACGGATGGCCAGAGCCTGGGCGCGCTCCGGACGGACTTCGACCGGAACCTGGTAGGTCGCACCGCCGACGCGGCGCGAACGGACTTCGATGCCCGGCTTAATGTTGTTCAGCGCATCGTGGAACACGCCGATGGGATCGCGCTTGGCGCGCGTCTCGACGGTTTCCAGAGCACCGTAAACGATGGCTTCGGCCACGGACTTCTTACCGTCCAGCATGACCGAATTCATGAACTTCGACAGGACCTCATCTCCGAACTTGGGGTCCGGCAGAATTTCCCGCTTTTCGGGACGACGACGACGAGCCATTCTCGTATTTCCTTACAAAACTTCAGCCTTTGATGGTCGAGGAGCCTCAGTTGAGGCCCGACCGGCTTACTTCGGACGCTTCGCGCCGTACTTCGAGCGGGACTGCTTGCGATCCTTCACGCCCTGCGTGTCGAGAACGCCGCGCAGCACGTGGTAACGCACGCCGGGAAGGTCGCGCACACGGCCGCCGCGGATGAGCACCACCGAGTGCTCCTGCAGGTTGTGGCCTTCGCCCGGGATGTACGAAATGACTTCGCGGCTGTTGGTCAGACGGACCTTGGCCACCTTGCGAAGCGCCGAGTTCGGCTTCTTCGGGGTCGTCGTGTAGACACGGGTGCAAACGCCGCGCTTTTGCGGGTTCTGCTCCATTGCAGGGACCTTGGACTTGGCCTTCTGCAGTTCGCGGCCCTTGCGGACCAGCTGGTTGATCGTCGGCATTGAAGCCTTCACCTTTCCATGAGGTTACTTTGCTGGAGCCATCACAGCACTTCGGAATACAAAAAGGGGCCATCGTGGCTTTCGCCCGGCCCTATTCGCATCCAGCAATGTTCAAGCTTGCCCGACGGATAAGTCCCGAATCCCGAGAAATCCCCTTCGTGCAGCGGCGGGCTATACGCGGGAGTCGGCCGATGGTCAATGTCGGCGCGGGAAGAGCCGACGGGCGTCGGCGATGCCAATCGCGAAAATAGTAAAACAGGCTATTGCCCCGACGGCGCAGCCGGGCTAATGGCGGCCGCCTCGCAGGAGTGTAGCTCAGTTGGTAGAGCATCGGTCTCCAAAACCGAGGGCCCACGGTTCGAGTCCGTGCACTCCTGCCACTTTTCCTAACATCGTTGGATTTGCCCGCACCGCTTAGGCGGCGAATGCACCTGCGCATTTATCCTCCCCGGTACGGGGAGGCGGCAGACCGAAGGTCTGACGGAGGGGGCTTCCACAAGCGACACCCCTCGCGGCACGCCCCCTCCACCATGCTTCGCATGGTCCCCCTCCCCGCGAGCGGGGAGGATTGATCAATTCACCGGTCGCGATCCCACGCCCGGCGGAGTCGCGGGGTCCACTTCGTCGATCTCGTCGCCGCGGTTGCCGCCACCGGCCCCTGCCCCGCTGCCATGCACCTCACCAGTCTTCGAGTCGACGGTGGCCCGCTTGCCATTGTCGTCCGGCAGCGACGTATCCGCATTGCCGTCCCCCGGTGCGGGCGGGGTGGTCGTCACGCTGCCCGAGGGTTCGGCACGCCCCATCGCCTGCTCGTCGTCGCGGTGATAGGCTTGGCCGCTATGGCCACGATCATGGTCGAAGGGCTTTTCCTGCTCGGACATGCATGGTCTCCTTTGGCCCGTTCAACGGGGCTGGGGAGACGCCGTTCCCCCAAATACAAAAGGGGCGCCCACCGCCAAGGTGGACGCCCCTTTTCGTCAGGCTGTCGCCTGCGCTCAGCTGCGGAACAGCGAGTGCGGGTCGATCACATCGTCATGATGGCCGACCGAGTCGACGTCGCGGCTCTGCTGCTCGCGCTCGGCGCGCAGCGAGGCGAGCAGGGCTTCGCGGTCGCCCTCCAGGCGCGTGTCGGTCGGCTGCGCATCGGCATTGCCGCCGGTCGCCTTGGCCGCCTTCGCCACCGCCGAGTCCAGCTCGCGCTGGGTGGTCAGACCCAGGGTCACCGGGTCCTTCGGGGTGATGTTGGCGATGTTCCAGTGGCTGCGGTCCCGGATCGCAGCGATCGTCGTGCGCGTCGTGCCGATCAGGTTCGAGATCGCGCCGTCCGAGATTTCGGGATGGTTGCGGATGATCCAGGCGATGCCGTCCGGCTTGTCCTGCCGCTTGCTGACCGGCGTGTAACGCGGGCCCTTGGTGCGGCGGACCTGCTCGGGGCCCTTGGTCATCTTCATGCGGTAATCGGGGTTGGCCTGCGCCTTCTCGATCTCGCTCTGGGTCAGCTCGTGCGCACGCACGGGGTCACGGCCGGTCAGCTTGGTCGCCGCCGTGTCGTCGGCGATCGCCTGGACTTCCAGGATGTGGAGGCCGCAGAAATCCGCGATCTGCTCGAACGAGAGCGACGTGTTGTCGACCAGCCAGGAAGCGGTCGCATGGGGCATGAGCGGCTGGGCCACGGGGATCACTCCAGTCGGAAAATAAAAGGGCCGCCCCTCACCGGAGCGGCCGTAGCTGCGACAAATCTAATGAAAGCCGTCCCCGAGAGCAAGGTGCGCTGCCACAAACTGCCGGGACATGGCGCGATAGACGTTGGCGACGCCCGCGTCCAGCCGGTCAGTTGTCGTCGTCGAACCGCCCGAAAGGCAGCGATTGCGAGGCGAGCGCGCGCGTCTTCGGCCCGTCCCCGGCGCGCAGCGAGGCCAGGACGGCGACACAGGCGCGTTGCAGGATGCGGTCGATCGGCGTCACCGTCCCGGCTCGCACCGCCGCCTCCGCCAGGGTCCGGCCGCGCGGATCGCGGGGATCCAGCTCCAGCCGCAGCAGCGCCGACAGCCCGGGAAACAGCGCCCGGTCACCGCCCAATGCTATCGCCCGGTCAAGCAAGGCGAACCCGACGCTCCGCTGCGCGCCCAGCGCCGCGCGGCCGACGATCGACCCCAGTTTCTTGACCGCGCCGATATGCCAGGCACCGAGTGCCAGTTGCGCCTCGGCATCGCGCGGATTCTGCGCCACCAGCGCCTCGAACTGGCGGCGCGCGGTGATCGCGTCGCTGCGATTGCCGGTCAGCTTGGCGCGGTAGCCGAGCGCGGTGGCCCGCATCAGCAGGGACTCGTGATCGTCGGGCGTCCGCTTCAGGGCGTTGGCCGCCACCGTATAGGCACTCGAAACGCGGCGCAGCGCGCTCGCCTCGTCGGAATCGCCGAACGATGCCTGGGTCAGCAGCTCGCGCGCCGATTGCGCCCGGGCCGGAGCCGCCATCGCCAATCCGGCCGCCAGACCCATGCAAACCAGCCCGATCCGGCCACCATGCTGCACCATCGCCATCCCCCATGGACTCGGCACGGGGAGACGGCCGATCCGGTCGCTCGATCCGTTGCAATCTTTTGCAGCGGGATCAAGACCGGCCTGCCGGTCAGTCGGCTGCGGCCCCGTCCGCCGCCCCGTCCATCGTCAGGACGATCTTGCCCAGATGGTCGCCCGCTTCCATCCGGCGATGTGCCTCGGCAGCCTGGACCAGTGGGAAGCTGCGGTCGATGACGGGACGCAACCGCCCCTCCTCGACATGCGGCCAGACCAGCCGCGACAATTCGTCGGCGACCATCGCCTTGAAATCCCGGTCCCGCCCGCGCAGCGTCGAGCCGGTCAGGATCAGGCGGCGGCGCATGATCTCCCAGATCGGGATTTCCGCCTTGGCGCCGCGCTGCACCGCGATCGACACGTGGCGGCCATCCTCGGCCAGGCATTTCAGGTTGCGCGGCACATAATCGCCGCCGACCATGTCGAGCACGATGTCGACGCCGCGCCCCTCGGTAAAGTCCTTCACCGCCTCGACGAAATCGACCGCCTTGTAGTTGATCGACTTGGCCGCGCCGAGCTTCTCGGCCGCCGCGCATTTCTCGTCCGAGCCCGCCGTGACGATCACCGTCAGCCCGAAGAGGCGACCCAGCAGGATCGCCATGGTGCCGATGCCGCTGGTCCCGCCATGCACCAGCAACGTGTCGCCCTGGTCGGCATAGGCGCGCTCGAAGACGTTGGTCCACACGGTGAACAGCGTCTCGGGCAGCGCGGCGGCCTGCACCATCGACAGGCCGTGCGGGACCGTCAGGCAATGGTCGGCGACCGCCACCGCATATTCGGCATAGCCGCCGCCGCCGATCAGCGCGCAGACCGGCTGGCCGAGCATCTCGGGTCCGACGCCCTCACCGACCGCGACGACCTGGCCCGCAATCTCCAGTCCCGGGATCGAGGGCGCGCCCGGCGGCGGCGGGTAGAGACCCTGGCGCTGCATGACGTCCGGCCGGTTCACCCCGGCGGCGGCGACGCGGATCAGCACCTCGCCCTCGCCCGGATGGGGCGTCGGGCGTCGGACAGGCACCAATACCTCGGGACCGCCCGCCCCTTCGGGGTCGATGGCGGTCATCGTCTTCGGGATATCGCCGATCCCCATTCCCTCGCCAAATGCGTGCACCGGCTGCCATCCCCCATCATCGGCTCTCGTCCCACCGTTATTGACATCGGCGGCGACCGGGTCAACGCTGCATCCCATTATGGAACAGGACGATTCTCCGATCCGCCTTCCCGACGCCCTGGCCGCGTTGGTCCAGACCGATCTCGATCCGCTGTCGCTCGCCGAGCTGGAGACGCGGATCGCGGTGCTGGAGCAGGAGATCGCGCGGACCCGCCGCCACATGGAGCGCGCCACGCTCCACCGCGCCAGCGCCGACGCGCTCTTCAAGCGGTGACGCGCATGGGCCTCACCCGGCGCGCACGCACCGAGGCGGTCCCCTCTTCTTCGCACAATGTTTTTTGCTTCGCGCGATACGCTTTGTTCAGCGGCCGCGCGTTACACCCGCTTGATGCCGGGCCTCCCCGTCCCGACATTGGTCGAAACGAGGCGTCAGTCCATGACGCTTCGGAAGGAGTATCGTAGATGCCATCTTTCGCCCCCGCGCTCGAGACCACGCTTCACAAGGCGCTGGAAGCCGCGACCGTGCGGCGCCACGAATATGCCACGCTGGAGCACCTCCTCCTCGCGCTGATCGACGACGACCATGCTTCCAAGGTGATGGAAGCGTGCCATGTCGACACGGGCGAGCTGAAGGCGACGGTGGCCCAGTATCTCGACACCGAACTCGACGCGCTGAAGGTCGAGGCGGCGACCGACCCCTCCCCCACCAGCGGGTTCCAGCGCGTGGTCCAGCGCGCGATCCTGCACGTCCAGTCCTCGGGCCGCGACGAAGTGACCGGCGCGAACGTGCTGGTCGCGTTGTTCTCCGAGCGTGAATCCTATGCCGTCTATTTCCTGCAGCAGCAGGACATGAGCCGCCTGGATGCCGTCAGCTTCATCAGCCACGGCGTCGGCAAGGGCGGCGCGACGAGCGAATCCACCCCGCCCAAGGGCGTCGAGGAGGAAAAGCCCGCCAAAGCGCCTGAGAAGGGCAAGGCGGAGAGCGCGCTCAAGCAGTTCACCGTCGACCTCAATGAAAAGGCCAAGATCGGCAAGGTCGATCCGCTGATCGGGCGCGGGCCCGAAGTGGACCGCACCGTTCAGATCCTGTGCCGCCGGTCGAAGAACAATCCGCTCTATGTCGGTGATCCCGGCGTCGGCAAGACCGCCATCGCCGAGGGCCTGGCGCGCAAGATCGTCGAGGGCGACGTGCCCGAAGTGCTGCTCAACGCGGTCATCTATTCGCTCGACATGGGCGCGCTGCTGGCGGGCACGCGGTATCGTGGCGATTTCGAGGAGCGGCTGAAGGCGGTCGTCAACGAATTGGAGAAGCTGCCCCACGCAGTGCTCTTCATCGACGAGATCCATACCGTCATCGGCGCGGGCGCGACCAGCGGCGGGGCGATGGACGCGTCGAACCTGCTCAAGCCCGCTTTGTCGGGCGGCACGATCCGCTGCATCGGCTCGACCACCTATAAGGAGTTCCGCAATCACTTCGAAAAGGACCGCGCCCTGCTGCGCCGGTTCCAGAAGATCGACGTGAACGAGCCGACGATCGAGGATACGATCAAGATCCTGGCAGGGCTCCGCTCGGCGTTCGAGGATCACCATCAGGTCAAATATACCCCCGATGCGATCAAGTCGGCGGTCGAGCTGTCGGCGCGCTACATCAACGACCGCAAGCTGCCCGACAAGGCGATCGACGTGATCGACGAGGTCGGCGCGATGCAGATGCTGGTGCCGGTCAGCAAGCGCAAGAAGACGATCACGCCCAAGGAGATCGAGGCCGTGATCGCCACCATGGCGCGCATCCCGCCCAAGAGCGTGTCGACCGACGACCGCCAGCAGCTGGAGACGCTGGAGACCGACCTGAAGCGCGTGGTGTTCGGCCAGAATGCCGCGATCGAGAACCTGTCCTCGGCGATCAAGCTCAGCCGGGCGGGTCTTCGCGATCCGGACAAGCCGATCGGCAACTATCTGTTCACCGGCCCGACCGGCGTCGGCAAGACCGAGGTTGCGCGCCAGCTGGCGACGATCCTGGGCATTCCGCTCCAGCGGTTCGACATGTCCGAATATATGGAGCGTCACTCGGTCAGCCGTCTGATCGGTGCCCCTCCGGGCTATGTCGGTTATGACCAGGGCGGTCTGCTGACCGATGCGGTCGACCAGAATCCGCATTCGGTGCTGCTGCTCGACGAGATCGAGAAGGCGCATCCCGATCTGTTCAACATCCTGTTGCAGGTGATGGACAATGGGAAGCTGACCGATCACCACGGCAAGACGGTCGATTTCCGCAACACGATCCTGATCATGACGACCAATGCGGGCGCCGCCGACATGGCGCGCGAGACGGTCGGCTTCGGCACCCTCACCCGCGAGGGCGAGGATGAGCAGGCGGTGCAGAAGATGTTCACGCCGGAATTCCGCAACCGCTTGGATGCGATCGTGCCCTTCGGCTATCTGCCGCCCGAAGTCGTGGCGCGGGTGGTGGACAAGTTCATCCTCCAGCTTGAACTGCAGCTGGCCGACCGTCACGTCCATATCAGCCTGGACGAGGCGGCGAAGAGCTGGCTCACCGAAAAGGGCTATGACCGTCTGTATGGCGCGCGTCCGATGGGCCGCCTGATCCAGGAGAAGATCAAGCAGCCGCTGGCCGAGGAACTGTTGTTCGGCAAGCTGGTCCATGGCGGCGAAGTGACGGTGAAGATGAAGGACGGCGCGCTGTCCTTCGCGATCGAACCGGCCGCGCCCAAGAAGCCGCGCAAGAAGGGCGGCAAGCCCGCCGCGATCGACGCAAGCTGATCGACTGCACCGAAATGGTGACGATTGAAGAAGGGCCGGGTGGCGACACCCGGCCCTTTTCATGTGCATTTTGGATTGTCTCATCCATGAGGCGCGGTGATACATGTAAACTGTGTTACGCCGCCGTTAACTCTATTTTCGGCCTTTCGCAGACAGATGGACCACATGAAGGGCGCTTGGCCGATCACGATAGGCGCGTTGCTGCTGGCGGTGCTGGCAGTCCTGTGGCCGTTGGCGGACGCCCAGGCCCAGGTCGGCCAGAGCCTGACCACCTGTATTCGCCCGATCCGGGCAGGCGACGATGCCCGCACGCAACTGACCCGGCCGCGGGGTTTCGACTGCACCGGCGACCAGTCCGCCTATGGCGTCGGCGATTTCTGGGTCCTCTCGCAACCGCTGCCGCCGGTGGCGGGCGACCTTCGCGACCGCCTGGCCGTCAGCTTCGCCAGCACCTGGCAGGACGCGACGGCGCTGCACATCCTGTATGCCGACGGGAAAATCCGTACCGTCGCCTTCACCAGCGCGACGACCGCCCCCTATCTGCTGCTCGGCCCGATGATCGCGGTGCCCCTGCCCCATGAGGGGACCCGGCCCGTGCGGATCCTGTGGGAGGCGCATGGAGCAGCCAATATGCGCGGCGTCGTGCGCGGCGCCCGGATCGGCATCCATGCCGACATGCTGGCGGTCGAGTCCTCGCTCGGGCTGATCTATGGCGTCATCATCGGCGTCGTGGTCGGCCTGGCGGTGTACAACATGGCCCTGTGGCCAGCGCTCCGCCAGCCGCTCCAGCCGGTCTATTGCCTGCTGCTGTTCTTCATCACCGGCTATACCCTGTCCTCTTCGGGGCTGATCGGCCAGTGGCTGCCCTGGCTGGACAATAACGAGCGACATCGATGGAACGCGATCATGCTGGGCGGGGTCGCGATGACCCTGGTCATCTTCTCGCGCCATTTCTTCGAACGAAAGGTGTTCGCAGGCTGGCTCGACCGCATGGCGGTGATCTGCTTCATCCTGATCGCCATTCCCAACATCGCCTTCGCCCTGCTCGCCCCGCGCTGGATCATCGCGCTGGATCAGGCGGTGCTGATGGGCTTCATGGTGCTGCTGGTCTTCCTGATCGCGGTGCTGGCGCGGGCCTGGCGGCGGCGGAGCAATTTCCTCTGGGCCTTCGCCATCGCCTGGGGCACGCCGATCGGGCTGGCGATGTTCCGGGTGCTCAATGCGCTGCACCTGATCGAGTGGCGGCCCTGGATCGACCAGTCGACCGTGTTGTCGATGGGCGTCGAGGCGCTGATCGCCAGCCTGGGCGTCGCCTATCGCATCTATCTGCTCAGCCGCGAGCGCGATCTGGCGCGCGCCGACGAGCGGGTGGCGCGGCGTCTGGCCGATACCGATCCGCTGACCGGGCTGTTCAACCGCCGCGCCTTCCTGGAACAGGCGATCGGACGCAGCGGGCCGCAGACGCTGATCCTGGCGGATATCGATCATTTCAAGCGGATCAACGACACGCTGGGCCATGACGGCGGCGACGAGGTGCTGCGCATCTTCGCCCGGACGCTGGGCGAGGCGGTGGGCCTCGACATGCTGGTCGCCCGGATCGGCGGCGAGGAGTTCGCGCTGCTGGCCGATGCCGAACGCGCGCCCGACCCCGAGACGCTGCTCGCCCGGCTGCGCGGCACCAGCTATCCCTCGGGGCTGACCGTCACCGCCAGTTTCGGCCTGTGCACCGGCCCGATTGCCGACGAATCGGACTGGCGCCTGTTGTACCGCGAGGCGGATCAGGCCCTGTTCGCCGCCAAGGACGGCGGGCGCGACCGCGCCTGCTGGGGTGTCCCGATCCCCCTTGCGCCGCCGCCAAGCGGCCTATTGCCCGCAATCCGCCCGCATCGTAAGACGGTGCGCAAGGGGAAGGGACTGTGCGCGAACGGCGGATCATGATGGCTGGACTGGTGCTGGCGCTGATCGCGCTGGCCTATCGCCATCCCACGGCCGATGTCCGCCTCATCACCCACGACCTCACCGACCGCTCGCCCCGCCGGGTGCAGGCCGCGCTCGACCTGGGCCTGTTCGGTGTTTCGTTTCTCTACACCTGGACCGTCAACCGACTGCGCTAAGCGCGACGCTGCTTGCGAACCCGCCGGGCGTGACGCATAGCGGCGTCATGGATACGCCCATCGAAGAACTGACGTTCGAGGACGCCCTCAAGGAATTGGAGAGGATCGTCGGCCGACTGGAAAGCGGCGAAGCGACGCTCGACGAATCGATCCGCCTCTATGAGCGCGGCGATCGTCTGCGCCAACGCTGCGCCGAACGGCTTGACGCCGCCCAGGCCCGGATCGAGGCGATCCGCCTCGACGCCGAGGGCAAGGCCGCGGGCACCCGCCCGTTTCAGGCGGGTTGAGGGTGACGCTCGCCGCCACCACCCTGCCCGAGGCCCTGGCCGAAGTCGCAGACGATATCGACCGCCGCTTTGCCGAGCTGCTCGCCGATCCGGGCGATCCGCGTGCCTCGCTCTATGCCGCGATGCGCCATGCCGCGATCGGCGGCGGCAAGCGGCTGCGCCCGCTGCTGGTCTTCGCCACCGCGCATCTGTTTGCGGTCGACCGCGATTGCGCGGGATGGGTCGCCACCGCGCTGGAGGCGATCCACGTCTATTCGCTGATCCATGACGATCTGCCCGCGATGGACGACGACGATATGCGGCGCGGCAAGCCGACCGTGCACAAGGCGTTCGACGAGGCGACGGCGATCCTGGCGGGCGACTGCCTCCATGCGCTGGCCTTCGAGATCCTGGCCGATCCGTCGACCCATGCCGATCCCTTTGTCCGCTCCGAGCTGATCCTCGACCTGGCGCGCGCCTCCGGCCCCAGCGGCATGGCGGGCGGGCAGCAGATGGATCTGGAGGCCGAGCGGCAGGTCTTCGACCTCGCCACCGTCACCCGGCTTCAACAGATGAAGACCGGCGCGCTGATCTGTGCGGCGGTCGAGGCGGGCGCGATCCTGGGTCGCGTGCCGCCCGAGGGTCGCACCCATCTGCGCGGCTATGCCCATGACCTGGGGCTGGCCTTCCAGATCGCCGACGACCTGCTCGACGCCGAGGGCGACGAGGCGGCGGCGGGCAAGAAGCTGCGCAAGGACCAGGATGCGGGCAAGGCGACCTTCCTCAGCCTGCTCGGCGTCGAGCGCGCGCGGGAGCAATGCCGGATGCTGGTCGATCAGGCGATCGCGCACTTACGCGACTATGGCCCCGAGGCCGATCTGCTTCGCGCCATCGCGGCCTATGTGGTGGAGCGTGACCGATGACCCGGATCGGCGTCTATCCCGGCACTTTCGATCCCGTCACGCTGGGCCATATGGATATCATCCGGCGCGGCGCGAAGCTGGTCGATCGGCTGGTGATCGGCGTCACCACCAATCCGTCCAAATCGCCCATGTTCACGCTGGACGAGCGGATGGAGATGGTCCGGCGCGAGGTCGCCGATGTCGCGGGCGAGATCCATGTCGTCGCCTTCGATTCGCTGCTGATGGATTTCGCCGAGCGCGAGGGCGCGAAAGTCATCGTCCGGGGCCTGCGCGCGGTCGCCGACTTCGAATATGAGTACCAGATGGCGGGCATGAACCAGCAGATCAATCCGCGGGTCGAGACCGTCTTCCTGATGGCCGATGTCGCGCTGCAGCCCATCGCCAGCCGGTTGGTCAAGGAAATTGCCATGTATGGCGGCAACATCGCCAAGTTCGTGACGCCCGCCGTGTGCGAGGACGTGGTCGCGCGCGTCGAGAAGATCGGCCGCAAGGGCTCCTGATATCCTCCCCGCTCGCGGGGAGGTGGCAGAGCGAAGCCCTGACGGAAGGGGGGCTTCCTCATAGGACATCCCCAGCCGACGGCCCCCTCCACCATGCTGCGCATGTGTGCGAGCGAGATGGTGCCCCCGGCACCATCTTGACGTGCCGGGGGCACGTCAAAGCCCGCACACCCTCCCCGTTCCGGGGAGGATGACGACATCCAAAGGTTCAGATTGGCGCAAGGGGCGATTTGCTCTACAGCCTCCCCATTCCTTCCCTTGTCGTAGAGATATGATGCGCGTTCTCGCCGCTCTTGCCATGTTGATGGCCAGCCCGATCGCCGTTCCGGCGCAGGCGCAAGCTCAGACCCAGGCCCAACCGAAATTCACCTCCCCCGCCAAGGCCGCGCAGGTTCTGGAGGACAATGTCACCGGCCGCGCCACCCCGCCGCCCGTCACCGACAAGGAGAATCTCTGGCTGCTCGACCTGTCGACCGGCGGCCGCGTGACGATCTGGCTGCGCCCCGATGTCGCACCCAAGATGGTCGAGCGGATCAAGACGCTGACCCGCCGTCACTTCTATGACGGCCTCGTCTTCCACCGCGTGATCGACGGCTTCATGGCGCAGGGCGGCGATCCCAAGGGCGACGGCACCGGCGGCTCGGACCTGCCCAACGTGCCCTCCGAGTTCAACTATCTGCCGCACGTCCGCGGATCGGTGGCCGCCGCGCGCGCCGACGATCCCAACAGCGCCAACAGCCAGTTCTACATCGTCTTCCAGCCGCGCTTCGCGCTCGACAAGAAGTACACGGTGTTCGGCCGGGTGATCGACGGCATGCAATATGTCGACCGGATCGAGCGGGGCGAGCCGCCCGCGAACCCGAGCCGGATCGTTCACGCCTATGTCGCGGCGGACAATCCCCCGGCCTATGTGCCGATGCCCCAGGCCCCCGCCCCCAATCTGGGTGCGCCCGTGACCCTGCCGGGCGCGGCGCCCAAGCCCGTCACCATCACCCCGGCGCGCCGCCCCGCCCCCAAGGCGGCTCCGGCCAAGAAGGCGGCAACGGCCACCAAGTGAACGTAGACCTGTTCGACTTCGCGCTGCCGCCCGAGCGGATCGCGCTATACCCCGCATCCCCGCGCGACTCGGCGCGGATGCTGGTTCTCGACGGTGACGCCACCCGTGACCAGCGGGTGAGCGACCTGCCCGCTGCCCTGCGCGCGGGCGACCTTCTGGTGTTCAACGACACCCGCGTCATTCCCGCCCAGTTGGAAGGTGTGCGGGGAGAGGCGCGGATCGGCGCGACCCTGCACAAGCGCGAAGGCACGCGACGCTGGCGCGCCTTCATCCGCAACGCCAAGCGGTTGCGCGACGGCGACGTGATCGACTTCGGCGCGGGCGTCTCCGCCACCGCGCGCGACCGGGCCGAGGATGGCAGCTTCGCGCTCGACTTCGCGGGTGAGGAACCCGTCGAACTGCTGTTGGAGCGGGCGGGCACCATGCCCCTGCCCCCCTATATCGCGCAGAAGCGGGGCGTTACCGAAAAGGACGCCGACGACTATCAGACCATGTTCGCCAACGAGCCGGGTGCGGTCGCCGCGCCCACGGCGGCGCTGCACTTCACGCCCGAACTGCTGGAGTCACTGGCAACGGCGGGGATCGAGCATGCGACGCTGACCCTGCATGTCGGCGCGGGCACCTTCCTGCCGGTGAAGGCCGAGGACACGGTCGACCACAAGATGCACGCCGAATGGGGCCGCATCGACGCCGCCACCGCCGACCGGCTGAACGCCGTCAAGGCACGCGGCGGCCGGGTGATCGCGGTCGGCACCACCTCGCTGCGCCTGATCGAAAGCGCGGCGGGCGAAGACGGCGTGATCCGTCCGTTCGAGGGCGACACCGCGATCTTCATCACGCCGGGCTATCGCTTTCGCGGCATCGACGGGCTGATGACCAATTTCCATCTGCCGCGCTCGACCCTGTTCATGCTGGTCTCGGCGCTAATGGGGCTGGACCGGATGCAGGCGGCCTATGCCCATGCGATCGCGAACGCGTATCGCTTCTATTCCTATGGCGACGCATCGCTGTTGCTGCCGGAACGCTCTGCATGATCCTGTTCGCGCTGCTTCTGATGCAGGCGACACAGTCCCCCGCACAGGAGGCGGACAATACGGTCGTCGTCACCGCGCGGCCCAAACCCTTTGCGCAGACGCCCGCAACCATGGTGGTCGAACCTGTGGCGATGATGATCGCGACGCTCGACAGCGACGGCGACGGCAAGACCAGCCGCGCCGAGATGGAGGCGGGCGTCAAGCGCAGCTATGACGCGATCGATACCACGCATCAGGGGTCGATCGGCTATCTCCAGTTTGCCGACTGGGCCGAGCGCTGGCTGGGGGATCGCAACGCGCTGCCCAGTCCGTTCGATGTCGACAAGAACAGCGACAACCGCATCACCCTCGCCGAACTCCAAGCCCATTTCTCGCGCCTGTTCTCGCGCTTCGACCGCGACCAGGACGGCGCGATCAGCCGCGCCGAGGCGCTGACCATCCGTACCACCCCCGTTGACGCCAACGGCCCGACCGGCCCGCTTCGACCCCGAGACAGAAAATGACCGCCCGCTTCTCTTTCGCCATCCACGCCACCGACGGCCGCGCCCGCACCGGCACCATCGCCATGAAGCGGGGCGAGATCCGTACCCCCGCCTTTATGCCCGTCGGCACCGCCGCCACCGTCAAGGCGATGAAGCCTGGCGATGTGCGCGCAAGCGGCGCGGACATCATCCTGGGCAACACCTATCACCTGATGCTGCGCCCAGGGGCCGAGCGGGTGAACCGATTGGGGGGCCTGCACGGCTTCATGGGCTGGGACCGGCCGATCCTGACCGACTCGGGGGGCTATCAGGTGATGAGTCTGGCCGAGCTGACCAAGCGATCCGAGGACGGCGTGGCGTTCAAGAGCCATCTCGACGGCACCCGCCATCTGCTCAGCCCCGAACGCTCGATCGAAATCCAGCGGCTGCTCGGCTCCAACATTGTCATGGCATTCGACGAACTCGTCCCGACGACTTCGACGCGCGAGGTGCAGGCGAGCGCGATGGAGCGCTCGATGCGCTGGGCGAAGCGCAGTCGCGACGCCTTCGACGCGGGCGGACAACATGCCGAGGACAATGCGATCTTCGGCATCCAGCAGGGTGCGCTGGACGAGAGTTTCCGCAAGTCCTCTGCCGACGCGCTGATCGACATCGGGTTCGACGGCTATGCGATCGGTGGCCTCGCGGTCGGTGAGGGGCAGGAGGCGATGTTCGGCTGCCTCGATTTCGCACCGGGCCAGCTGCCGGTGGAAAAGCCGCGTTACCTGATGGGCGTGGGCAAGCCGACCGATATCGTCGGCGCGGTCGAGCGCGGCGTCGACATGTTCGACTGCGTGCTGCCGACCCGCTCGGGCCGCACGGGGCAGGCCTTTACCCGCAACGGCCCGATCAACATCCGCAACGCGCGCTTCGCCGAGGATCAGGGTCCGCTCGACCCCGCCTGTGGCTGCCCGGTCTGCGCGACCTGGAGCCGCGCCTATCTCCACCATCTGGTCCGCGCGGGCGAAATCCTGGGCGCGATGCTGATGACCGAGCATAATATCTGGTTCTATCAGCAGATGATGGCCGATCTGCGCGCCGCCATCGCCGAAGGTCGCCTCACGGCCTTTGCGGACGACTTCCGGGCGCGCTACGCTGCCAAGGAATAATCGGGTCGAGTAGGAGAGTAGCATGACCGATCATAGCGAAGACGCCCCCAACGAAATCCTCGCCGCCGCCAAGGAGGCCAAGGATCACGCCGCCGCCGCCGCTGAGGCGACCGCCACGTCGATCAAGGAAAAGACGCGTAACTGGCCGATGGGCAAGATCGGCCTGGGCGTCGGCATCGGTTCGGCCGCGATCGCGGCGGCGGTGCTGTACGGCACGCGCAACAAGTCCAAATAATCCGCTTCCACTGAAACGAGGGTTTTCATGCGCCTTTTCCGTGCCGCGCTTCTGCTCGGCGTCGCCGCCCTTCCCTCGCTGGCAGGAGCGCAAACCGCGCCAGGCCCGGCGCGCACGGAAAGCGTGAAGCCCATCGACTTCGCCACGCGCACCCTGCCCAACGGCCTGCGCGTCTATGCCATTCGCGACACGACGACGCCCAACGTCTCGGTCCAGGTCTGGTATGATGTCGGGTCGAAGGACGATCCCAAGGGCCGCTCGGGCTTTGCCCACATGTTCGAGCATCTGATGTTCAAGGCGACGCGCAACCTCGTCCCCGAACAGATGGATCGCCTGACCGAGGATGTCGGCGGTTATAACAACGCCTCCACCGCCGACGACTACACCAATTATTTCGAGGTGGTGCCCGCCAACCATCTGCAGCGCCTGCTGTTCGCGGAAGCCGACCGCATGGCCGCGCTGGTCGTCGAGCCCAAGAGCTTCGCCAGCGAACGCGACGTGGTGAAGGAGGAACTGCGCCAGCGCACCCTCGCCCAGCCTTATGGCAAGCTGTTCTCCATCTATTACCCCAAGCTGGCCTACACGACGCACCCCTATGCGCGGCCGGGTATCGGCAGCCTGGAAGAACTGGAGTCGGCGGGCATCGATGATGTGCGCGCCTTCCACGCCACCTATTACCGGCCCGACAATGCGGTGCTGGTCGTGTCGGGCAATTTCGATCCCGCGCAGCTGAACCGTTGGGTCGATCAGTATTTCGCGAACATCAAGCGGCCCGCGACCGCGATCCCGCGCGTCACCGTGCAGGAACCGGCACGGACGCAAGCCGTATCGCGCACCGTCTACGAGCCCAACACGCCGCTGCCCGCTGTCCTGATCAGCTATCATATCCCGCCCGAACGCAGCGCCGATACTCCCGCGCTGATGGTGTTGAACGCCATCCTGTCAGCGGGCGAGAGCTCGCGGCTGTATGAGGATCTGGTGTACCGCGACCAGCTGGCCCAGTCGGCCGCGACCTTCCTCGACACCAAGCAGTCGACCGGCAACATCGTCCTCTATGCGATGATGGCGAGCGGCAAGCCGGTGGCCGAGGGCGAGGCAGCGTTGAAGAAGGAGGTCGCCCGGCTGCGTGACGCCCCCGTCTCCGCCACCGAACTGGCCGAGGCGAAGAACGAGCTGCTGACCGCCGCGCTCAAGCAGCGGGAGACCGCCGAGGGCAAGGCCAGTCTGATCGCCAACAGCGTCATCGTCGACGGCGACCCCAGCGCCGCCGACCGCCAGATCGTCGCCGTGCAGAAGGTGACGGCCGCCGATATCCAGCGCGTTGCCCGTGCCTATTTGAAGGACAGCCAAAGCGCGACCATCCGCTACCTGCCCGACAGCGAACGCCCCGCGAATGTCCGCCTGATGCCGATCGAGATCGCGCCGACGGTCCAGACCGCGGCGCTGACCCCGCCCGCCAATATCGAGGTGGTGACGCCCGCCCCCGAGGGGCAGCGCATCCTGCCCCCCGCGCCCGGCGCGGCCATCGCCCCCACCCTGCCGCAACCGGTTGCGACCACGCTGCCCAACGGCCTGCGCGTCGTGACGGTCGAGCGGCACGATTTGCCGCTCGTCACCGCGTCGCTGGTGGCGCTGGGCGGTGCGGCGACTGATCCGGTTGGCAAGGCAGGCGCAAGCAGCCTGTCGTCCGAGCTGATGACCAAGGGTACCACGACCCGCTCGGCGACCGAGATCGCGCGCGCGGTCGAAAGCCTGGGCGGATCGATTGCAGCGGGCGCCTCGGATGACGGCGCGACCATCGACCTGACCGTCCCCTCGGCGCAGCTCGGCACGGCGATGACCATCCTGGCCGATGTCGCGACCAACCCGGCGTTCAAGCAGGAGGAGATCGACCGTGCCCGCACCCAGTCGATCGACAGCCTGAACGTCGCCATGCAGAATCCGGCGCAGCTGTCGGCGATGGTCGCCGACCGCGTCGTCTATGGCGCGCGTCCCTATGGCCAGCCGCTGTCGGGCACGCCCGCCTCATTGAAGGGGCTGACCCGTGCCGACCTGATAGCCGCCTATGCGCGCAGCTGGAAGCCGGGTCAGGCGACGCTGCTGCTGGTCGGCGACGTGACCCCCGCCCAGGCCCAACAGGTCGCCGAGCGTTATCTGGGCAATTGGCAGGTGGCCGGAGCCGCCGCGACGACGGCCAAGCCCCCCGAACCCGCCTTCCCCGCGCCGCGCGTCATCGTCGTCGACATGCCCGATGCCGGACAGGCCGGGGTGGTCGTCGCACGTTCGGGCATCCGCCGCGCCGATGACCGCTATTACCCGCTGGCGGTGGCGAATACCGTGCTGGGCGGCGGCTTCTCCTCGCGGCTCAACCAGGAAATCCGCATCAAGCGCGGGTTGGCTTACGGCGCGGGCAGCTCGGTGGCGACGGGGCGTGACATCGGCCTGATCTCCGCGCGGACCCAGACCAAGAATCCCTCGGCCGCCGACGTCGTCGGGCTGATCGATGCCGAGATGCGCAAGCTGGGCACCGCGCCCGTGCCGCAGGACGAACTGGCGACGCGGCAGGCAGTGCTGGTCGGCAATTTCGGCCGGACGATCGAGACGACCGACGGCATCGCCGACATATTGGCCAATTACACGCTGCAAGGCGTGCCGCTGGAGGAACTGAGCCGCTATATCCCACGCGTCCAGGCGGTGGACCCGGCGGCCGTGGAGTCGGTTTCAGCCACGCTTCTCGATCCCAAGGCGGCCAGCATCATCGTCGTCGGCGACGCCAAGCAGTTCCTGCCCGCGCTGCGTCAGGCGCATCCCGAGGTGGAGGTGATCCCGGCCGCCTCGGTCAACCTCGACTCGCCGAAACTACGCTGACCCCCCATTCCTCCCCGAGCTCTGCTTGGGGAGGGGGACCATCCGAAGGATGGTGGAGGGGCAGATCCGCCGCTACGCAAAATCCTTAACCCTCGCGGGTATAACCATAACCTGAGAGCGGCAGGGCTGGAGGACTCCCCACATTGCGGGTGGCGAAGCGGACAGTAAGGCGGATGATACAGGTCTGGCTGGCGCTGCTCGGCCTGATGCTGACGTTCGGCCTGATTCTGGCCGCGCAAGGCGCCAAGCGGGCGAAGCCTGTGGCCGTCGCCACGCCGCAACTTCGGCCCACACCCGCCACCGCTCCCGTCGCCGATTCGCTGCCCGCCATCGATGGCAGCACCGGCACGGTCGCCCTGCCCGCCTTGCCGATCCCGCCGGGGGCCAGCATCGCCGATAGCGGCGTGGTGGCGGCCCGACCCTTTGCCTGGGGCCGCGCGAGCGCGATCGACCGCGCGCGCGCGATGCAATGCCTGACCGCCGCCATTTATTACGAAGCGGGCGGCGAAAGCATCGACGGGCAGCGTGCCGTGGCGCAGGTCGTGCTCAACCGCGCGCGGCATCCCGCCTTCCCCGCCACAGTGTGCGGCGTCGTCTATCAGGGGGTGGAGCGCGCGCATTGCCAGTTCAGCTTCGCCTGCGACGGCGCCCTGTCTCGTACCCCGGCCATCACCGGCTGGTCCCGTGCGGCGCAGGTCGCGGCGGCGGCGCTGTCGGGCGGAGTCTATGCGCCGGTCGGGCTGGCGACGCATTACCATACCTTCGCCGTCGCGCCCGCCTGGAACCGCGCCATGGTGATGACCGACATGGTCGGCGCGCATCTCTTCCATCGCTGGAAGGGCTATTGGGGCACTGCTGCCGCGATGAGCCGCGCCTATGCGGGGGGAGAGGTGCTTCCGTCGCTCGCTCCGGCACCCGAAACGGCGAGCAGCGACGTGCTGCCGCCCGCCCCGGCGACCCTGCCCGCGCCGCCTCTGCCCGGCTCGACGCCGGCTCCCGCACGCCCTGCCATAACGCGCGGAACGCCGACCCCCGCTCCGCTACGCGAAACGGGGATCAGCGACCGTCTGGCCACATCGGGCCAGATACTGGACAAATGGAAGGATAGCGGCCGTCCGATCGAGCGGCCCGACACACCGCGCCCGAATGTTCCGAGGTCCGATTTGCCAAGCCGGGCGACCGGCACCGATCAGCGGCGATAATTGCGGTCGTTCTTCTCGAAGCGGACCTGACGGCTCAGCATCGCATAGCGACGGTCCAGATCATTGCGCTCCGAGACGCTCAGGCCACCGCCCGACCGGCGATAGCGGTATTCGAGCTGGCTCAGGCCGCGCAGTTCGGACTGGAGCCGCCCCGCCTCGCGCCGATTGAGCGCGCCCGAGCGGATGCCCTGGTCGATCCGCTGCTGCAACTGGCCCTGGCGCTGCGCGATCGGGGTCCAGCGCTGCGCCTCGGCGACCGTGGGGACGGCGATGGTGGCAAAACCCAGGCTTGCAAGGATCATGGCCTTCATGATGACACTCCCATAATAAAGCGGGCGATTACTGGCCCGCTCCAGAATATGGGTCTCGACAATCGCAAAGCTATGCCAATGGCTTATCCATATTGTCGCCAAATGTCGCAGGAAGTGACATGCCGTTCATCTGGCGTTTATTGGCGCCGGACACGACAAGGCCGGACCTCTCCTTGCCACAGGGAGAGGTCCGGCCCAATACTTTGTCGAACATCAACAGCCGGGTTTAGCGGCAGCGGACATTGTTTCGCTCGATCGCGCGCCCGGCCAGCGCGCCACCGGCGGCGCCCAGGAGCGTGCCGAGCGTCTGCGACCCGCCCGAGGTGATCGCCGCGCCCAGCGCACCGCCCGCGATACCGCCGACGATCAGGCCAGTGGTGCCGTCATTGCGGCGGCAATAATAGCGGCCGTCCTGCCCGACATAGACACGGTCGTTCCGGCTCAGCCGCCGCTCGCGATACCGCGCATTGTCGACATAATAACGGTCGGCATAATAGCCGCCATAAGCGGGATCGGGCCGGTTATAGTCATAGGCATAACGTGGGCCACCGCCCAAGCCGCCAAAACCATTGTCATAGGTGGAGCAACCGGAAACCAGCGTCGCGGCCCCGATCAGGCCGAGTGTCCATGCACGCATTACATCCTCCCTCATGGGTGATGCGGGGGAATCGCTTTGCGGAGCCAAAGGTTGCGATATGTTAAGGGGTTTTGCCGGGATTTGGTGCGGGCGTTTGCGGGTGGGCGTGCAGTTCGACTGCGCTCGGTGCGAACGGGAGAAGTGTCCAACCTCCGTTCGGCCTGAGCGAAGTCGAAGGCCAAGGGACAACCTATCGGCGCAGGGAGGTGGCCGGCCCATTACCCAAGCCAAGCGACGTCTCGACCGAAGCTCGCCAACGCCCCATCATACCATCCCGGCGAAGGCCAGGACCCATTTGGGTGGCCGCCGCAGGTGCCTCCGACCGTTCCGCAACTGGACCCCGGCCTCCGCCGGGGTGACAGAAAGTAGAGAAGGCCTTCCTTCGGGGCGGTCCCGTTCGCCTCAAGCGGACAACCGCCTTCACCAAGCTGCGGCCTGTGCGAGTCGGATGGCAAACCGACACCATCTTCAATGCCGAGGCCTATCAAAACCCGCACACCCCCGTCCTGGGGAGGACTTACTCCGCCGCCTGCGCCTGCCCCTTGTCGAGCAACGGCTTCAGATACTTGCCCGTAAAGCTGCGCGGTTCGGCGGCGACGACTTCCGGCGTTCCGACCGCAACGATCTCGCCGCCCTTCACACCGCCTTCGGGACCCAGATCGACGATCCAGTCGGCGGTCTTGATGACATCGAGATTATGCTCGATCACCACCACCGTATTGCCCTGTTCGACCAGGGCATGGAGCACTTCGAGCAGCTTGCGCACATCCTCGAAATGCAAGCCGGTCGTGGGCTCGTCGAGGATGTAGAGCGTGTTGCCCGTCGCCCGGCGCGACAATTCCTTGGCCAGCTTCACGCGCTGCGCCTCGCCACCCGACAGGGTCGTCGCCTGCTGGCCGACCTTGACGTAACCCAGGCCCACCTCGACCAGCATTGCCATCTTGTCGCGGATCGGCGGTACCGCCTGGAAGAACTCGGCCGCATCCTCGACCGTCATGTCGAGCACATCGGCGATCGAGTGGCCCTTGAACTTCACTTCCAGCGTCTCGCGATTGTAGCGCGCGCCGTGACACACGTCGCACGTCACATAGACGTCGGGCAGGAAGTGCATCTCGATCTTGAGCACGCCATCGCCCTGGCATGCCTCGCACCGGCCGCCCTTGACGTTGAACGAGAAGCGGCCCGGCTTGTAGCCGCGCGCCTGCGCCTCGGGCAGCCCCGCGAACCAGTCGCGAATCTGGGTGAAGGCACCAGTATAGGTCGCCGGGTTCGATCGCGGGGTGCGGCCGATCGGCGACTGGTCGATGTCGATCACCTTGTCGAGATGGTCGAGCCCGGTGATCTTCTCATGCTTGCCCGCCAGGATACGCGCGCCGTTCAGCGACCGCGCGGCGGCGGCATAGAGCGTGTCGATGGTAAAGCTCGACTTGCCCGACCCCGACACGCCGGTGATGCAGGTGAAGGTGCCCAGCGGGATGCTCGCGGTCACGCCTTGCAGATTGTTGGCGGTCGCCTTGTGCACCGTCAGCTTCTTGCCCGAGCCCTTGCGGCGCTTGGCCGGGACCGCGACCTCGCGCGTGCCGTTCAGGTAATCTGCGGTGACGCTGGTCTTGGACTTGAGCAGCTGCTTGAGCGTGCCGTGCGCGACGATCTGGCCGCCATGCACGCCCGCGCCCGGCCCCATGTCGATGACATAGTCGGCGGTGCGGATCGCATCCTCGTCATGTTCGACGACCAGCACCGTATTGCCCAGGTCGCGCAACCGGCGCAGCGTCGCGAGCAGCATGTCGTTGTCGCGCTGGTGAAGCCCGATCGACGGCTCATCGAGCACGTACAACACACCCGACAGGCCCGAGCCGATCTGCGACGCCAGCCGGATGCGCTGGCTCTCGCCACCGGACAGCGTGCCGCTGGTCCGATCGAGATTCAGATAATCGAGGCCGACATTGTTGAGGAAGCCCAGCCGCTCGACGATTTCCTTGAGGATCGGCTGCGCGATGGCGCGCTGCTGATCGGTCAGATGTTCGGGCAGGCCGGTGAAGAAGGTCAGCGCATCGACCACCGACAAATGCGTGGCGTAGCTGATGTCCTGCATGGCGATCTTGACCGCCAGCGCCTCGGGCTTCAACCGCGCGCCGTGGCAGACTTCGCAGGGCTGCGACGACTGGTAGTTGGCCAGTTCCTCGCGCATCCAGGCGCTTTCGGTCTGAAGCATCCGGCGGTTGAGATTGCCGATCACGCCCTCGAACGGCTTCTTCACGTCGTACGACTTCTTGCCGTCGACAAAGGTCAGCGTGACCGCCTTGCCCTTGGTGCCATGCAGGATCGCCTCGCGGACCTTGTCCTCCAGATCCTTCCACGGCGTCTCCAGCGAGAAGCCGAACTCGCGCGCCAGGCTGCCCAGCACCTGCATATAATAGGGGCTGGGCGGGTTGGATTTGGCCCAAGGCACGACCGCGCCCTTCTTGATCGACAGCTCGTGATTGGGGACGACCAGATCCTCGTCGAAGATCAGCTTCTCGCCCAAGCCGTCACAGGCCGGGCACGCCCCCTGCGGCGCGTTGAACGAGAACAGGCGTGGCTCGATCTCGGAAATGGTGAAGCCGCTGATCGGGCAGGCGAATTTCTCCGAAAACACGATCCGGCCATCGGGCGCGTTGTTGCCCAGCACGGCGGATTTGGGCGTCGCGGGCTCGACCGGATCGGCGGGGTCGACATAGGCCAGCCCGTCCGCCAGCTTCAGCGCGGTCTCGAAACTGTCGGCCAGGCGCGTGGCGATGTCCTCGCGCACGACCAGACGGTCGACGACCACCTCGATATCGTGCTTGAACTTCTTGTCGAGCGCGGGCGCCTCATCGATCTCATGAAGCTGGCCGTCGATGCGAACGCGGGTGAAGCCCGCCTTCTGCCACTCGGCCATTTCCTTGCGATACTCGCCCTTGCGGCCGCGCACGACGGGGGCGAGCAGATAGAGGCGCGTCCCCTCGGGCAGGGTCATCACCCGGTCGACCATCTGGCTGACCGTCTGCGCCGCGATCGGCTCGCCGGTCGCCGGGCTGTAGGGGATGCCGACCCGCGCCCAAAGCAGACGCATATAGTCGTAGATTTCGGTGACCGTCGCCACGGTCGAGCGCGGATTGCGGCTGGTCGTCTTCTGCTCGATCGAGATGGCGGGCGACAGCCCCTCGATATGGTCGACGTCCGGCTTCTGCATCATCTCCAGGAACTGGCGCGCATAGGCCGACAGCGACTCGACATAGCGCCGCTGCCCCTCGGCATAGATGGTGTCGAAGGCGAGGCTGGACTTGCCCGACCCCGACAGGCCGGTGATGACCGTCAGCGTGTCACGGGGAATGTCGATATCGACATCCTTGAGATTATGCTCGCGCGCGCCGCGGACGGAAATCTTGGTCAGCATGAGGCAGGTTCTACTTCTGTTCCGGGAGGAATGCCAGAGGCGAGATAGGGAGCGGGAACGGCCGTTTCGAGAGGGGCGGGCTTGCGGGAACGCGGAAGTCCGGCGCATGATCCCGCTTGATCCTAATAGCTGCCGATCACCGTTCGAGGGGGAGTAGTTTCCAACGTGTCCAAGACCTTGCACCTGACCGCCCTGTTGCTGCTGGCCAGCAGCGCCGCCACCCCCGCCTTCGCGCAAAAGGCCGAGAAGACCGAGACCAAGACGACCACCGAGTCGAAGGACGATGACAGCAAGCGTCCGCCCTTGCCCGCCGACAAGACGATCAGCCAATCGGCACGGATCGGCGGCCGGGTCGTCAATTACAAGGCGACCATCGGCAAGATCGCGGTGCGCGACGACAAGGGCAAGGAGATCGGGCAGGTCGTCTATACCGCCTATACCGTCCCCGGCGGCGATGTGCGGCGGCCCGTCACCTTCGCGTTCAACGGCGGGCCGGGCGCGGCCTCGGTCTATCTGAATCTGGGCGCAGTGGGTCCCAAGCGCGTGCCGTTCGGCGCGCAGGGCGATGCGCCTTCCGACGCGCCGGTGACGACCGACAATCCCAATAGCTGGCTGGACTTCACCGACCTGGTCTTCATCGATCCCATCGGCACCGGCTTCAGCCGCAGCCTGGTGGATGAGGCGGAGACCAAAAAGGCCTTTTTCGCCAACGACCCGGACATCAAATATCTGTCCAAGGTTGTCTATGACTGGCTGGTCAAGGAAGGCCGGTTGCGTTCGCCGAAGTACGTCATGGGCGAAAGCTATGGCGGCTATCGCGCGCCGCGCATCGCCTATGAACTTCAGTCGCAGATCGGCGTCGGGGTGAACGGCCTGATCATGGTGTCGCCCTATCTCGACCCCGCCTCGGGCGACGATGCCACCGCGCTGTCGCCCTTGCCGTGGATGATCGACCTGCCCTCGATGGCCGCCGCCCAGTTGGAGCGGCAGGGCAAGCTGACGCCCGAAGCGATGGCCGGGGTCGAGGCCTATGCGCGCGGCGACTACCTGCGCGACCTGATGCGCGGGCGGTCGGATACGCAAGCCGTCGACCGGATGGTGGCCCGCGTCACCGAGTTGACCGGGCTGGACCCGGCGCTGGTCCGCAAGCTGGGCGGGCGGATCGATACGCGGACCTACCTGCGCGAGATTCACCGCAACGATTCGACGATCGGCAGCATCTACGATTCGAACGTCACCGCCTTCGATCCCTTCCCGTGGTCGTCACAGCAGCGGTCCAACGACCCGCTGCTCGACTCGCTGATCGCGCCGACGACCAGCGCGATGGTCGATTTCATGACGCGCGAAGTGGGCTGGAAGACCGACGCCCGCTATCATGCGCTGTCCTACGAGGTGAACAGCGCCTGGGATCGCGGCAAGCCCGAGGATGCCCCCGTCACCGACCTGCGCAAGGCGATCGCCAACGATCCCAAGATGAAGGTGATGATCGTGCATGGCTGGGACGACCTGTCCTGCCCGTACTTTGCCTCGCGGCTGATCGTCGACCAGATGCCGAGCTATGGTGTGGCGCAGCGGGTGAAGCTGAACGTCTATCCGGGCGGACACATGTTCTACAGCCGCACCGACAGCGGCGCGGCGTTCCGGCGCGATGCGATGGCGATGTACGGGGGGTGAGCCTCGCACTTCCGCAGCGCCATATCCCACAGCCGTTCACGCTGAGCGAAGTCGAAGCGTACGTCCCGCGATCTGCGCTTGGCGACGTTCATCCCTTTGCCTTCGACTTCGCTCAGGCTGAACGGGGGTTGGGGTGTGGATTACCTTCGGCTCCCCGGTCCGTTCGGGCTGAGCGCAGTCGAAGCCCACGCCCTGTCTGGCGCCTCATGCCAACGCGCGCTAACACGCCAACCGTATACGAAACGGAGCGAGTGACATGGCGGGAATGATCGGCGGATCGACGGCGGAGCGCGAACTGGCGAGCCTGTCGCCCTGGGCGAACCCCGCGCCGGTCATCACGGCACAGGAACGGGCGCAGCGGCTGACGCGCGCGCGCGAACGGATGGGCCAGATGGGCGCCGACGCGCTGCTGATCGGTGCAGGCGCCTCCTTGCGCTATTTCACCGGCGTCGCCTGGGGCGCGACCGAGCGGCTGGTGGCGATGCTGCTGCCGATCGCGGGCGAGCCGATCTTCATCTGCCCCGGCTTCGAACTGGGCTCGTTCGAGGCCAGCCTATCCATCCCCGCCACCGACATCCGCCTGTGGGAAGAGGATGAAAGCCCCTCCGCGCTGGTCGCCGACGCGCTGAAGGCGGCGGGGGCCCAGACCTTGGCGATCGACCCCGCCATGGCCTTCCTGTTCGTCGAGCGTATCCGTGCCGCCGCGCCGGGCGTTGCCTTGGTCGATGCCGGGCCGGTCGTCGATGGCTGCCGTATGATCAAGTCGCCTGCCGAGATCGCACTGATGCAACAGGCGATGGACATCACGCTGGAGGTGCATCGTCGCGCCGCGCGCATTCTGCACGAAGGCATCCGCGCGTCGGAGGTCATCCGCTTCATCGACCAGGCGCACCGCGCGCTGGGTGCGTCGACCGGCAATTATTTTTGCGCGGTGCAGTTCGGCCGCTCGACCGCATTCCCGCATGGCCTGCCGCAGGACGATGTGCTGCGCGACGGTGACGTGGTGCTGGTCGACACCGGCACGCTGATCGACGGTTATCACAGCGACATCACCCGCACCTATGCGTTCGGCGAGGTCGGTGACGAGGTTCGCCGCATCTGGGACATCGAAAAGGAAGCGCAAGCCGCCGCCTTCGCCGCCGTCCGGCCCGGCGAACCGTGCGAGGCGGTCGACTACGCCGCGCGCGCTGTGCTGGAGCGGTCGGGCCTCGGCCCCGACTATCGCCTGCCCGGCCTGCCGCATCGCATCGGCCACGGTATCGGCCTGTCGATCCACGAACCCGCCTATCTGGTGCGCGGCGACAAGACCCCGCTGACGCCGGGCATGTGCTTCTCCAACGAGCCGATGATCGTCGTGCCCGACCGCTTCGGCGTGCGGCTGGAGGATCATTTCCACGTCACCGAGACGGGCGCCGCCTGGTTCACCCAGCCCCAGCCAGCGATCGACGATCTGGGATGAAGGATCGCCCCGGCAAAGGCCGGGGCAGGTTCACGCGAAGCCGCGAAGAGGTTCGCGCGGAGACGCGGAGGCGCGGAGATGACAGCCCGCGCGGCGGCGCTTGGACATCGTCGACAGGTGGAGATGACAGGGCCGCTGGCGCGGCAAGTCCCGACCCTCCGCGTCTCCGCGCCTCCGCGCGAACCTCTTCTCCTTCGCGGCTTCGCGTGGAACGACGGCCTTATACCACCGTGAACCCCGCCCAGAACGGGTCCTCGCGGTCGATCCAGATCGTGTTGTAGCCGGTCGATACGGCCGAGCCCTGGATCGACGGCACGATCGCCGCCTGCCCGCCCAGTTCGGTCGCTTCCTCGACCCGACCGATGAAACGGCTGCGGATATAGCTTTCATGCACGAAGCGGTCGCCGACCTTGAGCCGCCCCTTCGCCGCCAGATGGGCCAGCCGCGCCGAGGTGCCGGTGCCGCACGGGCTCCGGTCGATCGCCCGCTCGCCATAGAAGACCGCGTTGCGGCCGTCGGCATCCTCCGCCGAGGGCTTGTCGGCCCACAACACATGGCTGACCCCCCGGATCGAGGGTTCGAGCGGGTGCACCGGCTCGAACTTCTCGCGCACCAGCTCGCGGATCGTGCGGCTCAGTTCGACCAGCTTCGACGCACCTAGATCGTCCAGCCCGGTATAGGCCCCCTGCGGCTCGATGATCGCATAATAGTTGCCGCCATAGGCGACATCCAGCGTCAGCGGACCGAAGCCCGGCACGTCGATTGCAATCCCCTCGGCCGCCAGATAGGCGGGGACGTTGCGGATACGAACGGCGGTGACCTTCGCGCCGTCCTTCTCATATTCGATGTGAATGGTGCCCGCAGGCACCTCGACCTTCAGCTTGCCCGGCTCGCGCGGGGTGATCAGGCCGTTTTCCAGGCCGAAGGTGATCATGCCGATCGTGCCATGCCCGCACATGGGCAGGCAGCCGCTCGTCTCGATGAACAGGATCGCGGCGTCGCTGTCCGGCTCGCACGGCGGATAGAGGAAGCCGCCCGACATCATGTCATGCCCGCGCGGCTCGAAGCACAGGCCGGTGCGGATCCAGTCGAACCGCTCCAGAAAATCCAGCCGCCGCTCGGCCATGCTGGACCCGCGCAGCAGCGGCGCGCCGCCCGCGACCAGCCGGACGGGATTGCCCGCCGTATGGCCGTCGATGCAGAAAAAGGTATGGCGGATCGTGGGTGACGTCATCGGGATTCCCTTGCTGTAAAATCCGTATACGATATGACCAGGGTCATGCCCAAGCCGGAAAATCACACCTCAGCCTCGGATCGTCGCAGCGCCATCGTCGTGGGCGGCGGCGTCATCGGCACCACCACCGCACTCGCACTGCAACGCACCGGTTGGGCGGTGACGCTGATCGAGGCGGAGGACACTCCGCGCGCCGCGTCCTGGGGCAATGCGGGCCATATCGCGACCGAACAGGCCGAGCCGATCGCCTCGCCCGCGATGGTGCGCGGTTTTGCCAAACGGCTATTCTGTCGCGGCGGCGCACTTGCCCTGCCGCCGCGTGAGATCGCGGCATGGCTGCCCTTCTCGCTCCGCCTGCTGAAAGCGGCGCGCCCCGCCCGGTACGAACGATCGCATCAGGCGCTGGCTGCGCTGCTCGCCCAAGCCATGCCTGCGTGGCAGCGGCACGTCGCCGCGCTCGGAGAGCCCGATCTGCTCCGCCCAGACGGCCATGTCGTGCTGTGGGAAACGCCGGAGAGCGCCGCGCGCGGGTTGGCCAACTGGCAGGCGGCGGACACCGGCACCGCGCGCTTCCGCCCGCTGACCGAGGCGGAATTGCAGGACTGGCGCGCCCGGGTGCGTGCGCCCATCGCAGGCGGCATCCGCTTCGAGGGCAGCGGCCAGATCGCCGATCCGACCCGGCTGGCAGAAACCACGACCGCGCGCTTTCTGGCAGATGGCGGCACCCGCCTCATCGCGCGCGTCGCGGCTATCGGCGACGGCGAGGTCCGCCTGACCGACCATCGTCGACTGACCGCCGACCAGATCGTCGTGACGGCGGGCGTGGCGAGCGCCGCGCTGCTCCGCCCCTTCGGCCTGAAGGCCCCGATCATCGCCGAGCGCGGCTATCACCTCCAGACCGGCCCCGACGTCGACTGGCCCGCCGACCTGCCGCCGGTGGTGTTCGAGGACCGCTCGATGATCGTCACCCGCTTCGCAGGCGGCCTGCGCGCCGCCAGCATCGTCGAGTTCGCCCGTGCCGAGGCCAAGCCCGATCCCGCCAAGTGGAACCGCCTGCGTCACCACATCGCGGCATTGGGCCTACCGATCGGCGAGGATGCCAGCCCCTGGATGGGCGCGCGGCCGACCCTGCCGGATTACCTGCCCGCGATCGGGCGGGTGCCGGGGACCAGAGGCGTATCCTACGCGTTCGGGCACAACCATCTGGGCCTGACGCTCGCCCCGATTACGGGCGAATTGGTGGCGGCGATGGTGGCTGGGGAGTCGACGCCCGTTCCCACGTCGCCGTTCGAATTGCAGCGATTCAGGTAAGCCGGGAAAACTCTCCGTCGAACGACGGGTCTTGCCGAATATCGGGCAGAGGCTAGTCGAAGATGCCAACCGCCGCATCGGCCCATATCGTGCACACCACTGCCACTGTTCCGATCACGATCAGGGCACGGACCGCCAGGGGAGCCGACAGGCGCGGGGCGCATTCGCAGGCAACGCCGATCGTCCCGAGCAATATGGCGGCAAACACGAAGTCGACCAGGCTCCAATCGACCTCACTGGTAAACGGCATTGCCAGGGCCGGTGCGAGAAGCACGCACGTCAGCAGCGCCCAGACGGAATTCCGCAATGCCCGGGAATTGCTCCCCCGTAGGTTATGGATCAATTGCATAAGCACTCCATCTGACGGACGGCGGTCAGCATCATGACGTTGTTTGCCGGGTAAGGAAAGTGGCCGAATATGGCGCTTGTCGATCGCTTGGGCGAATGCCCCCCCTCATGAGCGACCCGCGATACCACGCGATCAAGGTCCTGTTCACGTCGGCGGTATCACAATCCTTCCCTCGACATCCTGCCCCCATTCGCTATCGGTTAACCACAGCGCATCGGGGGAGCGGCGACCGGGTCCGTGCAGATCAAGCGGCTTCGCATTTCGGGTTTCAAGAGCTTCGTCGATCCGGCCGATCTGGTCATCGAACCGGGGCTGACCGGCGTTGTCGGGCCCAATGGCTGCGGCAAGTCCAACCTGCTCGAAGCGCTGCGCTGGACGATGGGTGAGAACAGCGCACGGTCGATGCGCGGCGCGGGCATGGAAGACGTGATCTTCGCAGGGACCGCCACCCGCCCGCCGCGCGACTTTGCCGAGGTCACGATCCTGGCCGAGCGCGAGGGGGACGAGACCGAGATCGTCCGCCGGATCGAACGCGGCGCGGGCTCGGCCTATCGGATCGACGGGCGCGACGTGCGCGCCAAGGACGTGGCGCTGCTCTTCGCCGACGCCGCGACCGGCGCGCATTCGCCAGCACTGGTCAGCCAGAACCGGATCGGCGCGGTCATCGCCGCCAAGCCCGCCGAGCGCCGCGCAATGCTGGAGGAAGCGGCCGGAATCGCCGGGCTCCATGTCCGCCGCCGCGATGCCGAGACCAAGCTGCGCGCGACCGAGACGAACCTGACCCGGCTGGACGAGGCGATCGCCGACCAGGACGCCCGCATCGCGACGTTGCGGCGACAGGCACGCGCGGCGGAGCGCTATCGCCTGCTCTCCGACCAGATCCGGGTGGCCGAGGCGCGGATGATCTTCGCCCGCTGGCGCGACGCGGCCGAGGCGGCGGGCGCGGCCAAGATCGAGGCGGAGGCCGCCGAGCGCCGCGTCACCGAAACCACCGCCGCCGAGCGCGAAGCCGCCGCCGCGCAGGAACAGGCGGTAGCGCGCGCCGCCCGGACCCGCGCCGCCTCGCTCGCCGCGCGCGATACGCTGAGCGAGGCGGGCCATGCCCTGTCGCGCACTCGCGACCGCCGCCATGGGCTGCAACGGCGGATCGAGGAACTGGCCGCCGCGCGTACCCGCATCGACGAAGACCGCGCGCGCGAGGATGCGCTGGCGCACGACGCGGCCGCCGCGATCCGGCGGCTGGCCGAGGAGTGCGAGGATCTGGAGGCGCGCATCGCCCATGCGGTGCAGGCCATGCCCCGGCTCGACGCGCTGCTGGCCGAAGCGGAGACGAAGAACCGCAATGCCGAGGTCGCGCTGGCCCGCGCTTTGTCGGCCCAGGCTGCGGAAGCCGCCGAGCGCCGCATCGCGGAGGCGGCGCTGACCGCCGCCCGCGCCCGCCATGCCCGTGCCGAACGCGATGCCCGCGCGGTCGCCTCCGCGATCGAGGCGCTGCCCGACATGGCCGAGCAGGAGGCGGCGCGCGAAGCGGCCATCGCAACCCAGGCCGCCGCCAAGGTCGATGCGGACAAGGCGCGCGCGGCTTTGGGCTGGGCCGAGGAAAGCGAACTGACCGCGACCGGCGAACGCGATTCCGCCGAGGGAGCCCGCGCCCGCGCCATCGCCGCCCTTGCCGCGCTGGAGGCCGAGGCTGCGACGCTGACCCGTGCGACGGCGAGCAAGGGCGGCGACCGACTGCTCGACGAGGTGCAGGCCGAGCCGGGGTTCGAACGCGCGCTGGCGGCCGCGCTGGGCGACGAGCTGGAGACGCCGCTGGTCGACTGGCATGGCTCCCCCGTTGCGCCCGACGACCCCGCTGCGCCGGTCGGCACGCTGAGGCTGGGTGAGCGGATCAAGGCGCCGCCGACGCTTGCCCGGCGGCTGTCGCAGATTTTCCTGGTCGAGGCGGATTCGGGCCAGCATCTGAGCGTCGGGCAGCGGCTGGTCACGCGTGAGGGGCGGCTGCGGCGCTGGGACGGCTATATCGGCGAGGGCGGCGGAGCGGCGGCGGCGGAGCGGATGGAACGGCGCAACCGGCTCGCCGCGCTGGAGGCCGAACGTCCGGCGGCCGAGGCGGCGGTGCAGACCGCGACCGAGGCGCGCGCCGCGATCGAGGACCGGATCGCCCGCGCCCGTGCCGCCGCCGCCAGCGCGCGGAACCTCCACGCCACCGCCGAAGCATCCTTGCGCGATGCCCAGCGCGCCGAGGATCGGGCACAGGCGGTGATCGAGCGACTATCCGCCCAGCGCACCGACCTCGCCGCCCGTGCCGAACGCATCGCCGCCGAGATGGACGAGGCGCTGGCCGAATGCGACCGCGCCCAGGCGACGCTGGCCGGACTGCCCGATGGCACGGCAAGTGCGGCGGAGACGGCGCGGCTCCAGCAGGAGACACAGCTGGCGCGCTCGGCGGTGGCGCTGGCCCGGTCGGAGCGGACGACGCTGGAGCGCAGCCTGACCCAGACTCGCGACCGGCTGTCCGCCGCGATGGCCGAGGCGCAGGGCTGGGACCAGCGTGCGGGCCAGGCGGCGGGCCGGATCGCCGAGATGGACGACCGCGCCGCGACGCTCGACCGCGACGCCGCCGCGCTGGCCGATCAGCCCAGCCTGCTCGCCGAGGAGATCGCCCGGCTCGCTGCCGCGCATGACACCGCCAAGGCCGAGGCGGAGCGCACCCAGATCGAGGAAGCCGACGCCGAACGCGCGCTGCGTGCCATCGAGGCCGCGCATGCCGAGACCCATGCGCTGTTGTCCGCCGCGCGGGAGGCGCGCGCGGGCGCGCTGGCGCGGGTCGAGAATCACGAACTCCGCCGGGTCGAGCTGGGCCGTGTGTCGGGCGAACGCTTCGCCTGCCCCGCGCCGGTTCTCCCTGAGAAACTGGCCTTCGACAGCGCCAGCGTCGGCTCGCCCCAGGCCGAGGCGGCCGCGCATGACAAGCTGTCCGCCGACCGCGAACGCATCGGCCCGGTCAATCTAGTCGCCGAACAGGAACTGGCCGATCTGGAGGCAAGCGGTGCGGCCAGCGCCGCCGAGCGCGAGGATCTGGTGCAGGCGGTGGCGCGCCTGCGCAGCTCGATCGGACTGCTCAACCGCGAAGGGCGGCAGCGGCTGCTGGAGGCGTTCGAGGCGGTGAACGGTCATTTCCAGACCTTGTTCGCGACGCTGTTCGACGGCGGCTCGGCGCATCTGGCGCTGATCGACTCGGACGATCCGCTGGAGGCGGGGCTGGAGATCATGGCGCAGCCGCCGGGCAAGCGGCTCCAGTCGCTTACGCTCTTGTCGGGGGGCGAGCAGGCGCTGACCGCGGTGGCGCTGATCTTCGGCCTGTTCCTGACCAATCCGGCGCCGATCTGCGTGCTGGACGAGGTCGATGCGCCGCTGGACGATGCCAATATCGACCGGTTCTGCGGCCTGCTCGACCGGATGACGCGCGAGACGGATACGCGCTATCTGATCGTGACGCACAATGCGGTGACGATGAGCCGGATGCACCGGCTGTTCGGCGTGACGATGATCGAGCGCGGGGTCAGCCGGCTGGTGTCGGTGGATCTGCAGGCGGCGGAGACGTTGCTGGCGGCGGAGTGAGGCCGCGTTTCAAAACGCCGACCTGGCAAATCCTTGCCGTACCCCGGCGAAGGCCGGGGTCCAGTTGCGGTGCGCTATCGCAGGTGGGACGCCTTTGCCTCCCCCGCATCGAATAGCGCGCCACCGACTTGGTGGAGCCTGGGCCCCGGCCTTCGCCGGGGTACGGCTGCATTTTTAAAACTGTCTTTTAGGTTGAGTGAAGGCGAAACCTTCACGGCAGCAGGAACGTCCCCTCGATCACCGTGACGCATCCACCGCCCAGGATCACCCGGTCACCCGCCAACCGACAGCTCAACCGTCCGCCCCGCGCACTGGCCTGCTCCGCCACGAAGGACTCGCGCCCCAGCTTCTGCGTCCAATAGGGCGTCAGCACCGCATGCGCCGCGCCCGTCACCGGGTCCTCGTCGATGGCGAAGGCGGGCACGAAGACGCGGCTCACCACATCGGCCTCCCCCGCCCCGCCACGCGCGGTCAGGATGACGACATAACGCCCGGCCTTGGCCAGTGCGGTAAAGTCCGGCGTGCAGTTGCGTACCGTCGCCGCATCGTCGACGACCACGACCACATAGCCCGCCGGATGGCGCAGCGTCTCGACCACGCCGTCCACACCCAGCGCCTCGACCACCCCCGGCAGCGCCTCGGGCGACGGTGAGCGCTCCGGCAAGGACATGCTGTAGCCCAGCCCGTCGCGTGCCACCTCCAAAACCCCGGCATGGCGCGTCGCGAACCGCACCCGTTCGCGCGTCGTATCCGACAACAGCACGACATGTCCGCTCGCCAGCGTGGCATGACCGCACATCTCGACCTCGTCGCCCGGCGTAAACCAGCGCAGCTCGAAATCCGCTTCACCGCCGTCCATCGGCACCAGGAAGGCGGTTTCGGACAGGTTGTTCTCCTGCGCGATCGCCAGCAGCGTGGCGTCGCCCGGCCAGGACGACAGCATCATCACCGCCGCCGGATTGCCGCCGAACGCGGCATCGGCAAAGGCATCGACCTGGGTGAAGGGTATGCGCATCAATAGCCTACCCGCTTGCCGAACCAGTGGGGGGTCACGTCCGCCTCGACCAGCGGATTGTCGGTGTCGACATGGCCTTCGGGATCGAGATGGATCAGCACCTCGACCTTGGGGAAGGCGCGGCGCAGCGCGCACTCGACGCCCTCGACCACGTCATGCGCGGCGGCGACCGTCATGTCGCGGTCGACCTCCATATGGAATTGCGCGAAATCGTGGCTGCCCGAGCGGCGGGTGCGGAAGTCGTGAATGCCCTTCAGCCCCGGCTGGCGCGCGGCGACGTCGAGAAAGGCGGCGCGCTGGTCGTCGGACCATTCCTTGTCCATCAGCTGATCGATCGCGGTCGAGGATGCCTGGAACGCGCCCCAGGCCAGCCACACGGCGATGGCGATGCCGAAGACCGGGTCCGCGCCGTGCCAGCCGAAATACTGGTCCAGCACCATCGCGATGATGACCGATCCGTTGAGCAGCACGTCGGACTGGTAGTGGACATTGTCGGCCAGGATCGCGACCGAACCGGTGCGACGGATCACGCTGCGCTGATAGGCGAGCAGGACGATGGTCGCCAGGATCGCGATCACCGACACGCCGATGCCGAATTCCGCGTCGCTGGTCGGATTGTCCGCGCCCAGCGCCATGACCGCGCGCCAGGCGATCCCCGCCGCCGAGGCGGTGATCAGCGCGACCTGGAACAAGGCCGCCAGCGCCTCCGCCTTTCCGTGCCCGAAACGGTGGTCGTGGTCGGCCGGGGTCGCCGCCAGTCGCACGCCGTACAGCGTCACCAGGCTGGCCAGCAGGTCGAGCGCGGTGTCGGCGAGCGACCCCAGCATCGCGACCGAGCCCGTCCGCCACGCGGCGAACCCCTTCAGCGCCAGCAGGAACAGCGCCATTGCGACGCTGGCCAGCGCCGCCTTGGTCGCCAGCGGGATGACCTTCTTGCGTTCGTCCTGGGTCACGGGAACAGCAATCCCTCGTCCCAGCCATGTTCGCCGGTGCGGGTGAAGACCCGTCGCTCGTGCAGCCGGTGTTCGCGGTCGAGCCAGAACTCGATCCGCTGCGGGGTCACGCGGTATCCGCCCCAATGCGGCGGGCGCGGCACGTCGCCGCCCTCGAAGCGGGCGCGCATCTCCTCGAAGCGCGCCTCGAACGTCTCGCGCGCGTCGAGCGGGCGCGACTGGTCCGAGGCCCAGGCGCCCAGCTGCGAGTCGCGGCCCCGGCTGGCGAAATAGGCGTCCGATTCGGCATCGTCGACGCGCGACACCGGCCCCTCGATGCGGATCTGGCGGCGCAGCGATTTCCAGTGGAAGAGAAGCGCGGCGTTGCTGCCCTCGCCCAGGTCCTGCGCCTTGCGGCTCTCGCGGTTGGTGTAGAACACGAATCCGCGGCGGTCATGGCCCTTCAGCAGGACCATGCGCACCGAGGGTTGCAGGCGCGCATCCACCGTCGCCAGCGCCATCGCGTTGTAATCGTTGATTTCGCTCGCCCGCGCCTCGGCAAGCCACGCATCGAACAGGGCAAAGGGATCGTCAGCCATGCGCCCGCCCATACGCCTGTGGGGTCGGAAAACCAATGTCGGGAACGGAAACGCTGAGTCCGTCATTGGAGGGATTACGCAACGGAGATTTCCCCAATGCCCGCACGCGCTTACTGGCAGGGCCAGATACGCCTCGCGCTCGTGTCGATCCCGGTCGAGATCTATCCGGCGACCAAAAGCGGCGCGACCATCCAGTTCAAGCAGATCCACGAACCCAGCGGCAAGCCGATCCATTACGAAAAGGTCGTCAACGACATCGGCCCGGTCGACACCGACGAGATCGTGAAGGGCTATCAGGTCGCCAAGGGCGATTACGTCCTGCTCGACCAGGACGAGATCGACGCGGTCAAGCTGGAGTCGAAGAAGACGTTGGAGCTGACCCGCTTCGTCGATGCGGGCGAGATCAACGTCCTTTACTATGAGCGCCCCTATTTCGTCGTGCCCGCCGACGATCTGGCCGAGGAAGCCTTTATCGTCCTGCGCGAGGCGTTGAAGCGGACGGGCAAGGTCGGGTTGGGCCAGCTGGCGCTGCGGGGCCGCGAATATATCGTCAGCCTGCGGCCCTGCGGGCGCGGGCTGATCCTGGAGACGCTGCGCTACGCCGACGAGGTGAACAAGGCACAAGCCTATTTCAGCGATATCGGTGATGCCAAGCCCGATGCCGAGCTGCTCGATCTGGCCGAGGCGTTGATCGAGAAGAAGTCCGGCCCCTTCGACCCCAAGCAATTCCACGATCATTATGTCGAGGCGCTACACCGCCTGATCGAACGCAAGCGCAAGGCCAAGGGCAAGAAGGTCATCGAGGACGAGGAGGACGCAACGCCCAAGTCGAGCGGCAATGTCGCCGACCTGATGGCGGCACTCAAACAGTCGATGGAGACGGGCGAGACGCGCAGCCGATCCCGCAAGGCTCCGGCCAAGACGGCCCGCAAGACGCCTGCGAAAAAGACCACCCGCAAAGCCCCGGCGCGCAAACATGGCTGATCCGCTCGAACGCTATAACGCCAAGCGCGACTTCACCCGCACCGCTGAACCGGCGGGGACGCTGGCGCCGGGCAAGGGCAACAGCTTCATCGTGCAGAAGCATGACGCAACCCGGCTCCACTGGGACTTCCGACTGGAGGTGGACGGCGTGCTCAAAAGCTGGGCGGTCACGCGCGGGCCGAGCCTGGACCCCGACGAAAAGCGGCTGGCGGTACGGACCGAGGATCATCCGCTCTCCTATGCGACGTTCGAGGGGACCATTCCGGCGGGCGAATATGGCGGCGGCACGGTGATGCTGTGGGATCGCGGCACCTGGTCGCCGGTCGCGGGCAAGAGCGCGAAGGATCTGGAGGACGGGCATCTCCACTTCATCCTCGATGGCGAGCGGATGAAGGGCGAATGGCTGCTCGTCCGCATGAAGCCACGGGGCAAGGAAAAGCGCGAGAACTGGCTGCTGCGCAAGGTCGCCGACGCCCAGGCCGGGGGCACCGACACGCTGACCGATCAGGCGCTGACCAGCGTGTCGACCGGACGGACCATGGCGCAGATCGCCGAAGGGAAAGCGGCGAAGCCAAGGTCCGCCAAGGTAGCGAAGGCGCGGCCGGGCAGTGCGAAAACGAAGGCCAAGACGAAAGCGGGCACGATGCCCGAATTTCGGCCCCCGGCGCTCTGTACTTTGGTCGATCAGGTCCCGGCCGGAAATGGTTGGCTGCATGAGATCAAATATGACGGCTACCGCGCGCTGATCGCGGTCGGCGGGGGAAAGGCGCGGGTCTTCACCCGCAGCGGGCTGGACTGGAGCGAGAAGTTTCCCGGCATCGTGGCGGCCGCCGCCGACCTGCCCGTCGCCAGCGCGATGATCGACGGAGAGATCGTCGCGTTCAAGGACGGACGCCCCGACTTCTCGACGCTGAAGGATGCGATCGGCACGACCAAGCCGATGAGCCTGTTCGCCTTCGACCTCCTCTCACTGGACGGCGAGGATGTGACCGGCCTGCCGCTGGTCCAGCGCAAGGAACGGCTGCGCGGCATCGTCCCCAAGGGCGACGAGGTTATCCAGTTCGCCGAACACGTCACCGGCTCGGGCGAGGCGCTGTTCGACAAACTGTGTGCCGAGGGGCTGGAAGGCGTCGTCTCCAAACGCGCCGACAGTCGTTACCCATCGGCGCGTAGCCGCGACTGGCTGAAGATCAAATGCCTGAAGCGGCAGGAGTTCGTGATCGTCGGCTGGCTGCCGTCCGACAAGGCGCGGCGGGGATTGAAATCGCTGCTGCTGGGCGTGAACCGCGGCGGCAAGCTGGCCTATGTCGGCAAGGTCGGCACCGGCTTTACGCAAGACCGCATGGCCGAGTTGCGCACCTTGCTCGACGCCCGCCCCCGCAAGACCGCCCCCGTCGAGGCGCCGCGCGCGATGGTACGCGGCGCGAAATGGGTGCGCCCCGATCTGGTCGCCGAGATCGCCTTTACCGAGACGACGCCCGACGGCCTGCTCCGCCATCCCAGCTTCATCGGCCTTCGCGAGGACAAGCCCGCTGATCAGGTGGTCGAGGAACGCCCCGCCCCCGCGCCTTCGGCCGAGGAGAGCGACATCGCCATCACCCATCCCGAACGGGTGATCTTTCCCGACGGCGACCTGACCAAGGGCAATCTCGCCGATTATGTCGCGGCGGTCGCCCCGCTGATGCTGCCCTGGGTCGCGCGCCGACCGGTCAGCCTGGTCCGCTGTCCGCAGGGGCGGGCGCGGGCATGCTTCTTCCAGAAGCATGACGCGGGCAGTTTCGGACCGCATGTCCATTCGGTGCCGATCCGGGAAAAGGACGGCGGCACCGAACCCTATCTCTATATCGAGGATGCGGAGGGCCTGCGCGCCTGTATCCAGATGGGCTCGATCGAGTTTCACGGCTGGGGCTCCTCCATCGCCACGCTGGAACAGCCCGACCGGATGATCTTCGACCTCGACCCCGACCCGTCCGTGACCTTCGACGATGTGAAACGCGCCGCCGTGCATATCCATGACCAGCTCGCCGAACTGGGCCTGACCAGCTTTGCCATGCTGTCGGGCGGCAAAGGCGTGCATGTCGTCGTACCGCTGACCCCGAACGCCGAATGGCCCGCCGTGTCGGATTTCGCCGAACGCTTCGCCAAGGCACTGGCAAAGAGCGATCCCGACCGCTTCGTCGCGGTGGCGACCAAGGCCAGGCGCAAGGGCCGAATCTTCATCGACTGGCTGCGCAACCAGCGCGGTGCGACGGCCGTCATGCCCTATTCGGCGCGGGCGAGATCGGGCGCGCCGGTCGCGGCCCCGGTGGCGTGGCGCGAGCTGGACGGCATCGACACGGCGGCGCGCTGGACGATCCGCGATGCCGGGGAACTGGCGACGCGCGCGGGCGGTGCGGCGTTGCGCGGCTGGGGTGTCGCGGATCAAATCCTGCCCGATCTCTAATCGCCTGTTGCAACCTTGGGCCGATCCGGCGATTTTCCCCGCCGATGGACCCCTCCGAGGATAGCCCCGCGCAGGCCGCCGCCTGGATCGACGCCTATCGCGCGGCCGCCCCCGGCGCGGACGTGCTGGCGCGGTCCGGCGACCCGGCCTGGCCCGCCATGCTGGAGGAACTGGCCGCCGTCGCCAGCAACCTGGCCCATGCGCGCGAGCGGGTGCAGCGCCACGCCGCCGATATCGGCACCGGCTTTCGCATCATCGGCGAAACCGACGAGCGGCCCTGGCCGGTCTCGCCCGTCCCCCTGCTGATCGATACGCGGGAATGGGCGGGGATCGAGGCGGGCGTGATGCAGCGCGCCGCGCTGCTGGAGACGATCCTCGCCGATCTTTACGGCCCCGGTCGGCTCGTGGCGGAAGGGCTCATCCCCGCCGCACTGGCGACCGGCAGCCCCTATTTCCTGCGGCCCATGGTCGGCGTGACGCCGCCCGGCGGCCATCATCTGAGCTTCGTCGCCTTCGACCTGGCGCGCGGGCCGGACGGCGAGTGGCGCGTGCTGGCCGATCATCTGCGCAACCCGGCGGGCGCTGGCTATGCGCTGGAGAACCGGCTGGCGGTCAGCCGGACGCTGGGCGGCTTGCAGAACCGGCTGAACGTGCAGCGCCACGCGCCCTTCTTCGCCGCCTTCCGCGCCGGGCTGGCCGCACAATGCCGCCGCACCGATCCGCGTATCGGCCTGCTGACGCCGGGCCGGTTCAACCCGAGCTACCCGGAACAGGCGCATCTGGCGCGCTATCTCGGCCTGTTGCTGGTCGAGGGCGCGGACCTCGCCGCGATCGAGGGGCAGGTCTATGTCCGCACCGTCGCGGGACTGAAGCGGATCGACGCGCTGTGGCGGCGGCTCGACCCCCGGATGCTCGACCCGCTGGCCTTTGACAGCCATTCGCAGATCGGTGTGCCCGGCCTGATCGACGCCTATGTCGAGGGGCAGGTGGTGATCGCCAATGCGCCGGGCGCGGGCGTGCTGGAGAGCCCCGCCGTCTCCGCCTTCCTGCCCGCGCTGGCACAGGCACTGGCGGGTGTGCCGCTGATGCTGCCCAATATCGCGACCTGGTGGTGCGGTGGTCCGCGCCAGGCCGCACACGTCGCCGAGCATCTCGACACGCTGCTGATCGCGCCCGCCTTCGGCCCCCGCCCGCTGGGCCTGCCAGATGGCGCTCGCACGGGCGCGAGCCTGTCGGCCGAGGAGCGCGCCACGCTGCTGACCGACATGGCGAAACGGCCGCAGGATTATGTCGGGCAGGAGATGGTGCGCCTGTCGACCATGCCCGTCGTCATCGGCGACCGGCTGGAGCCGCGCCCCTTCACCTTGCGCGTCTTTGCCGCGCGTGACGGCGAGGGGCGGTGGACCGTCATGCCCGGCGGCTTCGGCCGGATCGGCGACCATCCCGAGGCGACCGCGGCGATGATCGGCGAAGGGCTGTGGTCCGCCGATGTCTGCGTCCATGGGCCGGAGCCTGTGACGCCCATGTCACTGCTCGCCGACCCCGATTCGCTGCATGTCCGGCGCAATCCGGGGACTTTGCCCAGCCGGGTGGCAGACAATTTCTATTGGCTGGGCCGCTATCTGGAGCGGGGCGAAGCGCTGCTCGCGGCGATCCGCGTGATGCTGGGCAATTCGATCGACGTCGATGGCGGCGCCGCACTCGACCCGCGCACGGTCGGGCGCCTGGTCGGCCTCATCACCGGCGGCGGCGCGGCCCCGCATCCCGACAGCCTGCACCGCGCCGCGCTCACCCAGTTCGCCCGCACGGCGATGGAGGATGAGGGCTTTCATTCGGTCGCCCGCATCAACCGGCTGGCGCGCGGGATCAGCGAAGGGTCGCGCGACCGCCTGTCCGCCGACATGGTGCGGCTGCTGGAAGCCCCCTTCCCCAGCCATGCCGGGATGCTCGACCGGGCGGGATCGCTGCAACGCCGCTATGCCGCGATCGCCGGGCTGTCGGCCGAGCATATGGTGCGCACCACCGCCTGGCGCTTCCACGACCTCGGTCGCCGAGTCGAGCGGGCGGTGGCAGTGGCGCGCGCGACGCGGCTGTTCGGCATGGCGGGGGCGTCGGCGGACGACCTGTCCACCCTGCTCGACCTCGCCAACAGCCAGATCAGCTATCGCCAGCGTTATCCGACCGGCCTGGCGCGCGTCGCGGTGGTCGATCTGGTCGCGCTCGATCCCAACAACCCGCGCGCGCTCGCCTATCAGACCGCGCGCATCGCCGACTGCCTGTCGCGCCTGCCCGTCCTGTCCGACGACGACATGGCCGAGCCGCAACAGGCCCAGGCCATCGCCATCCGCGCCGCGCTGGAAACGGCGGATGCCCGCACGCTCGACGCCGATACGCTGGGCGATGTCGAGCGGCGGCTGGGCCTGCTGTCGGAAGCGATCGCGCGCCGCTATTTCCTGCAAGGCGCGGAGCCGTTGCGTGCCGGGGGACTTACCCTGGCATGAGAGACGGGGCATGATCTACGACATCCGCCACATCACCCGCTTCGATTACGGCGCGCAGGTCAAATATGCGCGCTGCAATCTGCGGCTGAAGCCGATCGACTGGCCCGGCCAGACGCTGGAGGCGTACGACCTGATCGTCGAGCCGGTCGGCCGCACGCGCGCCGCCCATGCCGAAGCGGGGCTGGCGCATGTCACCCGGCTGGTGGTCGACCGCCCGGTGCGCAGCCTGACCATCGAAAGCCGCGCGCGCATGGTCGTCGATCGTCCGGTGCCGATGCCGTCCCCGAATGATCCGACACTGGCCGAAGTCTCCGCGCTCGCCCGAAGCAGCCGCGACCTGTCGGCGGCGAGCCCGGCCAATTACATCTTCCCCTCGCCGCTGATCCCGCTCGACCCCGCCATTGCCGAATGGTGCGCGCCGGATCTGTCGCCGGAACGCGGTGCGCTGGAGGCGGGGTTCGCGCTCGCCAACCGCATCCAGCGCGAATTCGCCTTCGACCCCGCCGCCACTTTGGTCGACACGCCCCCGGCCGAGGCGTTCCGCCAGCGGCGCGGCGTGTGCCAGGACTTTGCGCAGATCATGATCACGGGCTTACGCGCGGCGGGCATCCCGGCGGCCTATGCCTCGGGTTATATCCGCACGCTGCCGCCGCCGGGCCAGGCGCGGCTGGTCGGCGCAGACGCGACCCATGCCTGGGTGCTGATCTGGGGCGGGCCGGAGCATGGCTGGGTCGGGGTCGATCCGACCAACGGCATCTGGATGGCGGGCGATCACATCATCGTCGCGGTCGGCCGCGATTATGCCGAAATTGCGCCAGTCGATGGCGTCGTACTGGGCTCGGGTGCGCAGAAGATGGACGTCAGCGTCGACGTCGCGCCGATGGAGGAGATGGTCGCGGGATAGCCCGCCATCTCGCGACCAAACCCAACCTCCGTTCGCACTGAGCGAAGTCGAAGTGCACGCCGGGCCGTTCCCCGCGAGTTGTATCCCGTGGCCTTCGACTTCGCCCAGGCTGAACGGATGGGAGATCAGCCCTCTTCCGTCACCGCATTGGGATTGTCCTTGTCCGAGTCCGGATGCCCGCCCTTGCCGTGATAGGCCGCGCCGCTCTGGCCGCCATGGAAATCGCCTTCGCGCTCGGGCACGCCTTCGTACCCGCCGCCCTGGCTCTCGCTACCATGTTTGCCGGGCGCATCCGAAACGCCGTCCGGCGCGCCCTTCTTGCCGTCCTTGCCAACGGCCTGCATCGGTTCGGTCATGATCCGTCTCCTTCCGGCGCTCCAACGCATGGGGAACGGATTGCGCTCCGGCACGGACTCCCCCACATGAGAAGGTAATACACTGCCAACGGGGAACAGAGTGGCCGATCCATATCAGACGCTGGGCGTGAGCCGCATGGCCAGCGAAGCCGATATCAAGAAAGCCTATCGCAAGCTGGCGAAGGAACTGCATCCCGACCGCAACAAGGACAATCCGAAAGCGGCGGAGAAGTTCAGCCAGGTCACCAACGCCTATGACCTGTTGAACGACAAGGACAAGCGCGCCCGGTTCGACCGGGGCGAGATCGATGGCGACGGCAACCCCACCTCGCCCTTCGGCTATAGCGGCGGCCCCGGCGGTTTCGGCGGCGGTCCGCGCCCGGGTGCGAGCGGCGCTGGTGGGGCCGGGGGCGGTTTCCGCCAGCAATTCGATTTCGGCGGCGAGGGCGCCGACATGTCGGATATCTTCGAGGGGATGTTCAGCGGTGCCGGGCGCGGCGGTTTTTCGGGTGGCTTTGGCGGGTTCGGCGGACGGGGCCGCTCGGCCGCCAAGGGCGCGAACAGCGCCTATGCCCTGCGCGTTCCCTTTGTCGACGCCGCCACGCTCAGCCCGCAGCGGATCACGCTGGCCGATGGCAAGACGATCGACCTGAAACTGCCCGCCGGTGTCGAGAGCGGCACCCAGATGCGCCTTGGCGGCAAGGGCGAGCAAGGTCCCGGCGGCCCCGGCGACGCGATCATCACCATCGAGGTCGTCCCCCATGCCTTTTTCACCCGCGACGGCGACGATGTCCGGCTGGACCTGCCCATCTCGCTGGCCGAGGCGGTGCTGGGCGGCCAGGTGAAGGCGCCGACGGTCGAGCGTCCGGTCATGCTGACCGTGCCCAAGGGCACCAGTTCCGGCAAGACGCTGCGCCTGAAGGGCAAGGGCTTTCACAAGAAGGATGGCGGGCGCGGCGACCAGTTGATCACGCTGATGATCGACATCCCCGCCGATGATGCCGCGCTACAACAGTTTGCGGCGGAATGGACCGACGGCAGGAACCCGAGGGCCGCCATGGGCGTCTGATCGTTCCATGAGCGATGTGAACGGCCTGACTCCAGAAGAACGCGCGCACCATCCAGGCAAGGCTCGACAGCGGCTGGACCGGCAGATCGCCAAGGTCCGGCCCGGCTCCTATGCTTTTGAAATCCTGAAGCGAACGAGCCTGGGCGTGTTCAATGACGGGTTCATCCATGCCGGGAACCTCGCCTATCTGGCGTTGATGACGCTGTTCCCCTTCTTCATCACCACCGCCGCGCTGCTCTCGCTGTTCGGGCAAAGCAACGAGACGCAGCATGCGGTGGAGAGCTTCCTCCACGTCCTGCCCCCCGATGTCAGCGAGCTGTTGCGCAAGCCCATCTCCGACGTGCTGGCGGCGCGGACCGGATCGCTGCTGTGGCTGGGCGGGCTGGTCGGCCTGTGGACGGTCGGCGGGTTCATCGAGACGATCCGCGACATCTTCCACCGCGCTTACGGCGTAAAGGCGACGGCCGCCTTCTGGAAATCGCGATTGTCTTCGACGCTGGTCATGATCGCCTCGGTCGTCGTTGCGCTGTTGTCTTTCCTGGCGGCCGGTATCCTGACGGCGGCGGAGCAGTTCATCTATCGCCTCGTCCCCTTCGCGCAGGACATGGCGGGCTGGATCGGCCTGTCGCGACTGATCCCCGGCGTAGTCATGTTCGGCGCGCTTTACCTGCTCTTCTATTCGGTCACGCCGGGGAAATATCGCGAGAGCGACTGCCCCAAATGGCCGGGGGCCCTGTTCACCGCCGCCTGGTGGGTCAGCATGACCGCACTGCTGCCCTGGGTTCTGTCCAAGCTGGGTGGCTATGACCTGACCTATGGCAGCCTGGCGGGCGTCGTCGTGATGCTGTTGTTCTTCTATCTCATAGGCCTGGGGCTGGTTTTCGGTGCGCATTTGAACGCGGCACTGGCGGAACCCCCCGAACCGGCGCTAGAGAGGGGGATTGATGGAAGTGAACCGGCAGGAGCGGTAACGGCGTGAACGGATTGATGGCAGGCAAGCGGGGGCTCATCATGGGCCTGGCCAATGACAAATCGCTGGCCTGGGGCATCGCCAAGCAGCTTTCGGAGGCGGGCGCGGAACTCGCCTTTTCGTATCAGGGCGCGGCGATGGAAAAGCGGGTCCGCCCGCTGGCTGAACAGCTGGGCGTGGCGCGCCTGTTCGATTGCGACGTCTCCGAGATGGAGTCGCTCGACAAGCTGTTCGTCGATCTGAAGGCCGAGTGGCCAACGATCGACTTCGTGGTTCACGCCATCGGCTTTTCGGACAAGTCGCAGCTGCGTGGAAAATATTACGACACCACGCTCGACAATTTCCTGATGACCATGAACATCTCGGCCTATTCGCTGGTCGCCGTCGCCCAGCGTGCGCGGACGATGATGCCCGAGGGCGGGTCGATCCTGACGCTGACCTATTACGGTGCGGAAAAGGTCATCCCGCATTATAACGTCATGGGCGTGGCGAAGGCGGCGCTGGAGACGAGCGTGAAGTATCTCGCGGTCGACCTCGGTCCGGAGAATATCCGCATCAATGCCATCTCGGCGGGCCCGATCCAGACGCTGGCCGCGCGCGGCATCGGCGACTTCAACTATATCCTGAAGTGGAACGAGCTGAACGCGCCGATGCGTCGCACCGTGACCATCGAGGATGTCGGCGGCGCTGGCCTCTATATGCTGTCCGACCTGTCCTCGGGCGTGACCGGCGAGATCCACCATGTCGACGCCGGATATAATGTCATCGGCATGAAGGCCGAAGACGCACCGGACATCGCGCTGGCGTAACCCCCGATCCTCCCCAAGCTCTGCTTGGGGAGGGGGACCATGCGAAGCATGGTCGAGGGGCATGGCGGGTCGTAAGACAACCTGCCTTCCAGAATGCGACACCTCTCCGTCAGGCCTACGGCCTGCCACCTCCCCTTACAGGGGAGGAATGGGCCGCCAACTTTATCTATCGCGCCTTGCGCCCCGGCGACGCTAAAGACGAACCCATGTCCGACCAGCCTTCCGCCGCCATCACCATCCGCCCGGCCCAAGGGCAGGACGTCGCCGCGCTCGACGCGTTGCTCGTCGCCAGCTTCCCCGCCCCCGCCGAAGCCGCATTGGTCCGCGACCTGTGCGTGGAGGGCGACATGGTGCTGATGCTGGTCGCCATCGACGAAGCGACGGACAGCCTGATCGGCGCAATCGCGTTCAGCCGCATGGCGGTCGAGATCGGCGGCAAGCCCATCAATTCTGTCGCCCTCGCCCCCATCGCAGTCGCGCGCGACTGGCGGCAGCAAGGCGTCGGCGAGGCGCTGATCGCCGCCGGGCTGGAACGACTGGAAAAGGAAGGCGTCGTCCTGTGCTTCGCGCTGGGCGATCCCGCTTTCTATGGCCGCTTCGGTTTCGCCGCCGATGTCGCGAGCGGTTTCGACAGCCCCTATGCGGGCGACTATTTCCTGGCCGCCCCGCTGCAGGGCGGCCTGATCCCCTGCGGCGTGCGCGGGGCCGCCACACATGCGCCGGCCTTTGCCCGGCTGGGAGATGCTGCGTGAGCTTCAACAGTTTCGGCCGCCTGTTCCGCTTCACCACCTGGGGCGAGAGCCATGGCCCGGCGCTGGGCGCGGTAGTCGACGGATGCCCGCCGGGCATCGCACTGTCGGAAGAGGACATCCAGCCCTGGCTCGACAAGCGCCGTCCGGGCACCAGCCGCTTCACCACGCAGCGCCGCGAACCCGATCAAGTCCGCATCCTGTCGGGCGTGTTCGAGGGGCGGACCACCGGCACGCCGATCAGCCTGATGATCGAGAATGTCGACCAGCGGTCCAAGGATTATGGCAACGTCGCGCTCGCCTATCGCCCCGGCCATGCCGATTATGCTTATGACGCGAAGTACGGCTTTCGCGACTATCGCGGCGGCGGGCGATCTTCGGCGCGTGAGACGGCGGCGCGGGTCGCGGCGGGTGCGGTGGCGCGCGCGGTGATCCCGCAGGTGAGGATTCGCGCATGGGTCGAGTCGATCGGCGGCGATCGGATCGACTATGAGGCGTTCGACGATGCGCAGATCGACGCCAACCCCTTTTTCTGCCCCGATGCGGCGGCCGCCGAACGCTGGGAAGCGATCGTCGACGGCGCGCGCAAGTCCGGCTCCTCGGTCGGCGCGGTCGTGGCGTGCGAGGCGACCGGCGTGCCAGCAGGCTGGGGGGCCCCGCTCTATGCCAAGCTGGACAGCGAACTCGCCTCCGCCTGTATGAGCATCAATGCGGTCAAGGGTTTCGAGATCGGCGACGGGTTCGCCGCCGCCGCGCTGACCGGTGAGCAGAATGCCGATCCGATGCGCGCCGGCAATGGTGGCCCGCGCTTCCTGGCGAACCATGCGGGCGGCATCGCGGGCGGCATCGCCACCGGCCAACCCGTCACGATGCGCGTCGCGTTCAAGCCGACCAGTTCGATCCTGACCCCCGTCGACACCATCACCCGCACCGGTGAGGAAACGCAGATCGCCACCAAGGGCCGTCATGACCCCTGTGTCGGCATTCGCGGCGTTCCCGTGGTCGAGGCGATGGTCGCGCTGGTTTTAGCCGATCAGGCGTTGCTTCATCGCGGCCAATGTGGTTAACTAGAGGAACGGACGTTCTCCTGCCTCGTTAACCATTGCGAGAATAAAGCAGGAGAGAATCAATGCGTTACATGCATGTAATCGCCGCCGCCGCGCTTGTGATCCCCGCTGCGGGCTTCGCCCAGGTGTCGGGCGGCACGGCTGGCGGAATGTCGGGACAGACCGCCGCACCGGGCCAGTCGATGCCGGGTCAGACCATGCCGGGGCAAATGCCCGGCCAGACCATGGGCCAGCCCGGTGACACGATGAGCACGACGCCCGGCACCACCACCCGCTCGACGACGCGCGGCAAGAGCCGCAGCCGGACGACCACGCCGGACAGCACGGTCAACACCCCCTCGACCCTGCCGGACGCCACCGGATCGTCCACCACGACCGGCAGCGGTACGCTTGGCAGCGATCCGACCACCAGCGGCCAAGTCGGCACCGGCACCAGCGGTGGGACCACGACGCCGCCGGGCAGCAGCGGCGGCATGTAATCCCTTTCGGGTTCGTCACTACGGCAAGGGCTCGGTCGCGCAGGCGGCCGGGCCTTTTGCTGTGTTCCGGGGCAAGGAAAACCTGCCCAAAAAAAGGCCCCGACTTCCGCCGGGGCCTCCAAGATCAATCCGCGAAGGGATCGCGAACCAGGATCGTGTCCTCGCGCTCCGGGCTGGTCGACACCAGCGCCACCGGGCAGCGGATCAGCTCCTCGATCCGCCGGATGTACTTGATCGCCTGCGCGGGCAGATCGGCCCAGCTCCGCGCACCCGCCGTCGATTCCTGCCAGCCTTCCATCGTCTCATAGACGGGGACGACCTTCGCCTGATCCGCCGCATGGGTCGGATAATAGTCGAGCGTCTCGTCGCCCAGCTTGTAGCCGACGCAGATCTTCACCTCGTCGAACCCGTCGAGAACGTCGATCTTGGTCAGCGCGATGCCGGTAATGCCGCCGACCGCCGCCGACTGGCGCACCAGCACCGAGTCGAACCAGCCGCAGCGACGCTTGCGGCCCGTGACGGTGCCGAACTCATGTCCGCGCTCGCCCAGACGCTGGCCGGTCTCGTCCTCCAGCTCGGTCGGGAACGGCCCCGAGCCGACACGGGTGGTGTACGCCTTGGCGATGCCCAGCACGAAGCCGACGCCCGACGGCCCCAGGCCCGAACCACCCGCCGCCGCACCCGCGATGGTGTTGGACGAGGTGACGAAGGGATAGGTGCCGTGATCGATGTCGAGCAATACGCCCTGCGCGCCCTCGAACAGAATACGCTTGCCGCCTGCACGTGCCTCGTTGAGGTCGCGCCACACCGGCTTGGCGAAGGGCAGGACGAAGGCAGCAATCTCGCGCAGATCGGCCAGCAGCCGCTCGCGATCCACCGGCGGCTCGCCGAACCCGGCACGCAGCGCATCGTGATGCGCGCAAAGACGGTCGAGCTGCGGGCCGAGGTCGTCGAGATGCGCCAGGTCGCACACGCGGATCGCACGGCGGCCGACCTTGTCCTCATAAGCCGGACCGATGCCGCGCCGCGTCGTGCCGATCTTGCCCGCGCCGCTGGCGTCCTCGCGCAGACCGTCCAGGTCGCGGTGGATCGGCAGGATCAGCGGGCAATTGTCGGCGATACGCAGCGTCTCGGGCGAGGCATGGACACCCTGCTCGGCCAGACGCTCGATCTCGGCCTTCAGGGCCCAGGGGTCGAGGACGACGCCGTTGCCGATAACGCTGGGGGTGCCGCGCACGATTCCCGAGGGGAGCAGCGACAGCTTGTAGACATTCTCGCCGACGACCAGCGTATGACCGGCATTATGCCCGCCCTGGAAGCGGACGACCATGTCGGCGCGCTCGGCCAGCCAGTCGACGATCTTGCCCTTGCCTTCGTCGCCCCATTGCGCGCCGATGACTGCTACATTTGCCATGGATGCTATGCTCCGCCTGCCGGACGGACCCCATGCGCCCTTCGACAGGACTCGGCGGATGGGGGTTTCCAATAATGTGCGGGGCGCGCCTAGCGGGACGCGGCCCCCTATGTCAACCGGCGATGGCGGTCGGCTGGCCGTTGTTCAGGATATGGGTGCAAAGCTGCGCCTCGGGCGTGTCACCGTCCTCCAGCGCCTGCACCGTCACCCATCCCTGCGCCCGCAGCGAGGCGCCCGTTTCAGGCGCGGTGCCGAAGGGCAGGAACAGCCGCCGCCGCTCGGTCGGCGGCGCGGTGGCGACGATGGCGTCGGCATAGAGCGAAAAGCCGGTGGCCTTCTCCTCCGCGCCGTCCTCATGGAAGATCGTATAGGTGCCGCCGCGCCCGACCTCACGCGGGGGACCGGCAACGAACAGCGAGAAGCCCAGCCAGCTCTGAAACTCGAAGCCATGCCGCTCGGTCGGGTCGAGCGTCATCGACACCCCCTCACCCAGCGCCGCCGCAATCGCCTCCAGCGCATCAAGGCGGCTGGCGAGCACACCCTGGGTGTCGAAGGCACGCAGCCGCTCCATCGCGGTCGCGAACGGCCCGGCGGCTTCGACCAACGGCAGATAGTCCGGTGCGATCGCCGCGACCCCGCCCGCATCCTTGGCGTCCAGCCGGTCCCGCAGCGCCGCCACCTGATCGGGAGCGACCGGCAGCGGCCCGGCGGCGAGCAGATCGACCAGATCGGGCAGCGTGAAGTCGATCGAAATGCCCGTCGTCCCCGCAGCGACCAGAGCCTCCACCGCGACGCGCACCACCTCGGTGGCGGCGGCGGTGGAGTCGAGGCCGATCAGTTCCGCCCCGATCTGCCGCCACTCACGGGCGGGCGCCAGCTCGGAGCCGCGCAGGCGGACGACCGTGCCCGCATAGGACAGGCGCACCGGGCGCGGGTGATGGCCCATGCGGGTGGCGGCGATGCGGGCCACCTGCGCGGTCAGGTCGGGCCGGATCGCCAGCGTGCGCTGCGACACCGGATCGACGAAGCGCACCGCGTCATGCAAGCCACCCGCCTTCAGCCGCGAGCCCAGCGCCTCGGCAAACTCGATCGACGGCGGATCGGCGCGCTCATAGCCATGCAGCCGCGCCGCCTCCAGCACCCGCGCCTCGACCGAGGCGGCGGCATCGGCATAGGGGGGAAGACGGTCGTGATAGCCTTCGGGAAGGAGCGCGGTCATCGGATAAGCCTGTTCATCAGCGTGTGCGCCACGCCGTCGGGGTTGGTCATGACATCCGCGTTTTGGAAGCGGATCACCGCATAGCCTCGGCCTTGGAGCCAGGTGGTACGGTGGGCGTCGCGTGATTGGTCGTTATGCGTATCGCCGTCAACCTCTATGACCAGCTTGTGGGACCGCGCGGCGAAGTCGGCAATGTATGGGCCGATCGCGACCTGGCGCGAGAATTTGATGCCGTGGAAGCGGCGGTCGCGCAGGATCAGCCAGAGGCGTTTTTCCGGCTCGGTCATCTCCCGACGCATGGCGCGGGCGCGATCACGGAGTACCGGATCAGTCTGCATAGTTTATCGCCCCCCCCGTTTGGAGGAATGTACCACTCCCTCTCCCCACTGGGGAGAGGGCCGGGGTGAGGGGTCGGGGCCAGGCGAGACGTCGCGGCCTAGCCCCCGCCCCTCACCCAACCCTCTCCCCGGAGGGGAGAGGGCTTTCCCCATTCGCTCGGTGATATGCTATACACCGATCAGCAGCAGCGAGGATGACCTCATGCCCATCAAGGACCTTACCGGCCCTTCCCGCATGACCGATGCGGAAAGGGAAGCGATACGAGCCGGGATCACGGCGATATTCGTGGCAGGCGGCCGTCCACCACCCAAATTCCCGCCCTTACGCCGCGACGATGGACCGGAACCTGTCGAGCCTCCGTCAGGACCAAGACCGCGGCCCTTGTCGGGCGGAGCAGAAGCCCCGCTCGAATAGCTTTTGCAGAAAAAGGGCCGAACGCGTTTCCGCATCCGGCCCTTTCCATCAGCTTCTGATTTCAGCCGATCAGAACACCAGACCCATGGCGGTCTTCACGCCCGGCAGCGCCTTGACCTTGCCCAGCAGCTCCGCATCCACCGCCTCGTCGACCGAGAGCAGCAGCACTGCCTCGCCGCCCGCCGAGCGGCGGCCCAGGTGGAAGGTGCCGATGTTGACGCCCGCCTCGCCCAGCGTGGTACCCAGACGGCCGATGAAGCCCGGCGCGTCCTCGTTGACGACATAGAGCATCGGCCCAGCCAGATCGGCCTCGACCTTGATGCCGAACAGTTCGACCAGGCGCGGGGCCTGATCGCCGAACAGCGTGCCCGCGACCGAGCGCTCGCCGTCCGCCGTCGTCACCGTCACGCGGACCAGCGTGTGGTAATCGCCCTCGCGGTCATGACGCACTTCGCGCACGTCGAGCCCACGCTCCTTGGCGAGGAACGGCGCGTTGACCATGTTCACCGTGTCCGAATGGACGCGCATGAAGCCCGCCAGCACGGCGCCCGTGATCGGCTTGAGGTTGAGCGCGGCGGCGGCGCCCTCCGCCTCGATCGCGATGCCCGTCACCGCGCCGTGCGAGAGCTGGCCGACCAGCGAGCCGAGCTTCTCCGCCAGCGCCATATAGGGCTTGAGCTTGGGTGCTTCCTCGGCGGTCAGGCTCGGCATATTAAGCGCGTTGGTGACGCCGCCCGAGACCAGGAAATCGGCCAGCTGCTCGGCGACCTGGATCGCGACATTGACCTGCGCTTCGGTGGTCGACGCGCCGAGGTGCGGGGTCGAGATGAAGTTGGGCGTGCCGAAGAGCGGGCTTTCCTTGGCCGGTTCGACCTTGAACACGTCCAGCGCCGCGCCGCCGATATGGCCCGAGTCCAGCCCGGCCTTCAGCGCCTCTTCGTCGATCAGGCCGCCGCGCGCGCAGTTGATGATGCGCACGCCCTTCTTGGTCTTGGCGAGATTCTCGGCCGACAGGATGTTGCGGGTCTGGTCGGTCAAGGGCGTGTGCAGCGTGATGAAGTCGGCGCGGGTGAGCAGTTCGTCCAGCGTCACCTTCTCCACGCCCATCTCCAGCGCGCGCTCGGGCGTCAGGAACGGATCGAAGGCGACGACCTTCATGCGCAGGCCCAGTGCGCGGTCGGCGACGATCGAGCCGATATTGCCCGCCCCGATCAAGCCCAGCGTCTTGGACGTCAGTTCGACGCCCATGAAGCGGTTCTTCTCCCACTTGCCCGCTTGCGTCGAGGCATCGGCCTCGGGCAGCTGGCGGGCGAGTGCGAACATCAGAGCGATGGCGTGTTCGGCGGTGGTGATCGAGTTACCGAACGGCGTGTTCATCACCACCACGCCCTTGGCGCTGGCGGCGGGGATGTCGACGTTATCGACGCCGATCCCGGCGCGGCCGACGACCTTCAGGTTCGTCGCGTGCTCCAGGATCTCCTTGGTCACCTTGGTCGAGCTGCGGATCGCCAGACCGTCATATTCGCCGATGATCGCCTTCAGCTCTTCGGGCGTCTTGCCGGTGATTTCGTCGACCTCGACCCCGCGCTCGCGGAAGATCTGGGCGGCCTTGGGGTCCATTTTGTCGCTGATGAGAACTTTGGGCATGGGGAAAGCTCCGGGAAATTGGGGGATTTCTCCCTCTCCCCGTGGGGGGAGGGTCAGGGTGAGGGGTTGGGGCTTGGCGACACACGCGCCGATGGCCCAGCATCGCCCTTCACCCAACCCTCTCCCCGGCGGGGAGAGGGCTTTGAAAGGTCAGGCCTTGGCGGTCGCGTAGGCCCAGTCGAGCCAGGGGCCGAGCGCCTCGATATCGGCGGTTTCGACCGTAGCGCCGCACCAGATGCGCAGGCCGGCGGGCGCGTCGCGGTAACCCGCCACGTCATAGGCCGCGCCTTCCGCTTCGAGCAGCGAGGCCATCTTCTTGATGACCGCCTCGTCCGCACCCTCGACCGTCAGGCAGACGCTGGTGGTCGAACGGATCGCCGGATCAGCCGCCAGATGGCCAAGCCAGTCGCGCTCCTCGACGATTTTGTTAAGGGCCGCCGCATTGGCGTCCGAACGCTTGATCAGCGCTTCAGCACCACCCAGCCCCTTGCCCCATTCGAGCGCGAGGATCGCGTCCTCGACGGCCAGCATCGACGGCGTGTTGATCGTCTCACCCTTGAACACGCCCTCGGCCAGCTTGCCCTTCGACACCAGGCGGAACACCTTGGGCAGCGGCCAGGCCGGGGTATAGGTTTCCAGACGCTCGACCGCGCGCGGGCCGAGGATCAGGACGCCGTGCGCACCCTCGCCGCCCAGCACCTTCTGCCACGAGAAGGTCGCGACATCGATCTTGTCCCAGGGCAGGTCATAGGCGAACACCGCGCTGGTCGCGTCGGCGAAGGACAGGCCCTCGCGGTCGTCGGCGATCCAGTCGCCGTTCGGCACGCGCACGCCGCTGGTGGTGCCGTTCCAGGTGAAGAGCACGTCGTTCGACCAGTCAACCGCATCCAGGTCCGCGATCTGGCCGTAATCGGCGCGCAGGACGGTGGGGTCGAGCTTCAACTGCTTGACCGCGTCGGTCACCCAGCCCTCGCCGAAGCTTTCCCAGGCAAGCGTGGTGACCGGGCGGGCGCCCAGCATGGTCCACATCGCCATCTCGAACGCACCGGTGTCGGAGCCGGGGACGATGCCGATGCGGTGAGTGTCGGGGAGCTTGAGCAGCTCGCGCATCAGGTCGATGCAATATTGCAGCCGCTGCTTGCCGATCTTCGAGCGATGCGAACGGCCGAGGCTGTCCGTCGCGAGCTTGGCTGCTTCCCAACCGGGAGGCTTGGCGCAGGGGCCGCTGGAGAAATAGGGACGCGCCGGTTTGGTGGCGGGCTTCGCGGGCGCAAGAGTGGCGTCAGCGGTATTCAAATCAGTCATTTAAGACTCTCCTCACAGAGAGCACGCGCGGCGTTGGGACCGCGTGGCCCGTCGACGGCCCTAGCGATGTCGATCGACGATGACAACCACAATCGCGATGACGCAATTTTACTTTTGTCGTGCGGCTAGACGCAGGATTTTTGCAATGTGAGTCCTGCCTACCCTTTCCGTACGTTGTCGAGCGTGTGCGCTCCACACACCCAAAGAAGCCATCCTCGCTATCCGTCATATCGATTTTCAATATATTTATTGCACGATATTCGATGATGAATTATTGAATATCGATATTGATTCGGAATGGAGGATAGGCCGCATGACACGCTTTGCCAGTCACATCAGCACGTTACTCTATGTCGCGCTGCTCGCCATTCTGGCGTTCGTCACGGCCGTTATCCTGGCGGCTGCCGGTGTGTTGATCGTCGATGCGATCTCGCCCGGCGCGCTGGGGGCGGTGCATGTGAACGCGCAGGCGCTGGACATGAAGACCTCCGGCGTGGTCGCCGCTGCGCTGGCGGTCATGCTGACGGCCCTGGGACTTGCCTGGGCCTCGCTGCTGCCGCTGATCCAGATGCTGCGCAGCACGGCGGCGGGCGCGCCCTTCACCCTCGCCAATGTCAAGCGGCTGAACTGGATCGCGGGCACCATCGCGGTCGCCTATCTACTACAATTCGCGCTGCCCCCTATCCTGCCCTTCGACGCGCACGACATGGTCAAACCGATGGGCGTGGACGGCGTGTTCGCCATCCTGCTGACCCTGGTGCTGGCACAAATCTTTCGCGAGGGCGTGCGCCTGCGCGAGGATGCGGAAGGGACCATCTGATGGCGATCCGGATCAATCTCGACCGGCTGCTGCTCGACCGGCGCATGTCGCTGACCGAACTGGCCGAGCGGGTCGACCTGACGCTCGCCAATCTGTCGATCCTGAAGACCGGCAAGGCGCGGGCGATCCGCTTCACCACGCTCGATGCCATTTGCACCGCGCTCGACTGCCAGCCGGGCGACATATTGGAACATGTCGCAGACACGCCTCAGAATGGCTGATCGGGGCTGGCCAAAGCGGCGGTAAAGGGAGCAAGGGGTCGCATGGTTCGCGTCCCCCTGTCTCTCGTCGTTCCGATCCTGGGGACGGCGCTCCTCTCCGCCTGCGGGCGTCCCGATCGGCCCGTCCAGCAGGCCTCGCGCCCCGAACCCTATCGCCCGCCGGTCCGCGAAACTGCGCAGTGCGAGGCCGATCTGCGGCGCGAGGGCGTCGATTATCGCCGCCTGCCCGACAAGGAGCTGGGGCCCGGCTGCGGCCTCTATGGCGCGGTGCAGCTGACCGATATCGGCGTCCCCGTCACCGGCGTCACCGCGATGCGATGCGGCAATGCCCGCGCCTTTGCCGGATGGGTGCGCAACGCCGTCGCACCCGCCGCCTGGCAGATCCTGGGCTCGCCGCTGGCCAAGGTCGAGGGGATGGGCACCTATGCCTGTCGCAACATCGTCGGGACCAAGCGGATCGGCGACCGGCGTTCGGGCCATGCGTTGGCCAATGCGGTCGATGTGGGCGGCTTCGTGCTGAAGGACGGGCGGCGGATCACCCTGCTGAACGACTGGCATTCGACCGACCCGCAGGTGCGGCAATTCTGGACGGTCATCCGCGCCTCGGCCTGCAAGCGTTTCGGCACGGTTTTAAGCCCGGATTACAACGCCGCGCATCGCAACCACCTGCATCTGGAGGACGATGCCGCACATTTTTGCCGGTAGCGCATGGACCGGCGATACCCTACATCACCCAAAATGACCGATAAAACCCAAGTACCGAACCGCGTCTTCCCCAATGCCAGCCAGGACGCCGAGAGCGCCAAGACAATCGTCTCGACGCCGCAGACCGAAAGCCCCGCTTACACGCTGGCCTTTCAGGACATGGACTTCCTGCTGCGCGAAGACCTTCGCCCCGTCCGTTTCCAGCTGGAACTGCTGAAGGCGCAGTTGCTGCTCGAAGAGGCCAAGATCGCCTCGACCTTCGTCTTCTACGGCTCGGCGCGCATCCCCGAGCCCGCCAAGGCCGAGGCGCTGCTGGCGCTGGCGCATGACGACAAGTCGCGCAAGATCGCCGAGAATCTCGTCGCCAAGAGCAAGTACTACGACATCGCGCGCGAGCTGGCCCAGATCACCAGCCGCCTGCCCCGCGACGATCGCGGGATGCGCCAGTTCGTCGTCTGCTCGGGCGGTGGCCCGTCGATCATGGAAGCCGCCAATCGCGGTGCGGCTGACGTCGGCGCCGAGTCGGTCGGCCTGAACATCGTCCTGCCGCACGAGCAGGCGCCCAACCCCTATGTCACGCCGTCGCTGAGCCTTCAGTTCCACTATTTCGCGCTGCGCAAGATGCACTTCCTGCTGCACGCCCGCGCGCTGGCGGCCTTCCCGGGCGGCTTCGGCACGTTCGACGAGCTGTTCGAGCTGCTGACTCTGATCCAGACGGGCAAGATCCAGCCGATTCCCGTCCTGCTGTTCGGCCGCGCCTTCTGGGAACGCGTCGTCAATTTCGAGGCGCTGGTCGAGGAAGGCGTGGTGTCCGAGCGCGATCTCGGCATCTTCACCTATGTCGAGACCGCCGAAGAGGCGTGGGACGTGGTCCGCAACTTCTACGAGGAACGCGCCCGCAAGGAAGCCGAACAGGCGTAACGCCGGTCGGTTGATTGGACCATCGACAGCCCCTCCCCTTCAGGGGAGGGGTTGGGGTGGGGCCTGTCCACCGGCGAAACGTTTGCGGAAGCGCCCCACCCCCGCCCCCTCCCCTGAAGGGGAGGGGTGAATTAAACCTTCGCCATCGCCCGCGACGCGGTGCACAGGTTGCGGCTTGCATCCTGCGGCATGGGCACACTCATGCTTACCCCCTTCGCGGCATCGCGAAAGGCGAGCAGGCGGAAGTCGTGGCCGATGCCGCCCTTCTCGACCCAGACCAGCCACAGGTCGCGCACCCGATACGCTCGCAGGAAACGCACGCGCGGCGGGGCGTTCGGCGGCACGACGTCCGACGCGTGGAACGGCCCCCCCGCCTCGGCGATCGGCTGTCCGACCGATGCGAGCAACGCATCATGCACCGGCGTCGGCAGCTCCGCCATCCGCCGCGTCGCCGGCCGGGCGCCAGCGATGGCGCAGTTCGGAAGAGCGGGCATGGGGGAAACCTGTCCGGCATCGATCATCAGCATAGCCGCGCCACCCTTTTCGTTCGCCGGGCGTTCAGCCGCCCGGTGTCAGAGGCAATAACTATCACCGCCGCAAACCCGGTTGTCTACCACGGCCGACCCGTCGATAGAGGAAGCATGAAGCGTCTGATCGCCGCCTTCGCCGTTACGGTCCTGGTCTGGGCGCAGCCGGTCGCCGCGCAGTCGATCCTGCGCGATGCGGAAACCGAATCGCTGTTCGCCGACATGTCCGCGCCGATGATCAAGGCCGCCGGGCTGTCCCCGCGCGACGTGAAGATCGTCCTGATCAACGATGATTCGATCAACGCCTTCGTCGCGGGCGGACAGATCGTCTATGTCCATTCGGGGCTGCTTCAGGCGGCGGACAATGTGAACGAGGTACAGGGCGTCGTCGCGCATGAACTCGGCCATATCGCCGATGGTCATGTCATCCTGAGCGAACAGGCGATGAAGCCCGCGATGAAGATGCAGCTTCTGTCGATGGTGCTGGGCTTGGCCACCATTGCGATGGGCGGCGGTGCGGCGGGCATGGGCGTGCTCGCTGCGGGACAGCAGGCCGCGATGGGCCAGGTCCTCGCCTTCAGCCGCAACCAGGAATCGGCGGCCGACGCGGCGGGCGCGCGCTATCTGACCACGGCGGGTATCACCGGCAAGGGGATGCTGAGCTTCTTCAAGAAACTGCAAAACCAGCAATATCGGTACGGCTATACCAATATCGATCCGTTCGCGCAGACCCATCCGCTGTCGGCGACGCGTATCCAGTCGCTGACCGCCGATCTTCAGGGATCGCCCGCCTGGAACACGCCGATCGATCCAAGGCTCCAGGAACGCTTCCTGCGGGTGAAGGCCAAGCTGTTCGGCTATGTCTCGCCGCCCGAGACGACGCTGAGCAAATATCCCGACAACGACCAGTCGGTCTATGCACATTATGCCCGCGCCTATGCCTATCACAAGGCCGCCTATCCCGACAAAGCCGAGGCGGAGGCCGTCGCGCTGATCGCCAAGGACCCCAAGGACCCGTATTTCCAGGAAATCCAAGGGCAGATCCTCCTGGAATCGGGCAAGCCGCAAGAGGCGTTGGCGCCTTTGCGTGCCGCGACCATGGGCTCGGGCCAGAATGCGTTGATCGCCACCACCTTCGGCCATGCGCTGATCGCCACCGAGGACAAGCGCAACCTGCCCGAGGCGGTGAAGGTCCTGAAGGTCGCGGTCCAGCGGGACGAGGACAATCCCTTTGCCTGGGTCCAGCTGGGCACCGCCTATGAACAGATGGGCGACGAACCCCGCGCCGCGCTCGCCACCGCCGAGCGGGCGAGCATGATGGGCGACACCCGCACCGCCATCCAGAGCGCACGCTATGCGATGGCCAATCTCACCCCCAATACGTCCGAATGGATTCGGGCGCAGGATATCGCCATGACCTCTGCCGACGCCGCCGCCAGTTCCAAGAAGAAGCGCCGCTGATGGGCATGAAGACTTTGGCCGCCGTCGCGGTCCTGGGCGGCCTGGTCGGCGGCGGCACCGCGCTGGCCCTGGCTCCGCTGGTCGCACCGGGCGGCGCCTCGGGCGATAGCGTGCGCGCCTATCTGCTCGACCATCCCGAGGTGATCCCGGAGGCGATGCAGCGCCTGCAGGACCGCGAACAGGGCAAGGCGGTGGCGGCGATCGGCGGCGACCTGACCAAGCCGTTCGGCAATGCCTATACCGGCAATCCCAAGGGCGATGTCACGCTGGTCGAGTTCTACGATTATAATTGCGGCTATTGCCGGGCCAGCCTGCCGCTGTTGAAGCAGCTGACCCAGGCCGATCCCAAATTGCGCATCGTCTATCGCGAGCTGCCGATCCTGGCACCGTCCAGCCGTGCGGCGGCGCGCGCCAGCCTGCTCGCCGCATCGCAGGGCAAGTTCGCCGCCTTTCACGACGCGCTCTATGCCGGGGGTCCGGTCAGCGACGCGACCATCGCCGCCGCCGCCGCCAAGGCCGGCGTCGACATGAGCAAGATGGCCGCCTTCCAGTCCCAGGCGGATGCCGAGATCGCCCGCAATCTCGAAGCCGCCGGGCGGCTGGGCCTGACCGGCACGCCGAGCTGGATCGTCGGCAACCGCATCCTGTCGGGCGCGTTGCCGCTCGAACAATTGCAAAAGGCCGTCGCCGAAGCGCGAAACCGTTGATAAAGCGGCGGTCTTCTAACGGGGGACTGCCGCATGACCGACCCGATCCTGTCCGTCGAGGGCGTGACCAAAACCTATAAGGGCGGGTTCACCGCCCTTCAGCCGGTCGATCTGAGCATCCGGCGCGGCGAGATTTTCGCGCTGCTGGGACCGAACGGCGCGGGCAAGACGACATTGATCTCGATCGTCTGCGGCATCGTCACGCCCTCCGCCGGAACCATCCGGGTCGATGGCCATGACGCACTGCGCGACTATAAGGGCGCACGCCGCAAGATCGGGCTGGTGCCGCAGGAATTGTCGGTCGACATGTTCGAGCGGGTGATCGACACCGTCAATTTCAGCCGGGGCCTGTTCGGGCGCGCGCCCAACCCCGCCTATGTCGAACAGGTGCTGCGCGACCTGTCGCTCTGGGACAAGCGTCACGCCAAGCTGATGGAATTGTCGGGCGGCATGAAGCGCCGCGTGCTGATCGCCAAGGCGCTGTCCCACGAACCCGACCTGCTCTTCCTCGACGAGCCGACTGCGGGCGTCGATGTCGAGCTGCGCCGCGACATGTGGAAACTGGTTCACCGCCTGCGCCAGCGCGGCGTCACCATCATCCTGACCACCCATTATATCGAAGAGGCCGAGGAAATGGCCGACCGGGTGGGCGTGATCGCCAAGGGCAAGCTGCTCCTGGTCGAGGAAAAGGCCGAGATGATGAAGAAGCTCGGCAAGCGCGAGATGGTGCTGACGCTGGCCGAGCCGATGGCGGCGATCCCCGCAGCGCTGGCCGAATGGCAGCTGACCCTGGAGGACGAGGGCAAGCGCCTGCGCTACATCTTCGACGCGCGTGCCGAACATACCGGCATCCCATCGCTGCTGCGCAAGCTGGGCGACAGCGGCATCGGCTTCGTCGATCTGGAAACCTATAAATCCTCGCTGGAGGATATCTTCGTCGATCTGGTCGAGGGGACACGCGCATGAACCTGCATGGCATCTGGTCGATCTATCGCTTCGAAATGGCGCGGTTCCGGCGGACGGTGTGGACCAGCCTGATGGTGCCGGTCATCACCACGACCCTCTATTTCGTGGTGTTCGGCACCGCGATCGGCTCGGCGATGAATCAGGTTTCGGGCGTGCCCTACGGCGCGTTCATCGTGCCGGGGCTCATGCTGCTGTCGATCTTTTCGGAAAGCATTCTGAACGCGAGCCTGGGCATCTACATGCCCAAATTCACGGGGACGATGTACGAAATCCTCTCCGCCCCCTTGTCACCGATAGAGACGGTGCTGGGCTATGTCGGCGCGGCGGCCAGCAAGTCGATGGTGATCGGCCTCGTCATCTTCGCCACCGCCCATCTGTTCGTCGACCTGACGATCCTGCACCCGGTCGCGATGCTCTTCTACCTGCTCTTAGTCGCCGTGACCTTCTCGCTGTTCGGCTTCGCCATCGGCATCTGGGCGCGCGGGTTCGAGCAGTTGCAGGTCATCCCGCTGCTGATCGTCACCCCCCTCACCTTCCTCGGCGGCGCTTTCTACTCGGTAACGATCCTGCCCGAGCCGTGGCGGACGGTGACGCTGTTCAACCCGGTCGTGTATCTGATCAACGGCTTCCGCTGGACCTTTTTCGGCACCTCGGACGTGACGCCGGGGGTCAGCCTGGGGGTGACGGCGCTGTTCCTGCTGGCGTGCCTGGCATGGATCGGCTGGATCTTCCGCACCGGCTGGCGACTGAAGAATTAAGCGTAATTCCTCCCCTGTAAGGGGAGGTGGCATCGCGTAGCGATGACGGAGGGGTGTCACCCTCTCGACAGCGGGACACCCCTCCACCAGCTTTGCTGGTCCCCCTCCCCTTACAGGGGAGGAAGATTTACCTCCTAAGCACCCCGCTCAGCACCGGCGTCACCACCAACCCGTTCAGGTCCACCAGCACATGGACCAGCATCACCACCCACAAACTGCCGGTCATCAGATACAGCCCGGTCATCACCGCCCCCAGCGCGGTGGTGGCGGCCACCCCGACCCAGCCCTGATAACGGTGCATCGCCCCGAACAGGATCAGCGAGGCGACAAAGCCGATCCCCGCCTGTCCCGTCGCCATCGCGACCAGCAGCGGCAGATAGAGGCGAAAGAACGCCTCCTCCGTCACCCCCGCCATGATGCTGAGCGCGGCGGCATATTTCACCTCTCGCCGCTCGCGCGGCAGCAGTGCGGAAATATTGCCCAGCGGCTTGCGCTTGCGCAGCCGTGCCAGCACCGCACCGACGACCAGCCCGCCGATCGCGCCGCCGATCAGCATCCCCTGCATCGCCTCGCCGCTGTCGAAGATCGGCGGCATGGTCGCGGCGACAGGGGCGAACTCGTCCGGCATCACGACCAGTGCATCGCTCCGGCCGAGCAGCGCCAGCCCGACGAGAACCGGCAAAAGGAACGCCAGCGCCGACCGCGCCAGCCACAATCGGAAGCGCATCCGCCGCGAATGGCTGTCGTTCAGCGCGCTGAACCGCCGATACTCGCCCAGATCGCCCTTCTGGAACCACCAGATGCCCGCCAAGGCGGCCAGCAGCAGGAGGGCGGCGGCCGTCGTCATTCACCCCTCCCCTTCAGGGGAGGGGACGGGGGTGGCGCGCTTCCGCAAGCACAGGGTTCGAGGCGAGGCCCCACCCCAACCCCTCCCCTGAAGGGGAGGGGCTCGATCAAGACGGAACCCTCACGCATTGCACATCAAAGCCGATGCTGCCCCTTCACCCAGCGCACCGTTCCCGACGAGGCGCGCATGACCACGCTCTCGGTCGTCATGACCTTGGGCCGACGCTTCACCCCGGCCAGCAGCGAGCCGTCGGTCACGCCGGTGGCCGCGAAGATGCAGTCGCCCTGCGCCAGCTCGGTCAGGTCATATTGCTTGTCGAGATCGGTCACGCCCCATTTGTGCGCCCGCGCCCGCTCGGCATCGTTGCGGAACAGCAGCCGTCCCTTGAACTGCCCGCCGACACAACGCAGCGCGGCGCAGGCCAGCACGCCCTCGGGTGCACCGCCCGAGCCCATATAGACGTCGATGGTCGTGTCGGGATCGGTTGTCGCGATCACGCCCGCGACATCGCCGTCGCCGATCAGCACCACGCCGCACCCCAAGCCGCGCAGCTCGGCGATCAGCCCCTCATGACGCGGCCGGTCGAGCACGCAGACCACGATATCCTTGGCCGCCACGCCCTTAGCCTCGGCAATGGCGCGGATATTGTCGCTGGGGCTGCGGTCCAGATCGATCACGCCCGCCGGATAGCCGGGGCCGACCGCGATCTTGTCCATATAGACATCGGGCGCGTTGAGCAGATGGCCCTTCTCCGCGATCGCCAGCACTGCCAGGCTGTTCGGCCCTGCCTTGGCGCAGATGGTCGTGCCCTCCAGCGGATCGAGCGCGATGTCGATCTCGGGGCCGTTGCCGGTGCCGACCTTCTCGCCGATGAACAGCATCGGGGCCTCGTCGCGTTCGCCCTCGCCGATGACGACGGTGCCGTCCATGTCGAGCTCGTTGAGCGCGGCGCGCATCGCCTCGACCGCCGCCGCGTCCGCCGCCTTCTCATCCCCGCGCCCGACCAGCGTCGAGGCCGCGATCGCCGCCGCCTCGGTCACACGCACCATTTCGAGGACGAGGACACGGTCGAGAACCTGGCTGGCGCTCTGAAGATCGGTCTGGCTCATAAACTCTCCTGCCACTGACCCGTGGCTATGTTGAACATGTTTTACGGCGCCATATCGCGCGTGGCGGCACAGGCATAGCCCGAAAGCCGCGAAGGCGGTGCAGCGAAACGGCACGCCACCGCGTTTGACCCGTTCCCGCTTCCCTCCCAAGATGGCCCCATGCCCAAACCGATGATCGCGCTGGAGAATGTCAGCCGCCGCTACGGCACGGTCGCGGCCGTCGACACCGTGTCGTTGATCGTCGAGCGGGGCGCGTTCGTCGCACTGGTCGGCGCATCCGGATCGGGCAAGTCGACGCTGCTGCGCATGATCAACCGGCTGGAGCAGCCCGATACGGGCCGGGTCCTGATCGACGGACAGGATGTGACCGCCGAGCCCCCGCCCCTGCTCCGTCGCCGCATCGGCTATGTCTTTCAACAGCATGGCCTGTTCCCGCACATGACGGTCGCGGCCAATATCGCCATCGGCCTGCGCATCGCCGGGCGGACCGTGGGAAACCGGGTGGACGAACTGCTCGATCTCGTCGACCTGCCGCGCGACGTGACGCAGCGTATGCCCGATGCGCTGTCGGGCGGCCAGCGCCAGCGCGTCGCCATCGCCCGCGCGCTAGCGACAGAGCCGCCGATCCTGCTGCTCGACGAGGCACTGGGCGCACTCGATCCGGTCACTCGCGATGCGGTGGCGGGGCGGCTGGTCGAACTGCACCAGCGGCTGGGGCTGACCACGATCCTCGTCACGCACGACATGGCCGAGGCGTTGCTGACCGCCGCCCGCGTGCTGGTGATGGAAGCCGGCCGGATCGTCGCCGATGCCACCCCTGCCCAACTGGTACGCGGCGAAGGCGGCAGCGCGGCGCAGAATCTGATGGCGGTCCCCCGGCATCAGGCCGAACGGCTCGCGGCGCTCCAGGCATGAGCCCCTTTCTCGACGCCCTCACCCGCGTTCCCCCGCTGCTGGCCCAGCATGTGCTGGTCAGCATGGCCGCGCTGCTGCTGGGCATCCTGATCGCGGTGCCGCTGGCCTTTGCGTGCGCGCGGCGGCCGGGGCTGTCGCGGGTGGCGCTGGGCTTCGCCAGTCTGGTGCAGACCATCCCGGCGCTGGCCTTGCTGGCGCTATTCTATCCGGTGCTGCTCAGCCTGTCGGGACTGGTCGGCGGCGGGATACCGGCGCTCGGCTTCCTGCCCTCGTTGCTGGCGCTGACCCTCTATGCGCTGCTGCCGATCCTGCGCAATGGCGTGACGGGGCTGGTCGGGCTCGACCCGGCGGTGTTGCAGGCCGCCGATGCGGTGGGGATGACGCGAGGCCAAAAGCTGCGGCTGGTCGAGGCGCCCCTGGTCGCGCCGGTGCTGGCGGCGGGCATCCGGACGGCGGCGGTGTGGACGATCGGGGCCGCCACCCTGTCGACGACGGTAGGCCAGCCAAGCTTGGGCGACCTGATCTTTGCGGGCCTCCAGACCCAGGCCTGGGCGCTGGTATTGGCGGGCTGTTTTGCCGCCGCCGCGCTGGCGCTGGTCGTCGACGCGCTGATTGGGCTGATCGAGCGCGGGCTGGCGATGCGGCGGCGCTGGATGTGGTTGGGCGGATTGATTGCGCTGGCATTGGGGATCACACTGGCGACGCAGCCGCTCTGGCCGCGCGGTGGCGATGCGCGGCGAGAGGTGGTGATCGGGGCGAAGAACTTTTCCGAGCAATATATACTGGCACGGCTGATCGGCGACCGGCTGACCCGCGCGGGCTATGACGTCAGCTATCGCGACGGGCTGGGCTCGACCGTGGCGTTCGAGGCGACGGCGGGCGGGCGTGTGGACGTCTATGTCGATTATGCCGGGACCTTGTGGACGACCGCGATGCGTCGGCATGATTCCCCGCCCCGCGCGGCGATGTTGGGTGCGCTGAAGGACTGGGCGGCGACCCGCGACGTGACGATGCTGGGGCCGCTGGGGTTCGAGAATGCCTATGCCTTTGCGATGAAGGCGCCGCTGGCGCAGCGGCTGGGCGTGCGGTCGCTCGCCGATCTGTCCGCCGCCGCGCCGCGATTGAAGCTGGGCAGCGACTTGGAGTTTCTCGACCGGCCCGAATGGGCGGCGGTGCGCGACGCTTACGGCCTGCGCTTCGCCAGCATGACGCCGTACAGCCCGACTTTCATGTACCGCGCGCTGGAGAGCGGACGGGCGGATGTGATCTCGGCTTTCTCCTCCGATGGCCGGATCGCGGCGGAACGGCTGACCGTGCTGGGCGATCCGAAACGGGCGATCCCGGGTTACGATGCGGTGCTGCTGGTGGCGAAGGACCGGGCGGCAGACGCGAAGTTCGTTCAGGCGCTGCGGCCGATGCTGAATCGTATTCCCGTCGAGGCGATGCGCGAGGCGAATTACCGGGTCGACCGCGATGACGCAGCGAAGGAAAGCCCGGAGGCGGCGGCGCGGTGGCTGGCCAAGCGGGTGGGGTTGTAATTTTGGTTCACGCCAAGCCGCGAGGACGCGAAGCAGGGAAGATTTTGGTTCGCGCGGAGGCGCGGAGACGCGGAGGGGGATCGCGCTGGACGATCGTCCTGTTTTTTTGCCGGCCAAAGAGGCAGGATGAAGGCTGCCGCCGGGCCCGACACCTCTGCTTTCTCCGCGCCTCCGCGCGAACAAAATCTTCTTCGCGACTTCGCGTCTTCGCGTGAACCTTAAGCCCCTCCCGCAAGCGGGAGGGGTTGGGGAGGCCAAGGAGTCTCACCGAAACCGTCGCGCGTGGCCTTGCCCTCCCCCATCCCCTCCCGTTTACGGGAGGGGCGTGCCAAGGGTCAGGCGTTCAGCGCAATCAATCGCGCAGCAGGTCGTTGATGCTGGTCTTCGAGCGGGTCTGCGCGTCCACGCGCTTGACGATCACCGCGCAGTACAGGCCCGGCTTGCCGTCCACCGACGGCGTCGTGCCGGGCACCACCACCGAGTAAGGCGGCACATGGCCACGGAAGACTTCGCCCGTCTCACGGTCGATGATCTTGGTCGACGCACCGAGATAAACGCCCATCGACAGCACCGCGCCCTCGCCGACGCGGACGCCCTCGGCCACCTCGGCGCGCGCGCCGATGAACGCGCCGTCCTCGATGATGACGGGATCGGCCTGAAGCGGCTCCAGCACGCCGCCGATGCCGGCACCGCCCGACAGGTGGACGTTCTTGCCGATCTGCGCACAGCTGCCCACGGTCGCCCAGGTGTCGACCATCGTGCCCTCACCGACATAGGCGCCGATGTTGACGAAGCTGGGCATCAGGATCGCGCCCTTGGCGACATGCGCGCCGCGGCGCACGACCGATCCGGGCACCGCGCGGAACCCGGCAGCGCGGAAATCGGCCTCCGACCAGCCGCTGAACTTCGACGGCACCTTGTCGAACCAGTGGCCCGCGCCCGGACCATTGTCGATCAGGACATTGTCGTTCAGGCGGAACGAGAGGAGGACGGCCTTTTTCAGCCACTGGTTGACGGTCCAGCCGCCATGGCCGTCCGGCTCGGCCACGCGCGCCTCGCCCCGGTCGAGCAGCGCCAGCGCGCGGTCGACGGCGATCCGCTCCTCACCCTGCGTCGCGAAGTTCAGCTCGGCCCGGTTGTCCCAGGCGGCATCGATGGTGGCGGCCAGTTCATGTGCCATCGTCAGTCCTCCAATATGCTCGTCAGCCACGGCGTCAGCGCGTGGACGGTATAGTCGATATGGTCGCGGGCGGCTTCGGGCCCCTGTTCGGAGCCATTGTCGACCCACACGGTCGTCATCCCGATCGCCTTGGCGGGGATCAGGTTGCGCGCCATGTCCTCGAAGAAGATCGCGCGGGTCGGATCGATGTCGAACGCCGCGCACAGCCCCGCATAGGCGGACGGCTGCGGCTTCGGCACCAGGCCCATGGCGGTGATGTCGTGCACCGCCTCGAAATGGCTGCCCAGCCCCAGCCGGTCGAGGACCTTCAGCGCATAGGGCTTGTCGCCATTGGTGAAGACCAGCTTGCGCCCCGGCAGCTTGGCCAGGGCGGCGGCGAGCGGCGCGTCCTGTTCCAGCACGTCCATCTCGATATCATGGACATAGGCGAGGAAGGCGGCGGGATCGACGTCATGCTCGGCCATCAGGCCCGCCAGCGTGGTGCCGTGCGCGTGGAAATACTCCTTCTGCACCCGGAACGCCTCGGCCGGGTCCAGGCCCAGCAGGTCGCCGACGAACTGCGTCATCCGCCGATCGATATGCGCGAACAGATTGGCGCTCGCCGGATACAGAGTATTGTCCAGATCGAAGATCCAGGCGTCGATATGGGCAAGCGCGGGCAGCATGGCGGCAGCGTGTAGGCGTGAGGCCCCATGGCCGCAAGCCGCCCCGTGGCCCGTCCGCGCCCCATCGCTGGCCCCCCCTTAACGACGGCGCAAGAAAATCATGCTATCCCAAGGATCAGGCTCACCCCTGTCGGTTGGGCAGGCGGAATGATGGGATGAGGGGGCTGAGCTTGCGAGCGCGGGAAGCGCGCGGTGCCGGGGGCATCGCGACAGTCTGGAGCCTGGTCATCGGCGCGGGCACGATGGTCGCCGCCTGTGGCGGCGGCGGCAACGGCATCCAATCGATTCCCACCCCGATCGCCAGTCCGACCCCAACACCGACACCGACGCCGACTCCAGCACCCACTCCCGCCCCTGCACCGACCCAGAATTACGACACGGCGGGCTACCGGGCGACGGCGGGCGCGGTCGCGATGAATGCGCTGGCCGCCTATCAGCGCGGGGCGACCGGCGCGGGTGTTGCCCTGGGTGTCATCGATTCGGGCGTGGACGACCGCACCGGCGCCTTCACCGGGCGGATATCCAGCGCCTCCGCCGATGTCGCGGGGACGCGCGGCACCGGCGATCTGGACGGGCACGGCACCGCCGTCGCCTTCACCGCCCTGGGCGGCCGCGGCGGCAACCGGGCACAGGGCGTGGCGTTCGACGCGACGCTGGTCGCGCTGCGCGCTGACGAGCCGGGCAGTTGCGGCGGCTCCACCGAAAATGGCGGACTGGGCGGGACGTGCAGCTTTTCCTCCGACGCCATCGCCCGAGGGCTGGACACCGCCCGCAACGCAGGCGTGCGGGTCGTCAACATCTCGCTCGGCTTCAACGATACGGCGCCCAGCGCGCTGCTCGCGGCGATCGGGCGGGCGACGGCGGCGGGCATGGTGATCGTCATCTCGGCGGGCAATGACGGCGAATCCAACCCCACGCTGATGGCGCAGATCGCCAACAACAATGCAGTCGCGCGCGGCCAGGTCATCATCGCCGGATCGGTGAATGCCGGCGGCACCATCTCGACGTTCAGCAACCGGGCGGGCCAGTCGGCCGCCCATTATCTGACCGCGCTGGGCGAACGGGTGGAGGCCCCCGATGCCAAGGGCGAGCGGTTCCTCTGGTCGGGCACCTCCTTTGCCGCACCGCAGATCAGCGGCGCGGTCGCCCTGCTCGCCCAGGCATTTCCCAACCTGACCGGCGCGCAGATCGCCGACCTGCTGCTGCGCACCGCGCGCGAGGCCGGAACGAGCGGCACCGACGATGTCTATGGTCGCGGCACGCTGGACCTGACCGCCGCCTTCCGGCCGGTCGGCAGCACCAGCGTGGCTGGCACCGGCGCGGCCATTTCGATGGGGGTCAATGCGCGACTGTCTCCGGCAATGGGCGATTCGCGGGTGGAGGGGCTGACCCTGGTCGCGCTCGACGGCTATGCCCGCGCCTACCATATCGACATATCCGGCACGGTGGCGCAGGCCGCCCCCCGCCCGATGCTGGCGCCATCGCTGCTCGGCCGGATCGAGGGCACGGTCGTCAGCGACGGCACCCGTTCGATCGCGCTGACCCGTGCGATCACCTCGCCCGGCGAGGCGCGGCTGCGCGCGATCGTCCCCACCGACGTGCCCAGCGCCATGCAGCGGATCGTCGCGGGCAGCGTCACCCAGACCCTCACCCACGACACCGCCATCGGATTCGGCTTTGCCAGCACCGGCGACGCGATGGTCTCGGGATGGACCGGCCAGTCCGGCCCCGCCTATCTGATGACCGATCCCGGCGCGGGCATGGACCGCGCGCCCCGCGCCGCCGCGGCTTTGCATCACGTCATGGGCCGGGTGGGCATCAGCGTCGCGGCGGAGAATGGCCGCTTCGCTGCGCCGATGCCCGGCATGGCCGCGCCCGGCTATGACCAGATGACGGTGACGTTCGACCGCAGGATCGGGCCGGTCGCCGCGACCTTGGGCGTGACCCGGCTGGACGAGCAATCGACCGTGCTGGGCGGCTGGTTCGGCGGCGCGCTGGGCCAGGCGCGCGGGCGCAGCTGGTTCGCCGACGGGGCCGCGCGCTGGCAGGACGATGGCGGTTGGACGCTGGGCGCCCGCTGGCGCAGCGGTTGGACCCGCGCGATCGGTGGCCTGGGCGGCGGCATGTTGGCCAGCCGCGCCTGGTCGGTCGAGGCGGGCAAGGCCGGACTGTTCGGCCACGACCGGATCGACCTGCGCCTGTCGCGGCCCTTGCGGGTCAGTGGCGGCGGGCTGGACCTGCGGCTGCCCGGTCATTGGGATTATGCCAGCGGGCAGGTCGATGGCTGGACGAGCAACCGCCTGTCGCTAGCCCCCACGGGGCAGGAAACGCTGGTCGAACTGCGCCATGGCATCCGGCTGGGCGGGGGCGAATGGTCAACGCATCTGTTCTGGCGGCGTGACCCCGGCAACATCGCGATGCTGCCGCCCGAGCGGGGCATGGCGGTGAAGTATGGCTTGACCTTCTGATACGCGGTCTTGGCTGGCGGGGGCGGCGGATCGTCCCCATCTTCCTCATATGACACGCTATTCCCTGCTCGATCTGGTGCCCGTCGTCGAGGGCGGCACCGTGGCCCAGGCGCTGGCCAACGCCGCCGACCTCGCCGCCCATGCCGAGGCGGTCGGCTTTCACCGTTACTGGACCGCCGAGCATCATGCCATGGCGGGCATCGCGTCCGCCGCGACCGCCGTGGTGCTGGCGCATGTCGGACAGGCGACCAAGACGATCCGCATCGGCGCGGGTGGCATCATGCTGCCCAACCATGCGCCGCTGACCATCGCGGAGCAGTTCGGGACGCTCGATGCGCTGTTCCCCGGCCGGATCGACCTGGGGCTCGGCCGTGCGCCGGGATCGGACCAGCGCGTCGCCCGCGCGCTGCGCCGGACGCTCGACAGCGATCCCAACGCTTTCCCGCGCGACGTGATGGAGCTGCAAAGCTATTTCGCCAATGACGGGCAGACCGGCATCGTGGCGACGCCCGGCGCGGGCGCGAAGCCGCAGATGTGGATATTGGGATCGAGCCTCTACGGCGCGCAGCTCGCCGCCGCGCTGGGCCTTCCCTATGCCTTCGCCTCGCACTTCGCGCCCGACGCGCTGGACGATGCACTGGCCATCTACCGTCGCGATTTCCGACCTTCGGCAATGCTCGACAAGCCCTATGCGATGGCGGGCTTCAACGTCTTTGCCGCCGATACCGACGCCGAAGCCGAATTGCTGGCCAGTTCGCAGCAACAGGCCTTCGTCGCGCTGCGCACCGGCAACCCCGGCAAGCTGCCCCCGCCCGTCCCCGGCTATCGCGAAAGCCTGGGGATGCAGGGATCGGCGATCCTAGACCATGTCCTGTCCTGCTCGGCCATCGGCTCGCCCGCAAGCGTGGAGCGGCAGCTGGCGGCCTTTGTCGAGCGGACCAAGGTGGACGAGGTGATGATCGTCAGCGCGATCTTCGACCATGCGGCACGGAAACGGTCCATCGGGATCGCGGCACGGGCGATGAACGCGTTGGGTATGGTGGCGGCCTGAACTTTTCGGGTTCGCGCGAAGCCGCGACGACACGAAGAGAAGAGGATGGTTCGCGCGGAGGCGCGGAGAACGCGGAGGGGTCCGGCTTGTTGAACAGAAGGTCCCCTCATTCCTCCCCTGCAAGGGGAGGTGGCAGCGCGAAGCGCTGACGGAGGGGTATCGCGCTGTCGATAAGGGGACACCCCTCCACCATCCTCCGGATGGTCCCCCTCCCCTTACAGGGGAGGAATGAAATCCGTCATACCGTCAGCAAAGACATAAGACGGGGCGATTTGGCCCAGCCACTTACCCGACACCTCTGCGTCCTCAGCGCCTCTGCGCGAACACAATCCTCTTCACGCCATCGCGGCTTCGCGCGAACCGAAATCACCCCACAGCCGCCGGAAGCCGGAGCCGCACCAGCAGGCCGCCCAAATCCTCGCTTTCCTCCAGCGCCACGGTGCCGCCATAGATTTCGGCCACGTCGCGCACGATGGCGAGGCCAAGGCCCGTGCCCGGCTTGCCCGTGTCCAGCCGCACGCCGCGATCGAAGATGCGGACGCGCTGGTCTTCCGGAATGCCGGTGCCGTCGTCCTCGACCAGGATTTCGACGAACCCGGCCTGTGCACCCACCGTCACGAAGACGCTGCCGCCGCCGTACTTGGCGGCGTTCTCGACCAGATTGCCGAGCATCTCGTCCAGGTCCTGGCGCTCGACATGGACGACCAGGTCCTTCGGCCCATCCACGTCGATGCGGACATGGCGATAGAGGCGGCCGACCGCGCGCTCTACCGATTGCAGGCTGGGCCAGACCTCGGCGCGGCTGTGCGCCGAACCGCGCCGCCCGACCGCGCGGGCGCGCGCCAGATGGTGGTCGACCTGGCGGCGCATCGTGCGCGCCTCGCGGATCACCGTTTCGGCGAGATCCTCGGACTGGGCGGTCGCCGCGTTCATGATGACGGTCAGCGGAGTCTTCAGCGCATGCGCCAGATTGCCCGCATGACGCCGCGCCTCCTCGGCCTGTTTCTCATTATGCTCGATCAGCGCGTTCAGCTCCTCGACCATCGGCGCGACCTCGTTGGGCATCGCGTCGGAGATGCGATCGGCCTTGCCCGCACGCATCGCCGCAATCTCCTCACGCACGCGGCGCAAGGGATAAAGGCCATAAAAGGTCTGCATCGCCGCCATCAACAGCAAGCCGACGCCCAGCAGCGCGAAGCTGCGCACCAGGATGCGGCGCAATGCGCCGATCTGCGCGTCCAGCTCGGTCGTTCTCTGCGCCACTTGGAAACGCCAGCGGACATCCGATCCGGGCAACTTGACGTCCCGTTCGACGATCCGCAGCTTTTCGTCCGGAAACTGGGTACTGTTATAGACGTGAATGTCGTCGTCGTTGCGCGCCGGGCCATAGGCGAGGCGCCGATCCCAGAGCGAGCGCGACGGGAAGGGGTCATAACCCTTGCCCGAGACCTGCCAATAGACGCCGGAGCCGGGCTCCAGAAACCCCTGATCGGCGGGCTCGCGGTTGAACCAGACCTCTCCCTGCGAGTCGATCCCGGCGGACACCAGCAAGGATTTCAGCACATAGGCCTGGCGGTCGTCGAAATTCTGCGTGACGGCGGACACCAGCACCCGGTCGAGCGCGAAGCCGCCGCCCGCCAGCAGGACCAAGATCCACCCGGCGGCGATCAGGATCATGCGGCGCGACAGCGATCCCGTGCGCAGCGTCCGGCGCGGTGTATGTCCCTCCGTCACGGAAAAAGCCGGATCAGGCCGCCGAACCCGCCACAGCCCCCGCCGCCGGATCGTCCAGGCTGTAGCCCAGGCCCCGGATGGTGGTGATGACATCCTGTCCCAGCTTCTTGCGGATGCGCGTCACGAACACCTCGATCGTGTTCGAATCGCGATCGAAATCCTGGTCGTAGATATGCTCGATCAGCTCGGTGCGGCTGACCACCTTGCCCTTGTGATGGAGCAGATAGCTGAGCAGCTTATATTCCTGCGCGGTCAGCTTCACCGGCTCGCCCGCCCGCGTGACCTTGCCCGAACGCGTGTCGAGCCGGACGTCACCCGCCGTCAGCTCGGACGAGGCATTGCCGCTGGCCCGGCGGATCAGCGCGCGCAGGCGGGCGATCAGCTCCTCGGTCTGGAACGGCTTGGCGACATAGTCGTCGGCACCCGCATCCAGCCCCGCCACCTTGTCCGACCAGCTGTCGCGCGCGGTCAGGACGAGGACGGGCGTGGTCTTGCCCTCCTTGCGCCAGCGGTCGAGCACGGTCAGCCCGTCAATCTCGGGCAACCCTAAGTCGAGCACGATCGCGTCATAGCTTTCGGTCGAACCCAGAAAATGCCCTTCCTCGCCGTCCGTGGCGAGATCGATGGCATAGCCCGCGCCTTCCAGCGTGGCCTTCAACTGCTGGCCGAGATTGGGCTCGTCCTCGACGATCAGAACGCGCATCGCAAAACTCCCTGTATTTCCATGGGGCTGACCGACAAGCCGGTCATCAGCCGTCGGTTCGGCCGATGACCTTGCCGGTGCGGCCGTCCACCTCCACCCAGATCACCGTGCCATTGCGCAGGAATTTGAGCGTGTAAACCGACGCACTCGCATCGTAATCGAAACCGATATATTGCGAATCGCGCATGGTCGGCACCACCCGCGCCTCGATCTCGCGCAGCGACAGATTGCCTTCCTTGCGCTGCTGATAGGCGCGCATCTGGTCGCCGCGACGTTGATCGGCGCCCATTCCCATCGGGGCCTCGATCAGCGGCGGCGAACCCATCGGTGCGGCGAGCAGAGCCAGAAGGACGGTCATCGACATGAAATTGGCATAGCGGTCAACCGTTGAACAGCCTCTGAATGGATCATGCAGCCGCGCGACAGCGCTTGGGGTGCTTGCCGGGTTCCGCATCCGCCCCTAACTGCAAGGCCATCATGGCAGCACCCGTTCTTTCCTACGAAGACCTGGGCCTTGTACAAGGTTCGGGCTGGCTCTTCCGGCATCTCGACATCCATGTCGGTCCGCGCGACCGGCTCGCGCTGATCGGGCGCAATGGGGCGGGCAAGTCGACCCTGCTGAAGCTGATGGCCGGGATCATCGATTCGGACGAAGGGCGGCGCGTGATCGTGCCGGGCACCCATGTCGTCTATCTGGAACAGGACCCCGATCTGGCCGGGTGCGCAACGCTGGGCGATTATGTCCTGTCGGGCGACGACGCGCCGGAAGCCTATGAGGCCGATGCCATCGCCGGACAGCTCGGCATCGACCTGACGCGCGAGGCATCGACCGCCAGCGGCGGCGAACGGCGGCGTGCGGCGATCGTCCGGGCGCTGGCGATGAACCCGGACGTGCTGCTGCTCGACGAGCCGACCAACCATCTCGACCTCGCCGCGATCGAATGGCTGGAGGACTGGCTGAAGCGCTTCACCGGCGCGTTCATCGTCATCAGTCACGACCGCACCTTCCTGACCCGCCTGACCAAATCGACGCTGTGGCTCGATCGCGGCCAGATGCGGCGCAACGAGGTCGGCTTTGGCGGCTTCGACGCGTGGACCGAGCAGGTCTATGCCGAGGAACAGCGCGCCGCCGAAAAGCTCGACGCCAAGCTCAAGATCGAGGAGCATTGGCTCCACCGCGGCGTGACCGCGCGGCGCAAGCGCAACCAGGGCCGCCTGGAAAAGCTGGTCCAGATGCGCGCCACCCGTGCCGCGATGATCGGGCCGCAGGGCGCCGCCAAGCTCGGCATCGCGTCGGACGATGTGAAGACCAAGGAGGTCATCAAGGCCGAGCATGTCACCAAGCGCTATGGCGACCGCACGATCATCAAGGACCTGAGCCTGAAGGTCACGCGCGGCGACCGGATCGGCATCGTCGGCTCGAACGGGGCGGGCAAGACGACGCTCCTCCGCCTGCTGACCGGCGAGATTCAGCCCGACGAGGGCAGCGTCTTCCTGGCCAAGACGCTGGACGGCGTGATCATCGACCAGCAGCGCAAGTTGATGGCCCCGGAAAAGCGCGTGCGCGAGGTGCTGGCGGACGGCGGCGACTGGATCGACGTGCGGGGCGCGCGCAAGCATATCCACGGCTATCTCAAGGAATTCCTGTTCGACCCCTCGCTCGCCGAGGCGAAGATCGGCACCCTGTCGGGCGGCGAGCGCTCGCGCCTGTTGTTGGCCCGCGAGTTCGCGCGCGAGTCCAACCTGCTGGTCCTCGACGAGCCGACCAACGACCTCGACCTGGAGACGCTGGACCTGTTGCAGGAGGTGATCGGCGATTATGAAGGCACCGTCCTGATCGTCAGCCACGATCGCGACTTCCTGGACCGCACGGTCACGGTGACGCTCGGCCTCGACGGGTCGGGCAGTGTCGATGTGGTGGCGGGCGGCTATGCCGACTGGGTCGCCAAGCGCAAGGCCGCCCCGGAAGCGAAGAAGGCCCCGGCCAAGGCCGCCCCCTCGCCCGCCGCGCCGGTGCAGGCAAAGACCAAGCTGAGCTACAAGGACCAGCGCGACTATGAACTGCTGCCCAAGCGGATCGAGGAGCTGGAGGCGGGCATCGCGCGCGACGAGGCGAAGCTTGCCGATCCCGATCTCTATGCCAAGGACCCGGCCCAGTTCGACCGCCTGATGAAGGCGATCGAAAAGGCGCGCGACGAAAAGGACGAAGCCGAAATGCGCTGGCTGGAACTGGCCGAGCAGGTCGAGGCGCTGGCGGGGTAATCGGGGCGGGGTAATCGGCGCGGGGTAACCCCCGCCCCCTCGCTTATTGCGTGATCCGTGCGGTCGCGACGGCGTTCTGGAATAGCGCGGCCATGGCCGCCGAAATATCCTGGTCGGTCGAAACCTTGGTGTAGAGACCGGGCGACGCGCACGCCTGCAACGCCGGTTCGATCTTGTAGAGATTGGGCTTGATATAGGTTTCCGACCACGGGTCGCCGGTCAGCGATTCCGGTAGATATTCGGTGTAGAGGACGGCGATCCGGATACCTCGCGCCTTGATGGTATCGCAGGGCACGGTGTCGATCGCGATTTCCGGGAGACCTCCGCTGCGCAATTCGTCGCGCATGCCGTCGGTGACCAGGAACATCACCGCCTGCGGCGTGTCGTTGTTGATGCCGGTGCCGGGCGTGCCCATGACCTTGTTCATCTGGACCATCGCGTCACTGGTGCCGGTGTCGGTGTCGTTGTAACCCACTTCGTTCGACCGGCAGGCAGACGTCGGGCACCCGTTCCGGTCATATTTGAACGGTTCCAGATTTCGTGTCGCCGCAACGACCTTCGACATGCTGGACGTAAGCGTGCGTATCAGCTGAAAGCCGCCGCGTCCTCGGAATGTCCCGACGGCGATCCGATACTTTGCTCCGGTCTTGCTGGACGTGCTGGTGGCATTTGTCGTCAGCTTCGACACGGCGGTCCCTTCGTCGTCGATGCGCAGCGTCAGGTTATAGGATTGCGCAACGTCGTAGAGATCGACCGTATTGCCCGAAGCGTTCCGGCCCTTCAGGTCATTTTCGGCGTGACAGGCGAACTGGCATTTTTTCGAATTGCTGGCCGCCACCTTGGCCAGACCCGCACTGGTCGTGGGCAGGGCCATCGAACTGGACACGTCGAGCAACATGTAGAAGTTGATGTTGGGCGCGACGGCGTTCGTTGTCTCCGACTTGCCGGAGATCGCGAGCGTTCCCAGTCCCAGGATACCTGCAAAGACGTTGTTCGACACGCCGCTATAGCTGACTGCGGCGTTCCGGCGGCCGTTGCTGTCGGTCGGGGCGGTGATGGTCACTGTGCCGACCGTGATGTCGCCCGCCGCAATCAAAGCCCCCGCCTGGGCGTCGAAAATCTTGCGGGCATAGGCCTCCGCATCGCCGTCATTCATACCCATCGCGACCTTGCTGACCGCCGACAGCGCGGCGGAGTCCGCCACCGCATTCATCTTGGTCTGCGCCTTCATCGCCCGCGCATAATCGATGCCCATGCCGATCGCGAAGATCAGGACGGGCAGCGCCATGGCGAACATCATCATCACCGCACCGCGACGATGACGCAGCACGCCGCACACGAAGCGATAAAGCGAAAGGATCATGGGAGTGAGCAATCCGAACAGGCGATCTGGTCGGTGTTGCGCGGGACCATCCACAGCGTGTCGCCGAGCGTCATCGGGCCGAACTGACCGAAACTGGTGGGGGGACGATAGGGATAGTTGACCTGCGCCAGCAGGAAGGTGGCGTTGGGCGTCTTCATGGCGGCGGGAATGTCGATCGCCTGGCCGGGCGCATAGGGCGCGATCGACAAGCCCTGGCTCCAGACCACTTTGGTATTTCCGGTGGCATCGGTCGACACCTCACTCACCCGAATCCGGGAATCCCCGGCGACATAGGGCTGCATCACCTGCGAGGCCGCGACCAGATTCGACTGGATTTCGGCCTTCGTCATCTTGCCGGTCGCGTTCTGCGCGATCAGATCGACGGCGGCGCGGGCGGTGATCGTCACCTTGCGCTTGCACGCCATCGCGTCCTGCAACTGCACCCCGCCCAGATACAGGACCAGCATCACCGGCAGGATGATCGCGAATTCAACCAGCGCGACGCCGCGCTCGTCGCCGCGCAGGGCCCGAAACACGCGCGCCGTCACAGATAGGCCTCGGTCTTCGACACCGATGTCGCGATCAGGATGGTCGGCTTGCTGCTCAGCGGCGACAGATCGGCGGCAGGTGCGATCGGCATCGGCCAGAGATAGATGAAACGCACCGTGACCAGTGAGCCCTGCGATCCCACGTCATAGGACAGGTCGGTGAACTTCCGGGCCGCCGCATCGAAGTTCAACGATCCCGTGCCGCCCGTCGGGATGGTAGCCCCCGCCGCGACGCTTTGCACATCGACGAACAGCCGCGAGCAGGACAGGAAGCTGGGCAGCGACTGGCACCCCTTGCTGCGGAACCGCTCGGCCAGCTGTGCCTTGGTCATGCCGTCGCCAAGGCCCTCGAGATCGGCGGCCTGGATCTGGCCGGTGACGATACCGCGCGCCGCGACCTCGACCGCACTCTCCAGCGCCTCCTGCGCCAGATAGGCGAGGCTCGACTGCAGGATCGCCAGCAGCAGCGCGATGAACGGCGCGGCGACCAGCGCGAACTCGACGATCACCGCCCCCCGCCGATCGGTCCGGAGCACGGGCGGAACGTCGCCGGAATGGCGAGAGGGGAGAGGGGGTGACATGGGCGGCGGATATCCTTCCCGCCCATATTGGTCAGAACCGGTTAAACTTCGGCAAACAAACCGGCTGCGTAACGGAACCGATCGAGCCGCCCCTTCCTGCCTTAGCGTAGCGCGCGGGCGTAGAGCGCCAATGTCCAGCTCATCGCCTGGAGGAACAGCGCGGGATCGTAACGCGGCCCCTCGTCGCGGAGAAAGGCATGCTGCCCGGCGACCTCATGCCATTCATAGGAGGCGCCGACCTCTTCCAGCCGCGCGCGGATCGTCTCGCGCCCGGCATAGGGGACATGCGGGTCCTGCCGCCCCCAGACGAACGTCGTCTCGGCCTTCAGTTCGCCCATGCGCGCCAGGCTGTCGTCGCAGCGCCCCTCGCCCAGCGTGCCCGAATGGATGTCGGTGGCATAGAAGCATGCCGCCGCACCCACGCGTGGATCGAGCGCGGCGCGATAGGCCAGATGCCCGCCCAGGCAGACGCCGAACGTGCCGAGATGCCCGTTGCACGCGGGATGTGCGGCCAGCGCGGTCAGGCCTGCGGTCGCATCGGCGTCATAGGCGGCGACCGGCTTGGTGAACTTCAGGTCGTTGCCTCGATCCGTGCCCGGCTTGTCATAGGCCAGCACCGTGCCAACGGGCTCATATTCATGATAGACCTCGGGCACCGCGACGACATAGCCCTGCCCCGCCAGCATCGCCGCCAGCCGCCGGATCGGCGCGGTCACCTGATAGATTTCGGAAAATAGCAGGATGCCGGGAAAGCGCCCGTCGATGGCGGGGCGGAACAGGTGCATCCGCATCGTGCCGTTGCCGGGCACCTCGACATCCTGGGTCTCGTCGCTGCGTATGATCATGGCGGGCCTGTCCTGGTTGATGGCCTTGCCCATCGCATCCCGTTCGAGGCAGGGCAATCGGGTTGCGTGGACCACGGCCGTCGCTATCGTCGGGACATGTCGGGGAGCAGGATGCGGCTGGCGCAGTTGAGCGCGGTCTGGATATTGGGGCTGATCGCCTCGGGGTTGCATCCGTTCGACCGGGCGACTTGGTGGATGGAGGTCGCGCCGGTGCTGGTTGCGCTGCCTCTGCTCTGGGGATGGCGGCGGCGCTTCCCGCTGACCGGGCTGGCGCTGGTCCTGATCGGAGTGCACGGCCTGATCCTGATGCTCGGCGGGGCATATAGCTATGCGCGCGTGCCGGCGGGGTTCTGGGTGCAGGACTGGCTGCATCTGGCACGCAACCCCTATGACCGGCTGGGCCATTTCGCCCAAGGCTTCGTGCCCGCCATCGTGTTTCGGGAATGGCTGGTCCGGCGGGGCGGGCTGGTGCCCGGCGGGATGCTGACCTTCCTCGTGATCGCGTGCTGCCTGGCGGTGAGCGCGGCATATGAACTGATCGAGTTCGGTGCGGCGATGGCGCTGGGCCAGGGCGCGGACGAGTTTCTGGGGACGCAGGGCGATCCATGGGACACGCAATGGGACATGCTGATGTGCCTCATCGGCGCGGTCGCGGCGGTGGTCACGCTGTCGCGGGTGCATGATCGGCAGATGGTGGGGATGGTGGAGCGGTGATTTGTTCGCGCGGAGGCGCGGAGACGCGGAGGTGACTGGATTTGCCGCGCTTTCGCACACCCTCTCGATCGGAAGACGAAGTCGACTGGTCGTGAATGGAGGCAGCCTGCGGCTGGGCGAGACTCCTCCGCGCCTCCGCGCCTCCCCGCGAACAAAAAAGATGAAGCGCACACCGCTCTATGGTAAAGCCGGGGCGACACCAGGAGTTCTCGACATGGTCCAGCGGCACCGCTGACGCGGCACAGCTTTGCACGGCGGCACGCACCGCCCCCTGCCCCATCATTTCGAGAGATTCATGCCACGCTTGCAGAATAAGACGTGCGTCGTCACCGGCGCTGCGCGCGGGATTGGCCATGCCATCGCCCGCCGCTTTCACGAGGAAGGCGCAACCGTCATCCTGACCGATCGCGATGCCGACACCGGCGTCGCAGCGGCAGAGAGCATCGGCTGTCGCTTCGAGCCGCTCGACGTTTCGGAAGAAGCCGACTGGGCGCGCCTCTCCCATATCGTCTCCACCGCCGATGTCGTCGTCAACAATGCCGGGATCACCGGGTTCGAGGATGGCTATGTGCCGCACGATCCCGAACATGCGTCGCTGGCGGACTGGCGGGCGGTGCACCGGGTCAATCTGGACGGCACCTTCCTGGGCTGTCACTATGCCATCGGTGCGATGAAGGCGGCGGGCACCGGCTCGATCATCAACATCTCGTCGCGCTCGGGCCTGGTCGGAATACCGGGCGCGGCGGCCTATGCCTCGTCCAAGGCGGCGATCCGCAATCACAGCAAGACGGTCGCGCTCTATTGTGCGCAGGCGGGGTGGAAAATCCGCTGCAATTCCATTCACCCCGCCGCGATCCTGACGCCGATCTGGGAGCCGATGCTGGGCGACGGCCCCGACCGCGCCGCGAAGATGGCCGCGCTCGTCGCCGATACGCCGCTCAAACGCTTCGGCGAACCGGACGAGGTGGCCGCGATCGCGGTCATGCTGGCCTCGGACGAGGCGAGCTATATCACCGGATCGGAGTTCACCATCGATGGCGGGCTGCTGGCCGGGTCGGCGGCGAGCCCGGGCTAAGCCTATGGTGTCGGGCGGTTTCGGCCGATAGGCTGGGGCCATGAATCGCAACCTCACCGAAGACCGCCCGACCTTCGTCACCCATCTGGAATGCTCGCTGACCGGCGAACGCTATGAGGCGGACCAGCTTCACGGCCTGTCGCGCGCAGGCCGCCCGCTGTTGGTCCGCTACGATCTGGAGGCGCTGGGCCGGGCGGTGTCGCGCGACACCATCGCCGCGCGTGAGACGGACTTGTGGCGCTGGCGCGAACTTCTCCCCGTCCGCCGCACCGGGAGCATCGTCTCGCTGGGCGAGATCGAGACGCCGCTGATCCCCATTCCCCGCTCGGGCGGCGCGTCGGTGCTGGTGAAGGATGAGGGGCGGCTGCCGACCGGCTCGTTCAAGGCGCGCGGGCTGGTCATGGCGGTGGCGATGGCGCGCGAACTGGGCGTGACCCGGATCGCAATGCCGACCAACGGCAATGCTGGCGCGGCGCTGGCCGCCTATGCCGCGCGCTGCGGGATCGAGACCGTCATCCTCTGCCCGGAGGAAACGCCGGAAGTGAATGTCCGCGAGATCGCCGCCCAGGGTGCGCGCGTCTGGCGGGTCAACGGCCAGATCGACGAGTGCGGCGCGATCGTCGGGCGCGGTGCGGCCGAGGGGCGCTGGTTCGACTTCTCGACGCTGAAGGAGCCTTACCGGATCGAGGGCAAGAAGACGATGGGGCTGGAACTCGCCGCTCAATTGGGGTGGGAGCTGCCCGATGCGATCTTCTACCCGACCGGCGGCGGCACCGGCCTGATCGGCATGTGGAAGGCGTTCGACGAGATGGAGCGGCTGGGCTGGATCGGCAGCAAACGTCCGCGCATGTATGCGGTGCAGGCGAGCGGCTGCGCCCCCATCGTCCGCGCGTTCGAGGCGGGCGAGGAACATGCCGAACGCTGGGAGGATGCCGCGACGGTGGCGGCAGGCATTCGCGTGCCGAAGGCGGTCGGCGACTTCCTGATCCTGCGCGCGGTTCGCGAATCCGGTGGCGCGGCGCTGGCGGTGGGCGACCCGGCGATCCTGAAGGCGGTGGAGGATTGCGCGAAGAAGGACGGACTGCTGCTCTGCCCCGAGGGCGGCGCGACGCTGGCGGCGTACAACCAGGCGGTGCGCGACAATCTGGTCGACGAGGATGAGCGGGTCGTGCTGTTCAACTGCGCCACGGGGTTGAAATACCCGATGCCCGAGGCGGGGCAATGGCTGGACAAGAACGGGACGATCGATCTGGGGGCGCTGTAGTCCCTTGGCCTTCGACTTCGCTCAGGCTGAACGGAAATTGGTACTGAACCCCGTTCGCACTGAGCGAAGTCGAAGTGCACGTTCCAGCCTCACCCGATCAACAACCGAATCCCCAACGCCGCCAGCAACGCCAGCGGCATCGCCACCGCGCCGACCTTCAGGAAGGCGAGGAAGCTCACATCCTCCCCCTCGCGCCGGATCGCCTGGAGCCACAGGATCGTCGCGAGCGACCCCGTGACCGACAGGTTCGGGCCGAGGTCGACACCGATCAACAACGCGTCGGTGACGATCTGCGGCGGATGCGCCTGCGCGATGGCGCTGCTGGCAACGAGGCCAGCGGGCAGGTTGTTCATCGCGTTGCTGACAAAGGCCAGCGTCGTGCCCGACACCGCCGCCGCCCGCGTCGGATCGGCCAGCATGTCGCGAAGCCCCCGCGCCACCCAGGCGATCACGCCCGTCCGGTCCAGCGCCTCGACCAGCACGAACAGCCCCGCGACCAGCGGCAGCACGCCCCAGGACACCGACTTCGCCAGCGTCAGCGGCGAGCGCCCCGCCAGCAGCGATACGATCACCGCCGTCGCGATCCCCGCCAATGCGGTCGGCAGGCCCAGTTCGGCATCCAGCGCCGACACGACCAACAGGAGCAGCGCCGTCAGCACGATGCCCGCAATGGCCAGCTTGCCGCCCGTCGACAGCGGGTCGCGAGTCACATCGCTCTCGCAGTCCCCCGCGATCCGCGCCCGCTGGGTAAAACGCAGCACCGCGAAGGTCACGAGGATCGACGCCAGCGAGGGCAACGCGAACGCCGCCATCCATGCGCCCAGCGGCGGCATGTGCCCACCATAGAGGACGAGGTTCGCCGGGTTGGAGATGGGCAGCACGAAGCTGGCCGCATTGGCGATCAGCGCACAGGCGAACAGCAAAGGCAGCGGATCGGCCTTGGCCTTTTTCGCCGCGACGAACACGGCGGGCGTCAGCACGACGGCGGTGGCGTCGTTGGACATGAAGGTCGTGACGACCACGCCCGTCGCATAGACCAGCGCGAACAGCTTCGCGCGCGACCGGCCCGCCATGTTGACGGCGGTCGCGGCGATCCAGTCGAACGCGCCATGCTCGCGCGCCGTCTCGCTGAGCAGCATCATGCCGATCAGGAAGAGATAGACGTCGGTGCCCTTCGCGATCGCCTGCCCCGCCTCGCCCAGCGGCATCAGGCCGAGCACGATCAGCAGCACCGCGCCCGCCACCGCCCAGATCCATTCGGGCCAGCGCATCGGCCGCGCGATCACACCCGCGGTCGACAGCCCCGCAATCGCCCAGGTGGCTCCGTATGCCAGCGTCACCATCCGCACCCATTCTTGTTCGGCCCGAGCCGGGCACCATCGATCCCGGCGATAGGCCAGGCGCCGATCGCGTGGCAATCCTCGCCCGGTGCGACGGGCAGGCGGCGCTTCGGGATGGCATGGGCGTCGCGGACCAGACAGTCGATCCGGTCATAGCCTTCGCCACAGCGGACTTCGATCGCGTTCAATCCCTCGGCCAGCGTCACGGTCGCCCGCCACAGGCCGTCCTCGCCCCGCGTCATCGGCGTGTCGTTATCGCCGACCCGCGCGACCGGCGTCGCATCCGCACCGAACAGCCGCGCGACGATCTCGACCGCGCCCGGCCGGGGCACCTGATGCGGGTCGGTCGGCCGCGTGATGAGCCGGACATCGCCCGGCGACACGATCTGCACATGCGGCCAGGCCGCATCCAGCCGCCGGAAGCGCCAGCTGACCACCCGGTCCTTGACACACACGATGGTGAAGCCCGGTGCGCCGCCATCCTCCTCGATCTGTGCGGTCGAGCGGGTCGCGCCATAGATCACGCGGCCGTCGTTGAGCAGCTCGTTATAATGCGTATGGCCGGTGTCGACGAAGGCGACCTCGCCGTCGATGAACTGACGCGCGATCATGTCGCCGTCCGCCGCCAGATCGCCGGGATAGGCGTGCATGAAGACCAATGACACCTGTCCTTCCGCCCTGGCCCGCGCCAACTCCTCGGCCAGCTTGTTGCGGTGGTGCATGGTCAGCCGGAAGTCGGGACCACCGGCCCCCGCCGACACCACGTCCAGGAACAGGCAGCGATGCCCGGCGATCACCTCCGTCTCAGGCCGGTTGGCCTTGGGGATCGCCGCTTCGTAGTGGGACAGGTCGCCCGGCTCGAAATCATGGTCGCCCGGGATGATCCGCCAGGGCAGCGACAGCGGCGCGAGCGCGTCGATCATCCGGGCATATTGCTCCGGCGTGCCGTGATTGGCGTTGTCGCCGGGCACGAAGACGAAATCCGCATCGCCCATCCGCGCATTCACCTGCGCGACGATGGTCTTCAGCCGGTCGAGGCCCTGCCAGTCGTCCGCTTCGTCCAGATGCAGGTCGCCGATATGGACCAAGCAAATGCCGCTCACGCCTGTGCCTCCTCGGGCTTGGCACCACCGGAGCAGGCGGGGCGCAGAGTCCCTGCAAAGCCGATCCACAGCCCCAGGCTCGCCATCGCGAAACCGCCGAGAATGTAGAAGGCGATGTGATAGCCCAGTTCCTGCGCCAGCCAGCCGCCGATGGCGGGCGACAGCGAGGCGCCGACGCCCTGGATGGTCATCACCGCCCCCTGCCCGACATTGACCCGGCCGGTGCCGCTGAGCAGGCAGGCGACGAGGCCGGGCACCGCGACGCTCTGAAGCCCCGCACCGATGCCGTCGAGCGCCTGGACCGGCCACACGCCCCAATGCTCGATAAAGGTGCCCGCCAGAAAGCCACGCAGGGGAAGTGCGGCGAAGGAGATCAGCAGGACCAGCCAGTAACCCCGCCCGGCGGCGACCTTCATCGCAACCAGGCTGGCGATGATCATCACCGCCTGCGCCACCATGACGGTGGTCGCGGTGAACATCGCCGCATCGCCTTTCCCTGCGCCGACCACCGCCATGCCGTACAGCGGCAGCATCGCGCCGTTGCCGAGATGGAAGCAGGCCAGCGCCGCCGCCAGGATCAGCATCGGCTTGTTGGCGAGCAGCGCCTTGAAACCCTCGGCCTGGCCGCCTTCCTGATCGTCGCCGTCCTCATCCTCAAGCCCGCGCGCGGCGCGGTGGTCGATGGCGCGTTCGGGGATCGACAGGACCGAGATGATCGCCAGCACGCCGAAGGCCGCCGCGAGAAAGAAGATGGCGGGCATGCCGAACTTCCAGCCGAGAAAGCCGGAAAGCCCCGCGCCGACCATGTTGCCCGCATGGTTCCAGGCCTGGTTGCGGCCGTTCTGCGCGTTGAAGCCCTTTTGCCGGACGACGCCCAGCGTCATGCCGGTCACCGCCGGGCCGATCGCCGCGCCCGCAATGGCGGTCGCCACCTGGCTGACCCCGACGACGATGCCGGTCTGCGACCAGAGGATCAGGAAGGAGGCCAGAACCGTGCAGATGCCGGTGATGACGACGACCCAGCGCTTCTTGTCGGTATGGTCGATGAACGCGCCCGCAGGCACCGTCATCACCATGCCCGCCACGCCGCCCAGGGTCATGACGGTGCCGATCGGCCCGATCTGCCACCCGCGCTGTTGCAGGAAGACCCCCAGGAACGGGCCGATGCCCGCCTGCATATCGGCCATGAAGAAATTGAGCGCCTGCAACCAGCGTGTCGCGCGGCGGCGATCGCCTTCGGACGATGGGGACGTTCGAGAATCGGGTAATGCCGCTGTGGCCATGATAGGTCTCCGCGAGATGCGGGGCCTAACCCAGCAATAGTTTGAAATATCCGCCGATCGTATGATTTATGTTTGGCGAACGATTGGTGGTAAAGTTATCCCGCTGTAGAATAACGATAAACCTGCTACCAACTCAAATACGGTGCAAGAATTCATGACAATAACTTCATGAGCAAACGCCGGAACTTTTCGCCCGATCGTCGAAACGGCGATGGCCATGACTTTAGAATTCGGCACATCCCTTCGGCCGCAAGGAAGGCATCAGCATGAACCACCACTGCGTCGCCATCGTCCCCGCCGACGACCTCGATGCCAGCACTGCCTTCTACCAACGGCTAGGCTTTTCGGTCGCCGCCGATTTCGGTCATTATTGCATCCTGGAGGACAGTCGCGGCTGGCATCTGCACCTCAACCACATGTCGGGCTGGCCGGTGCGCACGGAGGACAATCCGTTCGGTCTCTATCTCTATGTCGAGGATGTCGACGCGGTCGCCGAGCGGGTCCGCGACTGCATCATCGAGCCGGGCACGCCGCACGCCAAACCTTGGGGTACCTATGAGTTCGCGGTCAGCGACCCCACCGGGGTTCTGGTGCGGATCGGACGGATCGTCGAATAGCGCCGTCCGCTTGCCCTGTCGGCCCGACCGCATCACATAGGCGGCCTGTCCGGATGCCGATGGCTATGTGCCCGGCCCCGCAATGATGATGGACGATTGCCGTGACCACCAAGATCTACCTGTCCGCCGACCGCCTGCTGGAGGATTCCTTCCGCCTGGCCAATCTGGTCTTCGACTCCGGCTTTCGCCCGACCCATATCGTCGGCATCTGGCGCGGCGGTGCGCCGGTCGGCATCGCGGTTCAGGAACTGCTCGAATATCGTGGCATACAGAGCGACCATATCGCGATCCGCACCGCCTCCTATACCGGCATCGACCAGCAGGAGCCGCAGGTGCGCATTTACGGGCTGGGTCATCTGGTCGACGTGCTGAACCCGGAGGATCGTCTGCTCCTGATCGACGATGTGTTCGATTCCGGGCGTTCGGTCCGCGCCTTGCTGAAGGAATTGAAGCAACGCTGCCGGAACAATATCCCGGACGAGGTGAAGGTCGCGACCGTCTATTACAAGCCGTCACGCAACGTGACCGACCTGACACCGGACTTCTTCGTCCATGAGACGAATGACTGGCTGATCTTCCCGCACGAGATCAACGGCCTGACCGAAGAGGAAATCCGCGCCCACAAGCACGGGGCAGCCATCATCCTGCGCTGACGATCGAGGCGCGGGCCGGGCGCAGACGGACTGCGCCCCGAAACCTCAGTGGAGCTTGGCGATCGACAGCCCGTCTTCCTTCGCCCGCGCCTTGACCGACTCCTCGCTGCGGGTCAGCGCCTTGGCGATGGCCTTCAGCGCCATGCCCTTCTTCGCAAGGGTGTGGAGTTTCTGAATCTCGTCCTGCCGCCAAGGCTGGCGGTGTCGTTCGAAGCGTTCGGCCATGCCCCCTTATAGCGCGCTCGCGGGCCCCTGACCATGGCGGCACCCTGCATGATGGCCCGCTTACAAATGCGTCATGAACCCTGACCTGCCTTGCCATCCCATTGCGGCGCAGCAAGATAGCTTGCTCGGGAGACGTTATAACATTTGGGGTTATCGATGCGTTTTTGTGCTCTCCTCTGCTGTGTCGCGTCGTCCGCGATTGCCTTCCCTGCGCTGGCGCAGACCCGCGGCGTGCCGACGCCCGATGCGGACGCCACCCCGGCGGCCACGGCGAATCAGCCCTCCGACATTATCGTCACGGCCAAGCGGCTCGACACCGCGCGCGAGCATATCCAGCCCAGCCTGGGCGCCTCCAATTATGAAATCACCAGCGCCACGATCAAGGCGCTACCCGGCGGCGAGAACCAGCAGTTCAACCAGATCCTGCTCCAGGCACCCGGCGTCGTGCAGGACGGGTTCGGCCAGTTCCATGTCCGCGACGACCATAACGGCCTGCAATATCGCATTAACGGCACCATCCTGCCCGAAGGGCTGGCGGTGTTCGGCCAGACCCTGTCGCCGCGCCTGGTCGACAAGGTCAACATCCTGACCGGCGCGCTGCCCGCACAATATGGCCTGCGCACCGCCGGGATCATCGACATCACCACCAAGAGCGGGCTGTTCGACAATGGCGGCACCGCATCGCTCTATGGCGGCAGCCACAATACCATCCAGCCGAGCCTAACCTATGGCGGGTCTTCGGGAAGCACCAATTACTTCGTGTCGGGCGATTACCGGCACAGCGGGCTTGGCATCGAAAGCGTCGATGGCCGCTCCAACCCGGTGCATGACGATACCGACCAGTATCAGGGCTTCGCCTATGTCGACCATATCCTGGACGATCAGAACCGCGTGTCCTTTGTCGGCGGCTATTCCAACCAGTGGTTCCAGATTCCCAACCCCGTCGGCCAGCAGCCCAGCGCCGGGTGGAGCGTCGGCGGACAGACCGCCTTCCCCAGCGAGAAGCTGAACGAGACGCAGCTGGAAAAGACCGGCTTCGGCCAGGTCGCCTTCCTCCACGATGCCGAGCCGCTGACGGTGCAGGCCTCGCTCTTCGCGCGCTATTCCTCGCTGCGCTATCGCCCCGACATTTTGGGCGAACTGCTCTACAACGGCCAGGCGCAGCAGGCGTATAAGCAGGACTTCGCGATCGGCGGACAGGTCGATGCGGTCTATCATGTCGGCGATGCGCACACGCTGCGCGGCGGCCTGCTGGTGACGCGCGATCGCTCGACCAGCGCGACCACGACCAATGTCTTCCCTGTCGACGCCAGCGGTGCCCAGGCGGGCGAGCCGATTGCGATCGTCGACAATAGCGGCAAGACCGCGACCAGCTTCAGCGCCTATCTTCAGGACGAATGGAAACTGCTGCCCAAGCTGACGCTCAACTATGGCGCACGCTACGACCTCTACAACGGCTATCGGCGCGAGGGGCAGCTGTCGCCGCGCGTCAATCTGGTCTGGCAGCCGGGTGATATCTACACGCTGCATGCGGGCTATTCGCGCTATTTCGTGCCGCCGCCCTTCGAGCTGGTCGGCAACACCAGCATCGCCAAGTTCGTCGGCACCAGTGCCTATCCGGCCGTTACCGCCAACGACGTACCCTATGCCGAGCGGCAGGATTATTTCGATGTCGGATTCCAGGCCAAGCCCAGCCGCTACTTCACCTATGGCATCGACGCCTATTACCGCATCTCGAAGAACCTGATCGACGAGGGGCAGTTCGGCGCACCGATCATCCTGACCCCGTTCAACTACAAGCAGGGACGCATCGGCGGGATCGAGGCGAATATGAGCTATGCCCGCGGCGGCTTGCTCGCCTATGCCAATTTCGCCGCCGCCAAGGCCAAGGGGCGCAGCATCGTCTCCAGCCAGTTCAGTTTCGGCCAGGACGATCTCGACTATATTGCGCGGCATTACATCTATCTGGACCACGACCAGACGTTCACCGGATCGGCGGGCCTGTCCTATGCCTTTGCGCAAGGGACCAAGCTGGGCGGCAGCATTATCTATGGTTCGGGCCTGCGCCGCGACGACGACGTCAATTCCATCCCCAACGGCGCCAAGCTGTCGCCCTATGCGCAGTTCAACCTGACCGCGAGCCAGCATCTGGCGGGGCCGAACCTGGACATCCGGTTCGACGTCATTAACCTGCTCGACCACAAATATGAAATCCGCGACGGGACCGGCGTGGGTGTGGGCGCGCCGCAATATGGCCCGCGTCGCGGATTCTTTGTCGGGGTGTCGAAGGCGTTCTAATGCCATTTTCCTCCCCCGTAGGGGGAGGTGGCAGGCCGCAGGCCTGACGGAGGGGTGTCACCCTATCGAGAGCGGGACACCCCTCCACCATGCTTCGCATGGTCCCCCTCCCCTTGCAGGGGAGGAATGCACTCAGCCGATCGCGTATTTCCGGATGCGCTCGGGCATGCGCTTGTCCAGCCCCGTCGCCAGCGTCCGGTCGCGTGCGGCTTCGGTGGTCATGCCCAGATGCGTCTCGGCGATCGAGCGCCCGTACAGCGCCCAGGGTCGCTTCGGATCGATCGCCAGCGCGGCGTTGAAATCTGCAAGCGCGGCCCGGTCGTCCTTCTGGCGGAGATGGATGAAGGCCCCGCTGTCGAGGAAACTTGGATCGCCGGGGATCGCGTGGACGGCGGCGTTGCAGTCGCCCAGCGCCTTGTCGAGATCCTTGTCGGCCAGCATTCGCGACCAGCACCGGCCGTTCTGCGCACTGCCGCGACGCGAGTCGTCACGGTGCGCGGCCATCCACAGATCATATTGCGCGATCGCTGCGTCGAAGGCGTCCGCCCCCGAATAGAGCCGCGCCATCTGAAGCCGTACGGCGTCCTCTCGCGGCAACTGCCCGTTCAGAAGGTCGAGATCGGCGATCGTCCCCGCCGGATTGCCCGCGCGCAGCCGCAGTTCGGCGCGGATCAGCCGCGCCTGCGTATCGGCCGGGTCGAGCGTCAGCGTGCTGTTCAGATCGTCGATCGCCAGCACCGGGCGATGCTGGTCCAGATAGGCGAGCGCGCGCTGGCGGGGAAAGCGCGGGTTCTTGGGCGCCATCGCGATCGCCTGCGTAAAGGCGTCGATCGCATGGGGCAGGTCGTGCTGGGTCACGAACATCGCGCCGCGACGGCTGTAGCCCTCGGCATCGGTCGGGGGCGCAATTTCGCTGGCATTTTGCGCAACGACCGCCGCCGTACCCGGATCGGCATGCGCCACCGTGTCGAACAGCCGCCCGCCGCTATAGGTGAAATAGATGCGGTGCTGGAGATTGGAGACATAGAGCCGGTGCGACACGAAGAAGTCCGCACCCAGCAGCATGTCGGTCTCCAGCGGTCCCAGATCGGCGATGTGGAGGCGCACATTGTGCAGTTCCTCATTGCCGATCTTCAGCAGCTTGAACCGCGCGGTCCAACCCTGGACAACATGGCGGCCCAGCCCGCGCTCCCATCCTGCCGCCTCGACGCCCGGATCGCCGGGATGGACGCCTGCCCGGGCGGCGGCACGCAAGCTCAGGACGGTCTGCGCCGCGCCGGTGTCGAAGGTCGCATTCAGCTTCGCGCCGTCCAGCTCGACCATGCCGACGGTGTGGCTGTGCGCCTGATCCTTGGTCTCGATCGGGATCTCGAAATAGGGCTTGCCGCCGGTCCAATAGGCCATGGAGGCGTGTGCGCAGCCACTGGGCCTGAACAGGCGGACCATGCCGCCGGGCAGGTCATATTCGACGTCGCCCAGGCCCAGGACGTTCTGCCCGAGCAGGCCGGTCTGCCCGACATCGCTGCCGCTGACGATGAACTGGATGTTCGGGATGTCGGTCCCAGCCAGCGTGAAGTGCTTGACCGTGGCGACGGTGGCGTCCGAACTGCCGCCAATCCCGTTCACCCGGAAGCCGAAGGGCAAGGGCTGTTCCGGCAGGCCCAGCTCGCGTGCGACGGGGGGCGAGATGTTGCTGAAAAAGGCCCCGCTGTCGAGGATGAAGGGGGCGGGCTTGCCGTTGATCCGGGTCTCGACCACCGGGCGCAGGCCCTGCATCGTGACCGGGATCGCCGCCATCTGGCCGACCTTGCACGTCTCCGCCATGGCCGGGCTCGCCGCCGCCCCGACCCACAGCGCCGCGACCATGATCCGCCTGCGCCCTGCCCCCTTCACCATGCCACCATCCCTATGCCAGCTATAGGGGCCGAGCATATCAGCGCAGGGCGCGGAACAGGATGACGCGCGCCTGACATTCTCGAAATGCGGGGCCATTTCCCGCCAGCTATTCCGCTATAGCGGATGCCCGTCGCGACAGCGTTCCCATTCCACTGGGTCATGCGCGCAGGCCATGGTGACGCTGTCCCGCCGTTCGATCGACAATGCGCGCAAGCGGGCCTGATTGGTCATGCGTGCGGTGGCGTCGACCTCCATCAGACGCTGGTATGCGCGCAGGCCGGGCGTGCAATGCCGCCGGGCGCTGCGCATCTCGCCCCGGTAGAAATAGGCGTCGCCCGCATGAAGCAGCCAGCGCCCGCCCGGCTGGCGGATCGCGACCCCGGCATGGCCCCATGTATGGCCCGGCAGCGGCACCATCAGAATCTCGGGCGGCAGCCCGGCCAGATCGCGCACCGCGTCGAAGCCGAACCAGGATTCCCCGCTGGCCGTATAGCGGCGCCAGCGATCCACCCCGTCCCATTGCGGCGAGCGCCAGCGGTTGCGCGCGACGATGCCGCGATGGGGGCCGGTCGCATCGTCATATTCGCGGGCCATGACGTGCACGGTCGCGTGCGGAAAATCCTCCAGCCCGCCCGCATGATCGAAGTCGAGATGGGTCAGAACGATATGCCGCACGTCGTGCGCGGTATAGCCCAGCGCCTCGATCTGGCGGATCGCCGTTTCCTGCTCGCGCAGCCGGATGTTGAGCATCGCGCGCCACGCCAGCGGGATGCGCGGTTCGGGACGGCGATGGGGATGCGCCACATCGCGCAGGCCGAAGCCGGTATCGACGAGCACCAGTCCGTTCGCCTCGGTCTCGATCAGCAGGCAATGGCAGACGAGCTGGCCGATCGGGCCCCGGCTGCGTCCGTCGAAAAGCGCCCCGCCCAATGGGCAGTCGGTGCCACAGTTGAGATGGTGAATCCGCATATCCCCTCAACCGGGCGACGCAAAGGACGGTTCCTTATTCCGTTCTCTTACAATCGGTTAAACCGACTCATCTGGATCAGGAGCGGGGAACAAGCCCCCCGCCGGAGACGCTGGGACAGGCAACGCCAAAGGAGCACCCTCCATGTCGGTCAGACATTTTGCCGCGATCTTCGGTATCGTCTTCCTCCTCGCGGGCGCGGCGGGGTTCGTGCCCGGCCTGTCGCCCACGCACGCCCATCCCGGGGTCAGCGTCACCGCATCGTCCCGGCTGGCGCTGGGGCTGTTTCCGGTGAACATCCTGCACAATCTGGTCCACCTCGCCTTCGGCCTGTGGGGTGTGCTGGCGGCGCGCCATATCCCGGCCGCCTTCGGCTATGCCAAGGGGGTGGCGATCATCTATGCCGTGCTGACGGTGATGGGGCTGATCCCGCTGACCGCGACGACCTTCGGGCTGGTGCCGCTTTATGGCAACGACATCTGGCTGCACGCGCTGCTGGCGCTGGTCGCGGGCTATTTCGGTTTCGTCCACCGCGAGCATGTCGTGAACGGCACGCTGCGGTAACGGCGGTCAGGCCACCGCCTCCGGCGCGTTGGTGAATTGCGCCAGCATCTGCGCCAGTTCCTGTTTGCGGAACGGCTTGGTCAGGCGCGGCATGGAGGGCTCGACCCCCTCCGCCTCGGCATAGCCCGAGACGAGCAGGATCGCGACGCCCGGCCGCCGTGCCTGGACCAGCCGGGCGAGATCGGTGCCCGACATGCCGGGCATCAGATGGTCGGTAACGAGCAGGTCGAACGCCGTGTCCGCCTCGACCAGCCGGACCGCTTCCTCGGCCGAGCCCGCCTCGATCACCGCATAGCCCAGGTCGCCCAGCATGTCGGCGGTGCTGTGGCGCACCAGTTCCTCGTCATCGACCAGCAGCACCCGGCCGCTGCGCTTCGCGGGCCCCGCACAGGCCGGCCCCGCTGCGGCGACGGGCGACGCCGACCCGCTGACCGGCAGGAACAGCGCGACCCGCGTCCCCTGCCCCGGCACGCTCTGGATATCGAGCGCACCGCCGAGCTGCGAGGCCAAGCCATGAACCATCGACAGGCCAAGCCCCGTGCCCTTGCCCACGCCCTTGGTCGAGAAGAACGGCTCGACCGCGCGCGCCAGCGTGGCGGCATCCATGCCGCTGCCCGTATCGGCGACCGACAGGCAGATATAGTCGCCCGGCGCGCCATCGGTGCCCGCGTCGCGCCGTGACGCCGTGATGCGCAGCGTGCCGCCGTCCGGCATCGCGTCGCGCGCATTCACCGCCAGGTTGAGCAGCGCCATTTCCAACTGGTTGGGATCGGCATCGGCGGGGGGCAGGCCGGGGGCGATATCGACCTCGACCGCGATCTGCGGCCCCGTGGTGCTGGCGACCAGATCGCTCATGCCCGCCACCAGCTGGGCCATGTCGACCGGGATCAGCTGAAGCGGCTGGCGCCGTGCAAAGGCGAGCAGCCGCTGGACGAGCGTGCGGGCGCGCTCGGCGGACTGCGCCGCGCCCGCGATCAGCCGCTGTTCGCGCGCCCCGCCCAACTGTTTGTGCTGCAACAGGTCGAGCGTCCCGACGATCGGGGTCAGCAGATTGTTGAAGTCATGCGCGACGCCGCCGGTCAGCTGGCCCATCGCCTCCATCTTCTGCGCCTGACGCAGCGCCTCCTGCGCCTCGACCAGTTGCGCCTCGCGGCGCAGGCGCTCGGTCACGTCGGTGACGAACTGATACAGGCCGACCTGCGCACCCGCCTCGTCGAACAGGGGGTGGAAGCTGATCTCGTAACAGGGTCGGTCACGGTCGGGATCGCCGAACTCCTGAACGACGGTCAGGCGCCCGCCGTCCATGGCCCGCGTCCAGGCCGCGCGCACCTCCTCGCGGAGCACCGGTTGGTCGTCGAGCAGCGCCAGCATATTGTCGCCGGTGTGCGGGCGCACGCCGAACACCCGCTCGAACTCGGCGGCATTGGCGGCGTTCAGCGCCAGGATGTTGAAATCCAGGTCGATCGCCATGACCATGATGTCGGTATGTTCGACCAGCTTAGCCAGCATGTTGCGCTCGGCGGTCCGCTCGGCCACCCGCTGCTCCAGCGTGGCGTTCAGCTCGCGCAGCCGGTCCTCGGCCACCTTGCGGTCATGGATGTCGACCGACGATCCGAACCAGCGGACGATCTCGCCGGTGCGCGGGTCGCGATAGGGGTGAGCGAGGTCCAGGAACCAGCGATATTCCCCTGCGGCCGAGCGGATGCGGTGCTCGGACCGATGCACGCCTTCGCTGTCGCGGGCCGCCTGGAACGCCGCGACGACATGCGGGCCGTCACCGGGATGGATGAAGGCCCCCGCAATCTCCGCAGGGGACAGAGACTGGAAGGCGGCACCGGTATAGTCGGAGAATTGCCGGTTCAGAAACTCCATCCGCCCTTCGGCATCGGCGATCCAGATGATCTGCGGCACGGTGTCGACCATCAGCCGGAACCGCGCCTCGCTCTCGACCAGCGCGGCGCGGGCGGTGACATGGCCCGTCGTCTCGGCCAGCACGCACAGCACGCCGCCGGGCCGCCCGTCCTCGTCGATGACCGGCGAGTAATCCAGGTTCATCCATACCTGTTCGGGCACGTCGTTGCGGTACAGGGTCAGTTCCTGATCCTGATAGCGCAGCGTGCCCCCCGCCAGCCCGACGCGCATGACGTTGTCGTTGAAGTCGGCGACCTCGGGCCAGCCCTCGCGCACCGGCGATCCCAGCAACTGGGGATGCCGCTTGCCCGCAAAGACCGCATAGGCGTCGTTATAGAGCATGACGCCGCCCTCACCCCACAGCATCACCATCGGCACGGGCGAGCGCAACAGGATCAGCGTGGCGGTGCGCAGCGGCGCGCTCCAGCCCGGAATCGGCCCCAGCGCCGTTTGCGACCAGTCACGCTCGGCGATCAGCGCGCCGCATATCCCGCCGCTGTACAGGCTGTCGCGAAAGCCGGGGGCGGTCGTCATGAGTGGGTGCAATCCTCCAGGGCCGCGACCGACGGAGCCGGGCGCTGGTCCCGACGCTAGACCAAATTCCCGCGCCATGCGACGGATTTCAGGGCAAAATCCGCCATACCGCCCCGTGGCAACGGTCAGGCCAGGGTGATCCGCCGCCCCTCCCGCGCCGAGCGATAGATGGCCTCGATCACCCGCATATCGGCCAGCCCCTCCTCGCCGGGCACCAGCGGATCGGTGCCGTTGGCGATGCACTCGGCGAAATGATCGAGCTGTCCGGCATGCTGGCCCTTGCCTGCGGGCACCCGCTGCTCCTCGGTCCGGCCGTTGCGGCGGACCCACATCTTCTGCCCCTCATAAGAGGTGGCGGGCTCCAGCTCGATCCAGCCATCGGTGCCCGACACGCGGTACATATTGTGGTTGGAGCTGTAGCTCGACACGCAGGTCGCCTCGATGCCGGATGGAAAGCGCAGCAGGAAGCTGATCCGGTCCTCGACGGTGCGGAAACGCGGATCGCTGCGGTCGGTGGATTCGATCGCGCTGACCTCCACGGGCTCCTCCCCGGTCAGATAGCGGGTGGCGTTCAGGCTGTAGATGCCGATGTCCATCAGCGAGCCGCCGCCCGACAGCTTGCGGTCCAGCCGCCACTGGTTGGGCTGCGCGTTGAAGCCATGGTCGGCGGTGATGATCCGCGTTGGCCCGACGAAACCTTTCCGTGCCATGTCGATCGCCAGCCGATTGTGCGGCTCGAACCGCGAGCGATATCCGATCATCAGCTTGCGCCCCGCCGCCCGGCACGCCGCGATCATCGTGCGGCATTCGGCGACCGAGATCGCCATCGGCTTTTCGCACATGACATGCTTGCCCGCCTTGGCCGCGCGCACCGTATATTCGGCGTGCATGGAATTGGGCAGGATCACATAGACGATGTCGACATCCGGATTGTCGCGGATGCGGTCGAAATCGGCATAGGAATAACGGTGGCTCTCGGGCACGCCATATTTCTCGCCGAAGCGCGCCAGCTTTTCCGGCGTGCCGCTGACCAGCGCGACCAGCCGCGACTGCTCGCATTCGGCGAATTTCGACATGATCAGCTCGGCATAGCGGCCCAGCCCGACAATGGCGTACCCCGCCTTGCGCCCGCGCGGCGCGGCGCAGGCCCCGCCCCCCGCCGCCAGGGCCAGCCCCGCCCCCAGCCCCACGATGATGGTCCGACGATCGGCGTCCCGCATGATGCTCTCCCGTGTTCACCAGGCATGTTCGCCTGTTCGATCAGAGGGTTATCATGAAGAACGAAGGCCTGTCATGGTAATCCTCTCCCGCCGGGAGGGAGGATCAGTCGCGCATTCTCTGTGCCTCGACGATCCGGGCGTCGCTGCCCAGCGTATAGAGATAGGTCTTTCGCTGCTCCGAGCCGGGGCGGTAGCGACGCAATATGCGCGCCTGTTCGCGGGTCAGGGCGAAGCGGACATAGCCCGACCGGACCAGGCACTGGTCGACTTCGGATTGCAGTTGCGACTGCAGGGCATCGACCTGCCGGTCCGGCGCATAGGCGCGCCGCAACAGCATCTGGCGCGTACTGATGTCGAATATGTCGTCGGTCGGGACGACCGGGGGGACGTTCGCTTCGCGATCCAACACGGCAGCGCCGCGTACATAGCGTTTCGCCGCCGTGTCCCCGGCCACGTCGCGCCGGGCCGCTTTCAACATACAGGCGCGGCTGCCACCGTCGAAAGCCTCCCGCGAAGCGCCGGGCCTGCCCCAGCTATAGGGCCGGGGGGTTGCGGCCAAGGCGGCTGACGACGCGCACAACAAGGCAAGCGCAAGACCGATCTTCGGCATGACCTCTCCTCGGTTTCTCTACCCCGAGGCTAACCGAAAAGGGCGGGCGCGTCATGCCTTTCCGATTCCTCCCGACACGGGACATGCCACGGCCGAGACGGCTGTCCACGCCGTCACGCCCGGCGCCACATACATTAGTGAAAACCGATTCATCCTTTCTTTCCCTCTGCCCGCTATGGACAAGGACTTGGTCGAATTTGGAGCAGGGAAACTGCCATGGGGCGGTCCGGACCGGGCTATAAGAATCGCGAAGCGCGCCGACAGGTTCTGATTCCCTGTCGGATCAAGTCCGTCCGCGGCTGGGGGGATGCATGTATCCACAATATTTCGTCGCGGGGCATGATGATCGCCTGTGACGATCCCCTCGCGCCGGGCGAATATCTGGACCTGCGGCGCGGCCGTCAGGTGGTGATCGGCCGGGTCGTCTGGCGGCGCGACCGATTCTCGGGCGTCCGTACGCAGGATGTCATCAGCGCCGATGCGCTGGTCAACGAGCCCCGCCTCGAAGCGCGGCCGACCGGCACGCGCCGCAGCGAGGACCGCTCCACCCTGCGCCACACCATGGCCGGGGAGATCGACGCCGCCCGGCGCATGGAGCGCAGCCGCTCATTGTCGCAGGCGATGCAATTCGGTGCGCTCGGCCTTTTCGGGCTGGTTGCCGCCGCGACCATCGCGATTCAGGTCGGCCATATGCTGGCCGCTCCGGCCGCGCAGATCACCCAGGCCCTGTCCCGATAATCCGAAGGGCCGGTCAGTCCTGATCGGCCTGCAACGCCGCCGCCAGCCAGTCGGGGCGGATCGCGTCGCCCAGCGACTCGACGCGGCGATGCTCGACCATCAGACCCAGTTCCGGATAGGTCGCACGGGTCCGCTCGCCCGCCTCGCCCAGGGGAGCGACGACCAGCCGCCGATTGACCTTCGAGCGGTGGTGCATCCGCGCAGTATTCTCCTGCCCAACATAACAGCCCTTGGTGAAGCTGACGCCGTTCAGCTCGCGCGCATTGCACTCCAGCCAAAGTGTCTCGCCCGAGCCCAGCTCGCCGACACCCTCGGTCACGCCCAGCGACAACCGGTGCGCGGTCCAGCCGCTCGCCGCTTGCCCCGCCGGGGCCAGCCAGCGATGGCCTAGTTCGGGCAGGCGCGGATCATGGGGGCGTCCCTCGGCGCTGCGGCTCCAATGGACGGCCAGTCCCTCGACCGGATCGATCGTGATCGCGCGGCGCAGGCGGTACATGCCCAGCCGCCGTGCCAGCGCCTCGGCCTGCGACGCCTCCACATCGACCAGCACCGCCTCGCCCTGGGCCCATAGGAGGAAGTCGAACAGCGCCTTGCCCTGCGGCGTCAGCAACGCGGCCCAGCGCGGGGCATCCGGCGTCAGGCCCACGACATCCTGCGTCACCAGCCCCTGCAGGAAACCGCGCACATCCTCGCCCGCGATGCGGATCAGGCGACGGTCGGAAAGGGTCGTTGCGGAGGTCGTCGCGGGAATGGCTGTTGGGGTGGCATCGGTCATGACCGCAAGGTAGGAGGGCCTGACCCTATGCGAAAGGCCCGTTTGCCATGACCTTCGACCTGCTTCTCTCCGGCGGCACCGTCCACACCCCCGGCGGCCCCGTCCGCGCCGATGTCGGCGTGCGCGATGGCCGGATCGTCGCGATCGGGGCAAAAGGCGATGCGGGTCGGGTGATCGACTGCACCGGCCTCGACATCCTGCCCGGCGTGATCGACAGCCAGGTGCATTTCCGCGAACCCGGCCTGATGCACAAGGAAGACCTGGCCAGCGGCAGCCGCGCGGCGGTGATGGGCGGCGTCACCGCCGTGTTCGAAATGCCCAACACCAAGCCGAACACCGATTCGGCCGAGGCGATCACCGACAAGCTGACCCGCGCCAAGACGATGTTCTGCGACCACGCCTTTTACGTGGGTGCGACCAACCACAATGCCCGCGACCTGGCCGAGCTGGAGCGGATGCCAGGCACGGCGGGCGTCAAGATCTTCATGGGCGCCTCGACCGGCGACCTGCTGGTGTCGGAGGATGCGCGGCTGGCCGAAGTGCTCGCCTCGGGCCATCGCCGCGTCGCGATCCATGCCGAGGACGAAGACCGGATGAACGCCCGCGCCGATGAGCGGATCGAGGGCGATCCGTCCTCGCACCCGGTCTGGCGCGACGACGAGAGCGCGCTGCTCGCCACCCGTCGCATCCTGCGCCTGGCGCGCGAGGCGAATCGCCGCATCCACATCCTGCACGTCACCACGCCCGCCGAGCTGGAATATATCGCCCAGCACAAGGACATTGCGACCTGCGAAGTCACGCCGCAGCATCTGACGCTGGCGGGCGAGGAAGCCTATCCGCGTCTCGGCACGCTGGCGCAGATGAACCCGCCGATCCGTTCGGGCGCGCATCGCGACGGGCTGTGGCACTGGCTGAACCAGGGCGTGCCCGACGTCATCGGCTCGGACCATGCGCCGCACACGCTGGAGGAAAAGGCCAAGCCCTATCCGGGCAGCCCGAGCGGGATGCCGGGCGTGCAGACTTTGCTGCCGCTGCTGCTCGACCATGCCGCGAACGGCCGCCTGTCGCTTCAGCGCGTGATCGAACTGACCAGCGCGGGCGCGCAGCGCATCTTCGGCATCGTCGGCAAGGGGCGGATCGCGGCGGGCTACGACGCCGACTTCACCATCGTCGACCTGAAGAAGCGCTGGACCATCGAGGATCGGTGGCTCCAGTCCAAGTGCGGCTGGTCGCCCTTCACCGGCATGGAACTGACCGGCAAGCCGATCGGCACCATCGTGCGCGGCCAGGTGGCGATGTGGGAAGACCAGCTCGCCGAGGCGCCGACCGGCCAGCCGATCCGCTTCGAGGCGGTCGACTTCGGATGAGCGAGAGCCGGTGGGTGCGGGACATCCGGGTCTATTGCCCGGTCGCACCCGCCACGCTCGCGGCGCTGATGGCGGGCCATCCGGCGGCGGTGGAGGACGATCCCACCGCCGCCGCGCTGCTGGCGATCCTGCGCACAGCCCCGCTCGGCGATTTCGGGCGATATCGCGAAGTGGTCGAGCTGGCGCTCGGCTATGAGGGGTTCCGGCCGGGCGCGGGCGCGGTGCCGACCCTGGGCAAGGTCGGTGCGGCGAGCTGGTCGCCGACCGTGATCCTGACCGCGATCCATGATGCGGAGGCGGATGTGGAGGCGCTGGCGGACGCCCTGCTCGCCGCGCATCCCTGGGACGTGCCGGTGATGGCCGTCAGCGAGCCTTATCGGTTGCTGATGCGGGGATAGGGTCGAGCGTGGGCTTCGACTTCGCTCAGCCTGAACGGCCATTGTAAAAGCCTGGCCACACTACCCCACCACCGTTCAGCCTGAGCGAAGTCGAAGGCCAAGGGACTCCCCCGGCCCTCAAGACCCGATCAGAACGGCAGCCACCGCGCCTTGTGCGTGAAGTTCATATAGCCGACATTGACGCCCGCGCGCCAACCGACGCCCAGCCGCACCGGGATCAGCACGACATTGCCGCGCCGCAAATAGGTCGCCGCGAACCCGCCGACGAAATACAGCCGCCCCTCGGCCGCCGGGAAGCGGTGGAACAGCTCCTCGGTGTCGTAGAGGTTATAGACCAGCACGAACACCTTGTTCGCATCGCCGCCAATATCGAAGCCCAGCGACGGCCCGGTCCAATAGACCGGCATCTGCCCCTCGACCTTGTGAGTCATCACGCCCGAGCCATAGCGCAGGCCGACGACGAACGCGCCCGACGCCTCGCGCCCGGCGATATAGGCGTTGGGCCGACCCTGTTCGCGCAGGATACGCTCGATGATGCCCGCCAGCCCCTCGGCGCCCTGTCCGAACACACCCTCACCCGCCGCCAGCAGGTCGTCGCGCTCGAACGTATCGGCGGCCTGCGTCGTCTGGGCCGCGCGCGAATCGGGGGTGCCGGGCGTGGTCGTGACCGGCGGTTGCTGGGCGGGCGGGGTCGACTGGACCGGCGGATCATAGTCCTGCGGCGGTGCGCTCTGCTGGGGTGCGGGGCGCGAAGGCTGGGTGCCGAGGTCGCTGTCGATGCCCTGATTGGGGTCGATCGTGCGGACCTGCGCCGCAACCGGCGCGGTGGCGACCATGGCCAGGCCAGCCAGCAGGGACAGACGCCATGACAGGCCCAGACAGACGATACGCATGAATTCTCAACTCCCCCGGCGAACCGATAGGCCACGTTAACCAGCCCGCAGCTTGCGGCGCAATGAATGACGAAATGGGGATTAGTCGATTTTCCTGATAAAATCCCGCCCAGACCCGGTTGATTGCCTCCACCGGCCCCGCTATAGCCGCACCTCGCCGCAGCCGGAGACGTGGGTGAGTGGCTGAAACCAACGCTTTGCTAAAGCGTCGTACGGGAAACCGTACCGAGGGTTCGAATCCCTCCGTCTCCGCCATATTGCGCCGCCGCTTCCCGACATTCCATCGACCGCCCGGACGGGCCCCCGCCACAGGCGCGCGCCGGATCCTGTGCGTCCGGCATGCCTGAGGACATCCCATGAGCCAGACCACCATTCACGCCATGGGCGAACAGCATCTGGTTCATCGCACGGGCTGGCTTCGCGCCGCCGTGCTGGGGGCCAATGACGGCATCATCTCGGTCTCCAGCCTGATCGTCGGCGTCGCGGCCGCGCCCGGTGCGACGGCGGCCGCCGTGCTGGTGGCCGGGATCGCTGCTCTGGTCGGCGGCGCACTGTCGATGGCGGCGGGCGAATATGTCTCGGTCAGTTCGCAGGCCGATACCGAGCAGGCCGATCTGGCGCGCGAGGCGGCGGAGCTGGTCCGTGCGCCGCTGGCCGAAACGCGCGAACTGGCCGCGATCTACGAACAGCGCGGGGTCGAGGCGGGGCTGGCGCGGCAGGTGGCCGAGCAGATGATGGCGCATGACGCGCTGGGCGCGCATCGCCGTGACGAACTGGGGCTGGCCGATGACGGCGGCTCGAACCCGCTCCAGGCGGCACTGTTTTCGGCGGGGGCGTTCAGCGGGGGCGCGATCCTGCCCGTACTGGCCGCCGCGCTGTCACCCCGAGCCTGGGTCCTCTATCTGACACCCGCGACGGCGCTGGTCCTGCTGGCGGTGCTGGGCGCGCTCGGCGCGAAAGCGGGCGGCGCGCCGGTCGGGCGCGGCATGGCGCGCGTGGTCCTCCTGGGCGCGCTGGCGATGGGGGTGACCGCGCTGATCGGGACGCTGACCGGCACGGTGATCTGACGATAGTGTAGAAATAAGGCCTCTCTCCTTCCAGAGAAGCGGACGTTCAGTAAGGCGGGGCGACCTTCGCCCGCTGTTCCCGCGCCGCCTGGGTCCACCAGGCGAGATCGTCGGCAAAGCGCGGAAAGCTGCGCGACAGCGCGGCCCCGCCATCGCCGGTCGGCTGCCCCCCGGCATCCAGCGTCTGGCCGATGCCGCCGACGGTCAGCGTGCTGGACACCACGACCATCCCCATTTCGCTCAGCGTGCCATGCCAGGCGACGCTGGCATGCGCGCCCGCCAGCCGTCCGGCCGAATAGCTGGCGATGGCGGCGGGACGCCAATACCATTCCTCCAGGAAGTGATCGGTCAGGTTCTTCAGCCCCGGCTGCTGCCCCCAATTATACTCGCCGGTCACGAAGACGAAGGCATCGGCGGCACGGATCTTGGCGGCAAGCGTCTCCATCGCCTCGGGCGCTTCACCGGCCGGATATTCCTTGTACATCCGGTCCAGCATGGGCAGCCCGACCGCCTTGGCGTCGATCAACTCCGGTTCGGCACCGCGTTCGCGGAAGGACCGGACCAGATAATCGGCCAGCCGGATACCCTGCCGATCGGATCGGTAGGAACCGTAGAAGATCAGGATATGGTCGGCCATCAGATGTCTCCCCAAGGTCTGCCCTCCTGCACAACGCGAGGGGGCGTGGTGGCGATCCGGCCTCACCCCTTGGCGGCGGTGGCGGCCAGTTCCTCCAGGTCCAGGTCATGCTCCAGATCGTGCAGCGTCTCGTCGTCGATCTCACCCGCGCGGTGCAGGCGGACCAGTTCAGCGCGGCCCGCCGTGACGGCGGCGATGATGACGTCGAAATGGCTCGTGATCGCGGCGGTGAGTTCCTCGGCGCTGCCCTCGAAATTCTGCCCGGCCGTCGCACGCGCCTGGTAACGGCGCAGCAGTTGCGGGTGGATCAGTTGCCCGTCATCGTCATGCGCCTCACGCTCGACGGCGACCAGCTGGGCGCGGAACATCGCCGCCTCCGCCGCATGGAGGTTGAGCGGGGGGTGCGAGGCGGGGTCCTCGCGCGGTGCGGCCCACCGGATCACCCAGCCCAGCGACGTGCCCTGCGCAAGTACGGTGACGAGGATGACGACGAAGGCCGTCACCAGCATCAGGTCACGCGCGGGCATCTGTTCGGGCAGCGACAGCGCGACCGCCAGCGTCACCACGCCGCGCATGCCCGCCCAGCTCATCACCAGCGCGGCGCGCCCTCCCAGCGGCCGGGCGATCCGCCAACCGACGCGGCGCAGGCCCGCCACGACCGCATCGACCCCGAATATCCACACGAACCGCGCGACGATCACCGCCGCCACGATGACTAGCACCGGCAAGCCCATGGTGTCGATCACCACCGCCGGATCGCCGACCCGCTCCGACAGGCCGCGCAGTGACAGGCCGATCAGGGTGAACACCGCCGCTTCGAGCAGGAACACCAGCACCTGCCAAAAGGCGAGCGCCCGGATGCGCACGCTCGCGCTGAACACGACATGCTGGTACCAGCCGCAGGTCAGCCCCGCCGTGACCACCGCGATCACGCCCGAGACATGGAGCAGCTCGCCCGCGATATAGGCGCTCCAGCAAACCAGCAGCGTCAGCGCGATCATCAGCGTATCGTCGCCGAGCCGCCGGAGCAGCAGGACCCAGGCCGCGCCGACCGCCGCACCGACCGCGATCCCGCCCAGCACCAGCAGGAAGAAGCTGCCCACCGCCGCGCCCAGGCTGAATCCGCCGGTCAGGACGGCGGCGACGGCGAAGCGGAACAGCACCAGCCCGGCAGCATCGTTGAGCAGGCTCTCGCCCTCCAGCAGGGTCGACAGCCGTCGCGGCAGGCGCACGCGCTGCAACACCGCGCGTGCCGACACCGCATCGGGCGGCGACAGGATCGCACCCAGCGCGACACAGGCGGCCCAGGGCAGCGCGGGCAGCAGCAGCTTGGTCACGAGCGCGACGATGGCGGTGGTGAAGAACACCGCGCCGACCGCCAGCGACAATATCCCGACCATGTGCCGTCGAAACGGCGCGATCGCGGTGAACCACGCGCCGTCCATCAACAGCGGCGGCAGGAAGAGGACCAGCACCAACTCGGGATCGATGGTGATCCCCGGCAGGCCGGGCATGAAGGCGATCGCCCCGCCCCCGACGATCAGCGCGGCGGCGGGCGGCAGCGACAGCCGATGCGCCAGATAATGCAGCCCGACCACCGCCAGGAACATGGCGATGATGAGCTCGAAACCTTCCGCCGGATGCACCGCCCTACTCTCCCCCCGCTGCGACGATCAAGGGAAAGCGCAGAAAGGGCGCAAAATCAACAAGCTTGGCCGGTTCCTTACCCTTGCAGGATTCCCCCGACGAAACTCCCCCCACCATCCCGGCGAAGGCCGGGGTGGTGCATGCTCTGGAGCGATGGCCCGACATTCGCAGGGGGATCCTTGCAGGGCAGGATCGTTTCACCCCCCCTTGGCGGTCGGCATGCACGGCGCGGGATCGGCGACCCAGTCATGGTCGTAGCTGGCGGGCACGGTTTCGCCCTGGCCGACGCCGGGCTTCGTCCCCTTCGGCGCATAGAAGATCCAGGCCATGCTGTTGTCGAAGGCGTCGATCCGGCCATTGTCGCGCGCCGCCATGGCCGCATCGATCTCGGGCTGTTCGACGCGCGAGCCCCGTACCATGCGGATGGTGCCGTCGCGCATCTCCCAGGCGCGGCGGTAATGGCGGCCGAACATCATCGTGTCGAAGCTGGGCTTGGACGACCATTGCTTCGCGTCGGTGCCTGTGGGCAGGCGGACGGTGGTGACATGGCAGCTATATTCGGGCTTGGAGTAGAAGGGCACGCCCTGCGGCTGATCGGCGCTGCGCACGCGGCGATCGGGCGGGCTGAAGCCGCCGCCGAGCAGCGCGAGGGAGCGGCCACCGTAATCATCCTTTTCCCAGTCGACCGTGCCGGTGCCTGCGATCGTCAGGATGCTCGCCTGCGCCTTCTGGTCGTATCGCCACTGCACGCTTTCGATCGCCTGCCAGAAATCGCCGGTCAGTTGCTGGCGAAAGGCGTCGAGCATCTGCCCCGGCGTCACCGCCGAGAACTGCACCTGCTGCTGAAGCCCGGCGACGCCGCGGGTGATCGTGGTGGAGGTGATCCTGGCGGGCTTGTCGAACCCGGCCCGCGTGTCGATGTCGTACAGCGTCGTCTCATCCGGCACGTCGGCCAGCGGCCGGTTCAGCTTTTCCAGCGCCTCGCCGCGCGTGGTCAGCGGCAAGACCCATTGCACCGGAAAGACCGGCCGCTCGGCGGGCGGCACGACGGCGGGCATCGTGCCGTCCAGCCAATAGGTTGCGCCGTCGATATGCGCACGGACCAGCACATGGTCGAATAGCTGCGGGCCCGACAGACGCTGGTCGAACCCGTCATCGGCGGCGTTGGAATTGACCAGCACCGCCTCTGCCTCGATCCCCAGTTCGCGGAGCAGGGCAAGCAGCAGCGCGGTCTTGCCCTTGCAGTCGCCATAGCGCCGCTGCCACGTATCGTCGGCCGAGGCGGGGGTCAGGTTGCCGCCGTTCAGCCCGACATAGATGTAGCGGACATCCTGCTGGACCAGTTTCAGCGCGGCGGCCGCCCGGTCGAGCGGCTTGGGCGCAGCCGCGGCGATCCGCGCCGCTTCCTGGCGCAGCGGCGAATTGGGCGCGAGGGTCGCCGCCTTGGTATAGAGCGGGGCGAAGTGGCGGGACACCGAGGGCCAGTCGGCGAAATCGCTATACTCAACGATGCGCTGCCACTGGTAACGCGGCGGCGCATCCTTGGGCGGGGTCAGCGTCGCGGGATTGTCGAAGTGGAAGTCGACGCCCTGGTCCTGCGTCTTCAGCGCGGCGGTCATGTCCGGGCTGATCTTCAGCTGCGGCTTGTGCCCGGCATCCCAGTTCAGCCCCAGATGATAGCGACCGGGCGCCGGGCTGGCGGCCAGCACCAGCAGGCCCGATGCCTTGCCGCCCATGGTCGGGTCCTTGGCAAAGGTCGTCCATTCGACCTCCAGTTCGTCGCCGACGCGCAGGTCGGGCACGCGCAGCACGGCGGTCAGCGTGCCGTCGAGCATCGCCTCTTCCAGCTTGCCCTCGCGCCGCAGCACCTCGAACGCAGCGGCCTTCATCGCGTCGATCGTCTGGCCGTCGCGGATGACATGGATGCCATGGACGATCGGCGGCCCCGCCGCCGGGTCCCAGGCGATGGCGATATTGCCGATCTGCAGGGCGTTGGATTGCAGGATCTTGATGCGATAGCCCATATATTGGGCCTGCCCCTGGTCGGTGATGTGCGCCACGACATCCTGTCGGCGCATGAAGACCGGGCCCCCGACATCGTCGGGTACCGCCAGCGGTTCGGACCGCGTGACCCAGGCGGGGACCGGCCCCGTTTGCGGGCCGCGCTCGGCCGCTACGGGCCGCCCCGCCTGTTTCGCCGCCTGCTTCGCCGCACTCTGGGCCCCGGCACCCCCCGCCGCCAAGACCGACACCAGCGCCCATGCCGGGGCGATCGCCCTTACGCCACGCAACTTCATAGTCCCCCCATCCTCCCCGGATGGCCGCCATAGTGGCCAAAAGAGCGGCGGGCGCAAGCCGCGCCATGCTTGCCCCTGTCCGGGCGATGGTGCATCGCCCGGGTCCCACGGCTGAGTTTGGCCGAAGATCTGGGGAGCGTCCATGCCCGTCACCGACATCGCCACCCGCGTCTATAATCACGGCTGGCGGCTCGACCCGGTCGTGCGCAGCCTGCTGGATACCGATTTCTACAAGCTGCTGATGCTGCAGATGATCCGGCGGCTCCATCCGGAGGTGACGGCGACCTTCTCGCTCATCAACCGCAGCAAGCATGTCCGGCTGGCCGAAGTGATCGACGAAGCCGAACTGCGCGAACAGCTCGACCATGCGCGCTCGCTCCGGTTCGGCAAGAAGGAGCTGATCTGGCTGGCGGGCAACAGCTTCTACGGCAAGCAACGCATGTTCTCGCCCGAGTTCCTCGACTGGCTCGCCCGCTTCCAGCTGCCCGATTACGAGCTGCGCACCGTCGACGGGCAGTTCGAGCTGCATTTCGACGGCCCCTGGGCCGAGACGACGATGTGGGAAATTCCTGCGCTCGCCATCGTCAACGAACTGCGCTCGCGCGCCGCGCTGAAGGGTAAGGGGCGGTTCGAACTCGACATCCTCTATGCCCGCGCCAAGGCCAAGCTGTGGGACAAGGTCGAGCGGCTGCGCGATCTGCCCGATCTGGTTCTCTCCGATTTCGGTACGCGGCGGCGGCACGGTTTCCTGTGGCAGCGCTGGTGCGTCGAGGCGCTGAAGGAAGGGCTGGGGGATCGGTTCATCGGCTCGTCCAACGTGCTGCTGGCGATGGACAATGACCTGGAGGCGATCGGCACCAACGCGCATGAGCTGCCGATGGTCATGGCCGCCCTCGCCCCCGACGATGCGGGGGTGGCGGCAGCGCCGTACCGGGTGCTGGAGGAGTGGCAGGCGCTGTATGACGGCAACCTGCTGATCGCGCTGCCCGATGCGTTCGGGACCACCGCCTTTTTGCGCAACGCGCCCGACTGGCTGGCCGACTGGACGGGCTTTCGCCCCGACTCCATGCCGCCGATCGAGGGGGGCGAGCAGATCATCGCCTGGTGGCAGGCGCATGGCCGCGACCCGCGCCGCAAGCTGCTGATCTTTTCGGACGGCATGGATGTCGACAGTATCGAGGCGACCTATCGCCATTTCCATGGCCGGGTGCGGATGAGCTTCGGCTGGGGCACCAACCTGACCAACGACTTCCGCGACTGCGATCCGGCGGGCGCGGCGGGGCTGGAGCCGATTTCGCTGGTGGCCAAGGTCATCAGCGCGGATGGGCATCCGGCGGTCAAGCTGTCCGACAATCCCGCCAAGGCGACCGGCGATCCGGCCGAAATCGAACGCTATCTGCGCATCTTCGGCGAGGATGGGCGCCGCGCCAAGGCGGTCCGGGTGTGACGGGATAGCCGTTGCTGGCAGGGGCGGTTCGCCGGATTGTCACGCCGGGATTGATCAGCATTCGTAACGCCGCCTCTCCCCTCTCACTATAGAGGGGGGTCGGCGGAGACTGCTGGAGTAGCTGGCTAGCGCAGCCTGAGTAAGGGGTCGACCGAGCCTCCGCCTAGCAAGCGTGGCTACCCCCTCCCCTCGCATTCCGGACAAGAAAAAAGGAGGCCGGCTTTCGCCGACCTCCCTCTTTTCGCAATCAACCTTGGTTGAGCGTGGCTTACTGGCCAGCGCCCGGACCGTAGGTGATCTCGACGCGACGGTTCTGGACCTCGCGGACGCCGTCGGCGGTCTGAACGCGCAGCTTGTCGCGCTGTTCGCCGAAGGCTTCCGTGGCGATCGAGCCATCGGGGATCGAGTGCGAGGTCATGTACGCCTTCACCGCGTCGGCACGACGCTGCGACAGACCCATGTTGTACTTCGGCGTACCCGACGTGTCGGTGAAGCCTGCAACCATCACGCGGGCATTGCCGCAGCTCTGGTACTGGGTGATCGCGTTGTCGAGGATCGACGCCGCTTCCGGGGTGATGTCCGACTTGTTCCACTCGAAGAACACGATGAACGGACCCGGCGAGCACGGCACGGCCTCGGGGGTCGGCGGCGGGGGCGGCGGGGGAGGAGGCGGCGGGGGCGGCGGGGGCGGCGGCGGAGGCGGCGGAGCAGCCGGCTCACCGAAGTTGTACGCCACGCCACCCAGCAGCGAGTGCGACCGGAAACGGCCGTCATGCGTGTTGTTGGCGACGTCGACCAGCTTGACGTTCTCGGCGTTGAAGAAGCGATACTTCAGCGTCGCGTCGATGTGGTCGGTCAGCGGTGCACGGATGCCCGCCAGAGCCTGCCACGCGAACACGGTGTCCGAGTCGTTCAGGAAGTCAGCGCGGTTGTTGAGAGCGTAGTTCGCCTTGACGCGAGCCACACCGACACCGCCACCGACGAAGCCCTGGATGCCGTCGTCAGCACCGAAGTCGAGCAAGCCGTTCAGCATGAAGCTGAGCGCCGAGGTCGAACCACCGGCATAGCTGTAGCTGCCAGCCGGAACGGTGCCAGCACCGATGCCGGTGTTGGTCAGCGTGGTCGAGCTGAAGCCGTCAACCGTTGCGCGACGATAGCCGACTTCGGTTTCCAGACGGAAACCACCGAAGTCGTAACCCATCACGCCGTCAACGTCGTAACCATAGTCATGGTCGACGGTCGCAACGCCGGTGCGCGTGCCGGTGACATCATAATCGATGTCTTCGACGATCATCCCGCCGCCTTCGATGCCGACGTACCACGACTTGTCGCGGGCGAGGGCAGGCGAAGCCAGAGCGGTGGAGGCGAGTGCCAGAACAATGGCAAGCTTCCGCATCATAGTCCCCTTTCTTGGTTGTCACTACGGACAGCGCAAACCCACTATCGGAGCGTTGGTTTCCACGCAAGCGAACAAAAGCCCCCGACTGTGGCATTAAAAGCACAGATTTCCAGTCAGCCGGACGCCACCAGACCATGGTCGCGAAGCGTCGCGATAATCGCATTCAGCGCCAAACGTGCTTCGGAATCAATGACTTGCCCGCCAGATGGCGGCACGATGCCAGGTCGTTGCGCGCCAACAACTTTTTTTCCCTCGATCACCAGCGACCGGGCCGCGACACGGCCCAGCCGCCACTGATTTCCGTCCCATTCGCAGCGGCAGTCATCGGCCCGGCTCCATACCGACAATCCTACCCGCGGAACCAGGAATCGCCAGCCGCCATCGGTCCAGCCTGCCATCATTCCGGCACGGCCCGTCCAGATATCGTCCGGCCGGTCGCCGACGATCCAGGCCTGGCCGGGCGATGGAGCGGCGGGCGGCGCATTCACGCCGACCGCCTCGACGCAAGGCTGCACGACCAGATCGAGCAGGCTCAGCGCCTCATTGTGGGTCAGCTCCTTCTGCGCCTGTCCCGCCGCCAGCATGGGCAACATCCAGCGCGGCGTGTCGTTCGTCGTCATCATCCCTCCCCCACGATTCCGACCAGCGGCGCGGATGCACCCCAGGTCCCGATCTGCCGGATCGCCACCCGCGTTCCGTCCGCCACCGTGCCGTTCCACATAGGTGCGGTCAGTTCCTCGACCCGGTCGCCGATGGTGATGCGATAGCGCTCCGTCTCCTCGCCCAGCGGCGCATCCACGCGGTCCAGCCAGCGCCAGCCGATCCGGCTCCGCCGCGTCCAACAGATGGTGGCGCGCCCGTCCGCACCGCGCCGACACCGCCAGCCGACCGGCGGAGGCGGCAGGACCGATAGGCCAGTGACTGCCGCCGATGCCTGGACGCCCTCGGCCGGGTCGCCCAGGCCGTGTGCCAGGAGACGCACGCTGCGGCCCAGCATCTCGACCGGCACGTCCAATGTCCGCACCGAACCGGGCGCGATCAAGACGAAGGATGCGCCGGGCGCCGCTTGCCCGATCATCGTCTCGGTTCCACGAAGCCCGCGCCGCAAGCCGCTCAATCGCCAGCGCTTGTCACCCAGCGGCCGTGCCTGGGCGAACTGGATCAGTTCGCCGTCGATCCAGGCGAGGTTGGCGCCCGCATCCAGCGCGGCATCATCGGCATCCGCCAGATCCTCGGCCAGTTGCACGTCGAACCTTCCCCGACGATCGACCAGGGCGCTGCCGCCACCGGGCGTCACCGCGCTGACCACGCCGATGATACCGGGCAGCGCGGTCGGGCCGAGCGCCGTCCAGCTTGCGCCATCGTCGAGGCTATAGGCCAGCTCCGCCTGTCGCCAGCCGGGGCCGCCCGCCGCCACCACCGACAGGCGCGGCGCCGAGAGCAGTTCGTCGGTCAGCGGTGGCGCCTCGAACGCGATCAGCCGGGTCGCGCCGATCACTCGATCCGCCGCCCGTGCGATCCGGCCAGGCGAGGCAGGCAGGATCGGCCCGCCCTGCCCCAGCGGCACGCAGGTCAGCCGGACTGCCATCGCCTCCCACGCCGCCTCGATCACGCGCCAGCGCCCCGCCTCGCCATCGATCCGCACGATGCCGCCCGGCATGACGGTCAGCGCTTCGGGACCCAGCGTCACGATACGCCGCACCCGCTCCCCGTCATGGCGCGCCAGCCGGTCCTGCGCCAGCGTACGCGCGGTCGGGGCGTCGAGCGCGGCGGCCAGTTCGACTCGCTCGTCCCGCACGCCACCGGGGCGACGGGCGCGCTGCACGCCGATCTGATAATCGCGGGCCGGGTCGTAATGGGCGACCGTGACGCTGGCGGGGACCACATCCTCCCCCGCGATCTCGCGCACGCCGCGACGCCCCGGTCCCTTCGCGCCCATGCCATCGTCGCGGATGACCGTCCCGGCCCCGGCACCCGGCACGGCCAGCCGTACGCCCGCGCCCTCGGCGATCCATTGCCCGCCGCTCATGTCGGCCAGCATCTCCAGCACCACGCGCACGCTGCCGCCGCCCGCCGCGAAGCCCGCCACACTCATCCCCGCATCGCCGGGCCGCACCACGGGCGACAGCGCCTGTGCGATCCCGTCACAGGAAACGGAACCGGAATCGGCCTCCACCTCGAAGGTCAGTTGCGGGATACGATTGCCGAACTCGGCCAGGGCCAGCCCCTCGAACACCGCATAGGCGACACCGCGAAAGGCCGACGCCCGCGCCCCCTCGATCGAGGCGATCAGCGGGTCGACCGGCTGGTCCTCGGTGCCCGGATAGACGCGAAAACCAGTCGCGACCTTGAAGTCCCCCGCGCTTCCGCGCAGCAACCGGCCATCGGCCCAGATCCGCCCGACCCGCCGGATCGCCCGCCCCGACAAGGCGACCGCGAAATTGGCGGAGTAGCTGTAGCTTTCCGTACCCGGCCGCCCCTTGCCGCTGCCGGTCACGCCCCGCGCCTCGACCAGATCGGTCGCCCAGATCACCGGCCCAGCGACGCGCATCGTGCCGAAGACGGCGGGCATTTGCGTGCCATAGGTCGATGTCTGCACCGACAGTTCGGCCAGACGCGGGCCTTGCCTGCGTGGCGGGCCCAGCACCGCATGATCGACCCGATTGCCGATCAGCGCGCTGATCGCGCCGCCCACCGGCCCCAGCAGCGCACGTCCCACCGTGCCCAAGACCAAGGTCGCCATTACCCCTCCCCCTTCCAATATCCCAGCACCGGCCAGGGCGGCACACCCGGCCGCCAGGCGACACGGCGAAGCCCCGCATCGGCATGGACGATCCCGTCGCTCACCCGGATCGCCAGATGCAGTTGCCCCGGCCCGGCCTGCATCAGCAGCACCGCGCCCGGCTCATCCCCGCCCCGCTCGAACACGGCATCGAGCAGCGCCGCCACCCGCCCCTCCTCGCCGCTGCGCCAGCCATAACCGGTCGGCGCATTCCGCCCCGTCGCCAGCGCGACCAGCCCGACACAATCCAGCCCGTGCACCGCGTCGCGCCCGTGCAGCCGGAACCGCACGCCGACCAGCGCCCGCGCCGCCGCTTCCACGCCGTTCATGCGCCGGGATAGCGGGTGAGCAGGTCGATGCCGGGCAGAAACGGCTCGCCGCGAAAATTTGGGACATTGCCGAAGCGCGACAGGCAGCTTTCGAGCCGCTTGTCGCACCCCTCGACCAGTTCGATCAGAACACTCGGTGCGACCGCGAAGGCAGGTGCGGCAGACAGCCACAGCCGGTTCCCCTCGGACCGCGCCACCCTGGCCTCCAGTCCGGCATTGTCGCCGCCTAACCAGATCAGCCGCCCCTGGCCATAGGCGTTGGCGACCGGCTCGGCGGCGTCGAGGGTCAGCGCGACTTCGCCGTCCCAGGCCGCAACCCGCACGAACCGCCGCCGCCCCGCCATCGCCACGCGGCACCGCCGGTCGCCCAGCGAGGCGCGGCAATCGGGCGATGTTTCCTCCGCCACCGGCCGGTCGAGCGATGCCGCCACCCCGCGCAATTCGGCGGTGAAGCCGCCCTCGCCCAGTTGGACCGCGCCGATCGTTCCCTGTCCCAGCGGCACGGGCGCTGCCTCGCCGGTCCAGTCGACAGCGATCGCCGCCACGCTCGCCCCGTCCCAGCGGCCGCTCAGCAGATCGCGCTCGCCGATCGCCGTACTCGTCAGCGCGCCGGTTGCTTCCATCAGATCGGGGTCGAGGCCATCGCCGCGCAGGATCGCACTGGGCGTCAGGCCGGGCGCAGCGCGATAGCGCAGCCCCTCGATCCACAGGTCATGGTCATGGCCCGTCAGCCCGATCGTCACCCCATCGCGCCGCTCGATCCGCCAGCACAGCACCCATGTCGTCAGCGTATCGGCGCTCATGCCTCCCGCACCTCGACCAGCGGGACCGACGCCGCCGCGCCTGCGCGGAACCCGGCCAGCGTCGCGCTCAACCGATCCTCGGCAAAGCGGACGGGCACGTCGAAGAGGAAGCTGGCGGTGATCGCCGCGCCCTTGGCAGGGGCGGTGTCGAACAGCAGCCAGCCGCCCGACTCCAGTCCGAAGCCGGTGACGCTGAGGCCTGCGACCTTCACAGAGACACTGCCCGCCACCGGCCGGGTGATACGGCGCGACTGGCCGCCATAGTGACGGACCAGCGCGAAGCGGCGGGTGGTGCCGTCGCCGATGCCGATCGCTTCGTCGGTGCCGCCGCTGTCGAAGGGATCGCGGAGGCGGAAGCCCCGCGCCGGTCCCATCCGCGCCCGGAAAAAGCCGAGCAGCGCGGCAATGTCCTCGGCCGAGCGGATGCCGGGGCCGACATCATAGGTCGTCCGCGCCTCCGCCCAGGCCGCATTGCGTGCCTCGCGGCCGCCCGCGCTGGTCAGGATCGCGGTGGAGAAGCCCGGCGTCACCTCCGCCTCGCGCCCCAGCGCCAGCGGGAACAGCACATCGTCGAAAGCCTGCACCTCGTCCTCCTCCCCTTCCCAGCACACAAATCCGTCGCGCATCACCTGCGGCATCGCCCACAGATAGGTTGCGGCAACGCCCCGCTCGCGCGCCGTCTGCGCCGCCTCGGTGATCCAGCCCCACTGCGCACGCTGGTCGGCGCGCAGCACGAAGCCCGCCAGGTAATGCTGGCGCGCCGGCGGATAGCCGAGCCGTACCTCGGCCAGCGCGACGCCCTTGCGGGTCGAGGCGGTGTCTCCCGCCGTCACCCAGTCATAATCCTCCAGCTGCAGCACATCGAAGGCCGGGCTCGCCCAGCCGATCGGCATGTTGGCGCGGCTAGCCTCGGGCGCGAGCGGGTCGAGCACGGTCGGCAGATAGGTGAGCAGATGCGTGACGCAGCCCGGCGCCGCCGCCTTTGCCGCCGCGCACAACGCCGCCGTCGAGGCCGCAAGACACGCCCCCGCGCGGTCCAGCGTGTCACGTTGCGCCTGGCTCTTCGCACCCGCGATGCTTGCCATCGGCACCGGCGCGAAGGCCGCCACCGCCGCCGCGTCGTACAGGCATGGCGCACCGTCCGCGGGACGCACCCACCACCAGGGTTCGCCGACCTGGAATTGCGGGGCGAGCCCGGCCGCTTGGCCGATCGCCAGGAACGCCCGTGCGACAGCCTGAAGATAGGCCATCGCGCCGGAATGCGCCGGGCTGAGCAGCGTGGACGGCGGCTCCCATCCGGTCAGCGCGGGCGCGCCATCGGCAGAGCGCTGTTTCCAGTCGCCCCAGCAATGCGCGTCGAATAGTTCGTAGGATAGGGACCAGATCAGGTCGTATCCCAGCGCCTTCGCCTCTCCCGCAAACGCTCGATGCCAGGCCGCACAGGCCATGTTGAGCACGCCGCCGATCAGGCTGGCGTAAAGACCGTCCCCGCTGCGTTCCAACCGGAAATAATGGCTCATGCCGACATAATGGACGATCCCGCCGCGATAGCCGAGGTGCAGCATGTTGCGCAGCAAACGCTGCGGCGTCAGGTGATAGCTGTCGTCATAACCGCTGGCGATGCGGAACCCCTGTTCGGGCATGACGCCTGCGCCGACCCCGATCACCGCGCCCGGTCCGTCACAGGCGATACCGGTCAACTCGACCCAGCCCTCGCGCGGCTGCGCCAGCAGGGTCGCGCCCGCATCATAATCGGGGGCGACCAGCGAGACGAACATGCGGTCGACATCCCCCGCCCAGACGGGATCGCGATCTTCCGGAAATCGGACCCCCCCCGCGAGGGTCGCGAAATCGATCACGACTTCCGCATCCTCCGGCGTGCCGGTCGCGTAATTCCACAGCCGGACATACCAGGCACGGACCTTGCCGCTCTCGTCGCGCCCCTCGATCGTCAACGTCGGCCCATGCCGCGCATCCAGCGGCTTGATCCCGCCCGAGCGCCAGTGGAACCGCAACCGGCAGTCGCGATAATCGCGCACCGTGTCGTAGCGCAGCAGCGGATGGTCGTGCCGGTCGGCCGATTCCCAGATCAGCCCCGCCAGATCGTCGGCACGATAGAATATCGCGTCGATCCGCAGCGCGTCCGGTGCGGTCGCGACGACCGCTGCCATCATTGGACGCGGAAAATCGACCGTCCAGTAACGCGGATCGAAGCGCGACAGCGTGTCGCTCCGCTGGTCGCGGCGTTCGCTATGCAGGCACCATTGCATGATTTCGTTCCTTCAATTCCTCCCCTGCAAGGGGAGGGGACCATGCGAAGCATGGTGGAGGGGTGTCCCCGGTGGTGAGTCTCCACCGTCTCTCTCACCGCGACACCCCTCCGTCAGGGCTGCGCCCTGCCACCTCCCCTTGCAGGGGAGGAAAGATGCTCAATCCTCCGCCAGCGCCGCGCGCACCGCCCGCGCCACCTGTCGGCTGGAGCGTTGCAGCACGTCCGCTGCCTCGCCCGCCCCGGCGTTGATCGTGATCGCCACCCGCACGTCGCGCGGGGAACCACCGGGGCGCAGCGTCTCAACCCGCCCGCTGCTCGTCGGCACGAACACCTCCGGCCCGCGCTCACCGACCAGATAGGGGTGGTCGGGCGATACCGGCCCGCCGGTCGCCCGCCCCGGCAGGCCCGAGGCCAGGCTGCCCAACAGGCCGAGCAACCCGCCGTCGCTGAGTGCCCCCACCCCCTGTTTCAGCGCCATGCGCGCGATCTGGTCGAGCACCGACAGCGCCGTCGCCTTCAGTTCCTCGAAACCGAACTTGCCGGTCCGTGCGGCGCGCAACAGCGCCCCCTCGACCGAGCGCGCGCCGATCTCCGCCGCATCGGCCAGTCCGCGCGACAATTCGGCCCGCATCGACCCCATGTCCGCCATGAAGCCCCGCATATCGATGCGGGGTGCGAAATCCTGCTCATCCATCCGGATACATCTCCCGCAAGCGGGCGAGGGTGGCGGGCGAGGGCGGATCGCCACCCTCCGCCCCGCCCGTCATCGCCGCCACGATTCCCTGAAGCTCGGCCGGGGTGGCGCGCCAGAAGCGGTCGGGCGACCAGCCAAGCACCGCGCCCGCCATCCCCGCCAGCCGCGCCGCCACCTCGGCGAAGGTCATCGGCCGCCCAGTATCTGACGCAGCAATTGCCGCAGTATGGGTGCCAGCGCAGCCAGACCCAGATCGACCAGCGCCTCGCCCAGCTGTTCGCGGCTCAGCCCCTCGGGCACCTCGCGCAGGCAATGCCAGATCAGCGCCGCCGCCTCGCCCAGCGAAAGTTTGCCCTCGCCCGCCCGCTCGACCAGCTCGAACAACGGCCCCAGCTCGCCCTCCGCCGCGACCAGCGCCTGAAAGCTCGGCCGTACGACCAGCTCGCTGCCGCCGACCCGAACGCTCGCCTCGCCGCGCATCGGATTCGCGCTCATGCCGACACCACCGGGCCGGAGCTTTCCAGCGCCAGCGTGTAGGTCCGCTCGCCACCGAAATCGCCGCTATAGTCGAGGCGCGTGACCAGGAACCGCCCGGTCATCGACCCGCCGCTCTCGAAGCTCAGCCGATAGGTTTCGATCGTGCCTGCCAGGGCATGGCCGCGCATCCGCGACTCCGCCGCCGATCCGGTGAACACGCCCGCGCCCGCCACGCTGACATGCCGCACGCCAGCGCCCGACAGCAATTCGCGCCAGCCGCCCGAATCCTTGCTCGTCACCACCACCGTCTCGCCATTGATCGACAACTGTGTGGTGCGCAGCCCCGCCATCGTCGCGAAGGCAGGCGGCTCCGCACCGTCGCCAATCTTGAGCAGAAAGGCGCTTCCCTTTTCGATTGCCATGTCCTGTCCCCCCTATTGTCCCGTGCGCCACAGCCGGGCGCGCCATTGTAGCCGGTCAAAAATTTTGGCCATTAATTCGGCGAAACGGCCATTAATTCATCGCGCCGCTGCCTGGACCTGATCATGCAGCCGATCGGACTGGTCCCGCGCGGCGAGGTAAAACGCCTCCAGCTCGGCCTGATCGGCGTCGCTGACAAGCACGCTGAAACCCTCGTACAACCGCATTGCAGCGGGCGTTAAAGCGCCCACGATCTCGATCGCCTTGACGATCGTCGCCACGTCCATCGTCAGCATCCCCGCCGAATGAGTAGCGTCGTGATCGCCCCTCGCGCATTCACGACCTGGGACAGGAAGAGGCCGTCATGGTGGTCATAGGCGTCCCGCGCCGCCTTCACCTGCCGGAACGCCTGATCGTCCAGCGCCGCGACGCATCGCTTTTGCGCGGGATTGAGCGCATCGCTGTGCATCGCCGTCAGCGCCGCGATCGCCGTCGCCTGATAGGCCAGCTCGATCGACAGCGCCGCCTGTTCGTCGGCCCGGCGGTCCGCCCCCATCGTGGCGCAGCCGGGCAGCAATGCGACGATGACCAGCGCCGCGATCGTCATGCACCCCGGCACCGCGAGCAGGACGACATCCCAGGCGCGCTTCACCGCGCACCCCGCAGCCGCTCGACCGACTTGGCCAGCCCATAGCCGGACGCCAGCGTCCCGATCAGGACGACGATGTCGGTCGGGATGCCCGCCAGAAAGCCGGTGGAGGCGGCCACCATCGCCTTCGCGGCAGTCGGCGAGACGACCGCGACCAGGCCGACCGATGCCGCGCCCAGCGTCGGGATCGCCATCAGCGCGCCGACGCAAAGCGGCCGGATCGACCGGGCCAGCGCGGTCATCCAGGGCGGCGCGCCCGGCCCCAGGTCCAGCGTGTCCAACCCGCCCAGGTCGTCGCCCAGGCGAAGCCCTTCGGCCATGGCGGGGTCGAAGGCGATCGGCGGCGGCAGGCCCGCCGGGTCATGCGTCCCCGCCTCGATCGGCGAGGGCGAGCCTTGGTCACGAAGCGTCGGGGTCATGCGGCCTTCCTGATGGTCATGGAAAAGGGGAAAGCGACGCGCAGCGCCCAGCCGAGCATGAAGTCCTCATTGGCGGCGCGCGCCTCGGCCAGCTCGACGTAACGCGCGCCCTGAAGGGCATTCAGATAGGTCAGCACGGCGTTGCGGCCGACCAGCCCGCGCCGGGCGATCAGCGCGCGCAGGGCCGACGCGGTGGCGGGTCCGGCACTGCCGTCCACCTTCAGGTCGGGATAGTCACGCCCCTGCCGATTCAAGGCATTCAGCACGCGCTGGAGGAAGACGACGGCGACCGATACGCCCATATTGACGCCGGTATCGAAAAGCTCGGCCGCGATGTCGCGGTCGACGGCGGCGATCCAGTCCAGGCCGATGCGATCCCAGTACAGGCGGCGATAGATGGACAGCGCCCGCGACTTGGGTAGGGCCGCCATCGCGCCGGTATAGCCATCGGCGCGGGCCACGGCCTCGGTAATGCCCCATTGGGTCGCGCCGCCCCGGTCGGACGGATGGTCGCTGAAGCCGCCCTCGATGCCCAGCGTGTGGGCGGCGGCGTCTTCGAAGGGGGACAGGTCAGCCATGCCCCCCGATAGTCGGAACGCCAGTGCCCCGTTGGGGGGCGCTGGCGCATCAGGCCCAGTCGGCGATCGCCATGGGCAGCTTGGACGTGCCGTCGCCCTGCCGCTCGAACGTCTCCAACTTCGGTAGCCTGCCCCAGTGGATACGCTCGTTCAGGCCGTCCGTCGCCGCCTCGTCCTCGACGACGAGGAAATCGCCGGTCGTGCCCAGGTCGAGCTGCATCGCATACAACCGATCGCGCAGCGTGTCGGACAGGTCGACCATCGTCCAGGCATAGCCGCCCGCGACCGCCCCTTTCTCCCCGCCGAAGCCGCCCGACCAAAGCCGCTCCGACCGGCCGGTATCGACCAGCGGGCGGCCCGAGCCATATTCATACGCCGAACGCATCGTCTGTCCCACAACAGCCACCCCGGCGCTGATCGGCGCGGCGGCGGTGACGCGGAGCTGGACGTAACGGGTGACGACCGGCGCGGGCAGCACGCAAAGCCCGTGACGCAGGACGGGCGGGCGGCGATGGCTATGCGCGAAGACGCCCGGCACCGCCGCCCCGTCGAGGCCGGGCACGACGGCAAAGCCATCGGCCGCGCTGGCGGTGGTGAAGCCCAGGACAACGCGGTCGATCGCCTGCGCCGTGCCCAGGTCCAGGACGATGATGGCCTGGGCGGCGGCGGCGGCAAAGGCTTCGCGTGGGCTGGGCGTCGCCAGATTGGCGCGGCCGGTTCCCGCCGACGACCGCGCCTCGTCGACGGTGAAGGCGATGGGGTTCACAATCGACAGCATCAGGCCCCCACGCGCTTCAGGATGGTCAACGAGGTCGTGCCGTTGTCCAGCTCCTGCGCTCCGATTACGAAGACGAGGTCGCCGGGGCGATAGTCCAGCCGGGTGCAGTCGGCGACGATGCAACGGCCTTGCAGGTCCGCCCGCGCACCCGCCACGATCGCCACGTCCTCGACGAGCGGATAGCCGTAGAACGCGGCCAGCCGCGCCCCCTCGGCCTGCGCCCCCGCCTCGGTCGCGAAGGGCGAGGCCGACGTGATCGTCCGCCCCTTGGGAAAGCGGGCGGCGGAGGCGGTCGCCACCGGCAGCTCGCGCTGGGGGGCCTTGAGCTGGGCGGCATATCCCGCCGCGACTTGGGTCATTGCATTTCTCCGGTCATGCCGCCTGGCTTACGAATGCCTGATCCGTGCGCAGCTCAGTTTCGCCGGGTGGCAGCGCTGCGGTGCGGATGTCGAACAGCTTTACGACATTCGTGACGCGATTAGATTGTACCCGACCGCCGGTCGGGCGATCGACGAAGAGGCCGACCGGGCAGTCGCGGATATCATTGTCGTTGGCGACAAAACGGGTGCGATATTGCAGGCGCTGAATACGACCGGCCAGCGTGAAGGTGGTCGGGCCAGTGCCTGACACCGCGATCGCACGATTGCAGCGGACGATGACGTTCCCGTAGATTTCGAGGTCGGCACAGTCGAAATCGCCGCCCGGCCCGATCGCCCAGGAATAACCGTAGAGGTCCGCGTCGGAACAGTAATTCCACCGGACGATGGCGCGCCCAAGCGTATTGATGCCAATGCAGAAGTTGTGGCCCTTTACGTTGTTGCATTCGACCAGGGCGGTCTGCGACAGCACCACGATCGCGCCCTTGCCACCGCCAGTGTAGGCGGCGACGCGGTTGTGGCGGACGATCGCATGGCATGGGTTGGCGACGTAAAATTCATTGTTCCGGCCAATCTGAATACAGTCCGCCTGAACCCCTTCGGGCGGCGGGATCAGATTACTTTCGACGATCGCGATGCCCCCGACACCCTCGACATACACGCCATCGCCCGCTGTCAGACCGAGATTGTCATGGATGTGGCAACGCCGAACCGCCACGTCCTCCGACAATGCGTTGCCGGGCAGAGGGATTTCCTGAAACGGAAGCGCGCGCAGCTCGACCACATCGCCGATCGCGGCGGTCCCGGTGATCGTGAACAGAATGCCGACCGTTGTCGAGGAATAGGCGATTTCGCCGCTGGCAGTGCCGCCGACCGTTCCGTCCGGGCGAAGCACGCGCCATTGGGTTGCGGCACCGCTGCCGCCCGTGGTGCATTCCACACGAAAGACGCCGGTCAGCGCCGCTTCCGTGGCCCCGACCCCTGTCACCTGGACATTGGCCGGTGCCGATTGCAGGACGGCCATCGCCTTGCGGGTGTTTCCGCGCAAAGCAACGGCGATCGCGTTACGGTCGGACCGCGACCCGTTCCCCGTCACTTCGCAATTGTCGATGATGATGCCCGAGCCACCATAGGCATTGATCCCGCGCTGGGTCGCGCCGGTGATGCAAAGCCCGTCCAGCCGCCAGAGAGTCGCGCCGTTCTCGTCGACGCCATTCAGCCCGCCGCCCACGCGGGGTGGGGCTCCGGCACCGAAGGCCGTGTAGGTACAGCCATAGATGGGCAGAAGCGTCTCGGCCCAGGCACCGCCCCGCGCCAGCCGCACATCGCTGCCCGCCGCCAGCACACCGAGCATCGCCGCGACCGCCAGTGATTTCCACGCCGTCGCCGGGGTCTTGCCGTCCGCCGTGTCGTCGCCGGTCGGCGAGACATAGCGCGCCGCGTCGACCACCATCGTACCCGTCGCGGTCCAATGCTCCAGCGCCCCGTCCGACAACTCGCCGCGCACCTCAACGGACCGGACCGTGCCGTTCAGCGGCGTGCCCCCGGCCGCGTCGGCGCCGACGATCAGCCGCGACAGCCCGGCGGGCGGCTCTCGCCAGCAATCGTGGCGCAGCATCCCCGCCGCTGCCAGCGTCCAGCCCCTGGGCGACACGCGCAGCGCCACCCGCAAGCGCCCCGGCCCCAGGACGCGCGCGATACGCGGTCGCCATGGGCTGGCGGTCGAGGTGACGGACAGCGCATTGTCGATCGTGCGGCTGACCGCGATCTCGCCGCCGGTCGGCGACACAAGGGTCAGGACGCGCCGATCGACGCCGTCCGCGCGATCCAGCTCCAGCTCGATCAGGATCGTGTGCGGCCGGGAATAGCGCGACGCGACATCGGCCAGCGTCTCGGCCCCGCGCGTGACCGGCTGGCCCAGCGTGACGATCGGACTTGTGATGCGGTCCAGCTCGACCTGCGGCAGGATGATCAGCACCTCGGACCCCGCCCGCACCATCAGGCGCGCCTGGCCTCCGGTCGCGGTCGCGGTGTGGATGCGGCCGACCCGCCGCCATTCGGGGCCGGTGAAATCCGGCGTCGACCCGCCGCCCCCCGTGACGGTCAAATAGCCGGAGCCTTTGACGCACCGGACATAAGCCGAAATGCCCAGCCGCTGCCCCCCGGCCGCGTTGGCGAAGGGGACCGCGAAATCCGTGTCGCTGGGATTGATGCAGCGAATGACCTTGCCCGACATCACGCCCGCCGCCAGCAACTCGTCGAAAATGCCCGACGCGGCCAGCGCCGCGCTGTCGTCGGCGACCATGATGTCCGCACCGGCGGGGCGACTGGAAAGCCGGGCATAGCCGTCGATCGAGGTCGGCGCGGCATTGCGCATCGACAGGAGGTTGGTAGCGGCAGGCTCCAGCTTCAGCCCGCCACCCGACACGATGCGCGGCTGTCCGGCGGGTGACAGGCGCAGCCGCCCGTCCGACGCCAGCGCGATCCCGCCCGCGCCGATAATCGTCAGCCCGGCCACGTCGGCCGCGCGCGCGAAGCTGCGCTTGCCGACAGAGAAGCGACCGCCTGCAAAATCGACCTTCAGCTTGCTCATGCCCAAGTCCCCTGAAGGACCAGGCGCAAGCCCTCGGCATCCTTGCCCTCGGCCTGGACCGCCAGCGTGATGAGGCTGTCCAGGGCGACCGGCGCACGGGTGATCGTGGGCTGGGTGGTGCCCGCCGCCCGGCTGGATCGCTGCCCAGGCAGGACGCGCAGGGGTGACGAGAGGATCGACGCCCCACTGATCCGCAGGTCGGCCTGGATGCCGAGCGTCCCGGCCGGGGATTGATCCGGCTTGCGCACCGACAGGCTGGCGGCCGACAGCATCATCGCGGCAGGCGCGATCATCCATCCCGCCTCCTCGTTGACGCGAACGATCTCGTCATCCGCATAGCATCCGATGGTCAGGGTGAAGGGCGCGCCGACCGCCCCGACGACCTGGCCCGCGTCGACCAGCACGCCATCGGTCTTGCGAATCATCAGATGGCCGGTCGCCTGATCGACATAGGCGTTCGCCACGCCGACGCCCTGGGGACCACGGTCGCCCGGCGGGGGGCTGATGACCGCCGATCCGGCCAGCGCCTCGGTCGAGGCGATGAGAGACAGCACCTTCCGGGAAAGGGCGTAATTCTCATTCATGATCGGCAGCAGGAAATAGGTCAGCCCGGTCGCGCTCGCGCCCGGATAGGGCTCGACCAGCGTCAGGCTGGTCGGGCCGTCGACCGATGCGACCGGATACACCCCACCCGCGATGTTGAGCACCAGGCCGTCATAGCCCGCAAGCCATGACGATCCGGTGCCCGTCACCGTGCGCGACCCGCGCGTGACGGCGATCGTGCCCGCCTGTTCGAAGGGACTGGCCATCACTCCGGCTCCACGATGCCGAAGCCGTCGACCAGCGGGTCGACGACTTCATACGTCTCGCCGGGCGCGAGCTGGGCGGCGATATCTTCGCGGGGACAAAGGACCTTGCGCAGGCGCGCGCCGTCCGGCCCCAGGATCACGATCAGGACCATCATACCTTTATCTCTTCGACGTAGAAGTTGGACCCGGCCTCCATGAAGCCTTGGTCATTGCCGCCGCCATAGGCGACGAAATCGATCCAGAAGCTGTGCGAGCCAGCGGGAAGACCGGCAAAGGCGCGGCCATAGTTAAACGGCAGCCGGACCGACCGGAAACCGTTGATGACGCAGGCCGTGACCCAATACCATTTGGTGTCTATGACGGTGTCCGCACCATCGGTGGTCCGCCCGAACACGAAGTAGCCCGCGTAATCGCGGCCGGGGCGCGGTGCCATGTTGCACTCGATCCGAATGCTGCTGTCGGCGAGCTGCTTGGTCACCCCGAGCGTCAGATAGCGCGATCGCCCGCCATCGCTGTTCGGCAATGCGACATTGCCCGCCAGCTCGGCGCTGTAGCTGCGCCGGATCGCATAATCGGCCAGCGCTGGCGTATCGATCGACTTTACCTTGAAGCGGTCGACCCGGACGTCCGGCATGTAGACGCCATCCTTGTCCGCGTGAAAAAGCTGCTTCTCGGTTTCGTCAGGCAGGGCGATGGTGAAGGCGTCGGTGGAAAACGCGATCGCTGACACGCCATTGTCGATCGCGATCCCCATGCCCGCGACGTATTTCTTGCCGCCTTGGGTGGTCTGGACCTTCAGCGTATATTCGGCCGACAGGCCTTTGATCTTGTCGGCCACCGCTTTCATGGACTGCTCGAGCGTCGCGTCACCGACATTGTCCAGGCGAGCAGTGAGCGTCTTCACGCTCTCCGCGACGGTGCCGGTGGCCGTCCTGTACGATTTATCGACGGTCTGGATCGCTGACTCCAGCGTGACCGTTTCTCCATTGAGAATGACGGTCACGCGCGTGCCCAGGTTCTGGATGCGCTGGGCGATCAGATTGCCGTCCTTATCGATAAGGACTTCGCGCAGGTCCTTGATCGAAGCTTGCCGATCCAGACCCTCTTGCGTCACGCGCGCGCCTATGTCGTCGACGCTCTTGATGACGGCGCTGTTGGCATCGACCCGCGCCTTTTCCTCCTTGACCTGCCACGCCGACACGGCTTCGCCGAAATTGGCGATCCGCTTGTCGACGGCCTCGAAGGAGGCGAAATTCGCGTTGGCGATGGTGCGGCGCAGCTGGGTCATCCCCGCTTCGACCTCGCCCTTCACATTGATCCCGGCGACCTTCTTTTCGTTTTCGTCGAGGCGGCTGGTCAGCTGCTGGAAGCTCTCGGCGACCTTGCTGCCATCTTTTTCGATCCGGGTACCCAAGGTCTGGATCGCGACGAGGTTCTGGCTCGCGAGGGCGCTCGCCGCGCTGATCGCAGCCGAGCCGTAATCGATGTTGAGCGCGGCCTGTCCGTCGATCGCCGACTGTAGAAGCCCGGTCAGCCTGCGGCCGACCAGATTGGCCGTGACCGCGTCGGCCTTATCGACAGCCTTCTGCACCCCATCCGTGAGCGTCGTCGCCAACTTGTCGAGCGTCGAGCCGTCACCGAACGCCACGTCGCCCGCCAGCACGGCGGCGCTGATCTCGGCATCGGTGTGGACGCGGTGATTCTTCTGCCAGCCGACCTTCACATTGGCGATCGGCGCATAGGCCGCACGCCGCTCGACATCCTCGAACACCACCGTCTCGACCGGGTCGGCAAAGGCGATGGGGCGAAGCGCGATGCGCTTGTCGGCGGTCACGCCCCAGGACAGCGAGGCGCGCAGGCACAGGCGGTCCAGCATCTGGGCAGGCGTCTCGCTGGCATCGTCGGCGTGCAGCCCGGCCGGATCGGGGCGAAGCGCGGCGATCGCCGCCAGTCCGTCCACGACCGGCCCCTCGGCGGCGGCGGAAATGGCGGCGGCGATGCCGGGCACATGCTCGACATAGCCGGTGCCCAGCTCACCGCGCAGGTCGGCGGTCAGGGTGGACGGCTGGGTCCAGAACTTCACGCACGCGATGGAGGGGGCGGCGGCGCACCCGCCCTCGGGCACCGATGCAGCCTTCAACGCGTCGAGCGTCGCGGCGACCGACCCGGCCCAGGCGACGGTGACGATCGCGACCGGGCGGCCCTTGTCCTTGACCGCGTCGAACGCCGAAAGCGCACGCGCCGGGTCGCCGAACTCGTAGATATTCCAGGCGGCGAGCAGGACGCGCCCCTCGACATTCCAGCACCGGCCCCAGCTCCGGCGCTTCACCCGCCCCTTCGCCGCCGCATCGCCCTCAATGCCGCCGGTCCCGGCGAAGCTGTCCTTGACCAGCGGTTCGCCCAGGCGGCCCGCCATGTCGGACAGGGTGAACACGAACCGCCCGGCGCTGACCGAATAGCCCGCGACCGTGCCCGCCAGACGTACCTTGAAGCCGGGGTCGGCGGCCTCGTCGTCGGCGACGGACACGGTGATGGGCGCGTCGTTCCAGACCAGCCCGGCGATCGGCGCACGGGTCGCGGCCATGGCGGGGGAAAAGCCGATCGCGCTGGCCTGCGCCACCGCGCCCCCGGTGAAGCCGTCCTTGCCGAAGCCCAGCGCCGATTCGATGCGCGGCACGCTGATGACGCCCGCGCGCCAGTCGGACTGGCCCTTGAACAGGTAATGGGTGCGCCCGCCGCCAGCGAGGCGGATGTCCACCGGCTGGCCGGTCGCATCGCTGGGGCGTGCCTCGACGATGACCGTCTTCATCGGACATAATCCCGCTCGACCAGCGTCCGGTCGGGCACCACCGTCAGGCCCGCATCCTGCCTGCCCTGATCGACCAGCTCCTGGAGCAAGGCGGTCTGCGCCTCGGCCGCCTTCAGCATCTGCGCCGACAGCGCGTTGCCCGTCTCGATCGCGCTGGTCTGTGCCGCCTGGACGCCCGCCGCGCTGTCGACGCGCTTGGTCTCGATGTCGATCAGCGCGCGTGCCGTGTCGCCCGCCGCCTTGCGGTCGGCGGCATATTCCTCGCCGCCCGTGCCGAACGCGTCCTTCGTCGTCGCCAGCAATTGCCGGTACAGCTCGGCCACGCGGTCGGCCGCGCCGTCCTTGCCCTGTTCGGCATCGGCGCGTGCGGTGGCGATGTCCTTCAACAGGCTCTGGCGCCGGTCGACGGCCGAGCCCTCGAACAGGTCGCCGCCGGACATGCTGGCCAGCAAATCCTTCAGGCTGCCGACCCGCGATTTCAGCGTGTCTTCCAGAAGCTTGGCGCGCTCGGTCGCGTTCAGCTTCTCGACCTGGAGCAGGTCCAGGCCGTACGCCTTGGCCAGCCGGACGCGCTCGGCGGCGGTGCGGTCGAACGTCTCGAACACGGCCCGGAGCTGGCCGGTCAGCCCGCCCAGCGACCGTTCGAGCTGCTGGACCTTCACCGCCTCGGCGACCGCCTTGTCCAGCGATCCGGAGCGTTGCAACGCCTTTGCAACGGCGGGCGACACGTCCTTGACCGCACCGTCCGCGATCGCGTTGCGGATGGCGATCTCGATCGCCTCGGCCTCGTCCTTGCCATTGTAGAGCAGCGGGATGCCGGGATGCTTTTCCGACACACGGCTGCTGCCGCCGCCGTCGACGCGGTAGTAATCCTCGCGCTTGCCGATCGAGACGTTGAAGCTGCCGACCTCCGCGCCCAGGGCGTCGGCAATCTTCTGGATGCCGGACTGGACGTTCTTGGCGGTGCCCGACAGCGCCTCGCTGATCTTCTCGTCGCCGCCCAACGCGGCCTTGCCGTCGACCGAGCTGATCGTGGCCCGGCCGGACTTCACCCCCTCGAACAGCTTGCCGATGATGCCGCCCGCCAGCCCGGCGATCGCGCCCGCCCCCGGAATGCCGGTCAGGCCGCCCAGCGCGCCGCCGATCATGCTGCCGGTCGCGCTGGTCTTGATGCCGACCAGATTGGCGATCGACGACGCGGCCTGCCCCTCGAACGCACCCGCCAGCCCCTTGCCCGCGAATTTGCCCAGGTTCTGACCGATCTTCGACGCCGTCTCGGGATTGGTGAACAGGCCGATGGTTTTGGTCGAGATGCCGCCGATCGCCTTGGAAAATAGCTCTTCGGGACTGCGAATGGTCCGGCGCGGGGCGGTGACTTTCACCTCGGGTCCGTCGATCCCCTCCGCACCGGCCGGAGGCGGCGCGGCGGGCGCGGTCCCGCCCGGAGCCTTTTGCACCGCAGTGGCGGCACCGCTGGCAGCGCGGGCAAGCGTGTCCAGCGCGGTGCTGGCCTGCCCGGTGCGGGTGGACACGATGTCGAGCGCGTCCGCCATGCGGGTCGACGCATCCTCGACAATGCTGGTCCCGGTGACACTGTCTTCCAGCTGCTGGAACAGGTCGCCAAACAGGCTGTCGACGATCTTCTCGGCCGACACGCGCGAGAAGCTTTGCATGATCCGCTCGGGCAGCTTGTCGAGGCCGCTGTCGCCGGAAATGGTCGCGGTCAGAAGGCCGCGGATATCGGCGATACCGGCGAGGTAGATCCGCTGGCGCTGGACCATCCGGTCGAGCAGCCGCTCCTGTGCCGACAGCGCCTGGGTGGCGGCGAGGATCGCGTCTTTCTGTTCCTCGGTCAGGGGACCGCGCTGGCGCTCCAGCTGTTGGATCGTGCGCAGCGCCTCGGCCTGATCGCGGTGGCCGTACAGCATTTCTTGCCCGACGGCGTAAGCGTCGCGCTGGCTTTCGACGAAATCCTGGATCGGGCGGTTCAGGCCGTCGCGCACGACGCCCTTCGCCTCCTGCGCCTGAGCGATCAGGTCCTTGAACCCCGGCGGCTTCTTGCGCGCCAGATCGTCCATGATGTCGTCGAGCTGGCGCAGGGCGGCATTGGCCTGGCGCACGGCGGGCGGCGTCCGGTCGAACGCATGGGTGATCCCGGCGATGCGCGCGGCGGCGTCGCGGCCGAACTCGTCGCGCGCGTCGTTGCTCTTCGGCTTCGGGGGCTTCTTGCCCCTCGCGTCGCGCCGGAGCCCTTCGGCCAGCTTGCCGTCGTCCAGCGACTGGTCGATCAGGTCGGCGATCTTCTCCTTTGCGCCCGACGCGGCGCGGTCGATGATCGCCTGCTGGAATTGCTCTCGGGTAATCTTCAGGCCGGTGAAGTCGAACTTGTCGGTCACGCGCAGGACGTCGGCGGCCGATGTCCGCCCGGCCTCCAGGTCGGTGACGACGCCGCGCAGGTTGCGGGCATTCTGCCGCGCCTGATCCGACCCGGTGATCGCGCCTGCCAGATAGCCCGCCGGTCCGCGCCCTTCCAGCGCACCGCGAAAACGCCCGGCCGCGCTGATGCTGTCGACATTCCCGAACGTCTCGCGGGCGCTGTCGCGCTCCTTCGCCGCCGTGCCGCGCAGGTTCAGGGCGGTCAGCCGCGCGTTGAGGATCAGCAATTCATTCTGTTTCTTCAGCTTGCCGCTGGTCAGGTCGAACATGCCGCCCAGCACGCCCTGCGCCTCGGCCAGACCGTCCGCGCCGACCTTCGCCGCCTCGGCCGCTTCCTCGGCCTTGAACAGGTTTTCGATGAACGGGAGGATCACCGCCGCGCCGACCGTCAGGGCGATGCCCCAGGGGCCGGTCAGGAACGCGCCGACCTTGCCCGCCGTGCCGGACATTTCCGACATCGCATAGCCCATCTGCCCCATCTGCTGGGTGAAGGCGCGCACCACGTCGCCGGTCGTGATCGCCTGCAACCCGAAGTCGCCGAATTGCTGGCCCATGGAGCGCACGGCGAAGCTGTTGCGCCGGGCCTCCGCCTCCGCCTCGGCGGTGCGGCGGGCGGCTTCCCGCTGCGCCTGGGCGAGCTTGATGGCGGCGATCGCGGCGGCGGCTTCCTCGCGCTCCGTCTCGGTCGTGGCCGCCGCCAGCCGGGCCTCGGCCGCCGCCAGCTCGGCCGCCTCGCGCGCTGCCGCACCGCGCGCCTGGCTCTGGGCGGTGGTGGCGCGGGTCGAGTCCTCGGCCGACCCGGTCGCCTGATCGGTGGCGGTCGCCTGCTGGCGCGAGGCGTCCGACGCGGTGGCCGACGCCTCGGCCAGCGCCTGCGCGGCCTGTGCCGTCGAGCCCGCCGCGTCGCCGCTGCGCTCCAGCGCCTGGGCGAGTTGGCCGGTGTCGCCGGCGCTGGCCTGGGACTGGGTGGTCAGCGCGGACACGGCGGCGGTCGCTGTCGCGGATGCCGCCGTGCTGTCGCGCAGGGACTGGGAATAGGCCTCTTCGGCGACCTGGGCGCGCTGGCGTGCCTGGGCGAGGTCGGCCGTCGCCGTCGCGATCGCCTGGGCATCGCCCGCCGCATGCGCGCTGCCGCCTCCGGGCGACAGGGTGATGGTCGGATTATCGGGCGTCAGCTCGACGCGGCCCTTCGCCTGGGCCAGCTTCGTCTCGGCCGCCGTCACCGCCTCACGTGCGGCATCGCGCTCGGCCTTCGCCAGATCGGATGCCGCACGCGCCGCCTCGGCCGCCTTGGCGGTGGTGGCAGTGTGGGCGCGGGCGACACGACCGGCGGCGGCGACCAGCTCGTCCGCGCCGGACGCCGCGCCGCGCGACTGGTCGGTCAACTGGCCCAGCGCGGCGCTCGCCTGTTTCGTCGATCCGCTCGCCGTGATCGCGGCGCGGCCGGTGCCCTCCAGCGCAGTCGCGGCCTCGCGTGCGGTGGTGGTGACGCCCGCCGCGCGCGAGGCCTCGCCGATCGCCGTGACCAGCGCGCGGGCCTGCGTTGCCGCCCCCTCGGCGGCGGTGCCGATCCCGGCGATGGCGGCGGCGCTGTCCTTGGCCGCGCCGACCAGGCCGGAGCCATCGGCCTTCAGCCGGACGGAAACGATCAGGTCGCGACTCATATCATGCCAGCGCGATCAGGGCCGCGCGCTCCATCATTTGCAGGTCGAGGAAGAGGTCGGCCGTCATGGCGATCGCCAGCATGTCGGCGGTCGGGCGGACGGCGGCGTAATCCAGGCCGAGCCGCCCGCCCATCGCGTGGAATCGCCACTGGCTGGTCAGCGCCATGAACAGCGTGACCACGTCCACCTCGTCGGGGCCGATCTCCACCGTGTCGTCGCGCCGTCCGGCCGCGCGGCGCGCCTCGATCGCGGCGATCGCGGCGGCGGCGCTGTCGGTCGCGGTGTCCTCGGCCGGTTTGGTGCCGCCGCGACCCTTGGCCCAGCCAGTCGCGACGGCCTTCAGTTTCCCGCGCGGGCCTTGGGCTGACCGGCGAGGCAGGCGCGGAAGGCGTCGAAGATGTGGATGAACATGCCACCCTCGTTCATGAGGCTGCGCAGGTTCGGCGCGACCAGCGGCTTGCGCTTGCCCCCTGCGTCCAGGTCGGTCAGCCACGTCTCCGGCACGTCGAAGCGCAACGGCTCCTCGTTTTCGGCGTGGACGCCGCGCCAGTCGGTCGCAATCTGAGCGACCAGCTCGGTGTAAAGCTGCGCACGGTCGGCCCCCTCCTGATCCTCCAACGCCTGGACGCGGACGACTTCGCCGATGAACGCGGTTGCCGCATCCACCTTGAGAAGGCGGAAGCGCATCTCGATCATGAAGGTTTGGACGCTGCCATCGTCCATGACGACGGGAAAGGTGACGGGGGTCCAGGCGCGCGGCTGGGCGACGATGCGGTAAATGGGCTGGGTCATGTCACTTGGCCGTGATGATGAGGTCGTCGGGCGTGGTGCCGACGTTCAGCTTCCCCGTGATCGAAATCATGAGGACGTTGTTTTCGTCGGACAGCTCGATGTCGGTGATTTGCAGATGGTCCGACTTGAACTGGAGGATATTGCCGGGCGTGGTGCCGTGATCGAGCTGCACCGGGATTTCATCGCCCTTGCGAAGCGTGGTGAAATAGTCCTTCGCGCCGATCGTCGGGCATTCGGCCAGCACGCGGCAGGTCAGGCCGTGATTGCCGCGATTGATGTAGTTCGCGCCGACCAGGTTGCGTGGCGTGATCTCGGCATTGGCCTCGCCGGTGAAGCTGCGCAGGTTGGCCGCAAAGCCGCCCAGAAGGAAATCGGTGTTGGCGGTGTTGACCTCCACCGGGTCCTTCCACTGGTCGAAGGCGACGGCACCCGGCGCGGCATCGGTGATCGCCCCGGCCGCCGGGAGCAGCGCGGTCATGTCGATCTTGATGAACGGATACTGCCCGGCGGTGAAATCCCAGGAGAAGGTCCCCCGGCCGCCCAGGCCGACCCGCTTCTGGGTGCCGTGCCAGTGATAGGCGGTGGCGGACGACAGAAGCGCGCCGATCGCGGCGAAGCGCTGCACCGCGCTGGTATTGGCGGTCAGCACGGGCGCGGCCATGCCGCACGCCTCCAGATGCTCCATCCAGGCGGGGGCGGTCCCGGCGGCGCCTGAACCCGCCAGCTCCAGCTCGTAACCATAGGTCTGGCGCTCGTTGGACGGCGCGTCCTTGGAGCTGCCGCGAACCGGACGATCCAGATTGCGCTGGATGCGGTCGACGACCACGGGCTTGGCGGTGAAGTTGCGGGTCAGCGCGGCATTGACGGCACCCGTGGGCGCGGCGTCGGTGGCGTAGGTCGCCTCTTTCTTGAAAAAGAGGACTTTGACGGCGTCGACCATGGGTCAGTCCTTGTCGGTGGTGGCAACGGGGGGCGCGTCGGGCGCGGCCTCGGCCAGCGCGGGGTCGGGCTTGCCGCCCAGCGCCTTCAGGCGCGCAGGACCCGACACGGGGAGGTCCCACTGGTCGAGCGTGCGCCCGGTCGCATCGACCGGGCGGGGCTGGGTTGGATCAGCCTGGGTTGTCTTGGGGCCAGCGGCCATCGGTCAGCGGTCCTTTTGCCGGGATTGTGCCGACAGTCAGACCGGATTTCGCGCGCGCGCGCGGGGGGCGCTGGCGCAGTCGGTTCAAACAAACTCGCGCGATGAGTTTAGAATTGAATTAATTCACCCGCTATGTTTGCTTGATCGACCTTGCTTCCAGGAGCTTTCAGATGCCGCGCTACAACCCCTTCAAAAAGCCATTCGAGGAAATAGGGGTCGCGGATTTGCAGTCTCTCCAGTCCGTGTCGGAGGGCTGGTACGTTGAATACAAGCGTGAAGCGTCCAAGGCCGACGCCATGGCTAAATCCGTTTCAGCTTTTGCAAACACGCATGGCGGTTGGCTTTTTTACGGCGTCACGGAAAAATCGAAGGAAGATGCCGTGGCCGGGGCATTCCCTGGAATACCAAAAATGGATGTCGATCCAGCACTACGACGGCTCCGCCAAGCAATCGCCAATTCGGTCAATCCGTCGCCGCACTATGAGGCGCGAGCAATTTGGGGGCCAAATCTGGAAATAGGGCTTGCACCGGATCACGCGGTGATTTGCATCTATGTGCCTAAGGGGCCCAATTCGCCCTACGTCCACAAAAGCGGTCAGATATACCGGAGAGTTGCCGACGGATCGGAGCCTAAGCCGGAGAATGACCGTTTCGTCCTCGATCAACTTTGGCGCCGATCGGACGCAATCAACAAGGAGTTTGAAGAATGGGTAGCCCGCGACCCTGAATTTTCAGAAGGTGAGACGAAACGCCCCTACATTCGCTTGTTAATGATTGCCGATCCATGGGGTGATCGGGACGCATGGCTCGATGCCTCGCTTTCCGAGGTTCGCACTTTTCTGAAAGCAGAGCAATCAGATGCTTATGCTATCCCATTCGATACTGTATACACGTCAGCCAATGGCTTTGTCGGTCGTCAGATTCGTCATAATAATCCCAACAGTTTTGGGCTAACCTATCGCTTGCGGCGCGATCTTGTCAGCGAACTCATCATTCCAATGCCACTTCATAAACCACGGAATATTGACGATCTCCGAGAAAGCCTTATCCACTATCGTCATGCAGACCAACTTTGCAAACTATTCGATCAGCAAGGATATGAAAACCCAAAAGTCGTCGACCTAAATTTCGTCCTGAATATTTTTATGGCCGTTTCTGAACTTCAATCCAAGATTTTAAATAGAGCCGGATGGAATAATGGATATTTCTGCAAGGCAGTTCTACTTAACGTTTGGCGCACAATTCCCTTTTTGAATTCCCCCACAGTCTTACAGGAATATGAAAAGCACGGCATACCGATGATGATGGACGGCAGGGTCGTTTCGCGTCCAGATTCGCGCCCAGATTCTTTCAAAAGCGTCGCCCAGTTTGATGAAGTTGAAATGCCTTCAGCGAAATTTGCGCTCCAAGGCTTGGACATGTTTTGGCCCATAGCAAACGCCTACGGCATTCCGATGTTCGAAGCCGAGGACGAAGGTGAATACCGGAATTTCTTAAGTGAATTGCTTGCGCTTGGGCCCAGCGCAATCGGTGCCCAAACAGCGCGAAATGCGCGCCTGGATGGCTAGTCTGTTCAGGGACCGACTAGCCCCTCATCCGCAAACGATACGCGCAGCGCAGCCGGACCTCCCACGTCACGCTGCCCGCGCTGACATTCGCCAATCGGCCGCCGACATAATCGACCGGGCTGGACGCATCCGGATGCGTCCAGCCGACGACCAGCTCGATCACGCGGTCCTCGCTCGCCTTCAGCTCGTCGGACACCTGACCTTGGCCGATCCGGGCGGCGACGGTGACGAGGACGGAGAAGTCGAACGTCACCCGCTGGTCGCGCGCGCCGGACAGGGTGTTGGGCGCGGCGGTGTCGGCGGCGGGGACGACGAACAGCGCAGGCAGCGCGCGGGGCAGGTCGGACTGGGCAGGTGCCTCCAGCACGCCGTCGACCGATTTGAAGCCGGTCCGCAACACCGCGACGATGGGGGACAGGGTCAGCATCAGGCGGCAGTCCCAAAGCCCAGATGGCGGGCCAAAGCGCCGATCGCGTAGTCGGCGTTCACGTCGGTGAAGCCCACATACGGACGCGCCGGGATGATGACCTTGGCGACGATCCGGCCGCCGAAGGACAGCGCCTTTTTCTCGCGCGGGCGGATTTCGCCGCCGGTCTGGTGAATCAGGGCATAGACGCCAGCGCCCCCCGATCGCTCCGGCCCGGCGGCGGCGAAGTCCGGCCCCCAATCCTCGGTGATCGAATTGCCCAGGTCGCCGGTCAGGGTCAGCGTCTTGCCGCCATGCTCAATCACACGCCGGGACGGGATCCACTTCTTGCCGGTCGGGTCCGTTTCCGTCTCGAACCGCTCGCGCGTCGTGTCGGCGAGGTGCCCGGCGATGTCCTTCATGGCCGGGGTCATGTCCGTGCCATCGGCCGCCAGCCGATTCATGGCAGCGGTCACGTCCTCCTGGATGGTGATCGCGATGTCGACCATCAATAGCCCTTCAGCCAGTCAGGATAGGCGCGCTGGCCGGGCGCGATGACGACGGGGGCATCGCTGGCCGCCTCGGCCGGGGTTTCTGCGGCGGGCAGGCCCAGCGTCGCGTCGCCCTTCTGAATACGGACCAGCAGCGCCATCGCCGCCTTGGCCTGGTCGGCGATACCCTCGGGCGCGCCGCGCGGATACAGCCGGGCGCGGGCGAGGTCGCCGACCGCCATTTCCACGATGCGCGGCACGGTGGCGAGCGGCAGGGCGTAGCGGCTGGCGATATGTGCCTCGACGATCGCCTGGGCATCGACCAGCGCGCCGATCAGCAGGTCGCGATCGATCCGGCCGGAGCCGTCCGTGTCGGTCATCCGGACGACCTCGTCCAGGCTGAAGCGCTTGACCAGCGCCGCGATCGACAGCCAGCCCGCGCCGCCGTCCGGCGTCGCCCAGACCGACTCGATCAGGACGATTTCGACCTCGCTTTCCAGCGTCTGGCCCTGCGCATCCTCGGCCCGGACCGTGACCGCGTACCGCTCGCCGTCGCTGCCGCCCGACAGCGCCAGCGTGACCACGCCGCCCGCCAGTGCGGCGCTGGCGACGAGCGCGGCGGCACCCGGCACGAGGCCCCGCGCGGTGACGGTCACGCCTCGGATGGCGGCGATCGAAGCGGACCCGGAAAAGGCGACAGCCGGGCGAAGTGTCTCGCCCGGCTGCTTGATGATGGTGGCGATCATGCGCCCGCACGCTTCGCCTCGATGGCGGCGATGATCTCCTGTACCGTCGCGTCGCCGGTCAGTTCGACACCCTCATTCGCTGCGATCGCGATCAGCTCGGGCTTTTTCTTGCCGGTCAGCACGGGGATTTCCGGCGGCGGCGGGGTGTTCTGGGTTTCCGCCTGGCCGGAGGTGTCCGCGCCTTCCGGGGCGGGCGTCGAGCCGGTCAGGAACAACGGCACCGACGACGACTGTGTCATGGCGTCCGCCTGCGCCGCCGCAAGCTGTTCGCGCAGGAGGAAATTGTCGGCAAAATCCTCGTCGTCCACGATCGCTTCGCGGGCCAGCAAGTCGCGCCGCGCCTCGTCCTCAACCTGGTCGTTGATGTCGAAGCGGATCGGCGCGCCGGGCAGATATTCCTTGCCGCCGAAAATGACGGTCCGCTCGACCTTGTAGGGGTAACTCATGGCAGGTGCTTTCCAGTCTGGGGAGGATTGGCGGGCGGCTGGATCGCCGCCCGCAACGGATCGGGATCAATTCGGCGAGAAGGCGTTCTCGAAGAAATATCCCGCCTGGGCCGCGATCACGCGTTCCTTGACGCTCTCGCCGACCAGCACGGCGGTGCCGCCGCGAAGGCCCATTTCGCCCGGCTTCAGCTCGCGTTGCGACGCCTGCCGCTCGCCCCAGGTGAAGGTGCCCGCGAATGTCGGCGTCTCACGCGACAGGACGGGGGCCTTGTAGGTCAGCGCCAAGTGGTTGCCCCAGAGGCGCGACACGATCGGGGCCTGACCTTTTCGCGTCTGGTTGCCGAACGCCTGGCCGACCACGACCTCGCTGACCTCGAACAGCTCGGCCACCTCCTGCTTGGTGACGAGGCCGCCGCCGTTGGTGCCGCGAATGGCCTTGATGACGCCCGCGTTGCGGCGGAACTTGGTCCAGCCGCGCTGGCCGAACACCATCTGATTGGGACGCATCAGCGGCTTGTCCAACGCGTCCGTGATGAGGGTCACGGTGTCGGTGTTCGGATTGTCCAGCACATCGGTCGTCGCGAGCGTCGTGCGCAACGCCGGGTCGTAGGTCGCCGGATTGAAGATCGTCCCGGCCGCACGGATTTCGCGCCGGATTTCGATCAGCTCGGCCACCAACGCCGCCGCATTGCCCAGCGGGTCGTACCGCTCGTCGGCATTGTCGACATCGGCTTTGGGGACTGGCGACTCCAGGCCGTGATCCTCGGTGGCGTCGGCGATCTCGACGCCGTCCATCGTGACCTGGTTCGCCTGGCCGCGACGGCCGATCAGCGTTTCCGGCGTGTTGAAAAAGGTGTCCATGCCGTACTGCATGAAGCTGAAGGCCTGCTTGCCGACCTCGATACGGGGCATGACGATGTCGGCGATGTATCCGGCATTCTTGTAGGCGATGGCGATCGCGGTCAGGTGCGGATCGATAGGATAAGGCGACTGGGCCATGGAAAGCGTCCTGAAAGAGCGTTGAAACGGGGATGAAGGGGCAGCGTCAGCCGGTCATGAAGCCGGGCGCGGGGCGGTAGGCGAGGACATCGCCCAGGACACCGGTCGCCATCGAAAAACCGATGATGCGCACGCGCACCCCGGCGGCGGGGGTGGCCTCGACGGCGCGGCCCTGGGCATCGGAGGTGATCGGCTTGCCGCGACCAATCGGGCCGCCATAGCGAACCTCGGGCAGGCCGCCGATCGCCGCGTCGAAGCGCTCGCCCTGGACGGCGGGCAGTTCGACATTGGTCGCGATCAGTTCGTCGGTCGGGCCGGTCGCCGGGACCAACGTCTGGTCGTCCGCCCCGAATTTTAGGATCAGATAGGGGGCAAGCGCTGCCCCCGCGCGGAAATTCTTGGTCAGTCCGTCCGTCCGGCCAGCCATGGTCTAAAGCTCCTGTCGTGTCGTGTCTGGGGAAGCCCGCGCCGGTCAGGCGTCGGGATTGGCAGTGACGTGGCGCACGGCCGCCTGCGTCGTGATCGGCTTGCCCGCCTTCCGCTGGGCCTCGGCATAGGCCTGGGCGCGGCGGGCGATGTCGGCGGGCTTCGGCGCGTCGCCGGGCTTCTTGTCGGCGGGCGCGGCCTCGCCCAGGGCGACGACCGGCTGCGCGCCGTCGAACAGCGACTTGAAGGCGGCGGCGGCGGTCATGCTGTTCGCGTCGCCCTCGCCGAAGGCCACCGGCTGGCTGGCGTCGAGCAGGTCGAGCAGGCCGACCACCTTGTCCTTGCCCGCCGGGGCGAGCTTCACATCGGCGATCAGCCCTTCGGCAAAGGCGACATGCTCGGCATGGCGCGCGTCCTGGTCGCGCTTGGCCTGGTCCGCCTCGCGCGCCTTCAGGGCATTTTCGCGCTCGGCCAGCGCGGCTTCGCGCTCCGCGAACGCGACCGCGTCCGGGGTGCTGGTGTCTTCGGTGCTCATGGAGTCCTCTTCGATGGAAAGCGTCACGACGCCGATCGCGGCATCGGAAAAGGCTACCGTCCCCAGACCCTTGATCGCCGGAGCCGCGCCGCCCAGGAAGCCGACATGCTGGAGATACCAGCTCCCCGGCTTCGGGTTGTTGGGGCTCGACGGCGGATAGAGCTGGGGGGAAATCTTGCGGTAATGCCCGGCCTCGACCGCTTCGGCGAAGGCGGGCGCGACTTCGGACGGGTGCGCGACCAGCACGCCATTTTCCATCGCCAGCGAGCCGATCCAGCCAAAGGCGGGCGCGTCGATCTTGGGATGGCCGACGACGATCGGCGCGGGATCGCTTTCCCGGTCATAGGACGCGATGACCTGGTCCAGGTCCGACTGCGTGAAAGTCACCTTCGTCCCGTGAATATCGGTGAAGGTGCCGGGGCGCAGGATTTTGATGGGGGGCGGTGCCATGCCGCCGGATTAGGCGGAGGCGGCCATCCAGTCGGCCTGCGCTGGCGCAGGCCCGAAAAGTCCAACTCCACGCAGATACGCGGGGCCACATGATCAGGTCAAGTTGATCGCCCGCAAGTCAAGCGATCCGGCATTCTCGGTGAGCTTTTTTACAGGGCCCCGCTGCTTGTGTCCTTATTCGAGATTCCGCGCCAAGCCTCGGGATTGCAAGACGACCGTCGCAAATGCAGGTGCGTGGCTTCGGGGAAAACGGGGACAATCCATGAGCACTCGCACGACACTTCCAGTCGCGCTTTCGATGATGATCGGAAGCTGTTCGGTCATGATGAACGGCAGCGTCGATTCCCCCGATGGCTTTCCTTTTCCGGTGCCGGGAGCCACCGCCACTCCGACCCCAACGCCGACGGCCACCCCGACGCCCAGCGCGGGAAGCCCCGACCGTTACATGTTCGCTTTTACCCGTCTGCGGATGCCCAGCGGCCCGCTCGTCACCGCTGCGGCCGACACGCCGTTCGTCATGACGCGGATCGTGGCGGGGTCGCCGCAATATCGGCTGTGGGGCGTGCGTTGCCACTTTTCGGGCTTCGCCTCCACGGAAGGCGGCATGGCGCCGCAGGAGTCGATCCTGCCGGGCAATGCGACGCGGATCGACGGCTTCTGGCTGTCGATCGGGCGCACTCGGGTTCGCGCGACCTTTGCCGACGCCATGACCGCCAATGTGGACAGCGGGACGACCGGCGTCTGGACCGACGAGATTGACTTCGCAGGCGGCATTCCCGCCAACAGCGATGTCGGCATGACCACCGCGTACCACACCGCCGCCGGTGAAAAGCAGATTCCGGTCTATCGCATCCAGTCGAACCGGGGCGAACGGGTCTGGGGCGGCACCGATCTCGCTTCGGTCACGGCGCATCTGGATAGCCCCGGCGATTTCAGCACCGCTTCGCTCGACACCGGCTCGGGTCAGGCGATGCCGCAATATTACGGCCCGGACGTTTGCCTGGGCAAGGGATGGGACGGCAATCCGGTCGTGCTGGGCGCGGTCGATTCCATCGGCGAGTCGCGACAGGAATATGCGGTCGAGGCCGATACGCGGGGCAATCTGGGCTGGCTTCGCAAATGGCTGGACACGGCCGATGGCACCTATGGCCGGACGCCCCATTTCCTGATCGGAATGCCCGGCGCGCGGTCGCAATATGAACTGGCGGCGGGCGCGACACTGCGCTGGCAGGTCATCGACCAGGCGGCGGCGTTCAACACCGGTCGCGCCCTGCCGTTCACGGTGCTGGTCAACCAGCTGGGCCAGAACGACCTGAACAGCAAATTTGCGACCATGCGGGCCAACTATACCGGTTTCCTCGACCGGTTCGCCGCGCGTTATCCCGGTATCCGCGTGGTGGCGACCGGCGTCCTGCCGCGTACCTCCAGCACGGACCTGTGGATGTCCCGCGCCAACCAGACGCTGGTCACCGGCAACGAATGGGGCACGGCGGGCGGCCGCTGGGGCACCGGCTTCAAATGGCAATTGGAGGCGTACAAGGAATCCGGCGCTGAGGGCCGCATCGCAGGCTACATCGACACCCGCCCCTTCTGGTATGACGACACCGCGCCCGGCACTTGGCCGGTCCTGTCCAGCCAGCCGAGCCCGGAAGGCGTCCACCCCTATGCGGTCGCGGTGACCGCGATCGTCGGGGCGATCCCGCAATCAGGCAAGGCAAAGCTCCGCTGATCGACGGTCCGTGGCGCGATCAGGTCGCGCCACGGACGACGGCCGGACCATTTCACTCCGCCGCCAGACGCTCCGCCCGAATCATCCGCATTCGCAAACGGTCGCTGGCAAAGGGCGGGTCGCGCTGGATCGCAGCCGCCGCATCGAGATAGGTCGTATTGTCGTCCGGACAGCGCCGGGCATTCCGGCTGAGGACCGCATCGCGCAGCGCCTCGCTTTTGGTTGCGCGCCACGGCCAGCATGTATCGAAGACGCGCAGCCGCCAGCGCGGATGCGTGTCGGTCGGGAAGGCCAGAGGATCGGGGACCGCCTCCCTCAAGACAGTCCGAAGCATCACGCGCAGCCCCATTCCCGCACGGCGGTATCCAGCATGTCGATCGCATCGGCACCCGCGCCGGTGGCGGTCAGGTAAGTCCGCACGCCTTCGGGATCGGCGGTCCGTGGGAATGCCCCGTCCCGGCGCACGTAAAACGCGAAAAGCCCCACCCAGTCGTCGCGTTCAGACTGCGCGACCAGCCACGCCCCAAAATCCTGCTTCAATGTTCTGACTCCCATAAGAACAGAACGTGAACATGGATCAATCGATGTTGGTTTGTCCAGACGGCATCGAGCGACCGGAATGGAACAGGCCGTGTACGCCGCGCACACGGTCACTGGATGGGGTCGGGGCTATTTAGCCGGGGATGGGCCGCAAATTCTCAACCAAAGCGCTCTGGCGTCCTGCTACGCCAGAAGCTCGCGGACCCAGGAAAGCACGGGCAGCACGACTCGGACGCCTACAATGAGCGCCAAGGCCGCGATCTCGATCGCGATGATGACGCGCTCGGCCCTTATCGACATCGCTTGCCGACCAGACGCCGATTATCCCAATCCGCCCGATATCGTGCCTGCCCCGCCCGCAGCTGCCAGCAAGACAGGTCGCCCCGCCGCCCAGCCACGGTCGCAAGCGTTCGGCCGTAACGGTCGAGGCCGACGCGCACGATCCGAAACGGCGGCTGCAACGCCGATGCAAGAGACGCCTTCGACGCGACCGGGTCACCCCGCACGCATCGCCGCCCTGGCCGACAATGGCCCGGCATCTCGGGCGCATCGATGGCCAGCAGGCGTATCCGCTCTCGGCCGCAGCGCAGGGTGTCGCCATCAACGGCGATCGGCGTGCAGGTCAGCGCCTGAGCCGCGATGGCGGCGATCAGAGGCAGCATGAATGCTTCGGCTTGGACTGGCGCGCCCATTTGCCGCGATCGGCGAGGAAGTCGATCGCTTCGCCCGTCCGGGACGTGGCGTTGGCATTCAGCGTTTCGGCGCTCTGCAACTTGCCCCCCTCCAGCCGAAACGCGCAGACCTGTTTCCGTGGCTGTGCTTCGTTGCCGAGCCGATAGGTCAACACCATGCGCCGAAGGGACAGGCGACCGGCCTTAGCCGCCAGTTCGTCGGCGAGGTTGCGCAACGCCTCAGCCTCGCCCAAGCCATGCACCGACGCAGATACCCCGGCCTGTTCCTTAAAGGCAGCAGGCGACAGCGGACCGCTATCCTCTCTCGCTACACTAAGGAGTTTATAAATGCCCCCCTCCGGCACATGTCGTTTAATGTGTAATTCACAAGCCATGAAATCCGGCCCCTTAGTTACGGCCGAATAATCACTCTGTGATGCGTTTGAGTTGAGCGGAAAAGAGGTTAAAATAACAATGAAAACAGCCGGTTTCATGCTTGCTTACCGGCAGCCATCGTAGCCAAAAGAGATGGCATAGAGATAACCGGCGGGCCATCATCAGTTGTACCGTCAGAAACTGGAAGAAAAAGATTACTTAGGACTATAGGGCGCTCATTGTCCTTGACGCCGCCTTCCAGCATCAAGCCTATATAGGTTTGAGTCATCGCCTCTCTTCCTGCCGCATCCACAGCCAATCGACGTTGCTGAACGTAATTTCGAACCAGAACTCTGGTCACCCAAAGAGACATTGTCACCCAAAGTAACGTCACCGACGCCGCAACAATAAGCTGAGTATGCAAAATCGTATTAGCAAATTCTAATTTCTGATCTGCTGTTATATTTACATCGCTTGGGATAGTAACAAAGTATCGAGCCAGCTTGTTGATCGAAAATGCTATTAAGGGTGTTCCGGCAATACCAGCAACACCCGTTCCGATTGCAGCCAACCCAAATTTGTTTGCCGACCTTTCGTGCTTTATAGCTCTATCATGCCAAAGTTGCGCCGCAGGCTGCAATATAACCTCATCACGAAAAGCCTTTCTAGATTTCTCCATCTCCTCAAGAGCCGTTACTTTTGTTTCCCGGACATTCTCATGGTATGAGTTTGATTTCAAAACCAAATCATCAGCTAGTGAGTGAAGGTCCTTTCTTATATCGGAAAACTCATCCAAAACTACAATTCGCGAACTATTAATATCAGACGAATATTCTTCTATCTTTTGAATAGTTATATTAAAGTTCCGTTCGACATCCGACAAACTTTTGCCAATCAGAAGGGAGAGCTTGTTGTATTTTTGATTAACATCTGACCAATTTTCGTTAGATGTGCGAATTTGTTCCTGGATAACAGATCCGTGCGATCCAAGGGCGATTCTGGAGTAATGAAATGCACCGGCCGTACACGATGTATTCGTCCAGTCGATCTTGGAGCTCCCAATTCCAGCAATTGCAAATGCGGCTTCAAGTGCAGATATATTAATATTGTGGTATATCCATCTGAACGCCTGTCCAGCGGTAGACCTAACCATGACTATAGTCTGCTCGTTTCCCCAGTCAGCGTTGGTTAAGTCAATTATCCTATTATCATCGACGCTTTTCGAAAAAATCTTTTCTAACTGCAACCAGGACTGCGTTACACTATCGACACAAGGAATCGACTCTTTGTGAACGCCAACGCCATTTTCATCAAGAAGCGTGAATGCCGCCTCCCAATCCTCCCGTTCGCGCTGACACCAAAGTACGGCCTGAGAAATGTGATCGAGATGTACTGGGCCGCCAAACTCGTCTCGCGAAATAACCTCAACCATTGCCGCCCGCCCCCGCCGGTTCATAACGATGTTCAATCAACAGCAAAAAATAGATTACAACATCTTGCTGGCCCACACCGCGCGCCCGACCACCTCGAACCGCTCCTCGATCCCCGGTTCGTGCAGGTCGATTTCGACCGGATCGTACATCGGGTTCCGGCTCATCAGGCGAACGGTCCGGCCGTCGACCTGGATGTGCTTGATGACCAGCAGGTCATCCAGGCGCACGACGAACAGCCCTTCGCGCAGCCGCGACTGGTCCAGGTCGACCGCAACTAGGTCGCCTTCCGACAGCTCCGGTTCCTGGCTGGAGCCTGACACCTCCACCATGACGAGCTGGCCGACGCCCCGCAGGTTCGCCTCCATCCAGTCGCGCGAGAACGACCAGTAATAGATTGGCGGCGGCAGGCGATCGGCGAGCCTGCCCGCCCCGGCCGCGACCTGCACGTCATGCACCGGGACCGAGACAATCGCGGCTGAATCCACGGCCGACGCCTCACGCTTGCCAGCGACCGGCGCGGCGTCCTCCTCGACGACTCGGCCCAGCATGGCATCCAGGCTGACCCCCAGCGCATCGGCGAGCTTGATCGCGACTTCGGTGCGGGCCGGTCCGCGCAGGATGGCGTCGCCGACCGTACTCTCGGGGAGGCCCGATTCCTGGGCCAGCCATTTGCGTGAACGATCCCCCAGGGCCGACAAAATGCGCTGCCCAACCGAATTTTCGGTTGGAAGCGGTTGACGCCCCCGAGTTCTCGGATTACCCGAATCTTCGGAACGAACTTTCGGGGAATTCATGTGGCGCTCACATTGACGGACAAACACGGGATAAAGGCAGAAATCTGCCGAAAATTCGGCAGTCTGGCCGCCTTCGAGCGCGCCCACAACTTCCCCGAAAAGTCGGTTAGCGACGTTCTGCGCGGTAGCTCGAGTGCGCGCATCGAGCGGGCGATTCTGGCCACGATCAATCCTCCTGTCCGCTCGGCAACCGAAAAGTCGGGGAATGCGTCGGCGACCACCGATTGCGGTGCCGCACAATGACCCCCGTGCTGTCGATTACTGGCTTGGCCCATGCTGCTGCGTCGACCAGTTCGGCAGCCGCACAACCCTGTGCAATTCCTGTGGTCATTCGGCCCATCCGCTTCGCGTGCGACGAGACGCACGACCACCCCCAATCTGTCGATAACTACCGGACAGAAGACCGCTTTCGCAAGCCGCGCCGCGTGTCCCAGCCGGAGACCCGCGCATGACGCTGCTCGGCCGTGATTATCTGTCGGCATTGGAGATCGCTTCGCTGGAGCTGGAGGGCCTGCCGACCAACCGCACGGCCGTCGCCAATCGTGCGAGCCGGGGCGAGTGGCGCTGGATCACGCGCCAAGGACAAGGCGGCGGGCGGCTGTTCGCCGTCGCCGACTTGCCCGAGGCGGCGCGCCGGGATTATGCGGATCGCACCGCGGCCCAGCCGGTCGGCGGGCAGCGCGGTCGGCCGAAGGGCTCCGATTTCTTCACCCGCAATCCCGACGCGGCCGATGCCGTCGAGGCCTGGCTGGCCGAGCGCGACCTGTCGGCGACCGCGATCCTGGAGCTGATGCACAGCCGCTTCGCACCGCTGCCGTCGATCCGCACCGTCCGCCGCTTCATCGCCCGGCTGGAGGCATCCAAACCGGCGCTGCTCGCCAGCTTCCGCGACCCGGACCTGTACAAGTCCAAATACCGTGTCGCGCTAGGCCGCGCCGATGCGGGCGTGTCCTACTCCCATCAGATTTGGGAGATCGACACCACCAAGGCCGACGTGATGACCAAGGAGGGGCGCAAGTCGATCCTGGGCATCGTCGATGTCTGGTCGCGCCAGACCTTTTACCTCGTCGTCGACAGCGAGTCCGCCCAGTCAGTCCGCCGGACGCTGGTTGCCGCCATGACCGCCTGGGGCGTGATGCCCGAGGTGCTGCGCACCGACCAGGGATCGGGCTATATCAACGCCACGGTGCGCACCGCCTGCGCGCTGCTGGGCATCGTCCATGATCCGGTGCCGCCCGCCAGCGGTGATAAAAAGCCGTTCGTCGAGCGGATGTTTGGCACCTTCACCCGCGAGCGGGCCGAGCTGCTGGGCGGCTATATCGGCCATAATGTCGCCGAAGCGTCGCGGCTGCGCGCCGTTGCTCGCAAGGAGACGAAGCGCCCGGTCATCGTGCCCGAGCTATCGGCCGACGAGCTTCAGGCGATCGTCACCAACTGGCTCGATGGTGTGTACCATGTCCGCGACCATTCCAGCCTGGGCGCATCGCCCATGTCGCGCTGGACCAATTCCCCGCGCCCCGCGCGCGGTGCCCCGGACGAAGGCACGCTCAAGCTTCTGCTGTCGGCGCTGATCGGCCCGGCCCAGGTCACGAAGCGCGGCATTACCTGGAAAAAGGGACGCTACTGGACCCCGCCGTTGGCGGCGCATGTCGGCTGCACGGTTATCCTGCGCCGCGACGAGGACGATCTGGGGGCGCTCTACGTCTTCGACGAGGACCAGCGCTACATCGGGACAGCGGTCAATGCCGAGCGCTCCGGCCTATCGGACCGCGACTTCGCGGTCGAGGCACGCCGCCAGCAAGCCGCGCTGATGAAGACGCACCGGGCCGAGCTGCGCGAGAAGCAGCGCCGCTTCTCGTTCGAGGATGCCCGCAACGCCGTCCTGCGCCGCGATGCGGAGGAAGCGGGCAAGCTGGTCACGCTGCCGGTCCGCACGGTGGAGCATCAGACGCCCGCCATCGCCAGCATTGCCGACGCGCCCGACGTGCTGCCCAGCGCCAGCGCGATCGAGGCGGCGGAGGCGCGCTACCCCCGCACGGTCGTCAGCGCACCCCGGACGTTCGAGGATCGCATGGCCGAGGCGGACCGCACCCTGGCGGACCATGCCGCCGGTCGGCCGGTCGAGCCGGACGCGCTGTCCCGCGCCCACGTCTTCACCCAGTCCCACGAATATCGCGCTCACAAATTGCTGACCGCCGATTTCACGGCGCGGCGCAGCCCGCCCGCCGTCACCCCTTCGCTCAAGGAGAGTTCGCTTTGACCCATATCCACGAGCCTGCGCAGCTCACCAACATGCGCCTGGGCCTGGCCACCATGATGCGCTGTCAGGAAGCACCCCAGGGGAGCCCGCGCATCGGCCTGCTGTACGGCCCCTCCGGCTACGGCAAATCGGTCGCCGCCGCGACGATCGCGGCGCGGTTCAACGCGGCCTATGTGGTCGCCCGTTCGACCTGGACGCAAAAGTCCATGCTGCGCGCGATCGCCATGGACCTGGGCATCACGCGCATGGGCCGCACCGCCGACGAGCTGCTGGACCAGGTGATCGAACAGCTCCAGGTCGCGCCCCAGCCGGTGATCGTCGACGAGACGGACTATGTCGTTCACCGCAAGAACGTCGAGATCATTCGCGACATTCACGATCATGGCGGCGTGCCGGTGATGCTGATCGGCGAGGAAGCGCTTCCCGCCAAGCTGAAGGACTGGGAGCGGTTCGACAATCGCATCCTCGTCGCCACGCCCGCCCAGCCGTCCAGCCTCGCCGATGCCTGCCTGCTGCGCGACTATTACTGCCCGCGCGTCACGGTCGCGGACGATCTGGTCGACGCGATCGTCCGCGCGACCAAGGGCATCACGCGCCGCATCGTGACCAATCTTCAGGAGGTGCAGTCGCAGGCCATGTCGAACGGCCTGACGGCCATCGACCGTGCGACCTGGGGACCGCGTCCATTCTCGACCGGCGACATTCCGATCCGGAGGGCGGCATGATGGCGCTGACCACCAAGGGCTCGCCCCGCGTCAGGGCGACGGTCTCGCGTCCTCTCTGGGCGGCGCTCCGCTCCGCCACCGCGCCCCGGAGCATCGCGGACCTTCTGGCGGAATGTCCCGGCACCTATGACACGGTCCATACCGCGTTGAAGCGGTGGCAGGATCGCGGCGCGGTCGTGCGCCAGCCCGGCAAGCCGCTGCGCTTCCGTATCGTCGACGGGGCCGACCATCTGCCGCCCGATGGTCGTAGCGACACGGCCAAGACGAACATTCGCGAGCGTAGCGCCCGGCAGCGCATTTGGGCGGCGATGCGCGTCTTGAAGACGTTCGACGCGCCGACCCTGCGCATGACGGCCAATGCAACGGAGCGCGCCGTGGCGACCTATATCGATCAGCTTCAGCGCGCCCGATACGTGCAGATGGTCGAGCGCGGGTTCCGCCAGACCGGCCGTGTCAGCGTCTATCGCCTGGCCCGCAACACGGGACCGAAATGCCCGATGACCAGCCGCCCCGAGGGCAAGCTGGTCCTGGTCGACAACAACAATGGTCGCCGCATCGACATTTCGCCCGGTGCCGTCTCGCTTCGGAGAAAAGACCAGGAAGTTAATGCGGACGGGGGGGTAGGTTAACCATGTTTGTTAACCACTCCAACCGCGACAAGGCATTGTCCGCCTGGGGCGCCGATGCACCTGCCTGGGTCTTGGTGCTGGCGGATGCCTGCGACCGAACCAACCAGCGCGCGGTCGCCAGCCAGCTCGACAAATCGGGCGGCTATGTCAGCCGTCTCATCAACCGGAGCTATGCCGGGTCCTACCCCGAGGCCGAGCAACTGGTCCGCGCCACGCTGACCGAGGAAGAGGTCGTCTGTCCGCTTTACGGCCAGATGCCGCTGAAGACCTGCATCCGAAATCGCCGCCGCACGAAGTCCGTCAACTGGCTGCACGCCCAGTTCGCCGGATCGTGCCCGACCTGCCCGAACAACACCGACCGCCCCCACGAACAGGAGGATTGAATGTCCCTTGCAACCGATCTGCAAAACCTCGTGTCGGACGTGTCCGCCGCGATCGCCGCGAACCGCCAGCTCGGCCGTGCCGACCTGGAAATCATGCGCCGCAACCTGACGGCGATGGCCGACGATGCCCGACAGGCCGACACGTCCCAGACCGTCGCCGGGCTGGTCCTGCGCGACCTGTTCGACGGGATCGAGAAACAGGCGATCGACCTGGGGCGGCTGGCCGCACACCAGCGCCACCGCCTGACCGGCGAAGTCGCCCGCATGGTGGAGGGGCAGGCATCATGACCCGCTTCGATGAGGATTATTTTCGGTCTGTTCATTGGGACCGCGAGCATGTCCGGGTGGACAGCTTCCGTACCCTGACCGGCAAGGCGAAGGCGACGACCGTCGTCGTCCACCTGTCGGCCAAGGACGGCTATGCCCTGTCCGATCTGTTGCGCCAGCTCCACGAGCTGCGCGCCGAGCCTGCCCTCAAGGCGGGGAGTGCCGCCCGTGGCTGACACGATACTCAAAAGCACGAAGTCCCCGGCCGTCACGACGAATGACGTGGAGGTCTTCGCCTCGCACGCATTCCGCAACCTGCCGATCAGCGCGCTGACCCTCGACGATATCGAGGACATCCGCGTCGCGATGCAGATGGTGTTCGAGGCCATCGGGCGGCGCGCCGCCGCCGGGATCAAACCCCATGGATAGCCCCTTGCGCATGGTGGCGATGCGCGGCTTCACCGCCGCCATCGCCCAGGAGCGCGCCGCGCCCCATGCCGGTCAGGTCGGCGCGATCGCGGTCGGCTATGACGGGGTCGGCGACGATGCGATCGTGTCGCTGTCGCTCCGGCACAGCGACGGGACGATGCTGGTCGCCTCGCTGTCGGTCGCGGGCCTGGACCGGCTGCTCGGCATGGTCGCGGATGCGATGGCGGCCGGTGGCGATGGCGCAGCCTGGGGCACGGTGCAATGACCGCCGCCCTGGACCGCCAGCTTGGCGAAATCCTCGCCGCCGCCGCGATCGCCACCGGCTTCCCGGTCGAGGCGCTGCTGCGCCAGTGTCGGGAAAAGCCGCTGGTCATCGCCCGGCAGGCGACCATCCTGGCGATGCGCGAGGCCACCGACGCCTCGCTGCCCGCGATCGGCCGCGTGATGCAGCGCGGGCATCCCGCCATCCACACCGCCCTGCGCAGGGCCGAGGCCCGGCGCGCGCTGCACACCGATTTCCGTGCGCTGACCGACCGGCTGCGCGCCTTTGGAGGCAAGACCGATGACTGACCCGCTGGGCCGCGTCACGCTGGCCGACTGCCCACCCGGGCCTTTCCTGTTCGACGGGATACTGGGCTTCAAGACCGAGTACCGGGCGATGGTCCAGGCATCGTCGCCTTGCCATTGCTCGCCTGTCGACCCACGATTTGCGACCAGCCGCTGGCCCGATGCCTATTGCATCGCGACCGGCGAGGCGTTCTGGGGCGGCACCACCCGACACCGCGACCGCGCCGCCCTGCTGGTCCTGCCGATCGTCCTGTCGGAGGACGTGGTCCGGTCGGCGCGGGCCGGGGTGATGCTCTATCGCGGCCCCGGCACCATCTGCCCGACCTGCTTCGGCGCGTCCTGGCTGGTCGGGCGGCGCTCTGCCCAGTGCGGCGGGTGCGGGACCGCGCTCGATCTGGCGACGCCCCAGGCCGCGCAGGTGCACGGATGACCGCCGCCCATCCGCTGAACGCCCGCCGCCGGGCGATCTTCGCCGCCGCCCGCGACGCTGGCCTGGACGAGGAAGACCGCCGCGCGGTGCAGCTCCGCGTCACCGGCAAGCCGTCGCTGACCGGCATGACCCTGGCCGACATGGACAAAGTGCTGGTCGCGATCCGGGGCAGCGGCCCCGCCACCCGCAATCGGCCGGTCGGATCGACCCGCGCGCATGTCGGCAAGATTTGGGCGCTCTGGTGGTCGCTCTACTGGCTGCGCGCGGTCGACCGGCCGGAGGAAGCCGCGCTGAATAGCTGGGTGAAGCGCCAGACGGGCATGGATGCCGTGCGTTTCCTCGACCACAAATCGGCGGTTGCCGTGATCGAGGCGCTGAAGGCCTGGGCCGCGCGCGAGGGCGTGGAATGGAGCGTGCCGCCCTGCGCCCAGGCCGATCGCCGCGCCGTGGTCGACGCGATCTGGGCAAAGCTGCTGGTCGGCAACCGCGTCACCGGCCGAACCGCCGACGCCTTCCTGATCCAGGCGCTGGGCCTGCCGCCCCGGCGCTGGACCGACCGCCAGACCGACGAGGCGATCCGGCATCTGGGCCGGATGCTGCGCGAGGGGACCGATCATGGCTGACGACCTGCCGCGCCTCGCCGACCTGCCCATCCCGGACGATGTGAAGCCGGGCCGGGGCTGGTCGCCCTTCATGCTGGAAATGGCCGCGCATATCCGCCCGAAGCACGTCCTGATGCTGGTCGACCGCTTCGGCGGGCAGGACGTGTACGTGCCGATCGCGCCGGAGCGGTCGCCCTTTATCGACGTGCTGCCGTCCGAGACGGTGGCGACGCTGGCGCGTGTCTATGGCCGCGAAAAGCTGGAAATCCCGACCGGGCGCGAGGCCCTGGCGCGGGCACGCCGCGCGCCGGTCATCGCCGCCGTGCGTGCGGGCAAGCTGAACAAGAACGACGCGGCGCGGATGATCGGCAGCAATCGCCGCTATGTCGCGCATCTTGCAAATCAGACGAATGAAGCCGATGACGCTCCCGTCTTCGTGCCGCAGCGCCGGGTCGACACCCGACAATTGGAAATGTTTCCGGACGCTTCGCCGGAGCCGCCTGCGCCAGTGCATCCCGACTAAATCCAGCGCGCGTGTCACGCCGGTCCCAATTCAACGGGGACCCGACACGCAATGTGGATGGAATATGTTCGGGTCATCTGGCCCATCGCGTCGACTCTGACGCCTTTGCTGATTGCGACCGGCCTTTTCTGGCTGCGCAATCAATTCGCGCTCAAGACCGAGCTGGCTGCGCTGGCGGCCGAGGTCGCGCGGCAGAACGCAGTCCAGGACAAGGAACTGGCGGGCCACCAGACCCGCATTACCCTCCTGGAAAAGGAATGCGAAGCGCCGCCCACGCGCAACACGCTGAACGACAAGCTTTCACAGGTATCCGAGCGTCTGGGTAAGGTCGAGCGCGGCGTCGAGGGTGTCGGCGATCAGCTCGGAACGCAAAACGAGTATCTGCGCGCGCTCCTGACCGAAGGGGTCAGGCGGTGAGCGACGCCCTGAACGCGGTCGTCCGCCGCGCCATCCTGGACTTCATGGCCGAGATCGGTGGCGAGCAATCCGATGACACGCTGACCCTCTTGCTGAAACAGCGTGGCCACCCGGTCGCGCGCCGGACGGTCGTCGATCAATTGCGCTGGCTGGCCGCCACCGGTCTGATTTCGGTCGAAGAGGTCGAGCCGTTCCTGCTCGCGCAAATCCTGCCCGATGGCGAGGACGTGGCGAACGGCCATTTCTTTTACGACGGCGTCCACCGCCACGCGGCCCGCCGCAAAGTCGGGACGGCGCGCTGATGGCCGGGCGTTCGTCCCTGAAAAGCCTGCCGCCCCAGGTCCTGGACGCCGTCCATGACGCGATCGGGCGCGGCGAGACGATCGACGACATTTGCGGCCTGCTGCGCGACCTGGGGACCGAGCGGTCGCGCTCGGCCGTGGGCCGCTATGCCAAGGGCTTTGCCGAGCTGGCGACGCAACAGCGGCGGGTGCAGAGCATCGCGGCGGCGTTCGGCAATGAGTTCGGATCGTCCGGCGACAATCAGGTCCGCATGATGAACCAGCTCATGACCAGCGTCATGACGCGCGCCATCATCCCGATCGCCAGCGCCGCCGACGATGCGGGCGGTGACGACGAGGAAGGCGGCGGCATCGACACGCTGGGGCTGTCGCGGCTGGCCAAGGCGGTCAAGGACGTGACCAGCTCGTCCAAGATCGACATCGAGCGCGAGGCAAAAATTCGCGAGGAAGAGGCGCGCCGCACCCGCGAACGCGCGGCGGCCGACGCGACCGAGGCGGGCCGGGCGGCGGGCGCCAGCGAGGCGACGCTGGCCGCGATCCGGACCAGCATTCTCGGGTTCGCGGCGTGACGACCTCTGTCCTGCTGCCCTATCAGGTCGAGGCGATCGAGCTGAGCCGCGCACATCCGCTGTTCGTGTCGGAAAAGTCGCGGCGTACCGGTCTGACCTATGGCTTCGCCGCCGACGCTGTGCTGACCGCGTCCCCGGCCGAGCGGCCCCAGAACGTCTATTACCTGGCGTACAACAAGGACATGACGCGCGAATTCATCGGCTATTGCGCCGATTTCGCGAAGGCGTTCAACCAGGCCGCGACCCAGCCCGACGAGTTCCTGTTCGACGACGGATCGGAGCGCGGCATCCTGTCGCTTCGGGTCGACTTCCCGTCCGGCAAGTCCATCGTCGCCCTGTCGTCCAAGCCGCGCAGCCTGCGCGGTATGCAGGGCATCGTCATCATCGACGAAGCGGCCTTCCACGATGACTTCTGGGGCGTGCTGAAGGCGGCGCTGGCGCTGTTGATGTGGGGCGGCCGGGTGGTCGTCATCTCCACGCATGACGGCGCGGACAACCCCTTTGCCGAGCTGATCGAGCAAATCAACGCGGGCAAGCGCGCCGGGATCGTCCAGCGCGTGACGCTCACCCGCGCACTCGACGAGGGACTGTTCAAGCGCATCTGCCAGCGGACCGGCAAGACCTGGACCCCGGCAGCCCAGGCCGCCTGGGAGGCCGATCTGCGCAAGACCTACCAGGACGGCGCGGACGAGGAACTGGACGTGATCCCCGCGAAGGGCTCCGGCATCTACTTGCCCGCCGCGACGATCGACGCCTGCATGTCGACCGAGCATCACGTCGTGCGCCTGACCCTGGGCAAGGCGTGGGACACGGCGGGCGGCTTGCTGGTCGCGCCCGACACGGCAGGCACGCCGATCGGCGACAATTTGCGGGCCGAGGTTCGCGCCTGGCGCGAGGCCTGGCTGGCCGAATGGATCGAGCGCGAGCTGGCCCCGCATGTCGCCCGCTTCGATCCGCACCGCCCCAGCTTCTGGGGGCAGGATTTCGCGCGCACCAACGACCTGTCGACGATCGCGGCCGGGCAGGAAGACGCGGCCTGCGTCCTGCACAACCGGCTGGGGCTGGAGATGCGCAACGTGCCGTTCTGGGCGCAGTTCGCGATCCTGTGCTGGCTCTGCGACACGCTGCCGTTGTGGGCGGCGGGCAAGATGGATGCGCGCGGCAACGGGCAACAGCTCGCCGAAGACATGCAGGAAAAATACGGGGCCGACCGGGTCGAGGCCGTGATGGCGACCGAGGCCGTCTACCTCGCCCGGATGCCCCGCATGAAGGCGCGGTTCGAGGATCGGACGATCCTGATCCCGCGCGACGACGGCATCAAGGACGACCTGCGGCAGGTGAAGCTGGTGCGCGGCGTCCCCAAGATCGTTGACCGCGTCGCCAGCAAGGAGGACGGCGCAAAGGGCAAGCGCCACGGCGACTATGCGATCGCGGTCATGAATCTGGTCGGCGCGGCGGACGAGGATGTCCAGCCGGTCGACACCCATGCCGCTGGCCAGCCCCGGTCGATGGGCGGCGATTTCGAGAACACGGAAACCGGCTTCGGCACGGTCCGGCGGCGCGATGACTTCGGCCGCGCGGGGGATTGGTGATGGCGAAAAAGAACAAGCGGGGCGGCGGCAAGACCGTTGCCCTTCCGGCCGGGCTGGCGACCGAAATCGCCTCGACCGGCGACGGCCGCGACATCACGCGGCCGTTCGTCCAGGAACTGCAACAGCCGCTCGACCGCAAGCTGTGGGGTGTCGTCGACTGGGGCGTGTACGAGCGCATCCGCAAGGACGATCAGGTCAAGTCCTGCATGGAACAGCGTATCCGCGCGGTGGTCAGCCGCGAATGGGACGTGCTGCCCGGCGACGAGGACGATCCCCGCTCGGTCCAGGCGGCCGAGGCGCTGACCGAGACGCTGGAGCGGATCGGCTGGGACCTCGTCACCGAAAAGATGCTGTGGGCCAGCTTTTACGGCATTTCGGTCGGCGAGCTGAACTGGGGTTCGCTCGACGGGCTCTTGGACTGGGTGCCGGGCACGAAATGCCGGGCCATCCATGTCCGGCACGCCCGCCGCTTCCGGTTCGACCGGGAGGACCGGCTGCGCCTGCTGACCCGTGCCGCGCCGCAGGGCGAGATCCTGCCGCCCCGCAAATTCTGGGTCGTGCGCGCAGGCGGCACCGACGACGATCAGGTCTACGGCGAGGGGCTGGCCGAATGGCTGTACTGGCCCGTCCAGTTCAAGCGGAACGGCGTCCGCTTCTGGAATATCTTCCTCGACAAATTCTCGGTGCCGACCGCCAAGGGCATTTACCCGCGCGGGTCATCCCAGAAGGACATCGACAAGCTGCTGATGGCGATCCAGGCGATCGCCAATGACAGCGGCTTCGCCATCCCGGCGGGGATGGATGTCGAGCTGCTGACGCTCGCCCAGTCGGGCGCGGACTTCGCCGCCGTGTGCCGATACATGGACGGCTGCATCGCCAAGATCATCCTTTCCCAGACGATGACCACCGACAACGGGTCGTCCAAGGCGCAGGGACAGGTCCATGCCGATGTAAAGCTGGAGGTGGTGAAGGCCGACGCCGATCTGCTCGCCGACACCTTCAACGCTGGCCCGGCGCGGTGGTGGACCGACCTGAATTTCGGGGCGGATGTCGACAGCCCGATGGTCGTGCGCATCGTCGAGAAGGAAGACGACCTCAAGACGGCGGCCGAGACGGACAAGGCGCTGGCCGATCTGGGCTGGGTGCGGACCGAGGAAAGCTTCAAGGACCGATATGGCGACGGCTATGTCCGCGCCACCACGCCGCCGTCCGCCGATGCCCAGGCGACCCAGCCTGCGCCGCCGCCCGCCAATGACGACGTGCCGGTCGAGGATGCCCCCGCCGATACCGCGATTGGGCTGGCCGAACCTGCCGCCAACCCGAATCGCGACGACATCGACGATGCGGTGGACGCGGCGATGGTGGACGAGGGATGGACCGCGTCGGCCGCCGCGATGATCGCGCCGCTGGTCAACCGACTGCGCTCGGCCGGATCGGTCGAGGACGCCATCGCCACGCTGGAGGCCGCCGCCGCCGATGACGCGGCTGAACGCCTGGCCGAACGGCTGGCCCGCGCGACCTTCGCCGCCCAGGTGCAGGCGATGACGGACGCGGAGGCGCGCTGATGTCCGACGAAATGGACCTGTCCGTCATGGTCGCCGATCGCGAGCTGTCGCGCCTGATCGATGCCGCACGTCGGCCGGTGCCGGTCGGCGTGGCGGGCGAATGTCGGGAATGCGGCTGGGACTCGCCCCGGCTGGTCGGGGGCCGCTGCGCGCCGTGCCGGGATCGGCGCTGACCATGGCCGCGCCGCGCTGGGACCGGGACACGCTCCCGCATATTCCGCCCAAGGATCGTTGCCCGTGCGAGGCGTGCGACGCCAAGCGCCGCGCCCGCTGGTCCGCGCTGTCCCCGGCCCAGCGGCGCGCCATGCTGGCGGTGCATCCGACCTCGCCCCGCCATGTCCCCGACGTACTGCGCACCGGGGTGCGCTGGCGCAGCATTGCGCCGCTGTTGCAACGCGCGCGCGACCGGCCTGCGCTGATCGAGCAACTGGGGCTGAAGACATGGTCGCTGAACAGCGAGTCCATGCCGTTCCTGCGCCTGTCCCAGGCCGGGCGCGACATGCTCGACACGGTGCAGCCGTGAAGCGTCGTCCGCCCCCGCGCGCCCGCAAGCCCGACCAGGACGAGATCGCCGCCGCCTGGGTCCGGCGCGGCATGAGGGATTTAGACGACACCTATCCGTCCGAGGAACGCCGCCCCCTGGGCTGGGTCGCGCCCAGCCGCGACCGGCCGCCGCCCGAATGCCCGCGCGCCATGGTTCGGTACTGGCTGACCGGCTGGGACCTTCGCGCCGCCGTGCGCCAGCGTTGGGACGACCAGCTCGACCAGATGAAGGTCCAGCTCGACAAGGCGAAGGCCTTTCTAGATCGGAATTGGAAGCCGGGGACACTCAAGCGGTCGGATGCGCTGGCGCTACGCTTCTACTCGCTGGCGACCGACGATGTCGGCCCCGACTACGCCTGGCACTGGTTCCAGGACCGCCTCGCCGATGCTCGCGACGAGTATCGCGAAGCCCAGGCCGAGGGGCTGTTGTGAAGAGCAACCCCGGCCGCATCCCGAATGACGCCATCGGCAAGCGTGTCACCGGCACGCTGCGCAACGGTGATCGCTTCGGCGTGCCCGGCGGCTGGCCCGCCGATGGCCGCACCGGATGCCGCTGGTCGCTGACCCGCCAGCCCCACGACATCGAATTTTACGAGGTGCTTTCTTGATCCGTGTCGAAACCATCGGCGATGCCACCCTTTATCTGGGCGATTGCCTGTCCGTTCTGCCCCAGCTCCCGGCAGTGGACGGCGTTTTGACCGATCCGCCGTACAGTTCGGGCGGCCTGTTCCGTGGCGATCGTACCAGCCGGACGACGATCAAATATCAGGGGCATGAGTCCCGCCACCTCTACCCGGAGTTCAGCGGCGATAACCGCGACCAGCGCGGCTACGCCTATTGGTCGGCGATCTGGACAGGCCTCGCGCGGGAAATCGCCCGCCCTGGCGCGATCCTTGGAGCATTCACCGACTGGCGGCAGCTTCCGACGACGGCCGACGCGATCCAGGCGGGCGGCTGGGTCTGGCGCGGTTTGGCCGTGTGGGACAAGACGGAGGGCGCACGTCCCCAGCGCGGGCGCTACCGCAACCAAGCTGAATATCTGGTTTGGGGAAGTAACGGGCCGATGGCCGATGCGGGCACCTGCGCGCCCGGCGTATTTCGCCGCGCCGTCAATTCGGAGCGCAAGCATCACGTCGCGGGCAAGCCGGTCGCCCTGCTCGCCGACATGCTGGAGATTTGTGGCGAGGTGATCGCCGACCCGTTCATGGGCTCCGGCTCGACCGGACTGGCCGCGCTGCAAACGGGGCGGAAGTTCATCGGATGCGAGGTTAACCCGGAATACTTCGAGATCGCCTGCAATCGCATCGCCCAGTTCTATGCCGTGAAACGGGCGGCCAATGCCTGACCCGACGCTCCGCGCCACCATCAACATGCCCGCCACCGACACGGTGGCGGCATTCGAGGCGCGGGATAAGCTCCGCCCGACCGTCCACTGGACGGAGATGTGGCAGGCCGACCATGCCCGCGCCTTCACCGTCGCGAAGGTCGCGAACCTCGACCTGCTAACCACCATCCGCCAGTCGCTCGACACGGTGATGCGCGAAGGCGGCACGCTGGAGCAATGGAAGGCGGGCCTTGTCCCCGAGCTGAAGAAGGCCGGGTGGTGGGGCATGGTCGAGAATGAGGCGCTGACCGGCACCGCCGATCCCGTCTTCATCGGCGGCCGACGACTGCGCACCATCTACGACACCAATCTGCGCATCAGCCGCGCGGCCGGGCGGTGGAAGCGCATCCAGGAGATGAAGGATGTCCGGCCGTACCTGATGTACGTGTCGATCGGCGACGACCGGACGCGCCCGCTGCATCGGCGCTGGGGCGGCAACGACCCGGCCTTTCCCTTTCGCATCATCCTGCCCGTCGATCATCCGGCCTGGGCGATCTTCTATCCGCCCAATGACTGGGGGTGCCGCTGTTCGGTGCGCCAGCTGTCACAGGCCGATCTGGATCGGCTGGGCTACCGCGTCACGACCGACGACGAGTTGGTCCGCATCGGGTGGATGACGGCGGACGGACAGGTCGGCGGGCGGCTGCGTACTTTCTGGCGCAAAGGTGCCGACAAGCCCGAGGCGGTGCCGGTCGGCATCGGGCCCGGCTTTGCGTACAATCCCGGCGTCTTCGGGATGCAGGCGGTAGCCGAAAAGGCGACCCGCTCGCTGGAGGCGATGGCCCCGATCGATCCCAAGGCGGCGCGCACGGTGCTGACCGATCTGGTGAAGTCGGACGCCTTCCTGGAGACGCTGGCCGAGCCGAACGGCGTCTTTCCAATCATGGTCCTGGGCGACGAGGCGCGCACCGCGCTGGGGGCGAAAAATCATGTCGTCGTGCTGTCCAGCGACAGCTACGCCAAGCAGCTCGGCAAGACGGACCGCAGCGAGGGGCATCCCGACCTGACGACCCTCGATTATCGCAAATTACCTGCTGTCGGTGCGACCCCGGATCACATCATGCGCGACCGCGATCAGCATATCGTCCTGTGGAAGCTGCAAGAGGATCGCTATTTGCGCGCGGTCGTGAAGGTCACCTCCTCGCGCGATGAAATGTATCTGCAAAGCTTCCGTATCGGCGAAGAGCGGCATCTCGCCCGCGAGATCAACAAGGGCTTGCGGGTTGGCGGGGCCGTCATCGTCGAGGCCCAGCCGACGACCAGCGGACCGCAACTTGCCGCGACGACAGCTCTTGGCCGGCTGGGACCGGATGCCACGCGCAAGGATGGCCGATCTGCGATCCAGGCCTTGGTCGAAGCCGCGAAGGCGGATCTGCCCGCGACACAAGCCGCGCTCGAAGCTTTTGTCCGGTCCGACCGCTTCGCAGCGGTCGTGGAACGCATGGGGGAAGCGCCAGCCCTTGCCCTGGCCGACGATCTGCGGCGCTTCCTGGGCGCTCCGCAGGGCATCGCCCGCGTTACCCGCGATCACCTGCCCGCGATCCTTGGCAATATCGAGGACCTGACTCTTTTCACCGCAACGCCGGACCGTGTCCTCCGCGATGGCGACGACGCGCTGCTGGTGCGCACCGTCGGGGAGCGGACGGTCATTCTGCGCCTGCGTCCGCAGGTCAGCCTGCTCCAGATTATCGCCCTGCGCGTTTTGCAGGCGGAGGAGCTGGCCGCCATTCTCGAACTGCCGATATGGTAGGGGGTGCGTCGCGCGGCGAGGTCTGACATTCCCTCGCAAGCGATCCCGGATTGCTCCGGTCCTACGGCCGTCAGTTTCACCGTGTAACGCGCGACGCTGTCTCTATTTAGGCGCGCCAGCGCCCCCCGACAAGCCGTCTCCTGCGCGCCATGCTCGACCCCGGCATTTCGCAAAGGAGCCGTTTTCATGTCACCCCGTCGCGTCGGCGTCCTTGTCGCCGCCATGCTGGTCGCGCCCAGCGCCATTCTCGCCCAGACGACCAAGCCCATCGCTGCGCCCGGCGCGCTGACACCGCAGACCGCCATCGCCTTCGGCGCGATCGGCGAGAAGGCGACGCCCGTTACGCCTGCAACGCCGCTGCCGGTCGGCGGCGTGCGTGAGGCGTTCCAGCTTGCCGATCGCAACACCGCCGCCGCGTCGGTGAAGCTGTATGGCGGCGACTATGTCTTTTCCCAGACCTGCTCGGCCTATGGCTCGGTCAAGCTGGAGGTGAAGGGGCCGGACGGCACCACCTGGCTGGCGATGACGACCAGAACCACTGCCGATACGACCTCCGGGTCGGGCTTCGCCTTTGGCTCGGGTGCCGAGGTGCGCGTTAGCCTGTCCGGGACGACGGGGTGTTTCGCCAGCCTGTCGCGGGTGCCCGCATAATGTCGCGGTGGATCCTCCGCGAAGGCCTGGGCGGCGGGCAGGTGCCGGGCTTCGTGCCGCCATCCTGGGTGCCGACGCCCGTCGTCGATGCCAGCCGCTTCATGTTCTGGTCGACCCGGTCGCGCTTTCCGTCCGGGGCATTGGTGACGGCAGCTTCTGCCACGCCATACGTGATGACGCGGATTGTGCTGGCGTCGCCGACCCATGTCGTCACAAATCCCCGATTTCATTTCTCCGGCTTCGCCTGCACCGAAGGCAGCAACAGCCCGCAGGAAACCGTGCTGCCGGGCAACGCGATGCTGATCGACGGCGTCTGGATCAGTGTGAACGGTGCGGCGGCGATCCCTCTGACCTTCGGCGGGCAGGCGGGCGTCTCGATCGCCAGCGGCAATGTCGGCGCATGGACCGACGAGCCGACTGTCAGCGTCCCGCCCGAGGCCAGCGTCGCGGTCTACACGCTTTACCACACGGCGGCCGGGGAAAAGCAAATTCCGGTCTATCGCGTGCAGACGGCGCGCGGCGAACGCGTGTGGGGCGCAACCGATGCCGCCAGCCTGACGCCGATGCTCGCCGCGCCCGCGACCGCCTCGACGGCCTCGCTGGATACCGGCTTCGGCCAGTCGATGCCCGCATACTATGGACCTGACTTGACCGTTGCGCGTGGCTGGGACGGCCGCCCGGTGGCCATCTGTATGGTGGACTCGATCGGTGAAGCCCGACAGGAATTTGCTGCCGAGGCCGACGCGCGGGGCAATTTGGGGTGGCTAAGGCGATGGCTGGATGTGGACGACCAGACCTATCGGCGCGTGCCGTTCATGATGATGGGCTGCCCCGGTGCCGGGTCGGTCCGCGAACTGACGACGAACGCACTGCTGAGATGGCAGGTGGTCGACCAAGCGGCTGGATTTAACGCCGGATCGGCTCTGCCCTTCAGCGTGGCGATCGACCAGCTTGGCCAGAACGACACCAACGCTTCGGCTGCGACCATGCAGAACAACTGGGGCATATTGGTGGACCGCTTCAAAACGCGTTATCCTGGCATCAAAGTCGTACCCGCCGGGACTTTTCCCCGGACCACCTCGACAGACCTTTTCACGAGCCGCCAAGGCCAGACCTGGGCCACATACAATGAGTGGGCCACGATCACGAATGGCTGGGGGAACGGGAATAAATCGCAGCTGGAGGCATTCAAGCAAGCGGGTGCCGGTGGCCGGACATCCGGCTATATCGACACTCGGGCGGCGTGGTTTGATGCGGCCTATCCCGGCACCTGGCCCGCCATCCCGGAGACTTACACACTCGCTGCGCAGGCGGGCACGGACGGTAGCACCGCCTACACCTCTTTCCAGACGGCGACCGCGCCCCGCCTTGCCGATATTCTGGTAGGAGGCGGTGCGGCATTGCAAGTATTGGCCGTGACGGGAACGGGGCCTTACACCGTGACGACCAGCGCCAGCACTGTGGTCATCCCCGCCGGGACGGCCATGCGGCCGCAGACCTCACCCGAGGGGGTCCACCTGATGTCAGCTATGGTCGCGGTGGCGGTCGCCACTATCCCGCAGAGTCAGAAGGTGAGCCTGGGTAACTAATGGACAGGAACTGTCACATCGCGACCTGCGCAAGGACTGAACTGGCGTTTAAAACCCGTTTCAGAGCCTCGAACTGTCACACCCGTGACACTTAGACGGTCAGCCTCCGAAAAGCCCGATTTTCAGCCATTCCCATCCCAGCATAGCCCAGAATGGCCCGGCCAATCCCACCGCCCCACGATGTGACAGTTCATGACCCCCTACAGCCATTCGACGCTCGCGGTCCAGCGCGCGCCCGTCTTCGCCATGCGGGTCGCGGTCACGCTCAGCCCCGCCACCCGCCACCCGTCCGCTAGAATCTCTGCCAGTCCGATCGCCTCAGCCGCCTGGACGCAGGCGCGCAGCCGTCGGGGCTGTTCGCCCTCATCGGTCAGGGTCAGCGCGACGCGCAGCTCGCGCCCCTCGATTCCCGCCGCGCCCCAATCACTGTCGCTCGGCTCGCCCAGCACGGCTTGCGGCACGCTCGCCCGCACCGGCACCACATCGAACAGGGCCACCCCCAGCGGCGCGAGCGCGGGGCGGAGCGCGGTCATCAATCCGGCCCGCAGTGCCTCACGCGCGGTCATGCCCGCCTCGGCCCGTCGAGCCGCATCCGCCGATAGGGCCGCCAGAGTGCGGCAACGGCGGCAGGCGGCACGGCGGCGGCATCGCGATTGTCGAACAGATGCGCCCCCATGATCGCCACGCCATGTGCGATCTCGGGCGGCAGGCTGTCCCAAGCCTCGGCCAGGCCTGCACGATAGCGCACCGTCGCGGCCTCCTGCATGCGAACCCAGCCGCGCCCGTCCCGGTCGATCGCGTTTTCCCCGCCGGACAGGATCGTCACGACCGGCGTCGCCGCCAACGCCTGCCACGCTACCGATCCCGGCATCGGTTCCTCGACCAACCGCTGAATCAGCATCTGCCCGCAAAAGGATTCGGCCAGTCCCAGCGCAACGCCCGCCACGCGCTCGACCAGCGCCGCTTCATTGCCCTCTTCCAGCCGAAGCAATGCGCGCACCGCGCCCGCCGCCGCCGTCACGGTCGCAAGGGGCATGGCCTCCTTCGTCCCGCTCATCATGAATTCTCCTTCACCGATACAAGTTGCGACAAGCTCGACACACGGGCGTCACAGTTGGCGCGCAGAGAGTCCGACAGCCGCTGCCCGCCTCCCCCTTGGGCACCGGCCATGCCGACCCCGCGCCCCCCGGCCGGTTCGGCATCCTCCCTGAACTACGGGGCAGCCCTTTGTCGGCTGCCCCGATTTTTCAGGAACTTAGGCCGTCGCGAACTTCATCAGCTTGATCGCCTCCGAGTCACTGACGCAGCCGCCGACTCGCCGCGTGGCGTAGAAGGTGACGAACGGCTTGTTGCTGTACGGATCGCGCAGGATCGCGGTCTCGGCGCGTTCGGTGATCAGATAGCCCGCCTGGAAATTGCCGAAGGCGATGGCACAGGCATCCTGTGCGACATCGGGCATATCCTCCGCCTCCACGACCGGATAGCCGAGCAGCGTGGCGGGCTGCCCCGCCACCAGACCGGGCGCCCAGAGGAACTGGCCGTCCGTCGTCTTCAGCTTGCGGATGCGGGCCGAAGTGGCCGCATTCATCACGAAACAGGCCCCCTGTCGGTATGGTGCACGCAGCAGCTGGACCAGCTCGATCAGCCGATCCTCCCCGCCAGCCATGAACGCGCCCGACGCGCCGCTCGGGATATATTGCAGCGTGCCGAAGGGGCGTACCCCGTCCTTGGCGGTGGAGATCGGGTTGGTCAGGAAACCCTTGGGCCGGTTGACGCCCGAACCGTTGACGAAGGCCTGCCCCTCCGCGCGGCCGAACTCGGTCGCGATCTCGCTGGCCAGCCAGCCTTCGACATCGAAGGCCGCATCGTCGAGCATCGCCTGGCTGGCCGAGGGATTGGCGTAGAGCTCGCCCATCGGCGGCGCGAGTTCGACGAAGCTGGGCGTCGCCGTTTCGGGCCGCGCCGCCGTCTCGCTCGCCCAGCCCGAAGGCGTGCCGCCGGTGGTCACCAGCTTGCGATAGCCCGCCGAGCCGACCGTCACGACATTGGCGATACTGCGGATCGGCGAGACGTTGCGCAGCACCGATCCGATCGCCGCGTCGATTTCACGCGGCACAGCGAAACCGCCGCTGTCGCCGGTGGTGCCGGTAAAGGCCTTCAGCTCGACGGTGGCGCCGCTGCGCACATAGCCGTCGAACGCGCCGTTCGTCTTGGCCGCCGCGCCGTCCAGCACGGGTCGTTCGATCACGTCCATATCAGTCCCCCTTGGTCAAAATGTGAGTTACGCGGGCGAGCGGCTGCATCGGCACCGTCACCAGGCTGATCTCGATGAGCTCGGCCGACAGGATCGCGCGGGCCGCGCCCTGGTGGACGACACGCGGCCGGTACCCGACCGACAGGCCCGCCACCGCGCCCGAACGGACCAGCGCCGCAAGTGCCGGGTCGTCGACCACGCCCTCGACCGCTAGGCCGCTATCGTCCTCGGTGAGCGCGGTGATGCGCCCCATCGCCTCGCCCCGATGCTGCCAGAGCAGCGGCACGTCGCCCGCCCCCGCGAACGCCCCGCGCCGGATGACATCGCCCGCCCGGTCCATCCGGTCCCAGATCGCGGCATAGCCGGTGAAGGAAAGGCTCATTTCAGCCAGTCCTCCATGCCCAGCCGCATCGCGATCCCCGCCAGCAGCAGCGCGCCGAGCAGTCGGGTCAGCCAGCCGACCGCGCTCTTCCACACCGACGACTTGGCTTCGCGCCAGGCGGTCAGCAGTTCGCGCAGTTCGGCGACATCCTCTGCGGCGTCGGCATCGGCGAGGCCCAGCCGGGTGAGCGCCCGCGTCGCGCCCAGCTCGCCAGCTTCCTCGGCCACCGCGCGCAGCGTCACCAGGTCCGCACCGCTATCCGCCGCCTGCGCCAGCAGTCGCGCCAAAACGTCCCCGCTCATGACAGGCCGACCATCTGGCGCTTCTCCGCCGGATCGAGGAAGTCGGCGCTTGCCGCCATGGCCCAAAGCATCTGGCGTTCCTCGGCCAGCGCGGTGACGCGGTTGATGTCGACCGACAGGCTCGCGCCCTCGAACCAGCCCGCCAGTCCCTGCGACAGGCCGCTCAGGATTCCGCCCGCCAGCGGCAGGATCGCCTGTCGCCACAAGGCACGGTTCGCCTCGCGATAATTGGCATAGGTGTTGTCGCCGGGCAGGCCGAGCAGCATCGGCGGCACCCCGAAGGCCAGCGCGATCTCGCGCGCCGCCGACGACTTGGCCGCGATGAAGTCCAGCTCGGCCGGGGTCAGGCTCATCGCCTGCCACTTCAGCCCGCCCTCCAGCAGCAGCGGACGCCCGGCATTGCCGCTGCCTGCAAAGCCCTCCATCTCGGCGCGCAACCGCTCGAACTGGTCGGGCGTCAACGTCGAACCGTCGCCCGGATCATAGACCAAAGCCCCTGACGGCCGCGCCGCATTGTCGAGCAGCGCGCGGTTCCACACGGCGGCCGCATTGTGGATCGCGATCGCCCCCGCCGCCGCGCCCAGACAGCCCAGCCCGTAATGATCGTCGAGCGGGTGGCAGCTTTTCAGATGCACCACCGACGGCCTCACCGGATCGACCGGCAAGGTCGTCACGCGACCGCCCGCGCGGTAGAGATAGGCGGCGGGCCAGCCGCTGGCGTCCAGCTCCATCGCGACCCGCTCGGGGCGCAGCGCGAACAGTTCGGCCACCTCGCCCTCGGCATCGCGCAGAATCTGCACATAGGCATTGCCGTGCAGTAGCATGTGCGTCGCCACCGTCTCCAGCAACGCCTGCCCCTCGCTGCGCGCCGCGACCAAGGCAACCAGTTCGGGATGCGAAGCGGTCAGCGGCGCATCGGCCAGTCCGCCCGCGACCATCCGCACCGCCCGCTGCGCCACCGGATTGCGCAGATACCCCTCGCGCACCTGCGTTTCATAGGACGGCGCGGCACCGGTCAACGGCACCCCCGACCGCGCCAAACCCAGCCCGAGCAAAGGACGCGCGGCCCCCCGCCCGGCCTTGCGACCGAACATCCTCATCGTCGAATCTCCCAAATCCGGTGCCGATCCCAAATTCCTCCCCTGCAAGGGGAGGGGGACCAGCGAAGCTGGTGGAGGGGTGTCACCGGTTGCGAGGGAACACCGCCTCCACGAGCAGTGACACCCCTCCGTCAGGCCTGCGGCCTGCCACCTCCCCTTCCAGGGGAGGAAAGGATGCCCTCATAAATTCCGTATCCCCGGCGCCCCCCGCCCCGACAGCATCAGCTCGGTCAGTGCCCAGACCAGCGCATCCGCCCGGTCCGGCGAGCGGCCCGGCCCGTCATAGGCCCCCGCCACCCCCAGCCCGCACAGCTCGTCCTCCAGCGCCGGGAAGCCTCGCAAATGCCACACCCTACCTTGCGCATAGAGGAACGACACCGGCTCCGCCCGCGCCGCCTTTCCGATCGAGGCATAGACCAGATGCACCGGCAGGGTCGGATCGGCGAGCCGCAGCACGCTTTCCACCATGTCGCCGCCCTGGTTGCGCTCGGCCACCACCCGGTCCGCGCGGTTGCGCCTGGCACAGCCCGCCACCCGCGCGGCCCAGCCCTCCGGCGAAAGCCCGGCCTCGCTGGCATCCTCCAGCACATAGCCATGGCCGTCGCGCCCCAGCCCGACCGCCACGATCCCGCAGGCATCGCCGCTGCTGGTCGCGGGCGGATCGACGCCGACCACGACCCGATCGAGCGCGGGCACCGTCTTGGCCCGCTGCCGGTCGAGGAGCATGCGGGTCCACAAGGCCCCCTCGCGGTCGTCGACCATCTCGCCGTCCAGCTCCTGTCGCCCCAGCCGCGTGTCGCCATATTGCGCCAGCATCGCGTCCTGAAAACTGTCGGGCAGATGCGCATTGTCGCTGGTCCGCCCGATCGTCTCGACGCAATCGGGCAGCGCCATGACCTTGCGCATCAAGGGCGTCGCGCGCGGCGTGGTCGTGACCAGCACGCGCGGCCGCTCGCCCAGCCGGAGCGTCATCATCAGATTGTCCCATCCGGCCTCCCCCTTCCACTTGCCCAATTCGTCGCACCAGGCGGCATGATGCTGCGGCCCGCGCAGCGCCTCGGGCGCGGCGGCCGAATAGGCGAAGCCGATCGCGCCGGATGCGAAATGCACCTGCCCCAGACTGCCGATCCACTTCGGCGTCTCGCCCTTGCGCGCCACCGCCAGCAGTCCGCTTTCGCCGCGCACCATCACGCGCTCGACATCGCGCAAGGTCGCGCCCATCAGCGCGATCCGCGCGCCCGGTTGCTCGCGGGCGAGCGCACTCACCCACTCCGCCCCCGCACGCGTCTTGCCGAAACCACGCCCGGCGCGGATCAGCCACACCCGCCAGTCGCCCGGCGGCGCCACCTGTCCGTCATGCGCCCATAATTCCCATCGCTCGACCAGTTCGCGCTTCTGCGCAGGGCTCAGCGCGGCCAGCGCCTGTTCGCGCGCACCCGGCTCCAGCATCGCCAGCGTGGCGAGCCGCGTCGCCGCATCCTGTCCCGCCATCACGCCATCCCCTTCAACCGCCGCCGCGCCAGCCCATCGAGCGCGCGTTCCAGCGCCGCATCGGTTTCCGCCGCGTCGGCCCGTGCCGCTTCGCTCGCGCCGTCACCGGCCTTGGCCAGCGCATCGCGGCGGGCGAGCAGCTTCAGATAGAATTGCACCTCGGTGGCGCTGAGCGGCGGGATGATGGAGAGACCGGTGGTCCCCGCACCGGCCTCTCCGCCCTCCTCCCCGTCCTCGGCCGCCAACAGGGTCAGCATCCGGCGCAGCAGCCCTTCCTCGACCAGCGCATGCGCTGCGCCGATCGCTTCGTCCCAGGCCTCGCCAAAGGCCCGGTCGCGCGCCCGCAAGGTGCGTGCAGCCCGCAGCGTCTCTCCCACCGCGCGTGCCGCCGCCCCCGCATCGGCGCTGACCGCCAGCGCCGCCAGGAATTGCCGTCGCCGCGCCAGCGTCCACCGCGCGCCCTCCCCCGTTCCGGCCATCCCCACTCCCCCCGAAACACCGAGTGCGAACCCGACCGCTCCCCCGATCGCATCCGCCCCTCGATGTTCCTGTTATGTACCGATGGCAGTCGGGTTTGTATCCAACAAACGAACCAGATGGGTTTGACGCACAAAAGCGGCTTGCCAGACGCCAAGCGCATCGGCATTAGGCAGGGCTTCCCGAGAGGGGGCGATTAGCTCAGTTGGTAGAGCGTCTCGTTTACACCGAGAATGTCGGCGGTTCGAGCCCGTCATCGCCCACCATTTTCCGACATCACTCGATAGCCCCACCCTAGCGAAGACTGGGGTTCAGATGCCATGCGTGCGGTGGCGTGCCGATGCGCCGAGAGATTTTGTTCGCGCGGAGGCGCGGAGAACGCGGAGGTGTCTCGTCCGTGGCCGCTCTCGACCCTGATGACCTGAAATGGCCTCTCCCCTGAAGGGGAGGGGCTCATATTGGCTCAGCGTGTTGTCATCCTGCTCCATGCCTCTCTCCATCACATGTTGATGGAGCCGTGCCGCGGCCAATCGGACACCCTCTCTGCGTCCTCCGCGCCTCCGCGCGAACAAATCTTCCGGAATCAACCTTGGCAAAAGGAGAACTGCACTCCGGCCTTCGCCGGGGTGGTCCTAGTCCGCAATCAGGCCAGCTTCCAGTACGTCGCATACCGTTCATGCGCGATGCGATGGTACGGGACCAGCCGCACCTTCTGGCCGTCCGCCGCCGGGATGGTGAACTCCAGCGGCTTGCCGGTCGCGCTGATCGTCTTCGCCAGGGCATCGGGCTCACCCGATAGCGTCGGGGCCTGGAACGGCGTGTCGTTATACTCGCCGTACTTCCGCTCGCTGACGATGATGTCAGCCCCCGGCGCCAGCCCCTCGCGGCCCAGCGCACCGGCCAGCACCAGCGGGCCATAGGTGAAGGCGACGATCTCCGGCGCGGCGGGGGCGCTCTCGACGGCGGGTTCCATGACCATACGCCATTCGACCGTGTCGCCGGTCTTCCAGGTCCGGGTCAGTTCCGCATAGCTTCCCGGCTTGTCGGAGCGCTGCGCTTCCGCGCCGTTGACCAGCAGGGTCGCGGTGCGGCTCCATTTCGGGTGGCGCAGCTTCAGGGTCAGTTCGGTCGGCTGGCGCAGTTTCCAGCGGAACTGGGTATTGCCCGCCTCGGGGAAGTTCGTCGCCTGGGTCAGCGACGCCCCCTTGTCGGCCCAGGTCACGGTCGAGGGGATGAACAGGTTCACGTATAGCGCACGGTCGTCATGGAAGTAGATCGAGTCGCGATACTTCACATGATTTTCCATGCCCGTACCGGTGCAGCACCAGAAGCTGTCCTCGGGGGTGTGGTACAGCTTCATGTAGCCCGGCCGCGCACCCTGGAAATAGGTCGCCATGCCCGAGTCCGGGTCCTGCGAGGCGAGGATGCCATTGTAGAGCGTCCGCTCGTAATAATCGGCATATTCCGCCTGCGGGTCGCGCAGGAACAGCGCGCGGGTCAGCTTCAGCATATTGTGCTGGCAGCATGTCTCCGATCCCTTGGCCGAGAAGACATGCTTGTCGAAGTCCGCCATGGCGAAGAAATGCTCGCCATCGCCATGCCCGCCGGTGGCAAAGGCGCGGGTATGTGCGACCGTCCGCCAGAAAAAGGCGGCGGCGTTGTGATAGGCATCATCGCCATTCGCCTCATAGACGCGCTGGAAACCGATGATCTTCGGGATCTGGGTGTTGGCGTGCATCCCGTCGAGATAGTCGCGGCCCTGACCCAGCGGCTTCATCACCGCCTTTTGCGAGAAGCGTTCGGCGAGGCGGCGATAGTCCTCGTTGCCGGTCATGAAATACAGATCGGCATACACCTCGTTCATGCCGCCATATTCGGTCTCCAGCATCGTCTCGAACTGGGCATCCGACAGCGGCTTGGTGGCGACGACACCCCAATCGGCCAGCCGGATCAGCACCGGCCGCGCCGCCTCGCTCCCCGCCAGCTGCACCGCATCGCGCAGGCCCGCATAGACCTTGTGCAGCGTGTACCAGGGCACACCGGTGATCGGCTCGCCACGCAGATGCGCCGCGACCAGCGCAAGCCCCTTCGGAAAGGCACAGACCAGGCCGGTGCCCGCCGCCTGCTGGCACGCGGCCAGTTCGTTCGCGATATAGTCGATGCGCTGCCGGTAGCGCTTGTCCTTGGTCGCACGGTACGCCAGCGCACAGGCCGAGAGATAATGGCCCAGCGTGTGGCCATGGCAGTTGATGTCGGCCCACTGCGCCTCCGACTCCCAGCCGCCATAGACCGGCGCCTTGGGCTTCAATCCGGCATTGGTGCGGAAATTCGCGAGCAATCGGTCGGGCTGCAGGCGCATCAGATACGCCTCGGTCATCTTCTGCGCATGGAGGAAGGGACTGTCCGCCAGCGTGACGTCGGCCATGTCGAAGGACTGCACCGAGTTAGCAGGCATGGGGGCCGCCATGGATGCCATCGGCTTGAGGCCATTCTGCGCCCACGCCGAAGCGGGCATCACCGCCCCCCATCCTGTCGCCAACGCAGCCGTGCTGGCCGTGGCAAGGACTTGACGCCGCGACGGGGCGGGACAGCATGTAGGCACCGATCTTCTCCGACTAATCATATTTTTCGCCAGTGTGCGTTGCGCCACGCGAATCCGCAAATGTTTTCGTATGTGCACGCAAAAGGCGATATTGGAGGCTGATCGATCTGGTTTATTTGTCCGACAGGTTAGGCCTGGTTCAGCCGGTTCGGCGGAACAGCAATCGCTCGAAGCCCCAGTGCAGGATCGCCCCGATCGCGACACCCAGCATGACTTCCTGCGCCCGCGCCAACGCGGCGGTCAGGATCGTGCCCCCCGGCGGCACGGTCAGCAGGACGATGACCGAGGTCCACATGCACACCCGCAATTCGGTGCGAATCCGCGCAATGGCGGCGGTGACGCCGACCGCCACCGCCAGCATCGCGACCGCCCCGGCATCGGGCATGGCAAAGGCGACGAGCAGCGCCACCGCCACCCCGATCAGCGTCGCGACGATCCGCCAGGTGAGCGAGCGATGCGTGTCGCCCAGCCGGTCCTGCGAGACGACGAGCGCGGAGACGCTCGCCCAGACCGGATGGTCGAGATGCAGCCGGTCGGCGATGCTGAGCGCCAGCACCGCCGCGCCGGTACAGCGCGCGACGAAGGCGATGGTGCGCACCGTCTCCTCGCGCGAGACATGCGCCGTCACCCAGTCGCGCAGGAGCGGCGGCGGAGTCACCGGAAGAGATTGGCCCGCGCCAGTTCCAGCACCTCGTCGCCACGCCCGCTCAGGACCGCGCGCGCGGCATAGAGGCTGAACCCCTTGATCTGCTCGGCCTGGATCTTGGGCGGCATGATCAGTTCCTGCGTTTCGGTCACGACATCGACCAGTGCCGAGCCGTCATGCGCGAACGCCTCGCGCAACGCGCCCTCCAGCGCGTCAGAACGGGTGACGCGCACCCCGAAATAGCCCATCTCGCGCGCGATCGCGCCGAAGTCCGGGTTCTGGAGCGACACATTGTCGTCGACATAGCCCGCCGCCTTCTGCTCCAGCGCGACGAAGCCGAGCGTCGAATTGTTGAAGACGACGATCTTGACCGGCAGCTTCATCTGCACGGCGGTCAGCATGTCGCCCATCAACATGGTCAGGCCGCCGTCCCCGGACATCGACACGACCTGCCGCCCCGGATAGGCCCCCTGCACGCCCAACGCCTGCGGCAGGGCATTGGCCATCGAGCCATGGTTGAACGAGCCGATGATCCGACGCCGACCGTTCATCGTCAGATAGCGCGCCGCCCAGACGGCGGGCGTGCCGACATCGGCGGTAAAGACGGCATCCTCATCGGCGAGCCGGTCGATGGTGCGCGCGACGAATTGCGGATGCAGCGGCTTGTCGCCGTCTCGCGGGGTGGCGAGGTCGTCCAGCCCCTTGCGCGCGTCGCGGTAATGCGCGCGTGCCTTGTCCAGGAAACGCCCGTCGCGCTCGCCCGCGATCAGCGGGATCAAGCCGCGCGCCACCTCGGCGACGTCGCCCACCACGCCCAGGTCCAGCGGCACCCGCCGCCCCAATGCGCCCGGGTCGCGATCGACCTGCACCACCTTCGCCTTTTCGGGATAGAAGTTGCGATAGGGGAAGTCGGTGCCCAGCATCAGCAGCGTGTCGCACTCCATCATCGCGTGATAGCCCGACGAAAAGCCGATCAGCCCGGTCATGCCGACATCATAGGGATTGTCGTATTCGATCCATTCCTTGCCCCGGTATGCATGGACGATCGGGGCCTTCAGCGCTTCGGCCAGCGCCACGACCTCGGCATGGGCCCCCGCCGTGCCCGCGCCGCACAGCAGCGTCACCGCCTTCGACCCGTTGAGCAGGTCGGCGATCTTGCCCAGTTCCGCCTGCGGCGGCACGAGGCGCGGCGTGGCCAGCGGCGGAAAGGCGACGCTGCGCGTCTCGGGCGCGGGCTTCAGCGCGACATCGCCGGGGATGACCAGCACCGCCACGCCCCTCTTGCCGATGGCGGTGCGGATCGCGCGGTGGAGCAGTTCGGGCATCTGGCGCGGGTCCTGCACCATCTCGCAGAAATGGCTGCATTCGCGGAACAGCTCGGTGGGATGCGTTTCCTGGAAATAGTTCAGGCCGATCTCGCTCGACGGGATATGCGCCGCGATCGCCAGCACCGGCACATGGTTGCGGTGGCAGTCGAACAGCCCGTTGATCAGATGGAGATTGCCCGGCCCGCAGCTGCCCGCACAGACCGCCAGCCTGTCGGTCGCCGCCGCTTCCGCCCCCGCCGCAAAAGCGCCCGCTTCCTCGTTGCGGACATGCATCCATTGGATCTTGCCCGACTTGCGGAGCGAGTCGTTGAACGCGTTCAGGCTGTCGCCCGTCACGCCCCATATCCGCTCGACGCCCGCCTCGACCAGCGTGCGGTTCAAAAGATCGGCGATCGTCTCGGCCATGGTTCGTCTTTCCCTTGCTGTGGACGGGGCCGGTGCCCGTCATGCTGCAAGAGCGAAACGATCCGGGGTGCGAATGGCTTCGCACCCCGGGGATGAACTTCGTGCAAGGCGGCTAAAGCGCCGTGCAATCGGGATCAGAACAGCCCGTCATCATCATCGTCGAACGTCACCGCCGCCGTCACCGTCGCGACCGGCTCCATGCCGGGCAGCAGATAGGCCGCATGGATCAGACGTTCGGACGCCATCGTATAGAGGCTTGCCGCCCAGGGCAGCATGTCCGCCAGCACGGCCTCGTCCGCCGCCGTCATTTCGGTGCCGTTCGGGGTTTCGGGCGCGACCCGATCGGCGTAGCGGGTCAGCTCCAGAGCGACGGTGCACAGCGTCCCCACGAAATCATGCTGCTCGCCCAGATCCCCGGCGCTCGCCTGGAGCGAGGCGACGATCCGCTCGGCATCCCCGCCACCCTTGACCATGGCCCCTGCCGAGCTTTCGCAGGCGCGCCGCACGACCGCCAGCGCTTCCTGAAGCGCGCCGCGCGTGTCGCCATTCTCGCTGTGCGTGTTGTCCTGCTGGACCAGATCGATCCCGCTGAGCACGCCGATCAGCGAACCGACCGCCACGCTCAACTGGTCGAGGCGGCTGGCGCAGGGGGCGACTTCCTTGGCGATCACGGCCACCGCGCGGCCCAGCGTGCCGTGGCGACGGCACAGCAGCTGGGTGTTGGTCGAGATATCCTGCACATTCACGGCGATGTGGCGGATGCGGCTCAGTCCGTCGGTCAGGTCGGCCAGCGTGCGGCTGACAAAGCCGGTCAGCTCGGCCAGATGGCCATCGGCGTCGCACAGCTGGTCGGTGACATTGCCCAGCGAGGAGATGCCATGTTCCAGCCGGAACAGCAGCTGTCCGTCCGCGCCGCCCTGCGACCCCAGCAGCTCGCGCAAGTGATCCGCCAGCGGCGCCAGCCGTTCCAGCGAGGTGACGATCGAGGCGATCTCCCGCCCGAACTCGTCCGCCATCGCGTTCAGCTGAGCGGAGATCAGCCGGGCCATATGCGCCTTGGCCCCTTCCGGCATGCCGCCCTGCGCATCGTCCATCGCGACCCGGCGCAGCATGGCGATGGCATGTTCGGCGCGCTGGCGCACGCTGTCGCCGATCTGGATCGCGCCCAGGATGCGCGCGACCTCGCCCTGTACGGTGCGCACGATGCCGCCGACCTCGTCGGTCATGCGCATCACCGATTCGATATGATCCTGCAGCGCATTGGCATTGGCGGTCAGTTCGGCGGGCACGGCGGCCCCGGCGCGGTCGCATTCGGTGGCGAGCAGGCGGTCGGCCTGCTGCACGTCGCCCACCACCCGGCCGAACTGGTCAAGCTGGCGCTCGATCTGGCGCAGTTCCTGGCGGCCGGTGGTCAGCTTCTCGTCCATGCCGACGACGAAGTTGAAGAACGCCGCCTCGCCCGACGAGGCGATCTTGATGTTCATCCCATAGATGCCGAGCAGCTTCAGGATGGTGCTGACCTCGTTCAACAGGCCGCGAAGCTCGCGGGTGCGGCCGGTCAGCGTCTCGACCTCGATCGCGCGCCGCTTCTGGATGATCGGCAGGGTGATCAGGCGATAGGCGACGTCGCGCAGCCGGGAGACCGCCACTCCGGCGGTGTCGTGCGACAGGGCCTGGCGAATGGTCGTCAGCCCGTCCGCCATGCCGTCGATCGTGCCGATCGCGGTGGCCAGCGTCTCGCCGGTTTCGCGAAAGGCATCCTCCAGGCCGCCCATCCGGTCCTGCACCTGCTCCGCCAGTGTCGCGAAGGAAATGGCGGGCGAGGTCGGCAGGTCGCCGGCCAGCGGAGCCGCATTGTCGGTATCGATCCGTGCCACAAACATGTGTCGTTCCTTCTTAGCGTGCCGTGGCGTGGAGCAGTTCGCGTGCGACACTGCCCAGCGGGATGATCTTGTCATGGGCGCCGCGCGCGATCGCTTCCTTGGGCATGCCGAACACGACCGAGGTCGCCTCGTCCTGCGCAAAGGTGCGGGCGCCCGCCTGCTTCATCTCCAGCAGGCCGCGCGCGCCGTCGTCGCCCATGCCGGTTAGGATGATGCCGACCGCGTTGGAGCCCGCGTTGCGCGCCGCCGAACGGAACAGCACATCGACCGAGGGGCGATGGCGCGAGACCAGCGGCCCCTCGCGCACCGACACGACATAGCGCGCGCCCTGCCGCTCCAGCATGGTGTGGCGCAGGCCGCCTGGGGCGATCAGCACGCGGCCGCGCATCACCGTGTCGCCGTCCTCGGCCTCCTTGACGTCGACCTGGCACAGCCCGTCGAGCCGCTTGGCAAAGGCGCGGGTGAAGCTCTCCGGCATATGCTGGACGATGACGATGCCCGGCGAATTGGCGGGCAGCGCCTCCAGCACCTCGCGCAGCGCCTCCGTGCCGCCGGTCGAGGCGCCGATGCACACCACCATCTCGGTCGTGCGGCTCATCGCGCGGCCGGTCGGCGGCGGCAGGACGGCATCGGCCGTCAGTTTCTGCGCCGGGTTCAGCTTGACCTGGGAGCGCCGTGCGCCGAGCCGCGCCTTGGCCGCGCCCTTCACCGTCTCGCGGATCATCATATGCGCTTCGTTCAGGTGATCGGCGACCCCCACGCGCGGCTTCAGGATGACGTCGACCGCCCCTGCCTCCAGCGCCTGAAGCAGCGTTTCCGAACCTTCCTCGACCAGCGAGGAGCACATCACCACCGGCAGCGGGCGCTGCGCCATCAGCTTGCGCAGGAAGGTGATGCCGTCCATGCGCGGCATCTCGACGTCCAGCGTGATGACGTCGGGCACCTCCTCATGGATATAGCGCGCGGCGGCGAAGGGATCGGCGGCGGCGGCGATCACCTGGATATCGGGATCGGCGGACAGGATCGCGGTCATCGCCTGACGGACGCTGGCGCTGTCGTCGATCACCAGCACGCGGACTTTGCTCATGGCCGTCAGATCCGTTGGAACACGGTGTTGGACACCGTCTTCAGGGGAAGGTCGAAACCCGTGATCGACTCGGAATGGCCCAGGAACATCCAGCCGCCGGGGCGCAGGCATTCGGCCAGACGGCGCACGACCTTTTCCTGGGTCGGCTTGTCGAAATAGATCAGGACGTTGCGACAGAAGATGATGTCCATCGGATCACCCACCGGATAGCGCTCGTCCATCAGGTTCATCTGGGCAAAGCCGATCGACGAACGCAGCGCGGGCACGATGCGCATCTCGTCGCGCTTGGGATCGCTGGCGCTCATGACATAGCGTTTGCGCAAGCTCGCCGGCACCGGATCGAGCATCGCGGCCGCATAGATGCCCCGACGCGCGGTGCGCAGCACCTCGCTGTCCAGATCGGTCGCCAGGATACCGAAGTCGGGGCCGCCCCTGTCGGCGGCAAAGGCGTCGAGCAGCATCGCCAGCGTATAGGGCTCCGCACCGGTCGAGCAGGCCGAGCTCCACACGCGGACCCGGCGCTGCCCCTCGTCGCGCAGGCGCGGCATGACCGTGCCCATCAGATAGTCGAAATGCTTGGGTTCGCGGAAGAAGTCGGTCTTGTTGGTCGTGACCGCGTTCAGCAGATGCTCGCGCTCGCCCTCCAGATGATCGGCCTGGAACACCCAGGCGCAATAATCGCCCAGGCTGCTCAGCCCCGTCGCGCGCACGCGGCGGCGCAGGCGCCCCTCGATCATCGTCATCTTGGCGGGCGGCAGGCGAATCCCGCACTCCTTGTAGACATAGGCGGAGATGCGATCGAAATCGCGACGCTGTAGCGCGTCGGGCGATGCCGATGCCGCGCGGGCCAGACTGCTCAAAGGAACGGCTCCTGTCGGAAGCGAGAGGAAGGGGTCGGCCGCCGCGCCGGGCGGCCGAAAAGCAATGGGATCACGCCGCCATGCCGAGATCGGCCAGGGCGGCCTCGGCACCGTCCGCGCCGAACAGGCGCGCCGGGTCGAGCAGTGCGACGAAGCCCGCACCTCGCCGCAGGATCGCCTTGATCTGCTCGGATCGCCAGCGACCGCCCAGGTCTGGCGCGCTCTCGACCGATTCGGCCGGGAAGGTCGCGACGTCGAGTACCCGGTCGACGACCATCCCCAGCGCCAGCGGCTTGCCCTCGCCCCCCGCCACGTCGACCACCAGAACGCGAGTGGTCAGCGTCGGATCGACCGGGGGCATGCCCAGGCGAACCCGCAGGTCGACCATCGGCACGGAGTCGCCGCGCACATCGGTCAGGCCCAGGAACCAGTCGGGTGCATGGGGCACCCGATAGGCGTTACGGTGGTCCAGGATTTCGCGGACCGTCGTCACCGGCAGTGCGAATTCTTCGTCGCCCAGCCCGAAGACCACGACCTGGATGTCGGATGCCCCGCTCATGCCGCGCGTCCGAACGCGGCGTCTTCGCCGTCGGGGCCGCCATTGGTCAGGTCCAGCGCGAAACCGCGCACCCGGGCCTGCTGATCGGCGACCGAGCCGCTGCGTGCCGGAGCGGCCTTGGGCTTGGCCTTGGTGGGGCGCGGCGCGACGCGGCGCACCGAGCGGATCTGCGCACCCTGTCCGTCGACCCGGAAATAGGCGATGCTTTCCTGAAGCTCCTCGGCCTGGCTGGCGAGTTCTTCGGAGGTSGASGAAATCTGCTCGGACGCCGAGGCGTTCTGCTGCGTCACCTTGTCGAGCTGCTGGATCGCTTCGTTGATCTGGACCGCACCGATATCCTGTTCGCGGCAGGCCGCACTGATCTCGGCGACCAGCTCGGCGGTACGGCGCAGGATGGCGATGTCTTCCAGCATCGCCTTGNGAAATCTGCTCGGACGCCGAGGCGTTCTGCTGCGTCACCTTGTCGAGCTGCTGGATCGCTTCGTTGATCTGGACCGCACCGATATCCTGTTCGCGGCAGGCCGCACTGATCTCGGCGACCAGCTCGGCGGTACGGCGGATGTCGGGCACCAGCTTGATGAGCATCTCGCCCGCCTGGGTCGCGGCACCGACGGTATCCGACGACATGCCGCTGATCTCCGCCGCCGCCGACTGGCTGCGCTCGGCCAGCTTGCGGACCTCGGCGGCCACCACCGCAAAGCCGCGCCCATGTTCGCCCGCACGGGCCGCCTCGACCGCCGCATTCAGCGCCAGCAGGTCGGTCTGGCGCGCGATTTCCNTCGGCGGCCACCACCGCAAAGCCGCGCCCATGTTCGCCCGCACGGGCCGCCTCGACCGCCGCATTCAGCGCCAGCAGGTCGGTCTGGCGCGCGATTTCCTGCACGATGCCGATCTTTTCGGCGATGGTGCGCATGGCGACCACGGCCTTCTGCACGGCGGCACCGCTCTGTTCGGCGTCCTGCGACGACTGGCGCGCGATCTTCTCGGTCTGCGTCGCATTGTCGGCATTCTGTTTGATGTTGGCGGCCATCTGCTCCATCGAGGCAGAGGCTTCCCTCGGTCTGCGTCGCATTGTCGGCATTCTGTTTGATGTTGGCGGCCATCTGCTCCATCGAGGCAGAGGCTTCCTCGGCRGCGGCGGCCTGTTCGGTCGCGCCCTGGCTCACCTGTTCCGACGAGGACGACAGCTGCTGGCTGCCCGCCGCGACATTGTGAGCCGCCTGGGTGGTCTGGCCGATCGTTTCGCGCAGGCGGACGGTCATCCGGTTGACGGTGTCGACCAGGTCCTTGATCTCGTCATTGCTGGCAACGTCCACCTCGTTGCTCAGGTCGCCATCGGCGACGGCGGACACGGCTTCGCCGATCTTGCGCAGCCCCTTGGACACCAGCAACGCGACCCACAGGGCGCCGCCGATCGCGATCAGGAACGCGACGATCGCCGTCGCCATCAGCGTGGTTCGTGCCGACTCATAGAGGATGGCGGAGTCGGCCTTGGCCTTGACCATCTGCCCCTGCGTGATCTCCGCCAGCTTGGTCAGCGTGTCGGTGAGGCGCACGGCCACGACGCGACCCTCGGTCATCGAAACGGTCGATGCCTCGGCATTGTGGTTCTGCATCGCCAGCGAGCGCGCACGGTCGCTGATCGTCTTGTACGCGCGCCATTCCTCCAGCGCTTTGGTCCAGACCGGCCGCCCCTGTTCGGTGGCGATCTTCAGGCCACTGTTCAGGCTTTCCAGAACCTTGGCGTCATATTGGGCGAAGCCGCCGTCGAAGTTGCGCTTTTGCGCAACATCTTCCGTCAGCATCATGTTCTTTTCGGCGCGGATGGCGCGACCGATATCGCCATCGGCGGTCAACGACAGCTTGATACGCTGGGCCGGTCCGTCGATGATTTGCGCGATCATCACATTCAACGCGTTGACCTTCGAAACCCCGACTCCGACGACAACCGCCAGAAGTAACAAGACAATCGCAAATGTACCTGCCAGCTTGGCCTTGATCGTAACTCGCATATGCCACCCCGCTATGAAACCCGACACTTCGGATGCTATGAAACCACCCGCCGAAACTGAGCGGATCATAGGCAGAAATTGATGAATTATTGGTTCAGGACGATGATATCGGCGTCATGACCGTGGCGCTGGCGAAGGCCCCCCGGCACTTCGCAAGCACCACGCACGGGTCATGCCGCGTGGCCGAACTCGGCATCTTCCCCGTCCGGCCCACCCTCGTTCAGGTCGAGGGCGAAGCCGCGCACCCGCGCCTGCTGATGCCCGATCGAACCCGCCTGCACCGCAGCCTTGCGCGTCCTGGCGACCGACTGGCGGATGACAGGCTTGCGCACCGCCGGTCGTGCGTTTTCGGCGACCTGGAAAAAGGCGATGCTGTGCTGAAGCTCCTCGGCTTGGCTGGCGAGTTCCCCCGAGGTCGAGGAAATCTGCTCGGAGGCCGAGGCGTTCTGCTGCGTCACCTTGTCGAGCTGCTGGATCGCCTCGTTGATCTGGACCGCGCCGATATCCTGTTCGCGACATGCCGCGCTGATCTCGGCGACCAGTTCGGCGGTGCGGCGGATGTCGGGCACCAGCTTGGTCAGCATCTCGCCCGCCTGGGTGGCGGCCGACACGGTGTCCGACGACATGCCGCTGATCTCCGCCGCCGCCGTCTGGCTGCGCTCGGCCAGCTTGCGGACTTCGGCCGCCACGACCGCGAAGCCGCGACCATGCTCGCCCGCGCGCGCCGCCTCGACGGCGGCGTTCAGCGCCAGCAGGTCGGTCTGGCGCGCGATTTCCTGCACGATGCCGATCTTCTCCGCGATGGTGCGCATCGCGGTCACGGCTTTCTGCACGGCGGCACCGCTCTGTTCGGCATCCTGCGACGACTGGCGCGCGATCTTCTCGGTCTGCGTCGCATTGTCGGCATTCTGTTTGATGTTGGCGGCCATCTGCTCCATCGAGGCAGAGGCTTCCCTCGGTCTGCGTCGCATTGTCGGCATTCTGTTTGATGTTGGCGGCCATCTGCTCCATCGAGGCAGAGGCTTCCTCGGCGGCGGCGGCCTGTTCGGTCGCGCCTTCCGACACCTGTTCGGACGAGGACGACAGTTGCTGGCTGCCGCTGGCGACCTGATCGGCCGCCCCCGCGACATTGCTCGCGAACTGGGTGAGGTTGTCGACCAGATTGTTGATCGCATCCTTCATCCGGCGATGATCGCCCTCGCACTCGATCTCCACGCGTTCGAGCAGCGAGCCGGTGCTGACCAGGTTCAGCACGCGATTGCCCTCGCCGATCGGCAGCAGGATCGCGTCGAGCATCCCGTTGATCCCGCTCACCAGCCCGGCAAAGTCGCCGGGGAAGCGGGTCGCGTCGCCACGCTCGCTCAGCTTGCCCGCCGTCGAGGCCGCGATCAGGCGCTGGATCTCGCCGATGATCGCCTGGAAATTGGCGCGCAGCAATTCGATCGTGTCGTTGATGAACGCCTTCTTGCCGGGCAGCTGCTGCATCGGCGCATTGAAATCGCCCTCGCCGAACTGCTTGATGCAGGCCATCGCCATCTTCTTGGCGGCGATGTGGTTGGCGACCATCTCGTTCAGGCGGCGGGCCATGACGCCGAAATCGCCCTGGAACTTGTCGACCGGCACGAACACGTCGATGTCGCCGCGATCATGTTCGGCCGACATGGTGTTCATCTGGGCGATCAGGCCCTTCAGATTGCCGCGAAGCTGCTCGATCGTGTCGTTGATGAAGGCCTTCTTGCCCGGCAGTCGCGCCAGCGGCGCCTCGAAATCGCCCTGCGCCAGCGCGGCCACACAGGCCATCGCCTGTTTCTTGACCGCGATATGGCTGGCGACCAGTTCGTTGACGGTCCGCGCCGCAACGGCCAGGTCGCCGGAAAACTCCTCGACCGGCAGCACCACGTCGATGTCACCGCGCTCATGCTCGGCGGCGACATGCGCCAGCCGCCGGTTGAAGGCGGTGGCAGGGATGGCGGCGGTTTCGAGCAGTTCGTTGACCGCGACGAGCATCTCGCGCGCCTTGCCGGTCGCACCCGACAGGTCGGCCCGCTCGCCAACCCGCCCCTGGGCAAAGGCCCGCTGGAGCCGGCCGATCTCCGTCGTGGCGACGTCAACATGCGAGGTGTCTTTCAACGAAGCATGGAAACGCATGATAGTCTTCTCTCCTATTCTATGCTGAGAGCCTGAATCAGGCGGCAATCGCAGCCGCACGGGTGACGTCGAGGTCGGCCGCGCCGAACAGGCGCACCGGGTCGAGCAGCGCGACGAAGCCCGCCCCCCGCCGCAGGATTGCCTCGATCTGCTCGGATCGCCAGCGACCGCCCAGATCGGGCGCGCCCTCGACCGATTCGGCCGCGAAGGTCGAAACATCGAGCACCCGGTCGACGACCATGCCCAGCGCCAGCGGCTGGCCCTGCGCGCCCGCCACATCGACGACCAGAATCCGTGTGGTCAGCGTCGGTTCGACCGGGGGCATCCCCAAACGAACCCGCAGGTCGACCATCGGCACGGAATCGCCACGCACATCGGTCAGCCCCAGGAGCCAGTCGGGGGCGTGCGGCACCCGGTATGCGGTGCGGTGGTCGAGGATTTCACGGACCGTGGTGACGGGCAGCGCGAATTCTTCATCGCCCAGTCCGAAGACCACGACCTGGATATCGGCCGCGCCGCTCATGCCGCGCGTCCGAACGCGGCGTCTTCGCCGTCCGGGCCGCCATTGCTCAGGTCGAGCGCGAAGCCATGCGCGCGGGCCTGCTGGTCGGCGATCGAACCGGTGCGGCGCGCAGCCTGCTTCGATCTGGCCTGGGCCGGACGGCTGGCCGTATGCCGGATGACGGCACGTCCCACGCCATCGATCTGGAAATAGGCGATGCTCTCCTGAAGCTCCGTCGCCTGGCTGGCCAGTTCTTCGGAGGTGGACGAAATCTGCTCGGAGGCGGTGGCGTTCTGCTGCGTCACCTTGTCGAGCTGTTGAATCGCCTCGTTGATCTGGACCGCGCCGATGTCCTGCTCGCGGCAGGCGGCGCTGATCTCGGCGACCAGTTCGGCGGTGCGGCGGATGTCGGGGACCAGCTTGGTCAGCATCTCGCCCGCCTGGGTCGCGGCATCGACCGTGTCCGACGACATGCCGCTGATCTCCGCCGCCGCCGTCTGGCTGCGCTCGGCCAGCTTGCGCACCTCGGCGGCCACCACCGCAAAGCCGCGACCATGTTCCCCGGCCCGCGCCGCCTCGACGGCGGCGTTCAGGGCCAACAGGTCGGTCTGGCGCGCGATTTCCTGCACGATGCCGATCTTTTCGGCGATGGTCCGCATCGCGATCACCGCCTTCTGCACCGCCACGCCGCTATTCTCCGCGTCCTGCGAGGACTGGCGCGCGATCTTCTCGGTCTGCGTCGCATTGTCGGCATTCTGTTTGATGTTTGCCGCCATCTCCTCCATCGCGGCGGAGGCTTCCTCGGCCGCTGCCGCCTGTTCGGTGGCGCCCTGGCTCACCTGTTCCGACGAGGAGGACAGTTCGTGGCTGCCGCTGGCCACATTATGCGCCGCCTGGGTCGCATCGCCGACGACGCCGCGCAGGCGATCGACCATCGACACCAGCGCCTGGCCCAGCTTGTTCTTGTCCGACAATGCCTGGGGCTGGACGTTCAGATTGCCGCCCGCAATCTCCTCGGCGATCTTCGCCATGCCCTCGAAGCTGGTGCGCAGCGCGTCCAGATTGGCGGACAGCTGATCGGTCAGGCCGCCGAAGCGCTGGTTCATGCCGACGCCGGTATCGCCCTTCGACACGGCGGTCAGCACGGTCGAAATCTGGTCGAACGCGCCTTCGACCGCGCCGACACTGCCCTGCATCCGCCCGATCTCGTCGCGGCGCTCGGTCGCCAGCGGTTCGGCCAGACGCGCCAGCGCCTGGGTCAGCCGCGACATGGGCCGCGCGATCGTGCGGGTCATCAGCACCCCGATGCCGATCGCGGCCAGCACGCTGGCCGCCATGCCGATCCAGATGGCGAGCGTGATGGACGAGAAAGACTGATGCTGCGCCGCCTGCCGCTGCGCCAGCAGACCCTTTTCGGTCGCGATCAGCTCGCCCACCCGCTGGCGCAGCTGGTCCATCGCCTGCTTGCCCGCACCACTGCTTTCCAGCGCGCGCCCGGCCTCGCGGGTTTCGGGATGCGCCATCAGGCGAATGGCCTTTTCGGCCACGTCATTATGCCAGCTTTCGGCGAGCCGCTTGATCTCGTCCAGTCGTCCTTGCTGCACCGGATTGTCGCTGGTCAGGTCTCGGACGTCGCCCCACGCATGGGCGAAATCGGTCCATCCCTTGTGATAGGGCGCCAGGAACTGTTCGTTCCCCGATACGAGATAACCGCGATAGCCGGTTTCCTGATTGACCATGCTGGAGACGATGCCGTCGGCGGTGGCGATGACCTGATAGGTATGTTCGTTGATTTCGGTCGTCGCCTTCACCTGTCCGGCATTGGACAGGATAACGCCGTCAACCCCCACCATGATCGCGATGATCGCGCCAAGGCAGAGGGTGAGCTTTTTCGACATCGACAGGTGATTGAAGGAACCCAGCATGTTCTTGTCCTAAAGGGTTGACCAGCGCGTCGTACGGTTCGCCTGCCTGGGGCCTACGAAGCGGCGGGATGTTCGCGAATATCCCGGCTGTCAGGGGGCGGAGCAGCGCCCGCCCCCGATCGTCTTGGCTCAGGCGGCACGCCCGAATTCGGCATCCTCGCCATCCGGGCCGCCATTGGTCAGGTCCAGCGCGAAGCCGCGCACCCGGGCCTGCTGATCGGCGACCGAGCCCGCGCGGGGCGCATTGCCCGACTTGGCGGACTTGGCCGCCGGACGGGCGAGCGGCTTGCGGACCGCCGCCTTGCCGCGGCTGCGATTGCCACCGGCTTCGACCCGGAAATAGGCGATGCTTTCCTGAAGCTCCTCGGCCTGGCTGGCGAGTTCTTCGGAGGTGGACGAAATCTGCTCGGACGCCGAGGCGTTCTGCTGCGTCACCTTGTCGAGCTGCTGGATCGCTTCGTTGATCTGGACCGCACCGATATCCTGTTCGCGGCA